>CAYQOX010000020.1:32003-76875 GCA_964419335.1 uncultured bacterium | reverse complement strand
TTGATCGGCCTGAACCTGTTGTACATAGTTTCAAAATTTCTAACAATCACGAAGATAATCTATTAGTACAAAGCACCGATGGAACATGGAGCGACTTTGGCATCGACGATTACAAAGCCGCTATTGTACCAGGTTCATCGCTACAACTTGTCGTAAGAGTTGGAGATGGCGAAAAAGGCGGTGGCCCCTTCGATGACGATGAGAAATGGTTGACTGCGGACTTTAGCCAATTTGGCGGAAGCGCTAGTGTGTCTCCAACCACAGTTTCTGCAACTGATGAGTTCGAATGGTCTGAATACTATAGTTTAATCGCTACTGAGGCGGATAAAGAAACTATCGTCTACGCCACATTCGAAATAAGTGCGGATGATATTGATGCCGAAGCGATTGGCTTTGAATCCTCAGCTAAAGCAATCATATCAGTAACAAGTAGTTCCAAAGCCAAACCCGATACAGACACAGTTGGGCTTTTTGTTGATGGAAGAGCCCCCACAGGTATTGAAGGTGAAATTGTCGAAGTATCCTCACCGATTGTAGGCGATGCTACGGATGATCTAACGGTCCGTGCTGGTTCGGTTATCGATGTAACCGGTGTATTTAATGCCGATGCATTAGACACAGCAGACAATACGGATTATACCGCTAATCTCTCCTACTTTGTAAAAGATGCGACCGATATTAAAGCAACAGATAGAATTTCATATGACATTGATGAAAATGACGGTACAAGAACCGTTACCGTTGCATGGAGAGCCACTGTCTCTGATCCTCCTCCTGAAGCAGGGATAGACGTAGACACCGGACGGGTTAAATTAGCCGCTGTGGATGCATCAAAATTAGATGCGGTTAAAAACTCTGATAACTTCATCTTCACCTATGACGGCGCACCGAACATCAGCACTGTTTGGATGAACGCCAAACGTGACATCAACTACGTGACCGACTATGCCGGTGTTATGAATGAATTTGAAGGTGACTGGATTGTACAACATGGTAGCAATCCACCGGTACGAACCGATGCTAGTCTGATTGAAGATGGAACAACAACCGTTAACGCGGGCGATACCGTTCGAGTCGTCATCCGGGTTAACAACGATGATCCGGTCTTTGATGATATTGAAAGCGCAACCGCTAACTTCTCCAAATATGGAGCCGGTTCAGAAGTGGGTGCGAAAGATATCAGAGTCTCTGGTACAACCGTACGGGCTACCTTCGAGATTGAAGTCGGAAATGCCGCGAGCATAAGAGCCAAAGACGCTACCATCCCCATCATCGTGTCCGATCCAGCCGGGAATGTGGGTGAACGCGTGGCTCCGGGCTTCAATGTTGATAATACCGCCCCCGAATTGGTGGCAGACTCTCTCGAAGTCAACTACTTCGAAGCAGGTAAACCTTATGCCGGTAGCGAATTAAACCCAAGCAACGGTGCATCCGCCACAATCAAGGTCTCCTTCGATTGGCCTGATGCCTCCGACGAATGGGGTTACCCCAGTAGTCTATTTGCAGCCGTTCTAGAAGCAGAAGAGGATAGCGCTGCAGCCGCTAGGAGCGTTGTCAACGCTAGTATTGCTGCAATTGATGAACTCAGCACAGTAATAGATCAAGGTTCTATCGCACCGACCTGGATTAAATTCTCAGGAGATGGACCCACAGTATGGTCAGATAGTCCCGCGGATGACATCCGTAACAGTACCAACACTCGCATCACCGCCTACTTTGGCTACAAGGATGAAAGTCCTGATACCGAAAACTTCGAAAATACAGGTCATCCTGGCTTAGAGTTTGCTGCCAATGCCAATGTCAATCCCGCATGGTTTACAGTCAAAGCCGGCGACAACATTGGTAATGTCACAAGTACGGACTCTTCCCAAATCGAACTCGATTCACAACCACCTGTGATCGAGAATCTGGTCATGGATGTTCTCTACGAAGGCCAAGAAGCAGATACCCACTATCAACCCGCTCTCTTTAGCGCCGACGGCGAGATTCTCCGTCCAACCCGAGTCGGGGTGGATACAAAACTTCAGGCGAAATACGATGTTTCCGACACTCCAGATCTGACTGATCCGATTGCCACATCCTTTACTGCTGCTTCCGCAGATGGAAAGAACTTCATCGTTGAGGTTTCTGGTGGTTCTAAAGACAGTGCTGTAACTGAAGGAAACGCTGTTATCGTCGATACGACACCTGCTACGAAGTCAAATCTAAACATCGTATTCGATGTCGGTAGTGAAGCACCTACCACATTTGATCTACTCGGTAATTACTACACAGATAATGCTTCCGAGTATGTCGCTCAAGCAACGGATACAAGAAACAATTACAAAGAGGAACCACTTGTATCAGATATCGAAATCGACACCCAAGGCCCTGTCGTTGCCGGTCAAGCCTTGTTCCTCAAATCTGATGGTGAAGAAGATAGTATCACCCTCAGCGATCTCTATAATCGAATCGTTTCCCACGAAGCCGGTAATAACCTGGTCAATGCTCAGGCTTCCAATTGGATCGTTTGGGCGGCTACCATCGTTACCGACGGGACCGAAGAAAAACATCTACAGGGACCAAACGTTAACTGGCGTGCAAAACTGCAACCCGAATCAGGTGTAAAACGCTTGGTGGATGATGCAGACAAATCCGGCCGCACTCCCATAGTCGCCTCGGCTACTCGTTCTGTCTTCTTCGTAACCGAAGCCGTCAGAGTCGTGGATAACCCACTCTCCAGACCTCCTGAGATTCTTACGGTTACCACGGAAGACCAGTTCGCAAATATCGAAGAAACAGATCTCTATCCATCCATTGGCTCAGAGGCACCCGTTAAATTGTCGATCAGCGCCAGTGGACCGGGTGCAGCCGCTCTGACAATGAGCGTCGACGGCATCTCTGAAGAAGCCGGTGCGAGCAAACTCGGTATCGGCAGTAACAAAGTCGATGGAGTATCCGCTACTTTCGAAGTACGCCCAGGCAACGAAATTGTCCTCAATGCGACAATCACCACCTTCGATGGCAGTATACCTGATTCAATCGTAGCCGACTTAAGCGATCTCTATCCAGATGATCTGTCTAACACATTCGACGAAATCGTACCTTCTAGTGTCGAACTGACCGACGATGAACTTGTCGCCGCCGAATGGCGCTATCTGCTCTACGATTTCGAGAATATACTGGATGCTACAGTCGCAATCGCTGATACGAATGTAATCGGTAATGTGAGTAACGTACCGACGAACGCCACCTTAGCCGTTGGCAAGACACTGGATCATGAAGGCGTTGCCGCGGATGATATTCCTGAGGATGTCGAAACCTTCGATAAAAAATTACATAACGTGCTTGGTTTACCGGCTATCGTTGTCCAACCCGGTGCCAAACCCAATATGGAAGGTCAAATCACGATTACGGTGGATGATCCTGAAAGTGGTTTCGCTGGTTCAGAAACTGAAACGGTGAAGTTCGCCATCGATTCCCAACGCCCAACCGCCGACACCTCCATCACCCTTGGTGCTCGCGCGTTGGATAGTACCCACGATATCACGGAAGGTTCCGACGGTCGTGCTGGATTCCCACTTGCTCCGAACGTGCCGGATAATACACCAAACCGTGTACGTGGCGGCGATCAGCTAAAAGTGGGTTACGTGATGACCAATCCCAATATCGCTTCCAATGGCGATGATCGTTTCCGCTATCTATTGGGTGAAAACGCCGGTGATGTCTTCACACTCGATACTTCCGATGTGGATCAAGCCGTAGCAGATCTGCTCGAAAGTGTAACGGCTAATCTCTCTGGATTCTCTCCAGAACTTACCAACGTGTCACTCCTCGGTGCGGATCACGTACAAGTCATTTCACAAAGTGATGATGCAAGCGTGATCTTGGCAACTTACGAAGTGTCCGTCTCTCAAGATGTTGGCAAGTCCGCCTCTTCCTCAAAGAGTGTCGTCCTTGCAACCCCAACTCTCAAAGATGACGCCCACAACGTACCAAGCAATACCGTATGGGATGCCGACGTCTTGGATTCCAACACCGCAGTCGCTGTCGATAACTATGCACCGGCATACAACTCACTCCAGGTGAGGCTCAATTCCGGAAATGCAAAATCTGCCGAAGGCGAAGAACTTGGTGTTGACAGCCGACTCCCCGGCAATTCTGTGGTCGAAGTTGGAACAGTGCTGGATGTCGAAGTTGAGATTTCCGAAACGGTAGACAGCCCCTTGGCTATCTTCAACAATCCAAACTTTGGCGATATCTCCATCACCTCCGATAAGTTCGACATCGACAGTGATATCTCTGGCATTAGTACTTCCGGTTCCTTCATCTCCGGTACATTCGAAGTTGAAGTCCCGGTAGTAGGAAAAGATGGTAAGCCTGTCAGTTCCTTCAACTTCATCGTGAGAGCAACCGATACCGTAGGCAACAGCCGTGCTGCCACGACTTCAACCTACTTCTTGGATGCTACGCCAGTCATCACAGTCCTAAGAGACAGTGTTGAAGTCGAAGAGACTGTATTTACCGCCAATGCAGGCGAAACCTTTAACCTGACTACCTCTGCCTTCGATGCAGGCGGAATGGATTCCGTCTCCTGGCAGATCATGCCCGATCCACCAGTCGGTTTCACTGCGACAACCGATGGTGATGGCTTCACCAAGACGGCTGACGATCCAACCCAAACCTTGGATCTTACCCTCAGCGTAACACCGCTGCTGAACACCGATCCAAACGCGGACAACGTCATGAGCGCCTCAAGCGTGGCAACGGATGTGGCTTCAAACTCCGTTAATAGCGATGTCTTCACCGTGAACTTCAACCAGCCGGCCCTCTTTGATGAGATCCTGGCTGTGACAGAAGTGACCTCGGCGGATGCAATCTCTGGCGCTACCATCGTTGCCGATGTGACCGGTTGGAACCAAGCCGCGGGCGAAGATGTACGCGAAGTCACCATCCCCGAAGGCTCTAGCCTCCAAGTGGTCGTGAGTGCTTCCGATGCCAATCGTGACAGCGCACTGACAGTGACGGCCAGTACAAACACCGACTTAAGCGATGATCAATACGTCGCTGAGTTTAATTCACAAAATATCGCCATTGGCGATGCCACAGCCGCTTTCGCTGATGGTATCGGCGAATCCGAATTCTCCTTCACTCCGAAGTACACTGCCGTAACCGGTGATACCGAATCGGCAACCTTCGCTGTTGATCTAACTGTGGGTGATGGCAGCGATATCGCCATGGATAACACCTCCATCCTGGTGAATATCCTTCCGGTCGCCGCTACCCCAGAACTTGACGTGGTCTCGATCGTCTCGGGCGGTGATGAACAAGACGCAACCGTTGGCGATACCGTAGAAGTCAAAGAACAAGAAACACTTGAAATCACAGCCGTCGCTGTCGAGCCCGGTGATGAAATTCTCGAATTCACTACCGATACAACACCCGAACCCATGACCCCCATCGAAGTGGTCACCTCGGGTACCAGTACAGTCAACGCTGTGATTACCTACACACCGTCCTTCGAAGAATCAGATACGCCGAAGACGGATAATCCAGCCGATCCATTCGTTCTCACAATGGCAGCTAGCAATGGCATCTGGTCTGATAGCGCGACGAAAGAAATTGATATCGTTAACGTCAGCCAGGCTCCAACCATTACTTCACAAGTCTCAATCAACGAAGGAGCAGCTGAACCCATCGAAAACGGAGACTTTGTAAGAGCTGAAGCAGGTCAACAGGCTCAGTTCCAAATCACCGTCTCGGATCCTGATGGTGACAACATCTTCACTAACCACGAAGTTACGGTCGGCGGTGAAGAATTAAGCTCCAACTTTGTTGAATTCAGAAAGACCGGTAAAGATGTCGTCAATGCCACTCTCACGGTGATGATACCGCTCGATGTGTCAGACGATATCCTCGTGGCCTTCGGTGCCTCGGATGACACTGGGCTGCAAAACAGCCATGAATACACCATCCGAACCACTGCCCCAGAAGTCGCACCTGACGTAGATGAAGTGATTGTGGCTCAAGGGCTCGGCGGTGATACGTTCGTGAATATGCGAAACTTTGATCCAAATGCGTCCTACAACATCAATCAAAGTATTCGCTCTGTGATTGCTATGCCGGATACCTTCAACGACAAGATCGGTGGTGGCACCAGCCGCGGTACCTATGTCACTTCTGGAGACATTAACAACGATGGTGAAATCGATATCATCACTACCTTCGGGCCGATTGTCAGCGATGCAACCTATCCCAATATGTTCATCGTACGCAATCCAAGAACCGGCATGACCGTGAGTCACCCAAGAATGGCCTTCCCTGTTGGTGATGAACGGCCTGTTGATTACAAGTACGGTGATCTACCAGCCGCTGTGGGTGACTTCGTAGGATCCGGAACCAACCAGATCGCGATCGCCCAAGGCTTTGGTGGTAACGGTGTGGTTCGCTTGTGGCAGTACACCGGTCAGCCCGCTCCCAACGGTTGGGAAGTGGTTGGTCAGTTCGCCGGTCTAGCCGCAAATGCCTTAACCAACAACGCAAGCGGTGTTGTCAGCCTCAGCGCCGGTGATGTGGATGGCGATGGTCTTGACGAACTCATCGTTGGCCAAGGCACAAGCGCTACTTCACAAACCCTCTTCCATCTCCTCGATATTGAAGAGACAGGTGGAGAAGGTATTGCCGGAGTCGCCAAACGCACACCATGGGCAGGTTTCGGTACTAAGTTCCGTGGCCGTGGTGGTGCGGAGTATGCCGTCGCTGACCTTAACGCCGATGGCACCCAAGAAATCATCGCTGCAGGTACAGGCCATGATGCAGGAATCGAATCACCAAGCGGTGTTCAGATTTCCAGCTTCATCAACGTAATCCTACCTCAGATCGCTGATGATAGTGTGAGTGGTTACAACTACGCTGAAAACGGTAACATGACCACCTTCTCGCTCGATACGAACCCCTCCGGTGCCATTAGCATCGCCGCGGGTGAAATCGATGGCGTCACCATGAACGGTGCCGAGTTGGTTGTCGGTACAGGGGCTCTCTACTCGATCAAGAACGAAGATTCACTGACGATCGAAGAGATTGATATGGGTGGATTCACGGCCAATGCCGTCTCCATGAACGATATGACCATTGAAGCAGAAGCCGTTGCGCCTCAGTCCAAACTACGTATCTTCAAACTTGAATTTGACGGTACACAAGTAAGTGGCTGGTCTGGCGTTGTGGTGAACGAAGTGGACTACGGTCTCTTCGCTGGCTTCAATGCTTATCCGGGTGAAACCAATCCATCCAGCAGCGCCGTCTTCGTCGATGTAGCCAACACCCATGAGATCGAATAATCTCATCCTCACGTAAGCCAAGAATGGGCGGAGTGCTTCATGGGCTCCGCCCTTCTTTTATTCAAAAAAAACTTGCTCTTTGAATATCCCGGTAGTTTTTTATATGAAATCAATCTACGATGTATCCATTCGGAGTAAGACTCCAGAAATTATTAATATTCCATAAGTTAATATGAGGAGATGAAAGAGTGATGACGTATAAATGGGTTGCTTTCTTCATAGGAATACTTCTTTTTCATGCCTGTTCAAAACACGATGAAGAAACTCACCTCGAACAAACAACACCCTCTGGAACATCAACCACTGTCCAAACAGATATCAGATCCAATTTTTTACTCCTTTTAGATACCGCCACCATCGAAGCCAATGACCAAGCTGTTTTCCCCGCTTTCTATGAAATTAATGGCATTCCCCATGAATGTATCTATCAACATCCTCCCGCCAAGATTTATTTTGAAGATGTCTTTGTGGGTGAAAACGCAAGCCTGCAATTCAAAATAGGTATCCGCGAAGAATGTTGGCAGGAAGAAGGGGATGGAGTAACCTTCATCATTAAAACCGTCTCTGAACAAGGGGAAGAGGATACGATCTTCCATCAATATATAAATCCCAAAGAAAACGAAGACGAACGTCAGTGGCTATCTCAAGAAATTGCCCTCGACGAGTTCGAAAATACTTCCACCACCTTCATCTTTGAAACCCTCCCCAGTGAAGAGAACTCGGAACCAAATAATAACTTTGATTGGGCGGTGTGGGGTAACCCTGTTTTACAATCCGATGGTCGTGATGATACCCATACTTCCCACGATAAAACCAATGTCATTCTTATTACCGTCGATACCCTGCGTTCCGATTATCTAAGTTGCTACGGCAATCCTTGGGTCGAAACCGACACCATCGATTTCCTCGCCAACCATGGCGTCCTTTTCGAAAACGTATTCGCCACCATGCCCACCACCACACCTTCTCATGCCTCGATCTTAACTTCCCTCTATCCCTACGAGCATGGTGCCATAAATAATGACTATCATTTAGCCGAACGTATCCCACGACTGCCCGAACTCATGAACGAAAACGGCTATACCACCGGCGCTGCGATCAGTGTATTTCATATGGATGATGTAATGTCTGGTCTTGGAAAGGGATTCGATACCTATCAACAAGTAAACCCCGAGTGGCAGAAAGAGAAGGGAATTAATAACATCTCTGCGTTAACCCGCACTGCCGGCGTCACCACCGACGCAGCCATTAATTGGCTGGAAGAAGTGCATAACCAACCATATTTTCTATGGGTACACTACTATGATCCCCACGCTCCCTATCATGCCGAAGGGGATCTTCATCAAATGTACTATGACGATAACCCCGTGGCGGAAGAACATACCTCCATGGACAATGCCATCTTCAATGTCAATTGGCAAGGACAAATTTTAGATTGGGCTCAGCAATTTCGCGATTTAGACTACTACCGTAAAGAATATGGAGCGGAAGCCACCTATGTGGATGATCAAATTTCGGATTTGATGGACGCGTTAAAGCGCCTCCAAGTGGATGACAACACCATGATCGTTTTTACCGCAGATCATGGCGAAAATCTGGGTGAACATGACGTCTATTTTGACCATTGGTTTATGTACGATAACGATCTTCGCGTCCCTCTTATCTTCTATTACCCCAAAAAAGTCACGCAAGGCATCCGGGTGGATCACCCCATATCCCAAATCGATATCGCACCCACCATCTTGGATATCATCGGTGATTCCGATAACTTTGTCGCCAAACATTGCTTCGAAGGCCAATCCTTGCGCCCCATCTGGGAAAACCAAAGCTGGGGCACCAGCCCGATCTTACACGCCGAAGGGCTGCTCTATACCGAAATGGCCGCCTGGGACGATGCCTATAAAGTTATCTGGCAACTGCGGGATACAATCTATCACGAAAAAGCCCAACTTAAAGCCGATCGCCTACTCGTCTATGACCTCATCCGTGATCCTGAAGAATCTCAACCCGTCGCCAGCTTCATATGGGACAAAAGCGAAGAAATCACAGAACAAGAAGTGAGCCCTTATCAGACTTCCTCCGCCACCGAAGAACTTGACAAAGCCAAATTGGTCGAACGCACAAAACTCTTCGCCTCCAAAAAAATTGTCCCTGATGAAGAAGAATTGCAGTCATGGTTCGAAATAGACGATGAAGATCATTTTATCCGTACCTCCGCCTTGGAAGATGAAACTTTCATCCCCCGCTTGATCGACATGTTGGAAGAACTTAAGAAACGAGTCGATCCTCCCCATGTCGTAGAGCGGATCGAAAAACTGGGCGATATAAGCACCCTTCAGGCGGTTGAATATGAAAGTGTGCCCATCAATGATCCTGCTTTCGAAGAGATGCTAAAAAGCCTTGGCTATGCCTCGGACTGAGGCGCTTTCATTCTTTATACCAAATCGCATCCCTTTAAGGATTTACCCACGCAAATTATGGCCGATACTAATGTGGGGGCTCTTTCTGGCCTCCACATTTTTCTCTTCGTTAAAAACGAGTGCTATGATGCGAGCCCTCTGTCTCATACTTTGTTTTTTCTCTTCTCTCTCCACCTGGGGACAAGATACCTCCGAACCTCCTTTCCTTTATACCTATTCGAACGAAAATGTACCCATCAACGATGAAGGCGACGAACAGACTTTCCCCATCAATGTTGATTTATCTGGCGTTGAGGAACCTAACTATACCATCGCCAAGGTAACCGCCTATGTGGATATTGAACATCCCAACCCCGAAGAATTAGAAGTCGTCCTCGAGAAACCCAACTCCTCCAACAGTATTGTCTTGCATTCTCCCGGCGATGAAGGGATCCCCACAGGCAATCAAGGAATCAACGCCGTCTATGACTCCCTTCATCAACCCTCCCAAGGCACTCTCCAATCCTTCGCGGGTTGGACTCCCCCCGGTGAATGGACCCTTTACATTACCGATCATAAAAGAGGCAATCGGGGTCTCCTTAAAAGTTGGGCGATTGAAATCGAACCCGCCCACCTCGCCCGCTTCGACATTCAATCCCCCACTTATGAATTGAAAGTATGGACGGATGGCTATGGCAGCTTCGGCGACAAAAAAGATGGCTCCAACATGGGCGCAAAATTTCGCCCCAGATCCAATTTGGATAATCCCCACCGCACGGTATTCCATTCCTCTCTCTTCTTTCTCCCAAACAAACTCTTCCTGAACTCTATCGATATGTATCCCGGAGAAAGATTATCCTGGATCAATATAGATCCTATAAAAAATAATGTATATAAGAGCCATTTCCAACTGGACGATTATGATGTCACTTTAACCCAATCCCTCATCGAACACGCCACCCATGCCTTTTCCCTCAAGCAAGAATATTTTTTCAACCCCACGAATTTCATCCAAGATCCTCCCACCCTCATCCGTTATTTCAACCCCATGATCACTCTCCCCCACGATCCTGAAGGCCTCAATCTCCACCTTGGCACCCGCCAAGAAAAAGAAGACGAGCCCCCTTTCCTCTATGTCTTCGGAAAAATTGAAAATTCTACCGCCGAGAAAGTTAGTTATGTTGGCATTGGTTTCAAATCCGAGTCAGTCGAATCATGGGATTACACCTCCAATGTCTTTCGTGAAGCCAATTCCAAGCGCCGAGACTTCCCCTCGAAGCTTTATCACTTAGGAGAGAAAATCTTCGACTCCAGTCGTTTGCCCTTCATGAATAACGATAACGATGGCGATGGCGTGACCGATCCCGGCAAGGGATTCGACGCAGCCCTGGCTCTGAGCACGAAAATCAACACCAACCGCGCCTTTCGCTACACCGCCATCACTCACTGGGGCTATGCCAGCCCCAGCGAGGTTCTCTATGTCACCCCCACGAGCACTCCAACCCCCATCGCCTCTCCCACCGCGGTCGCAACAGCAACCCCGACGCCTACTTTGTCACCTACATGGACTCCTACTTCCACCATGACCTATACTCCCACCCCGGTGCCCACCAGCACCTTTACTCCCCCTCCGAGACCTACGAATACCTTCACTCCTACACATACTTTCACCTCCACCCCCTCCCCAACCTCCACCTTAACGCAAACGCCAACCCGCACACCCACACCGACTCCACCTCCAACGGCGACCCCTCTGCCTTCTCCATCCCCCACCAACACCGAGGCTCCGACCCCCACGCCTCAAACCGCAGCCCCTGCTTTTATCCATAAGCTCCCCGATATCAAATTATTACTAGGCGAAAACAGCCGGCGTATCCTCAACCTAAGCGATTATATCCATGTTGAAGATAATTCAGTTTCCGACTTAAATTGGCGCATCTCTTCATCGAATAACCTACCCTTGTACATCGAGGACAACCACTGGCTCTCTTGCCGGGCGATTCACACCCCGGGTGACTATGGCGAGCTCACCATCACCGTCTCGGATGGCGTCCATTCGGCCTCACAAACGATACAATTACGGGTTTCTTCCTTCTTGCTGAAAAGTTTTTACGCAATGCCCCCTCTCACCCAGACCGCCGAGCCGAACACGTTTACCAGTCCTTATCGCCTCAATGACATGGTTGTACGTTCTCCCTCGCTCCCCGAGGAAGACTCCAGTCTCGTAATCCAATGGCAAACCGCCTCTCTCCCTCCAGGCGTAGAACAGGTAACCATTCATCCCGATACCTCGTTCACCGTGGTGACCGAGGATCACCTCGAAGCCGACGATCTTTTTATCCCCTTGATCGCCCAAAGAGTGCATGTCACCCCCACCATCACTCCCACTTCGACCATGACTCCCATTCCTACCCCGACTTACACCTTCACTCCCACCCCTACCCCCTCGCCTCGTCCCACATCGGTTGCCTCCCCAACTCCCACGCCTCCCCACCATTGTGCGGAAGCCTTCCACTTCGGGGGGATACAAATCCAAGAGACCCTCCTTGGTCCTATCGACGGCATCATGCGCCGCACCCAAGAAGGCGTTGAATGGCTCATTTCCCATTATGATGAAGGTGTGGTGCTCTCTTATGCCTGGGATAGCGGGCAATGGACTGAGAAAGCGCGCTACGAGATGGAATATGGCATCGCCAACATTGCCCTGGGCGACGCCAATGGGGACGCTCTGGACGATCTTTTCGTCATTAATCCCGTCGAACAAAGCCTCAGCCTCTGGCTCTCCGAAGAGAACCGCCCCTACGCCCGTCGCGTGGATCTATCTCTTCCCAACCAAGCTTGGGTCGATATCTACGGCATCCAAGGCGTCCATTACCAATCCTTGGCCTTAGTCGATCTCAATCAAGACGGGCGCATGCAAGCCGCTCTCCGCTTTGCCGATGCCATTCTCATCGTCACTTACGAAGATGGCCAACTCGTCCCTCAACAACACTTGAATATCGATGGATCGATCCATTTCATCAAAAGTGCTGACCTCAACCGTGATGGCTCCCCCGAACTCATCCTCGGCCTCCAATCGGATGACCGCGAACAGGTCCGAGTATACAGCGGCACCGCCCAACTTGAGCAATTCCAAAGTATCTATACCGATGACCTCTTCGAAGGCAATTCTCCCCTGGATGTCCTGGTTCACGATTGGGATGGGGACCGCAATCTCGACCTGGGCATTGTCCTCTTCGATGGTCGCGTTTCCTTATTCCGCAGCACCGAAGAGGGCGAATTTACGCAATACCGCATGATCGATTCTATCCCCTTGGGCATTATGGACGGCTATGCCTTCGAAGATCTCAACGATGACGGCCGCCTCGAAATCGCGATCCTTCAACGCAGCCAGGAAGGCGTTCAACTCCACATTCGCTGCGGCTCCCATAATCTCGACTACACCGAAACCCTCGACCTCGAACTTGACGAGAACCCTTCCATCAACGATCAACTTCTCCTCACTTTATTCGACCATGATGGCGACGGCGACAAAGATATCCACATCATGCGCTACATGCAAGATTCCCTCTGGACTCTCGAAAATCTCGCAACCCCCTAACCTCATCTCTCGCCTTTCATCCGCCTTTACCTCTCCCCGGAAATCACTCAATTTGATAGAATTTTTAAATCTACCCTATTCTCTTTTTATCTCATACTGCTATTATATAAGCAAATTCTGAATTAGAAAAAAATTCCCCTGAACATATTATCAAAGAATTACAAAATTTTACAACTGCCTTAAATCTAGCTTAAGTTAAATTTATTCAATGAATTATATTAAATTTTCAGCCTGTTTAGAAATTACGATTTTGCTTGATACCAATTGGCATTTTCATTTTTTTGCAGTAGAATTATAAGTGAATTCGTTACCAGGAAAAGAAACCAGACGTAAGAATAGTTGAAGATCAAAAAGAAAATAAAAATATCGTCTATATAAAGACAAGAGGAGCATAAGAACCCTACCACCCACGCACACACACCACACACATTCCCAACTGCTGCGGTTCCTCCCGAACCGTTTTCCCTCTGGTACCACCCTCCGCCAGAGGGATTTTTTTAGGTTCATCCTGTATTTGAGTACATTTTAAAGAAAAAAGTACTTGATTCTGAAAGGAGAACCACGGCTATAAAAGCACTCACTTTCGTAATGAGCCTTTTTTTATTCTTTTTTAACTTTTCATTGCCAATGAAGAATATACCGTGGTGTGATCTGCTCCCCCGTAGCCCCCTCCAATGATATCGCATCCGGAAGCGTGGGGATTCTCTTTTCGTTATACCAGCCGGAATGCGTCCAAAAGGTTTGCTCCTTGGATTGAAGCTTATCGATTTGATATGGAAGTCGAAAGACCTTTCTTTTGGGTTCTGATTGAGTATCCCAGAAGACCTGATACACCGTTTGCTCGGGATCGGGTTTTTCTTTCCATTGCCACACCGCCCCAACCGTCCAGGGACCAGGGGTAGAGAGCGCCATATATCGTTGTAACTGAATAGAGTAGTTTTGATGATCTGCGGGGGGGTTAGCATTCGACCATTTTGGGAACCGGGGTTGAGGATTCAGAGCAAACTCCCGCTCACTCTCTGGAAGATTCTCCAAAAAACCCCGCGGCAAGCGGTAATTCTTCCGCTCGTTGATGGGCACAATCTTACACGGCTCGAGCAACGCATGCGCTAACGTCTTTTGTGCCTCCGAGGTTAAATGACAGTCGGTAAAATGAAACCAAAACGTATCCTCTAAAGTCTCCCGCAGAATCTCCTCCCCATCCCAAAAGCCCAAATTCGCTTGCCGTGCCCACGCTTGCACGAACTCCTTATTTTTTACCGTCAACGAAATATCCGCCATCAGAAATGTCTCATTAAATCGGTCAAAAGGCGGCTCCTTATTAACCTCGCTAACTAAAAAGGTAGGTAGATAAAGAACATAAATCGGGATATTCAAACGCGATTGCAAGACCCCAAACGCCGCCAACACCGCCCGCATCTTCACTCGTGAGATATGAAGACGCTCCGGGTGCAGGTGAAAATATTGATTCTGTTTCGATCCTTGGGTATACCAGGAACTCCACGTAAGATAACTCTCCCAATCCGGGATCATCTCCCGGATCTCTGCCTGGGACAAATTCGCTAACGGCCCATTTTCCAACCGTTCATAATTCGTTTCTTTAATCTCTTCCCAACGCGCGTTTTGGTGCATTTGCGATTGATAAAAATTAATTAAATCAAAAAAGCGTGAAAAGGGTTTAACCTTTTTTATTATCGATCGTTGATGAGCATGATCGCGTGCCGTTTGATAGTGTCGAAAGCGGGGATTATCAAACGCAGCCGGTGCATATCCCTCATTATAGTCATTAATCACCGGTCCCTCACTGAGTTCTAAATCCAAAAAATCGTTTCCCCCATAAAGACACACGATCATCGCATCCGGTCGTATCGTCGTATTGAGATGAATCGCGCGTAGTAATTGTTGATAGGGAGAATAATGCGCGACCGCCCCGTTGACTACATCCACGATGCGAAGATTGGTCTCCCGTCGCAGGGCACGCCGCAGGTGGGCGGTAAATGTTTTCTCCTCGGAAAGCGAACTATGGATGTGACTGTCTCCGGTCACCAGCACCCGTAAAGTTCCTACCAGTTTGGGTATCTGTATTTCAGGCCCCAAGGTTCCTACATGATTACTTCGCTTAAAACTAAACTGCTTATCCGCCCCCAAAAAAGAAAGATTATAATTCGATTCGATACTCCATCCCAGCACAGGATCGATTTCACATATTGAGGTTTGATTCGTACCTAAGGGATAAGGGATAAGCCAACGAAGCAGAAGTTCTGTTATAATAAAGCAGACCCCCAGCACCATAAGCACGGTCAACCCCCAAAAACCGATTTTTCGACCTCGGCCAAGGGCTACCTTTTTTTGTCTGGAGTTTGTATGATCGTTCATTCTTTTTTTATGCGGTTTTTATAAAAAATGTAATCAACAACTATAGAGATTCCTGTAAAAAAGGGCAAGCGTTGCGCTTCTCTTAAGGAGTATCCATGAAAAAGCGAATTGTCCTCTGCGCCGCCTTACCCCAAGAAGTCAATGCCTTTCTCCGCCCTCAGGGAAAGCGCATCTCCCAACACCACCCAGACCGCCTGCAATGGAACCTGGACCCATCGCGCTTTATCGTACTCCTGACCTCGGGCGTCGGCTTCCAAGCTATGCAGCGCGCCTTAAATCAGGTCGAACCCTGCCAGGGCGAGAGCGTCTGGCTCTCATGCGGCTTTGCCGGCGGACTCAAAGAAACGCTCCATGCAGGGGATGTCCTCTCGGGTAACCGGGTGATCCACCATGACCGTTTGCTAGAAACCCTCCCTGCTTTCGTTCTCCAAAATGAGCCCTGTTTACTTTGTCGCCAGCATGCGGCTGTGAGTCGGGAAGAGAAGAGAAGCCTGGGCACACAATTTAACGCCGACCTGGTGGATATGGAATCAGCCGCGGTCGCTCTCCATGCCATCCAACGCAGCGAACCCTTTGGCTGGCTGCGGGTGGTCTCGGACCCAGTCGATCAAGCCCTGCCTTTGGAAATACTCTCCTGCATGCACTCCAACGGCTTCCCCTCCATCTCAAAATCCATCAAAACCCTCGCACGCAACCCCCGCGTACTCCCCTCCTTCCTTCGCATGGCCCTAAGAACCAAACGCCTCAGCCAAAACCTAGGCCAAGCATTACCAGAGACGATACGGGAGGTTTAAAGAATCAGGTGAGCCTCAAATCAAATCCGCGAACTCCCGGTGGCAGCGGGTAAAGAGCCAGTACCCCAGTCCCATCGGGATAAAAGCGATCCCCAAAAGCAGCATCCAATGCCCAAAACTCGGCCAAGTCCCCTCTAACATGATCTGATGATGGAAAGTAATCAAATAAGTCAGCGGATTCGATTGAATCACCCAATGAACGATAGCGGGCAGGTCCTCCGTCACCTGATAGAAGATTGGCGCACTCCACATGAGTACCATCGATGCCACGGTTACCAGCGGCGCAATGTCGCGCAGATACGTATTCAGCGTAGAAAACAAAAGCCCTAAACCAAAAAAGAGTACAATCTGAATAGCTAAGACCATGGGGAAGAGCACCAGGGTGAGCGACAAACGCTGGGTAATAAAATACAAAAAAGGAAGAAAGATCAGCGTTCCGATAATCTGATTCACAATGCTGGAGAGGGTCAGATACAGTGGCAGCACCTTCGCGGGAAAACGCACTTGCTTAATGAGATGGGCATTGTCCACAATCGATGTGGTCGAGCGAATCAGCGATTCCTGAAACGCATACCAAGGCAACAGCCCAGAAAATATATACAACGCGGCTCCAATCCCCCCGGGCTTAACTCCCGCGACCCGATACTCTGCCCGAAAGATGATCCCAAACACAAACGTATAAATCCCCAGCAGAATCAAGGGATTGATCACCGACCAAAAAAATCCCATGGCCGACCCCACATAACGGGCTTGTAAATCACGACGCAGAAACTCCCACACCAAATGGCGATGGAACAGAATATGGTTCAGACGCTCTTTCATCTTGTCTCGTTCTTTAAATTAGACTCCTTTTACAAACGTATCATCTTAATCAGGAGTGACGCGATAATCCATATCCATAACCCACATTGATTCTCGCCAAAATTCATCCCCTCCTCATGATAGTCTTTTCTTTTTCTTTATGATAAGGTGTAACTCATAATCCATGCTGGAAAACTACCTTTCTGAAAGGATAAGGATCATGACAAGTCACACCAAACCTCGCACACCCAAAAATCAATCCGACTTCTCACGCCGTCTCTTTTTAAAAACCTCCCTCTTTACCGCCGCTTCCACGTTTGCCGCTCCTGCCATCGTCCGGGGACAAAATCTTAACGACAAACTCAACATCGCCGGCATTGGTGTCGGCGGCCGGGGACGAGCCAACCTCGGCAGCGTTAAATCCGAAAATATCGTCGCCCTCTGCGATGTCAGCGAAAGCAGCGTCCAGGCTGCCTCCGAAATGTTCCCCAATGCCCGCAAGGTGAAAGACTTCCGCCAATTGTATGAGGATCATGCAGATGAATTCGACGCGGTCGTCGTCAGCACCTGCGAGCACACCCACGCCTTCGCCACCCTCCCGGCGCTCCAACTCGGCAAGCACGTCTATTGCGAAAAACCCCTTACCCACAACGTGTGGGAAGCACGCATCATCCGCCAAGCTGCCAACCAAGCCAATGTCGCCACCCAACAAGGCACCCAAATCCACGCCGGCGATAACTATCGCCGTGTCGTCGAACTCATCCAAACCGGCGCCATCGGCGCGGTCAGCGAAGTCCATGTCTGGGTCTCCCGCGCTTGGGGATGGCACCCCTCCGAAGATGCCTGCAAAAAGGCCAATGACATCGTCTGCGTCCAAGACCGCCCTGAATCCTCCGATCCCGTCCCCGAAGGCCTCAATTGGGATCTATGGCTGGGCCCTGCCCCCTATCGCCCCTTCAACAACGTTTATGTCCCCGGCCCCAAATGGTACCGCTGGTGGGATTTCGGCAATGGCACCATGTCCGACCTCGGCAGCCACTGGATCGATCTCCCCTTCTGGGCACTCGATCTCGATTATCCTACCACCATCGAAGCGGATGGCCCTTCCCCCCACGATGAAATCGCCCCCGCTTCCATGAAAGCCAAGTATACCTATGACGCCCGCGACGATCGCCCGGCACTCACCGTCACCTGGTACCAAGGCCTGCTCAAACCCGAACTCTGGGAAGAAGAAAAAATCCCCCAATGGGGCAATGGCGTGTTATTCGTAGGCGAAGAGGGAATGCTGCTTTCGGATTACGGCAAGCATGCCCTCCTCCCCGAAGAAAAGTTTCAGGACTTCGAACGCCCCGAACCCTTTATCCCTAAATCCAAAGGCCATCACGCCGAATGGGTCCACGCCTGCAAAACCGGCGAGCCCACCACCTGCAACTTCGAATACGCCGGCTGGCTCACAGAAGCCAACCACCTGGGCAACGTGGCCTTTCGCGCTGGTAAAAAATTGGAATGGGACCCGGAAAATCTAAAAGCCACCAACGCTCCCGAAGCCGACCAATTCATCCGCCGGGAATATCGCGAGGGCTGGGAACGGGTTGAATAACCGCTTCGATTAAGCCTTTCCCCTACAATTTCTCCAGGTCTCCCTTGGCTAAGGGGGTGAAATATTTTTGCTCGTGCTATCATATAGGGTTGTCCACGTAATTACACGGGTGACTCCGGGCGACACGCTCACAACCGGGCAACCCTATATTGGGCACCGCTTTGCCCCCAAGATTACGACTACAGCCGCGGAGGAAGATTGTGTTGGAACAAGAAGTGATCAAAAAAAGTTCAGAAGAACATATTCCCCAAGGGTATGATCCCGAACTCTATAAGATTCGCCACTCAGCCGCTCACGTGATGGCACAGGCTGTCTTGGAGCATTTCCCCCAAGCCAAAATCGCCATTGGCCCTCCTGTTGATGATGGTTTTTACTATGACTTCGATCTACCCCGTCCCCTGGAAGAGGGGGATCTCGAAGCCATCGAAAACCGCATGCGGGAAATCATTAAAGCGGGCTATCCCTTCGAAACCCGCGAAATTTCTTACCCAGAGGCACAGGAACTCTTCCAGGATCAACCCTACAAACTTGAACTCATACGCGATTTAAAAGAAGGGAAATTCGACGAAGACGGCAATCGACTTTCCGAGGCCGCCGAAGCCCCGATTACCGTCTATCAACACGATACTTTCGCGGATTTATGCAAAGGGCCGCATGTCAACAATACCAAAGAGATTCCCTCCAAAGCGGTGAAACTCACTCGGGTGGCGGGCGCCTACTGGAAGGGCAACGAGAAAAACCCCATGTTGACCCGTATCTATGGCACTGCCTGGAAAAATAAATCCGAACTCCATGACTACCTCAAACGCCTCGAGGAAGCCAAAAAGCGGGACCACCGCCGCCTTGGACGTGAACTGGAACTATTCTTCACCAGCGAACTCGTAGGCCCCGGTCTGCCCTTACTTCAACCCAAAGGCGCCACCGTTCGCCGTTTGCTCGAACAATTTATTCTCGAAATGGAACGCAAGGCCGGCTATGTCCATGTCACCACCCCCGCTCTCGCCAAGGTTGATCTCTACAAACGCTCGGGACACTGGGAACATTACCATGATGATATGTTCCCCGCCATGCAATTCGATAACGAAGAACTGGTCCTCCGCCCGATGTGCTGTCCCCACCATATCCAGATTTACGACGTCGCCAAACGCAGCTATCGCGAACTCCCCTACCGCATCGCCGAACTAGGAACCCAGTATCGCTACGAACGCTCCGGCGCCGTCGGAGGGCTGAGCCGCGTACGTGCCATGACCTTGAATGACGCCCACATCTTTTGCCGTCCCGATCAAATCAAGCAGGAATTCTCTAAGGTCGTCCAGCTGGTTGAAAAAGCCTATAAGGTTTTAGGCATCACAGACTACAGCTACCGCTTGTCCTATCGCGACCCCGAAGACGAAGAAAAATTTGTGAAAAATGATGAAATGTGGGAAAAAGCCCAAGCCATGCTCAAAGAAGCCATGGAAGAATTACAACTCCCCTTCGTCGAAGCCGTCGGCGAGGCCGCTTTCTATGGCCCCAAACTAGACATCCAACTGCGCGATACCCTCGGCCGTGAAGAAACCTACTCCACCATCCAGATTGATTTCCATCTCCCCAATCAGTTTGACCTCACGTACATCGGTGAAGACGGCGGCGAACACCGCCCCGTCATCATCCACCGTGGCGTCATCAGCACCATGGAACGAATGATGGCCTATCTCATCGAACTTTACGCCGGCGCCTTTCCAGTGTGGCTCGCTCCCATCCAAGCGGTCATTATACCCATCTCGGACAACCATCTGGACTATGCCTACAAACTCAAAGATCGCTTCATGGAACAGGACTTCCGCGTTCAGGTGGATGATCGCGCCGAACGTATGAACGCCAAAATTCGCAGCGCCCAATTACAAAAAATCCCCTACATGCTGGTCGTGGGCGAGCGCGAAATGAACGACCAAACTCTCTCCCTGCGCTTGCGTACTAACGAAGATCTGGGCGCCAAACCGGTGGATGAATTTGAATCCATGCTTCGCAAGATCAACGCAACTCGTTCGCTCAACTTGATCGAGTAGCATCACTCTATACTACCCAACCTCAAGCAAAGGCTGCCATGCCCGGCAGCCTTCGCTCAATTCAATCCTAATTGCTCTTCAATCGCTTGGATAATCGTCCGCAACGCTCGTATCCGCGCCCACAGTTTGCAATCCCCCTCGATGATGGTCCAAGGCGCATAATGGGTGCTGGTACGGGCGATCATCTCATTCACCGCCCGCGCGTACAAATCCCACTTCTCCCGGTTCCGGTAGTCCTCTTCCGTAAGTTTATGCTGTTTATGAGGCGTGTTTTTTCTCTCTTCAAACCGCCTCCATTGCTCTTCCTGACTCAGATGAATCCAAAACTTCACAATCACCGTTCCGAAGTGTGCAAGGTGACGTTCAAATTCGTTGATCTCATGATAGGCGCGTTTCCATTCCTCTTCTTTACAAAATCCCTCGATCCGCTCCACCAAAACCCGCCCATACCAGGAACGATCAAAAATCGTAAAATGCCCGCCCTTGGGAATATGCTTCCAAAAACGCCACAAGTAGTGATGAGTGGCCTCTTCCCCCTGAGGCGCGGCCATGGGAATCACATTGTACCCCCGGGCGTCCATCTTCTGCGTCACCCGCTTGATATTCCCTCCTTTTCCGGATGCATCCCACCCTTCATAAACGATCACCACCGGCTTTCGCTTTTGATAACACGCGAATTCCAACTTCCGCAGACGTTCTTGATACCCATCCAGCTGATTTTTATATTCCTCTCGGCTCAGGGACAAACTTAAATCCACCCGGTCGAGGATCGAGTGCGCTTCGGGATGTTGCAGTTCGGTCTTGGTCGGCATCGCCGTGATGGTAGTATTAAACTGGGGCGGCTCCTCCAGACAACGCTTTATCGTCTCCGTTATCGCCCGCATTATATGCACCCGCCGATACCGCTTCTTATCAGCGGCAATGATATTCCACGGCGCATAAGGCATATCCGTTTCTACCAAAATCTCATCCAGTGTCTCGATGAAATGCTCATAACGCTTATGATTCTTCCAATCTTCTTTCGTAACCCGCCAGCCTTCATACGCGCTCTTTTCCATTCTTTTAAAGCGTTTCTTTTGCTCTTTCTTGGAAAGATGAAGAAAAAACTTAATGAGAATGCTCCCGTCATCCACCAGCTGACGTTCAAACTGCTTGATTTCATCCTTCCGATGAGACCACTCTCCCTCACTCAACCTTTGATTGATCCGCTCATCCACCAACGGCATATACCAAGCGGTATCGTAAATCCCTATTTCCCCTTGCTCCGCAATCGGCAGCCAATGACGCCACAAGGACGGGTAGAGTTTTTCTTCCTCTGTGGGATGAATCGTCGTCAAATGCACTTTAAACCCCCGGGGATCGAGCGGCAAAACAATTTGGCGAATGCTGTCCCCCTTCCCGGCGGCTTGCAGTCCTTCCAACAATATCAACACTGGTCGTTTGGATTCAATCACCCAACGCTGAAGATCACGCCACTCCTCCCGTAAAGGGTCCATAAACTCTTTATAACTGGCCTTAGACAACGACTGAGAAAAATCAACCGTTTTTAACATGATCCCCCCACCTTTCCTGCTAGTTTTTTTAATAAACTCCCTCTACTCAATTAGCTCATCATCCACCCCGACTTGCCCTATGCGCCGCACCCGGAAATACGTAAATTCCCCCTCGGGATCAGGAAATTCCGTCAACGTAAGTTCAATTTGATGGCCGCCCCCTGTGGTAAAGCCCATCGCTTTCCAACCTTTCACCTTCACCGCCATCCCTTCTTCTCGTACTTGCTCATTCCGAAACGGCCCTTCCAATGTCTCCGGATCAATAATAATTTGCCGAAAATCCACATCCTCCAAACCTTCATTGATCGCAGGATTCATACAAAACAACTGCGGCCCCCGCATCACCGCCACGCGTCCCGCTTGCGCTTTACGTCCTTTGACCAAACGCAGCGTCATAGGAAACTCAAGCCGCAGGCGCTCTCCCTTTCCCCACACCCGTCGTATCGGGAAGAATTGCCCGCCTTGTGCTTGCACCTGAGTGCCATCCTCAAAAGTAATCCGCCCTTCTTTACACCACCGGGGGATCCGTACGTAAAGCGGAAACGCCTTCTCCTCTTCCGCTTCCACGAGAAGATTAATCACCCCACGATTGGGATAATCCGTCTCCTGCTGAATCTCTACTTTCGTCCCATCAGCCAAGCGCAGTTCCCCCTTGGAGGACGTAAACAAATTCACCGCCAGCCCCTCGCCCATACGGTAATACACCATGGATGGCAATTCCGCGATAATCCGCCGGTAGTTACAGGGACAACAATAGGTATCCCCATGAAAATACTCTCGTTCCCCCTCAAACGGCACATAATACCGCAGCCGCCGCCCATCAGGCGACTGCGCCGCAAAGAGCCCGTTATAAATTGATCGTTCCATCATATCCCCGTAGATCGACTCCCCATCCATACGGATCAATTCGTCCAACACCCGAATGAGATAAGCCGTCGCACAGGTTTCCCCCAAGCCTTCTGTCCCATCCTGGGTGTCATGCCAGCATTCATGTTGACTGCATACCCCATTAATCAGCAGCCCATCTTGGCGCCTTAGAAAATCAATCACCCTCTCGGTTTGCTCTCGCAAACCTTCTTCTGCTTCCATTTGATGCAAGCGAAGTTGCGCCAGGCAGCGATGAAGAAAGGCATAAGCGTGTCCTCCAATCTTCCCCCATCGTCCTTGCACAATAGGATAATCCCACTCCGGCAGCTTCCGGAAATCCCGACAAAAATCCACATAACGCTCTTCACCCGTATGCTCATACAACATCAGCAACGTCTCTTCCAACCCCGTCACCGCCATAAAAACAGTAATGCTGATGTTCTCTAATCCTTCCGGGTTCGCTTCCCAGCGCCGAATAATATAATCCATAAGTGCACACCCCGACTCAAGCGAGGCTTCCGTCCCAAAAAAACGATAATCCGACACCAGCCCATTCACGATATACGCCATCTCATGGATATCCCACAACTTCCACATCCGCGCCTCCGGCTCGAACAGGCCGATATACCCATCTTCTTCCTGGGTTTGAATTGTTTCCTCGATTACCCAATTCTTTAAGTTAACAAGTTTTTCCTCGGGTCGATACGCCGCCAATCGCACCAAACTATCGATAAATTTCCCCAAACCGATATATCCCCCTTGGCGTTCTCGTTCCTGAAACGGCTTAAGAAAATCATTTTCGATATCGATTTGATGTATATTATTATCAATCGTAATATCGATCCGCCGTCCGATCTCTCCCCCAACCTGAACCTGATCAAGCTCAATACGGGGAGCCAGCTCTTCCGCTCCTCCTTGAACAAGCATTCCTATCAAGCCAACCACGACCAGCAGCCTACTTACTTTCTTCATCATTTCACCTCGCTTGTTACCGTTCGTTCGATTACAATCTCCACCCCGTCAGGATGGTTGGGATACCGTACCAGCAAAGTTTTCGTCTCTTCATCCCACGCCGGCGCCAACTCAATCCGGCGGCCATCGGCCACGCTGGCCTGCGTCTTTTCCGGCTTTCTCTCTAACAAGAACCGCGCGATCCCTTGGGTTTCCGCTGGCCCTTTCATCGTCAAGCGAAAGCGTTTCTCATCCTGATGTATCTCAGAAGCCCGCGACGCCGAGGCCAAAAGACAAGGCGGTTCCTTCTCCACTCGATTCAAATTCAACAAAAAGGCACGCTGATCGGGCTCAATGCTTTTTTCTTCATACACCCTCAGCCCAGGGTCAAACAAATCAATCACCGGCCCCTCCACAGAATAACTTTTCTCACTCACGCTTTCATCAAACACCGCCACGATGTCATACGCACCGCGCCGTAAATGAAAGTGGTTTTTCGTCTTCCATACATCCACCGAAGCTCCTTGATCCTTCAACCGTCGCAAACAAGAGGCCGCCCAGCGGCTTAGCAAGCCCGCATTCCCCTGATCCATCACCAACTCTTTGGGATCCATCCGCTGGATGAACACCACCCCATCTCCACAGTTCACCGCTTGCTCTTTTTCTTCCACCCCAAGAATGTCGAATAAGTGTTGCGAGGGTGCTTGGTAATCATACTCCCCTTGATTCCACCATTCGCGAATCCTTTGAAAAGAATCGTCATCACGCCCTATATAAATCAATCCGCCCCCGTTTTTCACCCAATCCCCAATCCGCTGGTGATACTCAGCCTGCAAGGGCTTCATATTCG
Organism: uncultured bacterium; assembly: GCA_964419335.1. GTDB lineage: Bacteria > Hinthialibacterota > Hinthialibacteria > Hinthialibacterales > Hinthialibacteraceae > CAYQOX01. Next base: position 51,719 of record CAYQOX010000020.1, on the reverse strand, counting down.
CATAGCTCATAATCAGTACATCAATCTCCTCCAAGGTATTCTCTTGCAGCAAATTCTCCATCTGCACCAACTTCACCGGCACCCCCCGCTTGATCAGCGGCAAAGCCATCCCGTAAAAATTCGACAAACGCGGATCGGTATAATCCTCATGAGTGGGAAAGCGTTGAAACATCATCGTATCCGACAAAAGCACTCCGATTCCCTGAGTCCCGGGAATCTTGTTACTCGACTCGGGCATCTCATTCAGCGCATTAATCAGCGTCAGGATTTCCGTCGCATAAGGCGCGGGAATCCCTTGCCGCTCACTCGTCCCCTCCTTGGGATACGTTCCCGTAAAAATACGGCTTGGCCAAGGCATCACTTCATAATGGGCAATGCTTGGGTACAAAAGCTGAGCCGTAAAAGTCGCCTCGTAGTTCTTCTTATAATCCTCCCACGTGTGATTGGGATTATCCTCAATCGGGTCAGTCAAAAAATACACGCGCCGATCGGTGGGCTCTGTCATTGCCACCATCGAGCCGTATTCCAAAAATGCATTCTCAAAAGTCCGCTCTCTCTCCACCCCCTGATAAATAACCGGCGTACGCGCGGTCCCTGTCCACACCTGCGCGATATACCCATCCATGCCTGGTAAATCGGCCAGGCTTGATTCTGGGCTCACAATTTGCCACGCCGAGTAATTGATCAACGTATGGGTAGGCACATAACATTCCACCCGCTGTCCTTTGGATTCACTATATTCTTTGGCATACAAAAACAACTTCTTCAACGCGCGAAAATACAAATGATACTTCAGCTTCGCCGATCGATAGGTCGCTTCCGGAGATTGATGCTGCGGCTGCCAGGCTTCCTCATAATACGCTTCCCACTCACGCTTAAATCCCTCACTATAGCCCGCCCGGTTCCAAAATTCCGGCTCCTCCAGATGAATCGCGCTCACCCCTTCATCGATCGCACGTCGAATCAAACTCTTCAAATACTCGATATAACTCTCGCTGGGCACCATATAGGGCACCCCGGGGCCATGCATGATCATTTCCCCACCACGCTCCACCTGCCCTTCATCCATATGATTCTCCCCATCAAATTCCCCATTGATATATTCTTGATAGCCTCCCCAGGCGACTCCAGTCATCATATGAATCCCGTATCCCCGCTCACGCCAACTTTGCACTCGCTCACCAAAACTTGGATTAACTCCATACACAATCGCCACATCGGAGCGCAGATCCAATGCTGGTATCCAGGGCCGCGCGGTTTGAAATACGGTTTTCTCTTCTCCAAAAGCAGCCAGCCCCACCATCAGCAGCCAGGCCCCTTGCAGTATTGTCGCCATGAGTTTATGACTTGCCATTCTCATATCTCCTACTGTAAAAAAAAGATGTTTCCTTATCATACTTTCAATCGTTTAGGGTTTAAATGACAATGTAATCTTTACCCTCGTAATCCGGGCCTAACTGTTGTATTCTCTTTAACGATGACAGAATTCGTTATAATTAAGAGAAAGTCTCCATCGCGAGGGTTTCATGCATCGATTTATTACCTTTCTTTAGGAGATATAATGAGCAGAACCAGTTTGAATACACAGAAGCGCATTCTTTTCTTATGGATAGCCTTTTTGCTTGCTTTGACCCCACCGCTCGCTTTTCCCTCCAGTTCTAGTGATGAAGTCTGGCGCAACCTCATCCGCCGCGGGGATATGGACGGCGCTATCGATGGCTTCAAAGGCATTGTCAAAGACAATCCCCAAGATGTCCTCGCCCACGCAGGCTTGGGCATGCTCTATCCCAGCCGGGTCACCGAGGATGACCCCCTGGAACCTCTCCTCCAGGCCATCGAACCCGCCCCCGACCATCCCCTCGCCACCCTCATCCTTTTCCAGGCTCACAACAAAGTCAGCAGCCGGGAAGACGCCCAACGTACCCTGCAAACCTTAAATCACCTTCTCGAACAAGAGGATCTGCCTGACCACGTTCGCTCCCGGGCGCAATTCATCCGCGCGGATCTATTCAAACGCTTGGGAAAATGGCAAGAGGCCGAACAGGCCTACCAATCACTCAACTTTATCACCTCCTTCTGGTATTGCGGCCCCTTCGATAACAACGAAAAAAGAGGCCATAACCAAGTGTACGGCGTCGAGCAGAACCTCAACCTGAACGCCACCTACGAGGGCCGCCATCGCACCGTTTTTTGGCGCCCAGTGTCCATCGATCCCTATGACGGCTATATTGATTTACATACCCTGACCGCCCCCTCCCGCGAATCCAGCACCTATCTCGTAACCGCTTTCCACTCCGAAGAAGACCAAAACTGTACCTTCACTTTTGGCCACGCAGGCGCCTTGAAAGCCTGGCATAATGGCCAACTCATCTCTGATATGGTTCGCTACCATAGTCCCACCCCGGACCAGGTCAACGTCAACGTGCGCCTTTCCAAAGGACTCAATACGCTTCTCCTCAAACTCTCTTCAGGCGAAAAGGGGAAATACGGCGCTTATGTTCGCGCCATTCCTGATGACCCAGAACAAGTGGAATGGATCGACAGCAAAGGCCCTCAAGAACCGGATCTCACTTCTCATACCCCGGCCCCTGACCAAGAGAAACCGGTGGACTTTAACCAAGAACCCATCGCCCTTCAACAACTAAAAGTCTTGAGCGAATCAGAAACCGATAATCCCCAATACTTGGTTTTCTATGTTCTTTTGCTTGAAGCCTTCGATGTCGCCGATGAAACCGACCAAATCTCAAGCACGATTATCTCCCAACTCAACTCGCTCTTCCAAGGCAACCCCTTTTTACTCCGCCTCCTGGGCGATGTCGAACAACAAGACAATCGCCGCCGTTTGGCCTACCAAAAAGCCTTGGACATGGACCCCGAAGATCTCGCTTCCTATCTGAGTCTTTTAAGCTATTACCGCGCCTCCTCCTATGCCACCAAAGGCTTGGAACTCATAAAAAAATACGAACGCTATCTGGGCGTTCCTCCCCAAGCCCTGATGGAAAAAGCCGGCCTCCTTTACCGAAATGATCTACGCGAAGCCGCCATTGATATTCTCGAATCCTTAATCGATGAAGGGAAAGGCGGCTTGAAAGCCAAGCGGCTCCTGCTCGAACACGGCTCCTACCGCTTGACCGATCAGCAACTTCACGAGGTCGCCCAAGAAATTCTCGAAGAAGACCAAACCAACAACAAAGCCCTTTCCACCCTCCGCAATTATGCCTTACGCAAGGGCAGGGAAGAGGCTTTCCAACAACTCATGGACCATGAACAGAAACTCGATCCCTTCTCCCTCGCCGGCCTAATCGATCAGGTGCAGTATGAACAATCACGCGGCAACTATCAAAAAGCCCTCGAACTCCTTAACCAAGGCTTGATCCTTTCTCCCGATAATTTCCAATTACACAAGCTCGCCGCTATCGCTTATCATAACATGGGCAATGATCTCGAAGCCCTTCGCTCTCTCCAAGAAGCCCTGAATAGCAAACCCTCCGATCCCTGGTGTCTGGAATATCAAGACTATCTCCAACCCGAAGTCGATGATTACGCCACCCCCTACCTGAAGCCCTGGCAGTCGATCGAAATTCCCGAAAGCCTCGATTTATCCGAAGCCAATTATGTTACCCTCCAACACCAAGAGATCATCAAAGTCCATTCCAACGGTAACGCCAGCGAAACCGTCCGTGATGTCGTCAAAGTCTTGACCGATTCCGGCGTCAAAATGCATCAAGCACGCGGCATCTACTACCAAGGTGACCGCGAAAAAGTCCGCATCACCCGTGCCCGCGTCTGGAAACCTGATGGTACTTTCGTCGATGCTCCCGCTCCTGAACGCCGCAGCACCGCCTCCGAAGCAGACGCTGCCCGGCGCTTGTATGGAGATTACAACGTTGCCATCCTGCGTTTCCCCAGCCTTGAAAAAGGCTGCACCATCGAAGTTGAGTACGAAAAGAAAAAAACCCGCGAAAATATCTACGCCGATTACTTCGGCCATATTTTCTACGTCGGTGATACTCAAATGGAACCCCTGGTGCAAACCGAATTTGTTTTATTGACCCCCGATTCCCGGGATTTCTACTGGAAATATATCCCCCCCAATTACCCCGAATCGCTCAACCAATCCCCGGAAGATTTCAACTCGGAACCCGAAATCACCGAAAACGATGACCAACGAATCTACCACTGGACTTTCCACGAAATTCCCAACTTGCCGGAAGAACCACTCATGCCCTTTGCCAGTGAGATTATCCCCTATATCAAAGTTTCTACCTTCCAAACCTGGGATGAGATGACCGACTGGTACTGGAACCTGGTCAAAGACCAGTTTGTCTCCGGCCCGGTTGTCAAACAAAAAACCCAACAAGTACTCGAAGAATACAAAGCCGAAAATGGCTATGACATAGAAGATGAACTTTCCGATTGGGATAAAGTCAAAGCCATCAACGCCTGGGTGAATACTAAAGTTCGTTACCTCGGCCTTGAGTTTGGAATATATGGCTATAAACCCCACAAGGTCGATCAAGTGTGTAATGCCCAATATGGCGACTGTAAAGATAAAGCCCTGCTGGCCATGGCCATGCTAAAAGAAGCCGGCATTGAGGCCTACTTCGTCATTATCCGCACCACTCACTTGGGCGAATTCGATTACGAACTCCCCATGCTGGGCATGTTCAACCACGCCATCTACTACCTCCCTGATGTCGATGGCAAAGAACGCTGGATCGATGGCACCGCCACTTTTTACGGGGCCGACGAACTCCCCGCCGCCGACGCCGGCGCCAATACGCTGATCGTCAAACCCGGCGGTGACTCCTTCTTTAAACGCATTCCTCATTCTACGCCTGAAGAGAACGGCGGCACCTATACCACCGTCCTCAAACTAGACCCTGAGGGCAACGCTGAAGGTTCTCGTTCCGCCGAATTCAATGGCTTGTTCAATCCTGTCGTTCGCAATACGTACGAAAACCAAGCCAAGGCCAAAGAACGTATCGACCAAGTTCTCTCGAACCAATTCCCCGGCTCAGAGTCCTCCAACATTCAAATCTCGGACCTGGATCATTACGATACCCCCGAAAACTTGTACTACGAAATGACCCTCCCCCAATTTGCCACCAAACGGGACAAGACCCTCTCCGTCCCCTCCACTCTTTTTGAAGAGTCCTTCTCCCAACGGTACGCGCAACTCTCCGAACGGGAGTATGATCTGGTCTTGAATTATCCTTCCACTCGCACCAACATTAACCGAATCACGCTACCCCCAGACTTTGCCGATGTGGATCTCCCCCCCGATCAGACCCTTGAAACGGAGTTCGGTTCCTACACCCGCACTTCTCAACTCGAAGACGATACCGTTTCCATCGAAGAAACCATTATCTTCAAACCGGTTCGAGTCGCGAAAGAGGATTACCCCGACTTTCGTGAATTCTGCCGTTTGGTTGATCTACACCAAGACGAAAAAATGACTGTGGAGATGAAATAATGAATATTCGCTATATATCGTTAAGTCTCTCTCTCGTTTTCCTCGGCCTGTTTTCCCTGAATCTCACCCACGCCGCTTCTCTCGACGAAGCCTGGCAAGCCTTCCAAGACAGCCACTACGAGGAAGCCCAAACCCAATTCTCTCAATTACACCAGGAAGATCACGCCGAAGAAGCCCTCCGCGGCCTTCTTCTCTGTGCCGCCGCCAAAGGCGACTATCCTGCGATGGCGAAGCATCTTGCCCGCTTGATTCGCAACTATTCCAGCAGCCCCTACCTGAGCACCTATCTCGCTTTCGGGGGCATGTCGCCTCTGCATGGTTGGACCCCCGAGGAACGTCTCGAAGTCTTCGATCACGCCCTAAAACAAGAAATCCCCCATCCCCACCGCCAATGGTTGGAATATGAACGCGCCGAGACCCTCGATATGCTCCTGGATAACCGCTCCGGCCAGGCCGCCCGTAAGGCCGGCATCCTCATCGACCACTGGAACCTCGCCGGCCCCTTTGGCCGTTTTGGCGCTTCTGACTTTTTCCGCCCCTTTGGCCCCGAAATCGAGTGGAAAGAAAACTATTCCGGTTGGCAGCAGGAAGTCTCCTTCCATCCCATGAAATACACCGACTGCAATGGAATGCTGGACTTCGATGGCTTACTCAATCCCTCCACCGGCGTGGCCTATGCTCTAAATGTTATTGAGTCGGATGAAGACACCGAAGCCTTACTTACCATCCACTCCCCCTCCGATTTTCGCCTATGGTGGAACGGGGAACCCCTTGCCGAAAAATCGCATCTACGTCTCGACACTCGCCGCGTCGTGAGTGTACCCATCTCTCTCAACAAAGGCAAAAATCTCCTAGTACTCAAATCCCGCCAACATCGCTCCTGGTGGCTGCGTGCCAAAATCCAGTCCCAAGAGGATCAACCTCTCCCCATTCGCAGCGTCCCCTTTGACCTGCAAGAGATGTCCCAATATCCCCTCAAGCCCTTTGAACAAGCCGCCCCCGATCTCACTCGCGATTCCTATCAACCCAATTTTGCCTTTCTCCAAGAAAACGCGAATCCATTCCAAAACCATTTAATGATGGCCATCTGGCACCTCGACCGCCGCAATTATGACCAGGTCAAAGACGTGCTCGAAGAAGCCATCGAACTCGCTCCCGATGGCTCACTTGCCCATGAATGGCAAGGCGACGCCAATCTCCGCCACGCCAAGGTTCGTTCTTCGTCCACCGCCCGCTTCCAAAAAAATGCGGAAAACGCTTACCAACGCGCCTTGGATCTTGATCCCCAATGCCGCGGCGCTCTTATCGGTTTACTCACCTACTACATGGATCGCGACCAAACCGACCAAGCACTTGACCTGATCAATGAGCACATCAATGAGCATCCCGAAGTGATGGAACAAGGCTACCCGGGCGCTCTCCATTATGCCTACGGTGGACTCTATAGCAAAAAGCAATTCGTCCTCGAAGCCGCCCGCGAATACCTCAAGGCTCTGGATGATTCTATTTCTTCTGAACAAGAACCCCCCCTCCTCCAAGATCTTCTTTCTCGCGATGAGGTTTTTCTCCCTTCCTTTGAACTCCTGAGGCATTTGATCAGCTTCTATGATGGCAACAAAAATGTTACCTACGCGGTCGATGCCATTACCCAAGCCCTGGATATTTTCCCCGCTTATACCCCTTTCCTCGAAAAAGCCTTGCGCTTTCCCGATGAGGTCATGGAAAAAATGGACGTGGATGAACTCCTCCGCCGCGCCAACAAAATGCACCCCTACGAAACCCGCTACGCCCTCATGCGCGGCAATCTCTTGGAAAACCTGGGACAGTTTCAACCAGCCCTGGATTGGTATGAGGAATTGCAAGATCGCTTTCCCAATCATCCTCAAATCGAAGAATGGAAAGCCTCCCTCGCCTATTCCCTGCAACAAAAAGAAGAAGCCGAAGAAATTTTCACTTCTCTCTATCAACGTAAACCCACGCGCCAAAAACCCTTCCACTTCTTACGCGATGTCACCGACAAAAATGATTTCTCTTACATGAAATATGACGTCCAACTGGACGATATCGATATCTCCAAATCTGAGAAATGGGAAGACTCTCGCGCCTCCGTCGTGTATCTCTTGGACATCATGGTCATGGAACTTTACGAAGATGGCACCCACGACCAATACATCCACCAAGCCATGAAAATCATGAACCAAGAAGGCAAGCGCAAATGGGCTGAAGTGGTCATTCCCCAGGGGGACAACATCGAAATCATCGAAGCCCGTACCATCGCCCCCGATGGTACCGAATGGGCTGTCTCCGATGTCCAGGATTTAAGCGGAAAACAATCCCTCTCCATGTACAGCGTTGAAGTCGGCTCCATCGTGGAATATGCCTACCTCCAACGCGGAGGCCGCGACGATCCCGGCGTGAATGTCACTTCCGGCGGCTATTACTTCGGCGCTGACGATGACCCCATGCAACTCTCCAAGATGACCATCGTCCAACATGAAGGCGCCACCCTTCACCTGGCCGCCAATCCCACCGACTTCGAACCGGAAATAACTCAACAGAACAACCAAACCATCTACCAATGGGAAAACCGCATGCAGGATGGCCTCAAAGAAGAACGCTTCGGCCCCCATCTCGCCGAACGCGTCCCCTCCATCCAATGGACCACCTGCCCCGATTGGCTAACTTTTGCCGAACGCCAACGCGCCACCCTCTACGGCTACGAAGAAACCTCCCAAGCCGTTCATGACCTGGCGCAATCCTTACTCCAAGACGCCGAAAATCCCGAAGACTTTGTCCATAACCTCTATCGCTGGATTCAAGAGAACATCGAAGACTCGAGCGGGGGACGCACCACCGCCGATACCGTCGAACTTCGTGCCGGCGGCCGCTACCAAAAAATTCGCTTGATGCGGCATCTCTTACGCTTAGGCGATGTTGACTCTCATTTGGCTCATGCCCTGGAAAACGACAAACAAGACGGCTTCCCCCCATTGCCATACCCAAACTATCCCGGCCATACCATGCTTGTCATTCCAGAGCAAGAGGGCATCCCCGAACGCCTCGCCGCCGACTTCACCAGCCGCTTCGCCCCTCTCAACAACATCGACCCCATGGTCGAAAAAATGGTCCTCTTTGTCTACGACACCCCCACGCCTTACTTCGAACCCCTGCGCTCCCATCTCTGGGAAGCAGGCCTCTTACGTCGCCAAGTCGAAGCCCAAGTTTTATCCGACCGTTCCGCTAATCTTGAAGGACGCTATACCTATGACATCCTCTACGACAAGCAAGTCCGCGAAGCCCTCACCAATCCCGAAGTAGAAAAACGCCTTGCCGACTCCCAACTCTCGCGTGACTTTTCCGGTATCCAAATTCAATCCTATGAATTCGACGCGCTCGAAGACTTAAACCAACCGCCCCAACTTCATTTCGTGGCCAAAGTCCCCGACCTCGTCAAACAAGGAAGCCGCTCGAAATTAACCCTCCGCCCCATCCTCACCGAAGCCCAAACCTCGAACTTTGTCACCGAATCCACCCGTGAATCCCCCATGGTTTTCGAGAATAGCCCCATACGCAGCCCCTTTCAGGCACGCTTTGATATGACCGAGTGGATCGAGGCCGGCGCCCAAATCATCCTCCCCGAGAATTCTCTCATTATCAACGAATTCGGCTACTACTCCACATTCTACGAATGGGAAGGCAACTCCATCCTCGTACGACGCTCCCTTTTACTTCCACCTCAAGAAATATCCCCCGAACGCTATCCTGCTTTTGTGGAATTTTGTCGTACGATCGATCAACTCGAACGCCGAGAAATCACGATTAGTCCTCCCATGTCTTCTGAGTAGACAAAGGAGGAGTTTTGTTAAAGATTCTATTTTGCATGGTCGATACATATATGATAGCCATTCTATACAATTCATAAGTAAAATGTTTTATGTTTCGTATTTTCGGCTTGAAAGCTTACGTGTGTCTTGGAATAAGAATAACATTTGCAATGTATGATTGGTTTCGAAGTATGGTGATGTTGGGTTGAGCGATCATCACAAAGTTATGCTTCATAACATACGGCGTTCTCTCGGCGCTCTTCGGTTCGGATGGCGGCACAAATAGCCTCTCCACTCCGGATAACATCTCTAACGATGTGAAGGCTATAACACCATGATCTCAATCAAGCAACCGCATAAGATTCTCGTCGTTGATGACTCCCGTGTATTCTGCTTCCAAGTCAAAGAACTTTTGGAAAGCGAACATTATGAAGTGCTGCTCGAAATGTCTACGGATCGCGTCATGGACATCGTACGCCAGCAACGCCCGGATTTAGTGATCATGGATGTGATCATGCCCCATCACAACGGCTATGACATTTGTCGCGAGATCAAAAACTATGCCTCCCAACAAGGTCTGTTTATTCCTGTCATCCTCCTCACCGCCCTCGACCACGTGGATAACAAAGTCGAGGGATTAGACAGCGGTGCCGATGATTTCCTCTCCAAACCCCCTTCCCAAAAAGAATTACTCGCTCGGGTTCGCGGCCTGCTTCGCCTTAGCGATCTCCAATCCAACCTGCGCGAAGCCCATGACCGCCTCGAAAAAGCCCACCAACTCATCCAACGGGAAATCAGCCTGGTCGGCCAAATTCAACGCTCCTTCCTTCCCAAACAATTCCCCTTCCATCCCCGTTTGGACCTGGCCGCCTTTTACAAACCTTCCGTCCACGCCGGCGGCGATTACTACGATGTCATCGAAATTGACGAACACCACTGGGGCTTCGTTATGGCCGATGTCGCCGGCCATGGCATGTCCGCCGCCGTGGTGATGGCCTTAACCCAAATGGCGGTCAAAGAATTCGCCAAAGATTGTACCCAACCCAACGATGCCTTATTGATCATCAACGAAAAGTTAAATCATCACCTCTCCTCCAATCACTTCGTCACCATGTTCTACGCAGTGCTAAATCTCGAAACGATGGAAATGACCTACGCCTCAGCAGGCCACAATCCCATGATGCACTACTGCGCCCCCCAGCAGGAGGTGAATCTACTCCAAACCGATAGCGGCTTCCCCCTCCGCACCTTCGAAAATCAATCCTACCATCAACAGCAAATCCACCTCAACCCAGGCGATAAATTGCTCTTATTTACCGATGGAGTGACCGATGTCATCAACGAGGAAAAAGATTTCTTCGGCGAAGTACGGCTCAAACAAACCTTTTTCGAAAGCGCCAATGTTTCCACCGAAATCATCGTACAAACCATTTACCAAAATACAGAAATCTTCCGCGATGGTCATCAACGCGCAGACGACTTCACCCTCATGGTCGCTGCTATCAAGTAATCCTCCTCAATTCTCCGCTTGCCAGCTGACGTCCTTAATGTTTTCTTTTAGTAAGGGAATCACCGTCTCTGCAAACAAAGACTCACTCGCTCCATGTCCCGCCAACAACACATTCAATCCCATTTCATTGGCTTCCCACATAAGGTGATAGCCCAGCTCTCCAGTCAAATACGCGTCGACATCTAGCCCGGCCACAATCGGCAGCACACCATCCCCGCTGCCCGTAGAAATCGCAATACGCTTGATTTGCTTGCGCTTATTGGGTTGTACACTTTGCAGCGTAGGCTGCCAAGGCAGGCTCTTAAACACTTTTGTCTTGAAGGTTTTCCACGTTAATTTATTGCGAAATTCACCGATCCACACCGCCTGGCTCACATCTCGCACATCCTCCAGGGGATATAAATCATAGGCCGGCTCTTCATAGGGATGCGTTTCAAAAAGCGCCTTGACCACCGCCTGCTTCTTCGCCCGCGGCAGCACCATCTCCACCCGTTCTTCCTCTTCTTTTTCCAAACTCCCCGCTTGGCCTACATAGGGACTCGTTCCCTCGGTCCCAAAAAACGTTCCCTCACCCCGCAAGGTAAACGAACACTGCTCATAGTCCCCCACGATGCCCGCTCCAGCTTTCGATAACGCCGCCCGCAGCCCATCCGTGTGCTCCGGCGTCACAAAGGTGACGATCTTCAACTGATTGGCCTGGGGTTTTGCACTCAGCGGCGTAATCTTCATACACCCCAGCTTCTGCGCCCACACTTTCCCCATCCCTTCGGGATGCAGATCAAAGTTGGTATGCATCGCATAGAGCGCCATCTCTCTTTGCACGATCTGCCGCACCAACCTCTGTACCGGATCACTTTGGATCAACTTCGTAAGAGGAAAATAAATCAAGGGATGATGCACTAACAGCATATCGGCTTTACGATTCTTCGCCTTCTTCAAAAGCTCCCTACTTACTTCTAACCCGACCATCACCCGCTCAATCTTCTTCTCCCCATCACCAATCTGCAAACCAATGGGGTCCTTGGGCATCGCCCAATCCTTGGGCACGATCTTCTCAATCTCCTTCACCAATGAACGCAATTTCATAACCGATCACCCTCAATCTATTTTTTTTACGCATTGTAACGGATCACCCACATTCATCAACAGAACGAATAAAGAACGATTCGTTTCTCAAAAATTTCATCCTACCAGCTACATTCCAACCAGGGAACGGCACATAAAAAAGGTTCATCCTGTATTTGAATACATTGTGAGGCATTGAAAGGAAAAATGAGATGACCCTAAAGTGAGAACCATGGCTATTTCCAATTTATATGGATCCAAAAAAGCACTCAATTTCGTGATGAGCCATAAAAGAAGGCCGAGTTTCCCCGGCCTTCTTTCGCTCGTCTCAATAGTTTTTTTAATCCTCTTCGCGTTCATGCCCCCATAAGACACCGCCGCCCAGCTTTTCCCGCCATGCATCCCGCCAGCGGTGGATTTCGGCCACTCCAATGTGGGGCATCGGTTGACGCTCCTCTTTCTCCGGCAGCTCCGGAAACACCTTGTGCGGTTCCTTTTGATACCAATAAGCCACGGTGCAAATATCGAGGGTTAAACTATTCGCATGCCCATGCTCTATACTTCCCCGCAAACTTTCCTTAAACACGATTGGATCTTGGATCATAAACCGATAGCAATGTGTCCGTCCAAACCACCCGATATTGTCATTCACCCGGGGGTAGCCAAAGAAGGGGTGCTGATACACTTCCTTCGGACACCACGAAGAATTAAAGAAATCTTCCGTCCCGGTTCCATGTAATGAAAAGGGCCAGTCCTCCCCATCGATCTTCCACATATCATCCCCCTCGCCATACCACATGGGCGTGGGACAATCCACATAATAGTTTACTCCCACAAAATGCCCCGCGCCTTCCGCTTCCATAATCAGGTAATTATGCGCATCGGTGGGGTTCTCATCCGCCGGTTTCCGTAGAGTGTTCCACTCGTTTTCATCCCCTTTCCAGGGACGGGTAAGTTCCCGGTTCCACCACGCATGAAAGCGATACATCTCTTCGGGTATACTTTCATGCGCTTCATAGTCAATATAGTAATAAAAGGCATCGCATTTCTTATCCGATTGATTTTCCACCGTGATTTTCGCTCCCTCCGAGAACGGCATTGGAAAATAACAATTCAGCGCCCGCCCTTGGCTAGGGGCCGCCGCCAGGGGCATCGAATGAAAGAGATATTCCTCTCCCCATCCCTGACCAAAAAAGTCCCCGATGGGAGATTCCACGCTGGGATCTTCTTCCCCATCCCAATACATTCGCAGCACCATATTCCTTCGGTACATTTGATCGGAATGAGCGATCGTAACCCAAATATGTTTAATAATCCCCGCCCCTTCGATCTCCGCAATCGTCTCCGTTTCTCCGGCCTCAATCGTTAACCGGTCCTCATTCGCTCCAGTCCGGTCAAAACTGGAAATACGTTTGCTTTCAAAGTCTTTCTTTACGGCGAGCGCGTCCAGCATCCCGGATTGACCCCAGGCCGAAAAACTCAACACCCACACGCCCATCAAACAAATTCCAATTGTTCTATACATGAACTTTTACCTCCATTTTACATTACGCATGCCGTAACTATCGCACAAAAATCAACTAAAAATCAACCCCCTCCATCCTTACGAGTCCCCGGTCATGGCCCGTGCGTGGGCACAGGCCGATTCGGCGAGCGAGGTTAGATTGTATCCCCCTTCCAGAAAAGAAATTATCTTACCGCCGCAATGGGTTTGAGCAAAATCGAGGATTATTTTTGTTATCTGCTGGTAATGCGGTTCCCGTAACAGCCAATTGCCTAAGGGATCTTTCTCATGCCCATCAAACCCCGCAGAGATCAAAACCAGTTCAGGACGAAATGTGGCCGCTATCTGGCCTAAATGATCTTGAATTGCATTAACTATCGTTTCCGGCTCGGTCGCGGGTGGATACGGTAAATTCATTGTATAACCTTCCCCTTCTCCTTTTCCTCGTTCCTCTTTCATCCCTGTTCCGGGATAATGGGGATGCTGGTGGGTGGAAAGAAAAAACACCGAGGCCTCTTCATAGAAACAATCCTGAGTTCCATTCCCATGGTGGACATCAAAATCCACGATCATCACATTCTTTACATCATACTTTGTTTGTGCATAGCGCGCCGCAAGGGCGATATTATTGAAAAGACAAAACCCCATGGCGCGCTGGGGTAGCGCATGATGCCCGGGGGGGCGCGATACCACAAACGCCCGCCTCCCTTCTCCTCCGCATACGCTATCCACCGCCGCGAACCCCGCTCCTGCCGAGAGACTCCCGATTTCGAACGAGGCGGGACTCACGACCGTATCAGGGTCCGCATAACCTCCCCCCTTTTCAGCCAGGGATTCGATCTTGGCGATATGCTCCTCACGATGCACCAGCGAAAGTTCTTCCCGCGTGGCCATCCGGGGGGATCGCCATGTTATCGACAGATCCTCTTCCCGCAGTGCGTTGGCCATCGCATCCATCCGCTCCGCACTTTCGGGATGAGAGCCGGTCTCATGCTCTTTAAAACGATCGGAATAATAGAGTAATAGCGTTTCACTCATTCCTCTTTTCTCCCAACAGACCCGCCTTGCGCAGAAAAGGTTCCATGCGGCCTTCCCGTAGCCGATCCGCCTGAATAATCATACGAAGATCCTCGGCCGCCCGCTCTGGATTATCATTAACGACCACATAATCATACATACCAATAAATTGCATTTCACGCAATGCTTCCCCATATCGATAATCCAGATCATCCCCTTCCCCTTTTGCCCGGGAAAACAACCGCTTGGTCAATTCTTCCAAGGTTGGTGGCACCATATAGATCAGTAAACTATCCTCATAGAGGGTGCGTATGGCTGCGGCGCCTTGGACATCGATCACTAAGAGCACATCCTGCCCTTCTTCAAATTGATCTTTCAAAAAAAATGTCGGCGTCCCATAGTAATGATGATACACCTTCGCCCATTCCACCAACTCATTCTTCTCGATCGCTTCTTCAAAGGCCTCTTTCGTCACAAAGAAATAATCCACCTGATCTTTCTCACCAGGACGCGGAGGACGCGTCGTCATCGATACGGAACGCGTTAATCCTGGCATCTTCTCTAATACACGGGCAGCCACCGTACCTTTTCCCACCCCAGAAGGGCCGGAAAGAACCACAGGTATCCCTTGGATCAAACCATTTTGCATAAAAGAAAAAACCTCGCTTTCTTTGATGAAGAACAGTCAGCGTCGCCAAAAATCTGGGGCTGTAAGAATCAAGATAGAATAAAATTCCAATCGTCCAATGATCATACAAAACGATAACCACCACTTCACCAATACGGGAAGCCCGGCGTAATGATCGGTGGGCCCGACGAGCCCCAATCCCGGCCCAATATTGAAAAGACACGCGGCCGTGGCACCCATCGCCGTTACATAATCAATTCCGTAATAAGATAACAAAAGCGCAGAGATGATAAAAACCATCATCGCCAAAATAAAAAATCCGCAAATCGCATTGATCACCCGCTCCGGCACCGTCTTGCCATCTTGCTTGATCATCACCACGGCTGTGGGGTACAACAGTCGATACATCTCCCGGTAAGCGATTTTCCCCAACAACACGATGCGAATCACTTTCATCCCTCCTCCGGTCGAGCCGGCGCATCCCCCCACAAACATCAGAAAAAACAGAAGCATCATCGCCATCGCTGGCCATTGCTCATAATCCGCGGTCCCATAGCCCGTTGTCGTCATAATCGAGACGGCTTGAAAAAGGGCATGGTTGATCGCATTTCCCCATCCCCCCTCGACATTACTTATACCCACCAACAAACTCAGAATCAAAAAAGCCGTTCCCAACATTAACAAATACGTCCGGCATTCTCCATTGCGAAAATACCCCCTCCAATCTCCCTGGATTAAACGATAATGGAGTGCAAAATTGATCCCCGCAACCAACATGAAAAAAGTAATGACGAGATTCACCGCCACACTGTCAAAACCGCCTACGCTGGATGCATGCGGTGAAAAACCACCCGTCGCCACGGTCCCAAAAGTATGACAGAGGGCATCATAAAGATTCATCCCACAAAACATTAACGCGATCGTTTGGGCCAGGGTCAGAAAAATATACACCTTCGATAACGAGATCGCCGTATCTTTAATCCGTGGCTTCAAACGATCCTTGGTCGGACCAGGGACTTCCGCCCGGAATAACTGCATCCCCCCTGCTCCCAACAAGGGGAGGATCGCCAACGAAAGCACAATGATCCCCATTCCCCCTAGCCAGTGATTGGTACTGCGCCAAAACAGGATCGCATGAGGATAATCGAAATACCCCTCCTCCCCCACCTTTGTCATCACACTGGCCCCGGTGGTGGTTAACCCAGAAGTGCTCTCAAATACACTCTCGGTCAACGAAACCAGTATCCCCGAAAATGTATCTTCCTGCCCGGGAACCATAAAAACCCCTTCCATAAAGAAAGGCAATGCCCCAAACAAACTACAGAGCACCCAACCCCCGGTCACGATCAAAAAACTCTCGCGTGGCAGTATATCCGTCTCGCGCTTCTTGTAATTGATGAAAATGAAAGTGGCTCCCACGAATAAAGTAATCCCGATGGAAAGAGCAATGGAGGGACCACCACCGCTTCCAAAATAATAGGCACATACCAATGCCGGCATCATGGCTAAACTGTAACAACACAACAAAATCCCTAATACATAAAAAACTAAATAATATCGCACAGAACTCTCCTCATCTTCTATACCCCCCTCTTATACAAATAACCACATGAACCACATAGTTCTCATATCATAAAATATTCCCCTGCGATAACCGGTAATAATCCTCACCCGTTATTCGTTTTACAGGGAACCCCAAATCTTTCAAAAGCTTATCACAATGCCAAACGAAGTGAATCCTATCGCTCCTCTTCGAAAATGAACCATTATCCTCGGATTCAAAACTTTGTGCTATACTGAATGATTGTAATCGAAAATGAAAAAATCCAATTTACTCCATGGACAATCCCTAATATTGGAGATCAATAGGTAAATTACCATGTCATTAGTGAGTTCTGTACTGAAGAAAATATTTGGCACCAAGCAAGAACGTGATATGAAACGTTACCAGCCCTATGTCGAGGCGATTAACGATAAAGAGGATTGGGCTTCGCAACTCTCGGATCCAGAACTGCGGGCACAAACCGATATCTTCCGCCAGCGGCTCGAAGCCGGGGAAGATATGCTTGACCTCGTCCCCGAAGCCTTCGCTGTCGTTCGAGAAGCAGCCAAACGTACTGTCGACATGCGACCTTTCGATGTCCAATTGATCGGTGGGCTGGTTTTGCTGCAAGGCAAAATCGCTGAAATGGCCACCGGCGAAGGAAAAACTCTGGTCGCCACCTTCCCGGCCTACCTGCATGGGGTCACGGGCAAAGGCGTACATATCATCACTGTGAACGATTACCTCGCACGCCGTGACCGCGAGTGGATGGGGCCCATTTACGAATTTCTTGGCCTCTCAGTCGGAGTGATTCAGCACGACCTCGACCCCGAAGCCCGCCGTGCCGCTTATGCCTGCGACATTACCTACGGCACCAATAACGAGTTTGGCTTTGATTATCTTCGCGACAATATGGCGATCGCCAAGGAATATTGCGTCCAACGCCCCTTGTATTATGCCATTGTGGACGAGGTCGACAGCATTCTCATCGATGAAGCCCGTACCCCCTTGATCATTTCGGGTCCCGCCGAAGACTCGACCGACAAATACTACATGGTCGATCGAGTGGTTCGTAAACTTGTCAAAGATGAAGATTTTACCGTTGAAGAACGGGACCAAGTCGTCATGCTCACCGATCAAGGCAGCGAAAAAGTACAGTCCCTTCTCAATGTGAATATTTACGATGAACAACACATCGACTTAGTTCACCATATCCAACAATCCCTACGCGCTCACCACCTCTTTAAACGGGATGATCGCTATATGGTGGAAAACGGCGAGGTCGTGATCGTCGATGAGTTCACCGGCCGGAAAATGCCCGGCCGCCGTTATAGCGATGGCCTCCACCAGGCCCTCGAAGCCAAAGAAGGCTTGAAGATTCAACGCGAAAATCAAACCCTCGCCACCATCACTTTCCAAAACTACTTCCGTCTCTATGAGGTCCTCTCCGGGATGACCGGTACCGCGGATACCGAAGCCGATGAGTTTATGGAAATCTATAAACTCGAAGTCATTGTTATTCCCACCAACCAACCCCTGCAACGTTATAATTTCCCCGATGTGGTCTTCAGAACAGAAAATGAAAAATACAACGCCATTGTCGATGAAATCGAAGAACAACATAAACTCGGACGTCCGGTTCTCGTGGGCACCGTCTCGATTGAAAAATCTGAAAAAATCGCCAATATGCTCAAGCGCCGGGGCATTAAACACCATGTGTTAAACGCAAAACACCACGAAAAAGAAGCGGAAATCGTCGCCGAAGCCGGACAAGAGGGCGCAGTCACCATCGCCACCAATATGGCCGGCCGCGGGACCGACATTAAACTGGGCGAAGGCGTTGCCGAACTTGGTGGACTCCACATCGTCGGCACCGAACGCCACGAAAGCCGCCGTATCGATAACCAGCTGCGGGGACGTACTGGACGTCAGGGCGATCCCGGCTCTTCCCGCTTTTTCCTCTCGCTTGAAGATGATTTGATGCGCGTCTTTGGCGGAGAACGCATCAAATCCCTCGCTGATCGATTCGGCATGCAGGAAGGGGAAGTGCTCGAACATAAGATGGTGACCCGCGCTATCGAAAATGCCCAAAAACGCGTGGAAGCCCATCACTTCGATATGCGTAAACACATCCTCAAATATGACGATGTGATGAACAAACAACGGGAAGCCATCTATAACCTGCGGCAAGAACTTCTCCACGGCGAAGATCCTACCCAATACTTCTGGACGATGTGCCAAGACACCATTGACTATGCCGCCGACATCTCCATTGAAGACCCCCGCGATCGCGATACCTGGGATCTCGACAGCTTGAAAAAACATCTCAAAGTCTTTTTCAATATCATCGTCCCCTTCGGCGAAGATGTCGCCCAATGGCTCGGTATCGAGCAAGACATGAAGATGGA
This sequence comes from uncultured bacterium, assembly GCA_964419335.1. Taxonomy (GTDB): domain Bacteria; phylum Hinthialibacterota; class Hinthialibacteria; order Hinthialibacterales; family Hinthialibacteraceae; genus CAYQOX01. The sequence continues at coordinate 32,744 of CAYQOX010000020.1, read as the reverse complement.
AGAAATATGCGAGAAGATCGAAGAAAAAGTTCGGGAGAAATACCACAAACGCCTCGAACATTTAGGCTCAGATCTCGCCCAATGGGTCATGTCGATCATTATGCTTCGCACCGTGGATGCGAAGTGGAAAGAACACCTCTACACCATGGATCACTTAAAAGATTCCGTAGGCTTGCGCGCCTATGGACAAAAAGATCCATTGCAAGAATATCAACGCGAAGGCTATAACCTGTTTGAAAGCATGCTTTCCAGCATCCAGCAACAGAGCGTTACCCACTTCTTCCATGTCGAGGTCAGCGCCGAAGGGTCTCAAGAACGCCTGCAGCCTCAACAACCCCAGGCCCTCGCCCATCGGGGCGGCGATGGCAGCGCAGCCCGCTCCTCCAGCCGCCAAAAATCAGCCCCCGTGCGCCGCGCGAAGAAAGTAGGACGTAATGACCCATGCCCCTGTGGCAGCGGCAAAAAATACAAGAAATGCTGCATGAAAAAAGAAAAAGCCGTCGCCAGCTAACCTATCCACTTTAACAACCAACCTCCCCATGAGATATTCTGAACAAAAAAGGGGAGGTTTATTTTTGCTCCTCATCCTCATCCCCCCCAGGGAAGTAAGATCTGTCCTTCGCGGGCATCGCCAAGTAATTTTCCTCGCTTCTTCTCCTTATACAAATAAATCACATAGGCTGCTACAAGCGCATCTAATTCATGATCGCTAAAAGGTTTCCTCCTTTTAGGCAAATGGGA
>CAYQOX010000020.1:29275-31903 GCA_964419335.1 uncultured bacterium | reverse complement strand
CAAGCGCATCTAATTCATGATCGCTAAAAGGTTTCCTCCTTTTAGGCAAATGGGATAAGCAGCAAAGAGATTAAGCATTTCCTCATCCGTAGAACAAGACCGCATCTGAACCCACTTCCCATGTTGATCAAGAATAGCACACCCACTCGCCCGTTTTGACGAAGCCGATGGATCAATCCCACCATAATAATAACTCATTTTTCCCACCCCCTTCAGACAAAGTAAATCTCTCCCACTTCCTCTTCCACCCAAAAACCCCATCCCTCCAGGCCGTTATCCTACCCATCCCTTCATCCTGGCCATCCTGATTCAGACAAAATCTATCCTCCCCCCTTCAGACAATAAATAAAGCAAATCATTCCTATCCCTATCTACTCCTTGTCACTCTAACAATTCCATGTTAATAATAAAGGTAAAGAAAAATATCATGATCAACGATTCGAATATCTCCATACTTTCAAGAGAGAAGAGGATAAAAACCATGAAGAGAAGATCTTTTTTACGCAACTGCGCTCTGACCGGCGCGGGATTGCACGCGGCTACGTTGTATCCCCTTCATGCGGGTGCCGACGATGCCCCCATGAGCATCGTCCAATGTGAAAGCAACCCTGACCAATTGCAAGGTTTGAGTGACCAGGTGATCGAAGAAATTAATGAAGCCAAAGACCATTTGGGCGATGACGATACGGTCCTCCAGCACCTCAACAATGCGAAAGAAGCCTTGGGCAATGCTGCGGAGGTAGAGCAAATCCTCACCTATGCCCAAAACGCCGTCGAAGCCATCAAAGAAAATCCCGACAAACGCGATCAATACCAAAGTGATTTGCAACTCATGCTGGATGACGCCGTCGAGGCGGTCGGGATCGCCAAAATCGCCAAATCCTGCACCCGCAAAGCGGTTGAAGCCGTTGGCGGCATCTCGAAATTCGTCAAAGAGGGCGATGTCGTCTGGGTTAAACCCAATATCGGCTGGAACAAGCAGCCCCGTTACGCCGCCAACACCAACCCCGACGTGGTTGCCACGCTCGTAGAAATGTGCCTCGAAGCGGGTGCACGCGAAGTCGTGGTTAGCGACCGTACTTGCAACAAACAAGAACTCACGTTTGCCAACAGCGGCATCGAGGATGCCGCCAAGAAAGCCGGCGCCACAGTCTTTTTCTTGGACCCCCGTAAATTACGCGTCAAACAGCCTATTGACGGCAAAGTCCTCGATGAGTGGGAAGTTTATCCCGATGTCCTCGAAGCGGACGTATTCATCAACGTCCCTATCACCAAGCATCACGGTCTCAGCACCGTCACCCTGAGCATGAAAAATCTCATGGGCATCATCGGGGGCGCGCGCAATCGCTATCACCAGGATATCGACAATACCCTTGCCGACTTGGCCAGCTTCGCGAAACCCAACCTGATCGTCACCGATGCGGTTCGCGTATTAATGGATCATGGCCCCATTGGCGGCAATCTCTCGGATGTCAAACAACGCAACGTGGTGATGGCCGGGACGGATCCTGTCGCCATGGATGCTTTTGCTACCACCTTATTGAACCGTGATCCCAAAGAAATCGGCCATATCAAAGAAGCCGAACAACGTGGCTTAGGTACGATGGATTATACCACCTTAAATCCACAAGAAATTACGATATAAACTACATTCTGTCTTTTTTACAACTAGTACGATGTAATCGAGAATCTTTGATATGAAATGGATGCCAACGAACACAAGCTGGGTGGTTTGGTTACGCCGGGCCACCCAGACTTTCTTCACCCTTCTTTTTTTCTATTTATTCTTCCAAACCACCTTTAACGCGGCCAACACCATGGACGCGCCGGTGACCTTCTTCTTCAACATCGATCCCCTCGTGTTGATGGGTACCTGGATCAGTGCCAACGCCATCCCCGCGGCTTTATTCTTATCCCTCATCACCCTCTTGGTCACCATCATTTTTGGCCGCTGGTTCTGCGGGTGGGTCTGTCCCTTCGGAGCCATCCATAATTTTTTCACCAGCCTTCGTCCCCGAAAACGGAAAGAACGTGTGGATTCTGCGACGTATACCTCCCTCCAGCGAGGCAAGTATTACATTCTCATCGTCTGCCTGGTTTCCGCTTTCATCGGCGTGAACTTAATCGGCTGGCTCGATCCCTTCTCGTTTCTCTACCGTTCGATGGCGACTTCCGTTTATCCCACCATCAATTGGATCATCATAGAAGTCTCCACTTGGCTCTATCTTGAAGACCCTGGCCTTGGCCCCCTAAAAATCACCGCCATCTCCGAACCCATTTATGGCTTCCTTCGCACCGAACTAGGATTAATCACCGACGACCAGCCCTACTTCATGGGCAGCCTTCTCCTGGGCTCCCTATTCATTCTTGTCATTGCCCTCAATTTATTCCTCGCACGCTTTTGGTGCCGGGTACTCTGTCCCTTAGGCGCCCTCCTTGGAGTCTTAGGTAAAAACCCCTACTTCCGCCTTACAAAAGATCTAGAACTATGTAACAATTGCCGCCTCTGCCTTACAGACTGCCAGGGCGGAGCCGAGCCCCATACCCTCCAAGCCTGGAAACCCTCCGAGTGCTTTTATTGCTGGAACTGTGAACCCTCATGCCCCTCTCACGCGATTACCTTCGGCT
>CAYQOX010000020.1:0-29265 GCA_964419335.1 uncultured bacterium | reverse complement strand
GGCTATGGGGCGCCCGAAAAAACGGCTCCCCCCCAAGATCGGGTACCACTCTCCCAACCCGAGCCTCAACCGGCTCCCGTAGAAGAATCTCCCACCCGTGCTACCATCGAAGCAGAACCTACTTCTACTCCTGAATCTGAAGACACTGGAGATTCGGACCCAGATACCTCCGAGTCCACTAAAAAACGTCCGCGCCAACGCAAAAAATCCAAACGGAAACGTAAGGGGAAATAGTCGCTATGCTCAACTCCCTGCTCGAATGGCTCAAACGCTACCTTCAACCTCCCAAAGAGGAAAAAATCGGCATCAATCGCCGCACGGCCATCTACACCGGCTTGGCGGGCGGACTAGGCTCAATTCTCTTTCGCACCACTGCCCAAGGCGCGAAAAATCAATACAATCCCGCCCTCATCCGTCCTCCCGGCGCGGTCGAAGAACGCGAATTTTTAGCTCGCTGCATCAAATGTGGAGAGTGTATGAAAGTCTGCCCCACCCGCGTTATTCAACCCGCTTTCCTCGAAGCCGGCCTCGAAGGCATGTGGACTCCCGTGATGAATCCTCTCTATGGTTATTGTGAATATGGCTGCGTTATGTGTTCCCAAGTCTGCCCCACCAGCGCCATCGAAATCATGCCCCTCGAAGAAAAACAATCGCTCAAAATGGGCCAAGCCTTCTTCGACACCAACCGCTGCCTCCCTTACGCCTTCGGAAGAAATTGCATGGTCTGCGAAGAACACTGCCCCACTCCCGAAAAATCCATTTGGTTCGAAGATTACGAAACCTTACGTGCCAAAGACGAAAAAGTCATCATCAAACTCCCCCACGTTAACCCCGAAACCTGTATCGGTTGTGGAACCTGCACCTACGTGTGCCCCATCGAAGACCAACCCGGCATCGTGGTCACCAGCGTCGGCGAACAACGCCACCCCGACAACCAAATGCTGCTCACCAGCGATTCTTCCTACCTAGAAGATTTTGATTCCGTGAATGACTCCCAATCCCCCTACGGCGAAGATAGCCCCTATGGCACCGATAGCGAAGAATCACCCCCTGAATCCGACCGCACCGACCCCTACGGTGGAAGCGGTGATGATTCACAAGAAGATCCCTACGGCATGGGTGGAGGTAATCCCTACGGCAACAACTAACCCCGCGCATCCCCCCCTCGCTAGCCACCCGCATCCGTCGCCTGCCCCCAGAGGGAAATCTTTGTACATTATCGGAAAATCATTGGATTTTATAGAACAAATCATCTATACTAGTTATAGATTTTTGTAATCTTTCGCTCATCCTACAATCCGAAAGCGGAGAATCTCATGCAAGGCAATCGGTTTTTACGTGATCATCAATTCGACGAGATCGTAAAAGATATTCGTCTCCTCACAGAAAAACTCGCCGACAACCATACGATCTCTCTCAATATCCGTACCATCAACGTTATGTATGAAACCCTGCGCATCGCCCTGGAACGAATCGAAGAAGCGTTAGACCACACCCAAACGCATCCTGAAAAGTGTGAGGAAATTCGCACCCCTCTCAAAGAAGTTTCCCACCATATCCGCACGGGATTAACCACCCTCCACGGTTATCTTGAAGAACAACTAATAAAACCCGACGAAAACATTGCTTCCATCGCCGATCCAGAACTCCCCTCGAAAAATCCCCCACAGTGATTTTTATCACCAATACGGCCGGCTCGCCGACCATACCGCCAGCAAAGAATCCAACAAAGCCTCCATCTCATCCAATGGCACCATATTGGGCCCATCGCTCAATGCTTCACTCGGCTTTGGATGCGTTTCAAGAAAAAAACCATCCACTCCCGCGGCCGCGGCCGCTCGCCCTAAACAGGCAACAAATTCACGCTGTCCCCCCGAGGCACGCCCCAATCCCCCCGGCGTCTGCACGCTATGCGTTGCATCAAAAATCACCGGCGCGTACGCCCTCATGATCTGCAGCCCCCGCATATCCACCACCAAGTTATGATAGCCAAAAGAACTCCCCCGTTCGGTGAGCAAGACTCGCGCATCCTCATCCACCGCCTTCACCTTTTCCACCGCGTTTTTCATATCTTCCGGCGCCATGAATTGCCCCTTCTTTATATTCACCACCCGGCCGCTCTTTCCACATGCTTGCAGCAAATCCGTCTGCCGGCACAAAAACGCGGGAATCTGCAGAACATCCACCCCCTTCGCCACTTCCTCCACCTGAGGCGTCTCATGCACATCCGTCAACACCGGCACGCCCAATGCCTTCCGCACCTGCCTCAAGCCTTCCAACGCTCTCTCCATCCCGATCGACCGAAAAGAGGTATGGCTGCTGCGGTTGGCTTTATCCAACGAGGCCTTAAATACCAAGGGAATCCCCAATCTTTGGCAGATCGTTTTCAGTCGCTCCGCACACTCCATCACCAGCGCATCCGATTCATACACACAGGGGCCCGCAATCAACAGCGGTTTCTCTCCACCCACTTCCACTCCGGCCTTAATCGTCCTAGGTTCTTTCACCCTCTCTTGAGTCATTCACCTTTCCTTTTTACAAAAGTCTCCCAACGAAACCTCATTCGTTTTTTCTTTGCTCTTAATTCTGCTCGCATGAAATCAAAAGGAAGGAAGCCGTTTCCACGGCCACGTATATAAAATATGCTGCGGATAATCAGAAATACTCGGCGTACAGCGCTTGGTTCTTCTCCCACGCCTCCATAACCTGCTCCGGGCTGGCGGTCCCCGTCGTCCCTAGTTGCCGAATCGTAATCGAGGCCACCAGATTCCCGATCACCGCCGCTTGACTTGGGCTGGCTTGCGAAACCATAGACGCCACAATCCCCGCCGTCACACTATCCCCCGCCCCCACAATATCAATCTCTTCCGTCACCGGCGGACAAGGAATAATCGGTTGGGACTCTTCGCTCACGGGACAGATTCCCTCCCGGTCGAGCGTCAGAAATACCGGTCGCTGATTCTGCTCCCGCAGCTTTATGGCCGCTTCCATCGCCGTCGAGGTCGAAGGCTCTCCCTCGAAATCCGGCTGAAAGCAACGCGTCGCCTCAAAACGGTTGGGCTTAATCATAATATCGCGAAACGCCCCGATGCGTTCCCGTGAATCCGCAAAGAACACCACCCGGGGATGCTTCCTCGCCATCGCCGCGATCATCTCCCGTACCTGATCCGTGATCACCCCGCAGTTCCGTTCCTGCACTTGATCCGCAATGATCACCGCATCCACTTGCGGCATAAGACACTCCAAACGCGCGATGATCTCCTTTTCCAACTCCGGAGACACAGGCACCCGGTTCTTTTGATCCTCCCGGTTTAGCTCGACCTCTCCATTCTCTTGGATTCGCATCGGCTTGGTATACGTCGGCGTCCAACGCTCTTCCGTAATCAGGAGATTCTCGGTGGTAACCTTACGCTTGCTCAACGCCTTGCGCAGATCATAGCCTTCTCCATCATCTCCGAGAATCGACAGCGCGATGATCTCGCCCACCCCCAAAGCATGCAGATTATTACACACCGTCCCCGCGGCTCCAGGCTGCAAGCGCTTATCCACGATCTGATAGGCGGTCTTCCCCGTCTCGATCGATAGTTCATCATATTGAGGATCAATCACCAAATAGCGGTCAAGAAAAAAATCCCCAAAAACCGCAATCCGCTTTTGCGGAAATTGCCCAAGAATCTCCTGAATCTTTTTCTTCGACATGAGCCTCTCTCAACTTCTCCATCTCTCACGAGGTTATAGAAAATCCCCCTGCTTTATTCATTAAACAAATACGCAATCAACGTATCGCATTCTCCAAAATGAGGGATCATTAAATCCGCCTGCGCACGAATCAAACGCTCCCGTTTCCATTCATCAATCCCCGTCTTGTTGCGCTCATCCGTCGCCAAACCAACCGCAACCCCCCCGACTTCTTTGGTGTTTTCTATCTCTACAAATCCATCCCCGAACGTAACCAACTCGGTCCCGGATAGATTATTCTCACTCAAAATCTTTTGAATCACCATTTTCTTGGAAAAATTTTTATAATCATCCAACGCCCCATAAATATAAGGCTCAAAATACGACGCGACCCCCAACACCGCCGCCTCATCCTTCACATAAGGCAAATCCGTACCGCTGGCGAGATACATCGTCACCCCGCGCTCCTTCAAAGCCTCTAACAATTCATAAGTTCCAGGCACCACAAAATCACGCCGGTCCAACTCGCCAGCCTTCAAACCCTTCACCCGATGCTCGATCTTCTCCCACAAACGGCGGAGATATTCGTGCTTGTACTCAAGCGCCTCCTTGGCTTGTCCCCCCCGCTTTTCTACCTCTTCTTTCAGCTGAATCATCTGATAGATGGTTTGCTTCCCCGTCAGCTGGGTCACAAACTCCCGCACAATCTCTTCTAATTCCTCTTCGCTTTCATCGGTCCCCGTCTCCTGTAGAATCTCCACCCCCATGGGGATCATCACTTGCTGCCATCCTTCCCGAATCAAGGACAAGGTCCCATCAAAGTCAAAAAGGGCATGCTTAATGTTCCCGCGTGGGATGTTCTTATTAAGAAGCTCAATCGATGTTCCAGGTAAGTATTTCCGTTCTTGTTGCGCTTGTTCAGTCATTTTTTAACCTGTCTTTCGCCTTCATCATTAAGGGTTCAAAGTTATAAAAAAGTAAAGCTAGCTTCGATTCCAAAAAAGTCCAGGGCTATTTAAACTTCTTTTTCACGCTTTTCAAATCCATTGACCACAATTTTTACCATGGAATAATACATAGTAATTGTGGAAGCGTGTAGGCGATGTTTGTTACTTTTTCCATTCCCTGGGGTTTTCCAAAGTGATCGAATTCCGCTTTTTTTTGGATAAAAACCCTACCCATGCCAATAACACGATCCTCAAAAATGAATTACGTTAATCCATTCTAGATAAATATTAAATATGTAAAAAGGAATGAATATGATGAGCCGAAAATGTTTACCCCTCACCCTCGTTGAACATCACGACGAACGCACGAATGTCGATCGTGCACGGAGAATTCCCGGCACGCTCTTAGGCACCGGAGAAATCCTACTGAAATCCACTCCCGCTGAATGCCACATCAAAAATGAAAAGTCCAATCCTCAAACCACGAATCAGATGGTCGAGTTCCTAAACTCGGGCTTGGAATATCTCAAAAAATTTGAAAAAGAACCCCCCGTTTCGATTCCTTTCCGACAAGCGGCTAAAAATAATCACTCCAAACTTACCCTCGCTTGGATGCAGGAACACGATGTTTTTGCCGATTTTCTTGAAGATGATAAAAACCCTTGCTTCCGCCTCGATACCTCCTGGGGCGAAACTCTCGGGCTTGAAAGCGGCCGCCAAGGCCTATCCCTCCCCGAGGGACAATCCCCCCAGGGTCTCCACGTCTTGGCCGCCTTGACCCACGTCTTTCTCGCTTCCACCCTGGCTGGCTCGGATCAACGGGAAACCCTGCACAATCTCCTCGACTTCTCCGATCTCCTCCCTGAATCCGACCTCGGCGCCATGCGCGATTTTCTCCGCAGCAAAACCTTAGACGCTAACAATTCCTTCAACCTCTTCCTCTCCATCGCCCACGATCAGGGGATCGCCACCGAACACGAACAACTCGATCTCTCCCGCCTCAAAGGGGTCCGTACTCCGGTTCTCTTTGCCGCCGGCAACCAACTCGAACACGAACTCTTTAAATTCACCCGCGAGGGACGAAAAGACCAATTCGACATGCGCTCTTGCTTGGAAAAAATCGTCTCCAACCAAGAGGGCAAGAACATCCAAAACGAAGAAGTCAACCACCTGCTTCAAACCATCGAATCCTGGAACCAGGATCGCTCTGAACCGATCTCTCCTAAAGAAGTCGTCTCCATCATCGAAAATACCCTTAAATGGCGCGACCGCTGGACCTCTTGGATCATCGGCCAAATGCGTCTCGATATCCCTTACGACCAGCAGCGCTTACTCCAGACCATGGATGAACCCATCGAGGATATCGACGAAAAACGCGCCCTCATTAACGAAGCCGTCTCCACCTCCTACAACATGGAACAAGAAGGCCGCAACATCTACCGCCTCTCCAAATGGGCTCGTGAAAGCGGCATGAAACTGATCGCCGGCCGCCTCAGCCGCGCCTTCGGGAACCAGGCCCACTTGCTCTCCGTCTCCAAAATCCTCGCCGACAAAGAAGGCTTACTCCTGCATGCCCAAAAACTTCACCAGGCCGGCATGGAAATTCCCGAACTCCAAACCCAAGCCACCCAATTACTCCACCTCATCCAACAGCACAAACCCACCCCCTACGCCCAAACCGTGGGGGCCTTGAACGCTTTCGAAGAAGCTCTCTTCGCCTATCAGTCGCGCGAATTTAAAAAAATGCTCACCGAAAAGGATGACGCCTCTCGCCGCATCATTGGCCGTCCCGACGCCGAGTCCTGCGGCGAGGTCCTCGATACCATCCAGGATCGCATCCGCGACATTTACCGCCTGGCCGCCGTCTTCCGCGATGAACTCGAGAAAACCCAAAAACAACCCGCTTCCTATACCATCTTCTTGCAGCGTCTCCATCCCGCTGAAACCGTCAACCTCGCCAACGCCAACTTCTTCCGCGATGTTCACCCCGGCAAAGAAGATGACCTCCGCGACCTGGTGCGCCAGGGTGGACACTTCACCTACTCCAGCCCCGGCGCGGGACGCCTCCCCCAAGAACTCGCGGGCGAAGAAACCGACACCCATTGGATCATCGAAGTCGACGATTGGATCGAGGCCATCCCCCTCTTCATCCACGAACGCGTTGTCCATCGCACCGTCAAAGTCGGCCAAGATGAAGTCACCGTCCAGGTCATCGAGACCGAGGTCGATCAGGAAGCCATGGAAGCCTTCTTCCGTATCCACGCCGAGTTCTGGGCGCGCAACATCGAAGCCGTCATGGATTCCCAACATGTGGGCCTCGCTCGTCGCCTCATGGTCCAGAACGATGAGGATCTTTCCAATAAAGCAGACACTTTCCGTAAAGAAAATCCCGACAAAACCGAAGAAGAAGCCGCCTTCCACGTCATCCTCCCCGAAGAAGAACTCCACGAGGGCGTTGCCGCCTTGGCCGCCCTGATCGATAAGGCCTATCGCGAATGCGTAGAAGAAATCAATCAATACATCGACATCCATGATGTCCCCCGCATAGAAGCCTTAGAAGTCATGTTGAACAATTCCGACTCCGAGGCCGTCAACACAATCCAAAAACTTTTAAACAAACAAAAAGCTTCCACCTTGGCCGAAGCCTGCCGCAAAGAAATTTCTTCCAGCCAAAATGGCTTACGCTACGCCAGCCAACGCCTTCGCGAAGCGGTTCTCAAACCCACCCGCAAAGTCTCCAGCCTTCACATCTTGACCACCGAATCAGCGGGCATGACCGAAGGCTACGTCCAAACCTGGATCGAAGAAGAAATGACCCTCTTCAACGTTATCCGCAACCAAGGCCTGGAAGACGAAGTCAAAAAGCGCATGAATCAATCACGCACCCGCGTGCTCACCATTGGCAAAAAAGTCATCGACGAATTCGGCATGAGCGTAGTCATCGATGAAGTCATGGCACAACAGCGTCTCCCTGAACACGCCGCGGTCATGACCGTCCTGATGTCCTTTAAACCAATCATGGAAGAAGCCGCCAAGCTGGCCGTACTCATCGAACACGATGAAAAATACGGCCAACGCAAGGTGCGGTATGATAAAGCCAACGACCCCAAAACCGTGGATGAATATATCGAAAAACATCGCACCAAGTTAATGAAAACCGCAGTCCCCCAAGTCGCTGAAAATAACGGCAAAGCCTTCGCCAAACGGGTCGAAGAACTACAAACGCGTAGTCCCAAAGCCACCCTCTACACACTCCAAAAGAAAGTCATCGAAGAAGAGGAAGACTATCGCGAAGAACTGGAATCCCTGATCCGCTGCGAAGCGCGTTCCCACATTTTGGAACAGCTGGACAAAGAATACCCCGAACTCAAGATCATGGATCAAGTTCATACGTACTTGCGCCGTCATACCCAACTAGCCAAATCCACCGCTCGCAAAGAAGTGGTCGCCAAGAAAAAACTTTATGATGCCACCATGCATCCTCTCAACTACTATCAAGCCACCGGCGGCAACAAACGCTACAATCTCCTCTATACCCCCAGCCGCGTTAACCTCGGCGAACGTGAACGCGACTCCGTCGTCAAATGGCGGCAATGGGTCGGCGGCGCTGACCGCTGGGCTGCCCAGGCCGGTTTCGAATTCTATAGCCTCATCAATGAAGGCGGCGTGGAAGAACGCCCCGCCCTCGCCTATGCGGAAATCCAGAAAACCTCCGAGAACGCTCTCTGCGTCACCCATTTCGCCGGCTCCAACGCCTTGGCGCTCTTGTGCATGGCCGTCCTCGAAGGCGACGCCGAAGACATGGCCGACCAAATGAATCTTCGCGAGGATCGGATGATCCCCCCTGCCGGCGAAGGCTACGGCGGCTATTGTGTCCCCAAAGACGGCTTATTCCTCGCCTTTGTCCTCTCTCTCCAAAACGAGGTAAAACTTCGCCAGATCGGCATCCCCGAACGCTATCACGAAGGCATCATGAAGTTAGCCAAAGAAGCCCTTCTCCATCAGCATGACTTCGAATCCCACTTCGATTGGCAGCGTTGGGCGGCGAAAAAACTCCTCAAGTTTTCTGTCCTGAAAAAATACTTTGACTTCAAAGACGACATGCTCGTCTTCCACATCACCAAAATCGCCCGCGCGGTGGAAAACCTTGGCCAGCCATGGTACGAAACCACCGAAGGCTCCAAATTGGTTGCCAATCTCGCGGCTCAGTGGGGCGTGGACAAAATGATTATCCGCGCCGAACAGGTCAACCGCTTTATGGTCTTCTACAAAGCCTGGATGATTTACGACGCTCTCCGCGAAGCCCGCGAATCCAATCCCAACGCACCCGCCGAAAACGAAGCCGTAATCGCCCTCTCGGCCGAATACAAACCCGTGCAGGATGTGCGCTTCTCCACCGGCATGCGCTTGTTCGAATTATTGGCGCAAACCGGGGAACACCTTACCCACTCCCTGGATGAGGAAGGCCAAAACCTCGCCCATCTCATGTTCCACGGCTTTGACCCTAACACCGATCACCCTGTGGGCAAACGCGCCCTCCAGCAAGTGTATTCCACCTTCCGCATTGATGATTCGAACAAAGAAACATTGCAACGCTTGCAGCAAGCCTTCCCCCCGCATAACCCGCCGGGGGATATCGTCATGACCTCGGTCACCATGTCCTCCACCCAGGATATGCTCTACTACACCAGCGATACCAAACTAGAAGAAATCGCCAACCAGGTCCAAATTATCCTCAACGATTACGGCCTCACCGAAGATCAAATCCGTGCCAATGCCATCGTCCACGGCGGCCATTTACGTACCTGGAGCGGGGTGAAAGATCTTCCCAGAAAAGAACAAGACGAACTTATCGAAACCGTGGGTGGTCAAATTCATGCCCTGGTCCTGCAAATGCGCGGTCCTGGCCGTGACTATGAACGCGATATCCAAGGCATCGACGTATTAAACACCGGCATCCCCTTCCCTCAATTGCTCGAACTCTTGGACAATATGCCCATGGTGGTCGCCCTCATGCGCAACGGCAATCCCGACAGCGCCTTGGCCATCACCGATGGCGCCGCGGGTCGGGCCCGCCGCGCTTTGACCTACCTCGATGTCCAACTCTTCTTCGCCGCCTGCGAACAAATCGGACGCCAGGGCGTCTACCGCGCGATCGGCCTTGGACGCCACAACATCGATCGCTTGCGCACCGACATGCACCGGAAACGCGACCGCGCCCAACGGCTCTACGAAGCCATGGCCGCCCTCGCCAATACCGACGGCAAAGAGAAACAAGAAAAAGCCGCCCAGGAGGCCTTGGAAATGTATCGCACCCTGCGCGAAGATATCACCTCGGCCGATGAAGCCGGGAAAGCGCTTCGTGAAGAAGAAAAAATGAAGCGCTACAAGAAATGGAAAAAACGTGATTACTACATCAGCCAATCCTTGGTCAAAATCAGCGCCGGACTCCCCTTACAAAACATGGACTTTGGCGTATGGGCAGCCGGGATCGGCGGCCTCTTCGCCCTCCAGGGCGAAAAGCAAGAGGTGATCGATTCCATGCGCGATACCTGGAATAAAGCCGTCTCTAAACTGGGCAAAACTCGCGAAGGCCAAGAGGTCGAGGTCTTCACTCAAGAGGAATGCAACGATCTCTACAACCACATCGTTCGCCCCGAATACATCCCCGAATCCCAGCGCTTCGCCCAACAAATGCTGGTTGAATCTTCCAGCAAAGCCGTCGAAATCGCCGCCCGCGAAGCCCTCGAACGCCGCAAAGCCTTGAAAGTTCGCGCCCAGCGCGCTCGCGCTTTCAACGACCGCGAAGACGGGTTCCGCGAAACCCTCCAAACCGAAAAAATCCCCGCCTTCGACAAGATTTGGCAAGAAGCCCAAACCTGCTTGGATCAAATCAGTAAAGACATGTACAAAATCTACGGCATGGATGAGGATAGCGAGAAACGTAGCAATCTCCAATCCAAGGTCAACCGTACCTTCGGTCAGGTCATTGGCCATACCCGCAGCGGCATCGCCCGCCTCGTCATGGATATCCTGCCCGAAGAAACTCCAGCCCAGCGTTCCCAAAAACGCCAAATTCTCGAGGATCTCAAGATTGTCTACACCGGCCGCGAAATCATCTTCGAAGACCTCAAACGCCTGATGGGGGGCTACGAAGATATGGGAGGTATCGCCCGCTTGGCCGAAGCCGCCCAAGGCGATCGCAAGAAACTCGACCAAATCGCCAAAGCCATCGAACTCTTCTACATTACCTTCGCGTTGGCCAACACCCTTGAGTTCGCTCTCGGTCTGCCCGATGAAATTGATCCTGCCTTGTACTGGAAGAGCATCACCGACTTCTACGCCGAAACCATCAACGACCACTGGTATGAATACTGGCCTTGGGCTTACTCCCGGGGGGTTGGCTTCGAGTCCATCCCCAAAGAGGAACGCTTCCAACTCGCAATCGAACGCCACCGCTGGCTCTACGAATATATGCGCAACCTGCTGGTCTACCGCTCCGAACTGCGCGATTGGAACAAAGAAGACGTCGATGCCCTGGTCGGCAACTTCCTCAACGGGAACCAAATCGTCGCCATCGGCGCCGATGCCCCCAATCCGGTCGAACGCGAATGGCGCGCTTACAACCAGCTGCGTGAGTTGGCCTTCATCAAGAGCGACGGCTTCGAAATGCCGCCCGTCTTCCATGAACTGGATATCGATATCATCGAAGCCGATCAGCGCGTCAATGTCGGCATCCTCTTCCCTCCAGGACGAACCCACGTTTCTCGTGCCCTGCGTGAAGGCCCCACCCTCAACGCTGAACTCCAAGAAAAGAATCATCCTGGATGCAACTTCCTCATCACGCGCTACGGCGAGTTCAAAGAGGTCGAGGGCGCCAAAAAGAAAGCCTTGTTAATGAAAGATGCCCACCTCTACATCAGCCTGGATGAACTCCAAGAGGCCCTGAAGAAAAACAAAGGCCTGAAAAAACAACAAATCCAAAAGTGGATCGACTGGGCCGAAGAAGAAGGCCGTCTCACCGATAAAGGCATTCGCATCGCCGCCCGCTTCACCCACAAAGGCCAACCTGCCCCGGTGGTCGCCGGCGCTCTCATTCCCTTCCACGGTCACCCTGTCTACATCAGCGGTCAGTCGGAAGAAGAAGGCATGCCCGCTACCATCCAGTCGTTGGTCTATACCGATATCACCTACGACAAGTCCCTCTATCCCCAAATCTTCACCGAAGATTCTGACGTGGCTCTTCCCCCTGAAATTGATTGGCTCAATGAGTGGAATCAGGAACTTAAACTCGAAGAACTCCTCGAGAAAATCGTGGAAGGCTACCCCAAACACAAATTCTCCGGCTTGCGCGCCTTTGCCAAAGATCACCCCATCATCCTCATCAAAGGCGCCGCCGAATCTGGCGCTCGTAACCTCAAAGTCTTCGAAGTTCAAGACGAACGTACCCGCATCAAAGAAGACGAACTTCTCGCTGCCGCCCGTTTTGTCAGCGATGTCTCCCGCGGACAAAACGTCGTCATCCAGGCCGCTGTTTTTACTAACCCCGAACTCTGGGCTTCCCCCGAGTTAATGGAAAACTTCGTCGATCGCCAGGTTCTGGAGTGGAACACTCCGGTGAATCGCGACGCCTACCCCCGCTCTCAAATCTACGGCACCATGCGGATCGTCGCTTCTTCCTCCCATCCCAAAAAGAAATACGACACCGCTTTCCCCATCTCCTTGATGAGCTTACAGGTCGCCACCAACGTCGGCCGTGGAGGAACCCTCGAACCCTTGCGCCCCGAATTCGTTCACGAAAAACACCGTAAGCAAATCATCGATGGCCTCCACGCCGAAGCCCCGAAAGTCATGAAAGCCATGAATGCTTTCGTCGAACGCTACGGTTCCACTTGGGAAAAAAATACCGGCCTAAAGATTGGCGACGACCTGCGCGGCGTCAGCTACGGCTGGGCGAATTACCTGATGTGCGATTACGTCATTCTCCCCATCTTCGAACGCAACGGCCGCCTCGTCGATATCCTTCCCGAATACGATGAGAAGGGACGCCGCATTGGCTCCATCCCCATCCTTCAAGACGAAAAAGGCCGCTTCGAAGGCAACATCATCGATTGGAAATTCATCCATCTCGAGCCCAACGTCGGGATTGGACTCTGGGATCGCTACAACCTGCGTGAACAAGCCTTCGAAGAAAAATTAAGCCACGAAAAAGGCCGCGAATTTGACTGGTACAATGTTGGCCGCAGCGATCGCGTGGTGATGAGAAACTTTGTCCTTAGCGGCGAAGATTATCTCAAAGCCAACTTCGGCCAAGACGGCATTGACCGCAAGGCGGTACACCAAGCCATGGATGAAGAATAATTTATCCACTCCATAACCCACCCATCCAAAACAAGAGGGCAGCTTCGGCTGCCCTCTTTTCATAGAATTTCACCTTGGCGAAACCCAAACTCCTTTCCTCTTCCTATCCATCTGTTGTATAGTTAACTAGAATATGAAAACTATCCAAAAGGTGATCTCATGTTGCAAGGTGTCTTCCCAGCTATGCCCACTCCGTTTCACAAATCCGGCGAGTTGGATCTTTCCCGCATCCAACCGCTTTGCCACGGGTTACACGAACAGGGAGTCGACGGAGTTTTCCTCTGCGGTACCACCGGAGAAGGCCCCTCCCTGAATGCCCACGAAAAAAGTCTCATCTTCGAAGAGACCCTCCAAGCCATGCAAGGCAAAGGCTTGGTCATCGCCCAAACCACCTCCTACAACATGAAAGAAACCCTCCAAGCCATTGAGTCCGCCGCCCAACTTGGCGTCGACGCCAACAGCGTCATGCTCCCCTGGTTCTACAAATTGGATCAGCATGAACAATACCTATTCATGAAACAAGCCGCCCACGCCTCCGGCGATACTCCCCTCTACCTCTACAATATCCCCCAATTTACAGGAAACAAAATCGATCTCACTGTGATGCATCAACTACAAACCGAATGCCCTACTATCCGTGGCGTGAAAGAAAGCAGCACCGACGAACCCTTCTCCCTCTGGCAAGATTTTATCTCCGAACGCTTTCAAGTCATCTGCGGCGTCGACGAAGCCGTTCGCCACTTCTTCATTCATGGCGGCAAAGCCTTGGTCGCCTCCACCGCCAATGTTCAACCCCGTGCCTTTCGCCAATTGGTCGATGCCGCCCTCCACGAAGACTGGGACCAAGCCGTGATCCATCAGCGCCAAATCAAACGCTTCCTCCCCCTCATCAATGAACAAAACACCATCGCCGTCATCAAAGAAACTCTGCGCCTGCAGGGGATTGATGCCGGATATGTGCGCCCGCCTCTACGTAATCTGGAAGCCGACGAAATCAATCAGTTGAAAGAGGAATTAAAGAATATCGAAATGCTCAGCTGAGGTCGCGTAGAATCGCCCGGCAGGGGCTCCCATCGGCTCCCTCCAACTTCAAGGGCAGGACAGTCAACTCATACATCCCCGGGGGTATGGCCTCCAAATCCAGCCCCTCCACAACAATTACACCCTTCCCGCACAATTCCATGTGCACCGGGTGCCCCGGGCTCTTGTAGGCCTCCATCGAGAAATAATCGATCCCGGCGAGAACCATCTCCGCTCTCGTCAGCTCCCTCGCCGCTTCCCCACTCAGAGATACATACTGTGTATGAAATTCTCGGTCTTGGTTAATTCGACCATTCGACGTTTTAAACAAGATTCGCTCGATCTTCTCCAAAGAAGGAAGATGATGAGGATAAATCAAATCGGGCGTATCCACTTCCCAAACCAATGCAGGACCCACCAGCGCGTCTAAAGACAACTCATGAACTTTCGCTCCCCGCTCAATAAAATGATAAGGCGCATCAAGATGGGTCGCAAAATGCGTACTCATCTCCATGCGCGATACATTACAACGCTCTCCCCGCTTTATTTCCGAAACCGCCTCGAGCTTATAAGGCGCATCCCCCGGCCAGGGGGGATGCGCTTCTCTTACCGGCAGCGTAATATCATAGATTCCCATGCTTACTTCTGCTTGCTAATTAACGCCGTATCCCCATCCTTGATCTCACCCAAGATCACTTGATAGGCTTTCTTTAATTGGGGATCTCGCTCCATCAAACGCTCCAATCGAGTTACATCCGAGTACTCTTTCTCCAAAATCTCCTCCGCCTGTTCTTCGCTCAAACGCTCGGCTTCAACATCCGGCTTTATCCCTTTCTCATGGATATTATCCCCATCCGGCGTGTAGTAAGTTGCCACCGTAAGCCGCAAGCCGGCGTCTCCACGCAGTGGAAAAACTTCCTGTACCGAGCCTTTCCCAAAACTCGTTTGTCCGACCACCACGGCACGGTTGTTATCTCGTAGCGCCCCGGTGACCACCTCCGATGCACTGGCTGAAAATTCATTCAACAAAATCACCATCGGGATTGTATCAAAGTCATCTCCCCCTGAAGATTTCGCATAGTAATGTTGGGGCTCGGTTGTACGCCCATCGGTGTAAGTGATCAATTCTCCTTCTTCTAGGAACAAATTCGCCACTTCCACCGCCTGACTCAAATACCCGCCGGGATTATATCTCAAATCGAAAATTAACTTCTTCATGCCCTCCAGCTTCAGATACCGCATGGCATCGCGCAATTCATCCACGGAATTCTGGTAAAAACTGTAAAGGCGTATATAACCCACTTCATCATCCAGCATCTCTCGACTCAAGTGCAAGTCTGGATCAATCGGCTCACGTTCTAAAGTCACATCAATGGGTTCGGGAGAGGCCAGTTTTTTTATCGTTAGTGTCACCTCCGTCCCCTCTTCCCCTTTGATCTTTTCAATCGCTTTCTCTAACTTATCCTGATAGGTCCCTTCCCACTCGGAAAGCGATTCCCCATTCACCCCCACAATAATATCCCCCGCTTCAATGTTATTCCGTTCTGCCGGGGTTCCCGGAAGCGGCGCGATCACTAACACCCCAAGGTCTCCCTTGGTATCCCAATCCACGCTGATTCCCACCCCATAAAACTGGTGGGATTCATCCGATTCTCCCGAAAGCACCCGCTGCAGCTCTTGATGCTGCTCCGGCGGCAGATATTGACTAAACGGATCATGCAATCCTTTCACCAACCCATTCGTCGCCGCATTCCATAAATCAATCACGGTTGGCGTTGCATCATCCGGGCGTTCCTTGATCGACTGGGTGATGGATGTCTCTATTTGCGAGGCATAAAACTTGGTGATCTCTTTCGTCGAGGCATAAGGTTCATGCGTCGCAGATAGAATCTCCCCCGTCACCGGCAAGACCCGCTTCAAACTGGCCCAAGCTTCTCCATAAAGATCCGCCAAATCGGCTTCTTTATCATATCGCTCTACAATATATTCCGTTGCTTTTGCAAAATTGTAGTGCCCCAGCTTATTGTCAAAGGGTACTCCCGCTTGCGCTGAAGATAAGGATAGAGTCGTACTAAAGATAATAATTAGAAATAAAGATAAGAAACGCTTCATCATAAAAACTCCAACTTTTGGATTTACTTATATTCTATTGTATTTCATCTATACAAAATACCAATAATTTTTTTGGTTCATCCTGCATTTGAGTACTTTTTGATACATTGAAAAGAAAACAGAACATGACTCTAAAATGAGAACCAAAGCGTTTTCACCAAAAAAAGTACTCATTTTCGTGATGTGCCATTGTTTTCTCCTCTTTTATGATCAAATTCTATAACTTTATTTTAGGTCGAACGAACCTGACTTTAAAGGAGTTTTGCTTACTACCAAAAATAACGAACCTTACCATCCACTGGCAGGCATGAATACCAATGGCAGCAGCAGAGAAACAGGCTCGGATATCTGTTCCTTGGGTACCCCCAACCTATGCGATACCGTCCATGAATAGACGCTGTCCCATGGATTCCCCACCATCCAGGCAATGTAGCCCGAGTAATACCACAACTCCCTATTCTCCCGCAGCTTCTCCTTTTCCCGTAAATCCCCCATCAAAGAATAAGCCTGATCCAACTGCCCCCTCTCTATCATCAACCACACCGCCTTGGTTAATTCCTCCAACATCGTCTCTTTGGGAACACTCGCTCCCATACTCCGCAGCGTATGAGCCACCATATCCAAACGCCCGATAGTATGGTAAAAATCCACCACCGCTTGAAATACTCCCGCATGCTCCGATTTGACCACCGCGGCAATATCATACAGCATCCCCGCGGTTACATCATTATTTTGCTGATGCAGTTCTTCCGCCTTGGCAAGCAAATGCTTTTCAATAAATCCGGGAAAACGCTGCTCACAGTAAAAAGCCCTTTCAATACACGCATCGATTTGCCCGCTTTTCCCTAAGAGCGTGATGATTTGTGTCCATCCCTCATAAAAGATGGGATAAATCGACACCGCCCGCTGGTAATTTTCTTCCGCCTTCTCCAAATCTTCTGGATCCTTCCCCATCTCCCATAACGCCTCATACGTCTTACCCAAATAATTATACTGATCATAAAAACTGTAATTCACCTTGGATTCCTCAAACTGCTCAATCGCTTCCCGCAACAGCTCTTCATCCCCCTTACTTCGCCCCCGGTAGTACGAGGATTTCCCCAGCTCATAAAGCGCCTCCCCATCCTCCGCTAGATAATCAATCGATTGCTTGAGCGCCTCATGGGCCCGATCATAGTACGATTGCTCTCGTTCCCCATCTCCCTGATAACTCGCCCGCACCGCATCGGACTTATACCGCGTATTGAGCTGCCGGGTAAAATCCCCCACAATAAACCGGTGGATCGGATGATACACAAACGTGAACACCAACAAACACGCCCCCCCGACGGCAAAACCCTTCCACGGCAAATCTAGCCACCCCAGCGAATAAACGCGCTCCTTCTTCATCGTGTGATAGGACAAATACCCTAAATTCGCGAGAAACAAACAACTCGCCGCCGCCTCATGATAAGGAAAACCAAACAAAGCCCGTATCAAGGTCCCCAAAGTGGCCGCAATCCCCACCAACGCTGCAATCTTCAACCTCCGAGCCCTTAGAAGATTCACCACAATTTTTCCATAAAGAAAGAGCAGCCAAAGCATGATCAACAATCCGGGCAGTCCCAACTCCGCCCACAACTGCAGAAAATCATTATGCCCCCGCTGGGTATACGACCCATCCTTGGGCAATCCTATCTGGGTCGTGGGATTCTTCTCGAACCACTCCTCTTGATAAAAGGGATACGCATATGGCCAAGAACCAAACCCCACCCCCGTCAACGGCTTCTCCTTCGCCATCAACAACGACATCAACCACACCCGGGGATACGTCCCCGAAAGCAAGTCTTCCTTCGATTGCTGAAAGCGCAAAAGCACATGATCAATCCCCTTCTGCGCTACCGGGGCTTGAGTCAAGAGTACCAACACAATAAAGAGCAAAACCATCAACCCCGCCGCCCCTTTAAACTGACGGCTCTGCACGATTTTACTCCAGGTCAATCCCCCTTCTTGCTCCTTCCTGAACCGATGCCACACCGCATAAATCAGCAAGAATAACGCCGGCGGGATCATTAAAGCCACCCCCCGACTTCCCCCCAAAATAATGATAAAAATCGCAAGGATAATATATCCAGGAAAGAGTAGAGACCATTTTTCCTTCCGGTACCGATACCACAAAAATCCAGCATACAAAGTCGAGATCCATAGGTAAGCCGAACTCGCATTGTTATGTCCCAAAAAGGACCCCAAACGTTGCCGCTCATAACTCCCCGGGGTTAACGTCAGCGCCGGAAACCAACTCCACAGAAACTTCGGATCCTCCATAAACAGTTGCCGCAAACACCCCAACAACACAAACCCCCCGGCCATAAACACGGTCCACGTAAACAACGACCGGAAAGCCTTCTCCCGAAAACACGTAATCCACAACGGAAACGCCGCCAATAGCGTCATAAATAAAAAGAAATGATGAACCGAGCTGGGATTCGGCGCCGTCAACGCACGCACCCCTGCCCATACACTCAACGCCAGCCCGGGCACATAAAAGGGACTCCACACCAACCGAAATTCCCTCTCACTCACGCAGTACAACAAATAAAAAAACCACGCGCTCACCGCCAGATACTGCCCCATGATGATCTTATTCACCAAGGGATTGGTGAAATACGCATTGAAATAAGTCGCCGTGGTCACCAGTTGCGCACAAAGCGAGATGTAGGCCAAATTCTTGAAATACGTACTCATTGCCGATTGTTGTTTTCGCTTGCTTTTCATCGTTCCATCTTATTTCAAAAAAATCGTTCCAAAATCATTTCGGCTTCTTCGTTGAACAATTCCCGAAGCCCCAACAAAAAAAAATTGGTTCATCCTGGATTTGAGTACTTTTTGATACGCAGAGACAAGCGGAACCCATCCCTAAGGTGTTTTCTCCCAAAAAAGTATTCACTTTCATGATGATCTAAAATTCTCCCTATCTCATAGACGAATCATCGTCCCCTCGATACATCGGCAAGGTAACCGTAAACGTGGTCCCCGATCCCATCGTACTCGCCACATCAATCCGCCCCCCCAATGATGTCACAATCTGGTGCACAATGGATAGCCCTAACCCGGTTCCCGCAGCCCGTTTCGTGAAAAAAGGATCGAAGATCTTTTCCAATTCCTCACTCGAAATCCCACTCCCCTCATCGGTCACATCAATAATCGCCTCTTCACCCCGCACATGCATATGCACCCGCAACTTCGCTTCCCTCGGCGAATTCTCCATACTCTGCAGCGCATTCAAATACAAATTGACCAGCACCGCCATCAGCTGCCCCTCATTTACATAAATCGAAACCGGCTGGGAGGGATTCTCTAACTCGATCTCCCGCTCCCCCGCTTGGTATTTCACCATCGAAATCGATCGCTCCAACAACACCCGCAGATCATGCACCGCCGGACGATCCCGCTTCGGGGAAGCCAAGGTCAACAAACGGTCAATCAAGTCCTGACAACGCTGCGCTTCCTCCAAGATCAACTCACACTCTTCCCGGTTGGGGTCTTCTTTCTCCAACTTTTGCCGCAAATAATCAGCACACGATCGTATCACCCCCAAGGGATTCCCTATCTCATGCGCCAATCCCGCCGCGATTTGCCCCGCAATGGTCAAACGATCCGACCGCACCACCCCCCCGCTTTTCGCCAATTCAGGATACTCCTCCTGGGCCACCGCGATACAATACCGCCTCCCACCGTAAGCAAAAAACGTAGGATAAATCTTGATCGGATGCGTATATTCATCATCAGGAATCGTTATCGTCTTCTCCATCTCGGTCTCTGCATGAAAACGCAGCAACAAAGCATTACGAATCGATTGCGCTTTCTCCGGCCATTCCTGACTCCCCTCGTGGGGCAAACTCAACGCTTTTCGCGCCTCTTCCGAGGCTTTCACCAACACCCCTTGTTCATCCACTAACATAAATTCCGCCGGGAATCGCTGGAAAATCTCCTCGTTCAACGCTGTGGCGTGTTCTAAACGGTTTAACCCCCCATGCACTTGATCGATCCATCCCCGAACATAACGCAGACACACCCACATAAACATCAGACCCGATAAACACAATAAATAATCCGCGTGGGTATAATGAGGCACCGAAGTCGGCGATTCATACGTCAACAACAATCCATAAATCGAAATCAAGACCACCGCCGCCGCGGTTCCATCCACCACCCAATTCGCGATCTTCTCCACCCGCGGCACCAACAATGCCAACGAAAGAGGCGGCAAAAAAAGAAACCACAACGAATTCCCCGCCGTCGGCACCACAATCAAGAAAAACACAAAAAGCATATCCACCGCAAACGAGACAATGCTTAACAGGGTCGTCCAAGAAGCCTTCCTCTTCGAACTCTTCCCCTCCGCGATCCGCCGGTGCTCCAGCCATAACCAAATGATCAGCGTCAACGAAATCGCCGTGTAAATTATCACCGTCGAAGGCAAAAAAATATTGTACGTGATCGCGCGTACATGCGAGGTGGAAAGAATCCATTCATACGCTACAGAGGTGGGAATCAAAAACCACTTGCTGACAAGCAACAAGCGAAAAATGAGCTCTTCCCGCTGTTCGGCTGATTGATAGTGTTCGTTGGCCATTCGTTTTTTACGAAGACATCATAAGGATTGAATTCATCACAATCATAGAGCCTTCATCGTGCTCACTTGCTCTTACTCATGTCCCTCAATTCGTCAATGCCATCAACACAATGTTGATCGCCATCTTCATCGCCTCTTCCCGTACCTCAGGAGGATCTTCGGGATGCACCCCCTCACTCTCTATGCCATCCCCAATATCCGTATTATATGTATAAATCACCGCCAGCCGCTCTTCTTGAAAAATCCCCAACAGCTCCGGCGGCCCCCCATCATGCTCATGGATCTTCGGCAATCCCTGATCAAACGAATAGAAGATCGTATAAATAGGATGATCGTTGGGTATCTCGACCAGGGGCGTGTCTGGAAACACCCGCCCGATTTCCTTCCGAAACGATTCATCCATCCCATAGTTATCATCCGCCCATAAGGTCCCCCCACGCTCAAAATACGTTCGCAGGTTTTCTATATCCTTCTCATGAAAACGCACCGTCCCATGTCCGGTCATATAAATCAATGGATACTCAAACAATTCCGAATCACTCGGCTTCACCACCGGCTCTTCAGGACGGGAATCAGACGGGTCCCATGTTTGAATATGCAAACGCTTTTGCAACTCAATCAGCAAGTTGGGCAGCGAGGTGGGATCACTATACCAATCTCCTCCGCCTTCATACTGAAGCCGGGCAATGAGATTCGTATCCTGAGACTGCGCCGTCTCCGCCAACGAAAAGACACAAAGAAAACTCAATAATAATAAAAAAAGATTAAACCAATCTTTCATAGCCTACCCCGTTTTTTCTTTATCCTAATCCTGTTTCTACTTTTATCCCAGTGGAAAACGCGCGCGTTCAGTATAGATCGGCCCCTTGGGACGTAACTCACTCTCCATCAAATACAACGCATCCACCTTGATCTTCCCCAAACGGTGACTCTTGTACTGATCGATCGTCTTATACGGCAAATACACCTTCTGCTTCGAACGTCCGATCGTCAAATGCGGCTTAAATCGCTTTTTATCATACGAGATATTCGCCACCTTCAACGCCGTATGAATTTCCTCTTCCAACTGCATCAACTTTTCACTTCCCTGAGTCACCCCCACCCACAACACCGATAACGCTCCCCGCGGCGGAAACTGCCCTATCGTCCCCAACTCCAACGGAAAAGGCTTCTGATCCGCAATCACCGGCAACAAACATTGATGAATATGTTCTGCTGTCTTCTCTTCAATCTCCCCAAAAAATTTCAACGTAAGATGACAATTTTGCGGACGCGTCCAGCGTATCCCCTCCACCGAAGGCGTCAAACGCCGTTGCAATTCCTCAATCGAACGATGGAGCGCCTCGTTTAAATGAACCGATAAAAAAGCACGCATATAAATATTCTCCGTTCATATATACTATATCACCAATAGCGATATACTTTTCATTTGTAATGGATAACAATGTGTTTCTCGATTCTTTCCTCGCGCGGATCAATTCGTCATCATTTCTCGGAATTCTGTTCTTTATTGTACGAGGGGGATAGAATCGGATAAACCTTTTTGTTCTTCACGTTGGAGCACTTTTCATGATTTTCATTCTTTGGATCGCTGTGTTCTTGCTCGGCTGCCTTGCGCAAATACTCATCACCCAGGATCTCTTGATCCCCGGCTTACTCGTTTACGCCTTCGCCGGCACCTTATCCGCCGTCTTGCTCATCTTCCCCCGCAGCCAAGCTTGGGATGAGCAAGCCCCCCATTCCTGGCAAAACGATCTCGATCCCCTCGCTTTCTCTATTAGCCTCATCACCCTGGGCGTCTCCCTATGGCTCATCGCCACCGGCGCGAACTCATCCAACCTAAACTCCTCCCGCCTTACGTATGCCCTTCTCTTTTGGCTGGGTTTTTTACTTCTTCTCCTTCTCGCTGTCCGCAAACCCATCCTCATT
This sequence comes from uncultured bacterium, assembly GCA_964419335.1. Classification (GTDB taxonomy): domain Bacteria; phylum Hinthialibacterota; class Hinthialibacteria; order Hinthialibacterales; family Hinthialibacteraceae; genus CAYQOX01. The sequence continues at coordinate 6,603 of CAYQOX010000020.1, read as the reverse complement.
TCCTTAAAACACTGCACCCTCCGCTCCTGGCTGCCCCTCCTCTTCCTGCTGCTCTTCGCCCTGGGATTGGGACTCTTTCGCTTAACCGAGGTCCCTTTCACCGTCCACGGCGATGAAGGCATGGTCGGACTCCACGCCCGCAAAATCATCGAAGGTAAAATCCCTACCTTCTTCGCCTCGACCTGGTATGCTCTCCCTCAGTTCTTTTTCTTTATCCCCGCTGCAAGCCTCTACCTCTTCGGCGACAGTCTCTTTGGCCTGCGCATGAGTACCGTGATCATGGGGTTGCTCACCCTCATTCCCTTTTATCTCCTCGCTCAACGCTGGTGGGGATGGAAAGCCGCCCTTCTCGCGGGCTTCATGCTGATCGCCAATCATTGGTTTTTACACCTTATGCACTGCGGCGTCAATTACATCCAGGTTGCCTTCTTCTCCATCACCACCTTCGCCTTATCCGTTTACGCTAACGAAAAACGCTCACTCGCCTATTGTGTCCTGGCAGGTGCCTTCATCGGTCTCGCGCTCCAGTCCTATCAGGCCAACCACCTCCTCCCCCTCTTATGGTGCGCCACCCAAGTCGGACTCCTCCTCCTCCATAAAATCTCCTGGCGCTGGTTTGCCCTCTCCCTCGCCATCCCCCTGCTGATGACCCTGCTCACCTTCTCTCCCCTTATCACCTTTGATCTTTCTCGGCGCGGCCAGCTGGAAATGTTCTCCGCCCGTGCCGAGGGCGTCATCGCCTGGAAGCCCCACAACCTCCAACACCTCGACAGTGTCTACCAGGCCCAGGGCGATCACAGCCTCATCTGGCGCAAACAATTCCAACGTGCTTTTTTAGCCCCCATTCGCTATTCCGACACCAGCATGCAATACGGCGGCCAAAAACCGTTTCTAGACCCCATCGCCGCCGTCCTCTTTATGCTCGCTTTCTTCATCACCGCCTATCGCTTCTATGATCCCCGTTGGAGTCTCCCCTTCGCTTGGATCCTCGCCTTTTTAATCACCGGCGGCGCCTTCACCGTCGATACCCCGTTTTATCCCCGTCTTGCCGGCATCACCGCCCTCTTATTCCTCCCTCTTGCGGGACTCTTCGCTTCTCTCCAAAACTCCACTCGCAAGGAATGGGATACCAACCGGGCTGTGATCGCTTTTTCAACCCTCTTGGCTTTGATCTCGATGGGCTTCAACCTGCACGCCTACTTTCATGTTTTCGCCAAAGAAACCGATCCGGCCAATATTCATTATCCCCAAACCCATTTAGCCTATTACATAAAAGACCAAGGCGCCCAGACCTTCTTCTACGTACTCTCCAGCGGCCATTTCCGCTTCGACAGCGGAACCGTCCAGTTTTTAGCCAAAAACCACGAGGGACGTGACCTCCATCAGCTGCCGGATCCATTCCCCCCCGGCCCTTTGGCGGTTATCGTCGATGATTCCAAGCGTTCCTTACGCTCCCAAATCGAACACCGGTTACCCGAAGCCGTAAAAGAAACCGTCTATTCACCCATGAGCGGTTCACATCTGTTTACCGCCTATTATCGCGAATAAAGGAAAATCACCATGCTTTCTTCACTAAAAGTTTTTTACAAAAACGTAAAGCAGCACACCAAAACCACCGGCTCCATCGCTCCCAGTTCCCGTTTTCTTGCGAAAGCCATGACCTCTTGTATCGACGACTATCCCGCTCCCCGCAGAATCCTCGAAGTCGGTTCTGGCACCGGCCCATTTACCGACCACATAATGCACAAAATCCAGCCGGGCGACGAACTTCATTTATGTGAAATCAACGAGTCCTTCGCCCAGCATCTCCAACATCGCCTACAAACCGAACCTCACTGGCAACAGCACCAAGAGCGCACCACGCTCCATCACCAACCCGTCGAAGAATTAGAAAGTTTAGAGCCTTTCGACTTAATCATCTCCGGCTTACCCTTCAACAATTTCGAACCCACTCTCGTCCGGCAGATCCTCTCATCGTACAGCCGGCTCATCCAACCCAAGGGACGTTTAATCTTCTTCGAATATTACGCCGTCCGCAATATGAAAAAGCCTTTCGCCAGCCAGGAAGAGTGGAACAAAGTCTCCGCCGTCAGCAATGTCCTCCAAGAATTCCTCACCTCTTTCGAAGAGAAAACCCTCTTCGTCACTTTCAATCTCCCCCCTTCCATCGTCCACGTCTGCCGCATCCCCCACCCCTTCTCCTAATCCCCCTCCCCCCCATGCCGTTATCCTACCCCTCCCCCATCCTCACTTCCTCCAAACCTATGCTATCATCTCCCTATAACCATCAATCAAAACAACGAAAAACCCTTTTTTCCCAAACCCATGAAGAAGCCTTCTCTCCTATACCTTCTCGTGGCCGTCTTCATCGCCACTCATTTCCTGCTAGCCTTCACCAGCGCTCGTCTCAAATCCCCCACTTCCGACGAATACACCTACATCTCCACCGGTTACATTTACATCACCACCTGGGATTTCCGCCTCGATCGTACCCACCCCCCCTTAATTCGTCTCTTCATCGGTTTGCCTTTGGTCGCATACCAACCCTGGATGCCCGATTTACACCTTGAGCAGTGGGATCAACCCGCGAGTTACGAATTAGGCTATCGCATCGGCTTCGACATGTTGTTATTTGGCGAAAACGAGTGGGAGTCTTTACTTCTCACCGCCCGGCTCCCCATCATGTTGCTTTCCTGTCTTCTGGCGTGGCTTCTCTTTCTTTGGGCCCGCGATTTATATGGCTCTACCGGGGCACTCCTCACCCTCGCTTTCTACTGTTTTTCTCCCAATATCTTGGCCCATGCCCGGCTTGCTACCTTGGATCTTGGCGTCAGTTTCTTGTTCATCGCCGTGTTATATTCCTTCTATCGTTATCTTCTGCATCCCAGTTACAAGCGGGGAATTCTCACCGGCCTTCTCCTGGGCGGCGCCTTGGCCGCCAAACTAAACGCCGCCTTACTTCTTCCTCTCCTCGCGCTTGCTTTAATCGCCAAATTTTTCCTCCCCGCAAAGCCCACCGCCTCCCCTCCCCTACCGCTTTTCCTCAAACAGGCATTTTTACTCTTCGCCAGCGCGGCACTCGTACTTTTTTTAATTTACGGTTTCCCTTTCAAACCCTTCTATTTCCTCGATACCCTCCACAACGTTCTCTACAAATCCACCCACACCGGAGGCGCCGGGGTACCCGGTATGCCCCACCTCAACCACGCCTTCTACCTCTTCGGCGAGTATTCCACCCAAGGCTGGTGGTACTACTACTTCGCCGCCATGCTCGTCAAAACCCCCCTGGTCGTCTTCCTCGCCCTTCTCTGGAGCCTGGCCATGCGCCGCTGGCTGGGATGGGCAGACGCCCTTCTCCTCAGCGCCATCCTCCTCATCATGGCCACTTCCGCCTTCAACCGGGTGAATATCGGCCTGCGCCATATCCTCCCCGTCTACCCTCTCTTCTTCCTCTATCTCGGCCGCATTGGTATGCACGCCCATCGTTACGCCAAACTTGGCTGGGGCGCCCTCGGCATGGCCCTCCTGCTCACCCAAACCATGATCTATCCCGATTATTTAGCCTTTTTCAACCTCCCTTGGGGTGGCCCCTCCCAGGGACATGTCTACCTCGACGACTCCAACATCGATTGGGGACAAGATTTAGCCCGCCTCCGCCAGATTCAAGAAAACCATCCCCATGAACCCCTCTACCTCGCCACCAACTGGATCTTTGACCCCGACGCTTTCCAAGTGAACGCTCAGCGATTCCCAAAAGAATCCATCCCCAATCCCCCTTCCGGTATCATCGCTGTCGGGAAACATTGGGCGGTACGCCAACGGGTACAAAAACGCTCCCCTTATTACTTTGACTGGTGGGAAAAATTCCATCCCATAGGCCATGTGGGACACTCCCTTTTGTTATATCGTTTTCCCTAAAAATTGCCCATAAAGGGTTAGAAATTAAACAAATTCTCGCTACAATACCCCGCATATAAATAGATCAGTTATTATTTAATAGAATAATCTTCGTACCGTGAAAATTCGGTACCCTACACCGTTTTTTCACTCTCTTGCGCTTCGCAAGAACCATAAACGCGCCTCAGGCTTGCTCGAAAACATTCACACAGCATGTTACTCCTGCCTCTGTTCCTATGAACATCAGGCACCTTTTTTAGAGCAAACCTTGAACCAGCGTTGCAAATTTACTACATTGGTAAACAGATTAGGTATTCATCTTATTTCTCTAGTTGTCCATGAAATGTTTTATATACGTTTGGTTTACCTATTGATGTTAATACAATAATATTTTTTAAATAACTTTTGTTTTTTACTCGATGATTGAATGATCAAGGGGTAAGCATTTGTGGCAAGAAAAAAGGAGAACTGGAAAGCATGGCTGTAAATAACAACATTCTCGGATCCACCGCTCATCAATCCACCTTGGCTAGTCGAGTGGTTCAGTCCATCGAAGCCTGCCAAAACTTTTTCCTACACAATCAAAAAGACGCGGGCTACTGGCTGCCGAACTTAGAATGTGATTCCACCCTGGTCGCCGACTACATTATGTTAGCCCACTATATCGATAAGGTTGATCCGAAATTGGAAAAGAAAGCCGTTCGCTGGCTTTTAGACACCCAATTGCAAGAAGGCGGCTGGAATATTTACCACGATGGCCCCTGCGAACTCAACGCCACCGTCAAATGCGCTTTTGCCCTCCAACTGGCCGGCTATGACCGTTCCTTCGAACCGCTGCGCAAAGCCGAAGACTGCTTGCGCCGCCTTGGAGGCCTCTCCGCGGTCAATAGCTACACCCGTTTCTACCTCGGCCTCTTCGGCGAGTATCCCTGGAACCGGCTGGTCTCCATGCCCCCTGAACTGATGTTCCTCCCCACCTCTTTCTATTTCAACATCTACGAAATCTCCTCTTGGTCGCGCGCCATCTTGGTTCCCATGTGCATCATCTGGGCGAATCAGCCAATCAAACAACCACCCAGCACCGTCGATACCCGCTCCTGGTGGGTCGACAAACACTCGCGCCTTAATGGCCGTGGCAGCCTGCGTGAAAAATTCTCTTGGAAAACCTTCTTCTGTACCCTGGACGCCATCCTCAAACGCTCCCATCGCTTCTACTCCCCCTTCACCCGCAAAGAAGCACTCCGCCGGGCTGAAACTTGGATGCTGGAACACATGAGCCGCGGCGGCGGCTTGGCTGCCATTTACCCCGCCATGCTCAACGCCATCATCGCCCTCGATTGCCTGAACTACGATCACGATCACCCCACTTTCAAAAATGCCCTCGACGAATTCATGAACCTGATGGTGGAATTGGACGACCACCTCTGGTTCCAACCTTGCTTCTCCCCCGTGTGGGATACCGCCATGGTGACCGGCGCCCTCGAACGCTCCGGCATGCCCGGCGATCATCCCGCCATCCAAAAAGCCGCTGAATGGCTCATCAATCAGGAAATCACCATCAAAGGCGATTGGCAAATCAAAAACCCCTACGGCCCCGCCGGTGGATGGGCCTTCGAATTCGATAACGATTACTACGCCGATACCGACGATTCCGCCATGGTCATCATGGCTCTTCACGGCGCCCGCATCCCCAACGACAAACGCCGCCAAGGCGCCATCAAACGCGGCGTCGATTGGCTCCTCTCCATGCAAAGCTCCGATGGCGGCTGGGGCGCCTTCGATGTAGACAACAACAAAGAAATCCTCAACCTGATCCCCTTCGCCGATCATAACGCCCTGCTCGATCCCAGCACCAGCGACGTCACCGCCCGCATTCTCGAAATGTTCGGCGAAATCGGCTACGATCGCAACTTTTCGCCGGTCGCCCGCGCCGTTGATTTTATCCTCAAACAACAAGAATCCGACGGCTCCTGGTACGGCCGCTGGGGCGTCAATTACATTTATGGTACCTGGCAGGTCATTACCGGTTTAGTCAGCGTCGGTGTTCCTCCCCACGACAAAAACATCCAACGCGGCGTTCGCTGGCTTCTTAGCATCCAAAACCAAGACGGCGGCTGGGGCGAAACCTGCGTCACTTACGCCGATCCCAACCAAAAAGGCCAAGGTCCTTCAACCCCCTCCCAAACCGCCTGGGCGCTAATTGGCCTCATGAACGGCGGCGCCGGCGACAACGAAGCCGTCCAACACGGCATCCAATACCTCCTCGATACCCAAAAACCCACTGGCGATTGGGATGAAGATCAATTCACCGGGACCGGTTTCCCCCGCGTTTTCTACCTCCGCTATACCGGGTATCGCAATTACTTCCCCTTAATGGCCTTAGGCAAATATCAGGCTCTTCTCGCCGAAAAAGAGTAAATCAACTCCATTAACCAACTCCCACCCCCATGCGGCTTCCGCATGGGGGTGAATTCTTCTTGCCGGTCGAAGCCATAAATTTATAGGTTCCTCCTGTAACTAAAAATGGTTTTCGGAGCAATAACGCAAAAGTAGGTGGTCGAAGACATAAATTTATAGGTTCCTCCTGTAACCTAGGTCCTTTTGAGGCATTCAAAGAAAAACATGACTCTTTTCAATCCACATGAATGGATCCAAAACGCCGAAGGGGTTTGTGTGGAGCGGCTTTCGTAGCAAGCGGCCCTTAAG
>CAYQOX010000019.1:24346-78857 GCA_964419335.1 uncultured bacterium | reverse complement strand
TTAGAAAAGTATAAGGAGGTTTGCAATGAACAACGAAAAACAAGGGGAAGACCAACTACAACAATATGTATGCTTTGTACTCCACGGGGAAGAGTATGGCGTCCCTATTCTAAGCGTTCAAGAAATTATTCGTTATGAAACCCTGACTCGGGTGCCTCAAAGCCCTGAATTTATTGACGGGGTGTTGAATCTGCGAGGACAAGTGATCCCCGTCATGAATTTGCGTAAAAAATTTGGCCTTCCTCCACGAGAAAACGATAAATCCACCCGAATTATTGTGGTAGAAGTGCAAAAGCGTGTGGTGGGAATGGTGGTTGATCAAGTCTCAGAAGTCCTACAGATCAACTCAGAGGATATCGATCCCCCCCCGCCCATGGGAACCCAAGTCAATGCCAGTTATATCAGCGGGATGGGAAAAATCGATGATCAATTGGTGATCCTGCTTGATATTGATAAGGTACTCTCTAGCGAAGAAATGTCGATGATCGAGGGAGTTGCGAATAAATAAAGTTTTACCCCCCCTCGATCGTAAAAACGCTGGGGTTATGGAAAGGTTACACGGAAATCATCAGCCAGGATATGTCCCCATGAAGAAGATGATTGATCCACAATCTCAATATGTGCCTCTTGATCTTCCCACGGGGAAAGATTCCATTCCACTTTGCGTAGCCTTTCGCTCCGTTCGCCGCTCGCTTTTTTGACAATGTTGTCATTAATCACCAAGGCAACATAAGTGCTAGAGCGATCATCCCCACCACCGATGCGAAACCGTAAAGTTCCCCCTTGTATCGTGAATGGTGGGGATTTCATTTTTCCTGTCGCCTGGTCAGAGCCTTGGTGGTAAGAATTTATAAAGTAATTGCCCTCTTGTCCATGAATGGGGCTTTGATTGCCATACGGTTTGGTCGCAGGTTTTTCACCAAAGGCGGTACCCGTGACCGTCCAAGGGGAATAGGTACCTTGTTCAAAGTTCCAGTAATGCCCCAGACCACGCCGGACTTGGGTCAAGGCATCGATCCAAACCGGTTGAGCATCATTTCTATCAGCCGCAAACCACATGGCCTGCTGTTTCTCCCATGGATCCAAACTCCATCGTTTGTGTCCCCATCCGCTTTCATTCTCTCCTAGATAGAGCCGTACCACCCGCCAGCCCCGGATTGTACGTGGTGTTCCATTCAAATATTCCAATTGCTGAGGATTGATGTAATAAAAGGTTTTCCCTATCAACGGCTCAGTCGGTTCAAATTCAAAAACATGGCGTGCTTGTTCCACCTTCTCCCCCTTTCCAATGGGTGAAGATTGATAGACCGCAAGGCAAACCATGGAGGAAGTAGCATCTCCAGGCATATGAGCGCTAAGGAAAAAGTCATCACCCTCGATGGGGAAGGGGTCGGATTGCATCCAACCCAGTTCTGCGTTCTTCATACTTCGTCCTGGGCCAGCACTAGAAAAACCTTCCATTCGTCGTGAATCCTCTCCGGGAGTCATCGCGATACCAATTCGTTCAATCTGTTCTTCGTTCGTTTCAAACCTCCATGCGGGACCTACCGGTTGAACTTTTTCTTTCATTTCGCGTTGAACAAAATCTCGGAAGGGAAAAATTGAGGTCACAGGGCTTAGTGAGGAAAAAATCTTGATATTTTGCATGGTCACCGCCGGAGTGGCATCCTCGATCCATCGATTCCATGGCGCCGCGGTTAGTTCCTCACCTGAAGTAGAAGCCTCCTCGAAAGTGGCATAGTAAAAGAAAGGTTGTTGTTTCAAAGGAGGTGCTGCAAGTGCTTTTCCACCCTGAAAATCATCCAGAGTATGGGCTTTCAAACGTACCTGTAAGCCGGCGGGATACAACCCGCTGCTTTTGGGTAAAACCGAGAAGATTTCTGGAGTGAAGCGAACCGCCACATGCGGATTTTGAGCCCCAAACCAGTCTTTGGCACGAAAGATGTTGCTGACCACTAAAGAGTTATATTGTTTTTTCTCAAGCAGAGATTGAAATTCAAACGGCCATCGAAGGGTAAAAAGTACAAGAAGAAGTATTACGATTCCCGCTAAAAAAGAATGAGACGAAAATCGAATTTCTTCTTTAATGTAAATCATCCCCTTAACGGCATATAAAAGGAGAAAGGGAAGGAAAATCAAACTCCTGCTTTTCATAATATCCTCGGGAGCGAACCCAAAAAGCAACCATGATCCCCCTATTAAAAAGGAGAATAACATCGTGGTCTCAAGCCGCTTGGGATACCGATCCCAGGTATAAACAATACCTAAGAGGGATATAAATCCCAGCAAGGGGAAGAGATAAGGAAACGAAAGCATCCCGTTTCCCCAAAATGCCAAAAGGATTAGAAATTGCTCGGACCAATAACCATTCAAGAGCGAATGCGTCGTAATACTTGTTAACAGCGTGGGATAGCCATCAAGTACCGACCCGCCTAGATTCCCCCATAATATTGTGAGAAACAAATAAAACATGGCCGAAGGGATAAGACCGATAAAAGGGAGTAATCGAATGGAAGGGATTTTTTTAAAAAGGTAAAAAATTCCATAAAATAAGAAAAGAAAACAACTTAAAATAAAACCAAATAGGCCACAAAAACTTAATAACATTAACCAAATCGTCAGTGTCCATCGTGCCCACTCCTTATGGAGTAGATTGCTCACCTGCAGAAAGATCGCGGCGGTTAAAACCAAGGCAGGAGAAAAGAGAAGGTGGATCCACAACCAAGGATGAAGAAACAGCAGTAGCCATACGATCCATTTCCATTCTCGTAAGGCTGCAATTTCTAAGAAATCATGTACCCGGGTACAAAAGAAAAGCACGAGGAGAGTTTGCGTGATCCACAAATAAAAAAGTATGGAACCGGGTAAAACGTGGATCCCATAAAAAAGAGCGGCAATCATTAAATGAAAGTTTTGCACCGGGGGGAAACTTACCCCATTCTTTACCGAGGTGAAATGATGATGAAAACCTTGGGCAAATAGGTAGGTTAATTGATCCTGGGATTGATACACCAACAAGGGAAACTGGGAATTCCAGAAATAAATGGCCAACACCAAGGCGTAGATGCCGGTAACTAGCCCTAAGGGGGATTGCAAAAGAGCCTTTGGCCATATTCTGGAGAATTTCTTAGCACCTTCCATCAACCGATACCTTTTTAATATAGGATGCTTCATAGTAAATACAGGAAGCGCTTCGGTAAAGAAGAAAAAATAAAATTCTCCTGTCTCTCAACTTAAACTAATACCATCTTGGGGAAAAATCTATTTGCCGATACAATCTTTTTACACATCACGAGAGAAAAGCATTGCGTAAAAATGAACCAAAACCTCTTCCAAGGAATCAATCATGAAAAAAAGAGATGGTATGACACGACGTAATCTATTACGCATGGTACCGGGGCTAGTTTTCCCCTGGGGAATCGTTTCTTGCGGTGGAATGGAGAATGGTTTTCTCAAAGACCGAAAAAAAATTAATAAAGACGTTCATTGGACACGACGCAAAAAGTGGAAAGGCCCAGAAATCGTTTTTGGTGTAACCCAATTTGGTGATTTAACTTTAATGGTACAACGTACAGATCAACTTGGTTGGGCTTTTCCTGGAGGTGATGTGATTGAAAGGCAATATGGAGTCAAAAACGAAAAGAACACGGATCTCATTGCCGCAATCGTCGATTATGTTATGTTGCAATCCAATGTGGCCGTCATCTCCGACAATGCCACGGTATTTGCCTATGGATACGCCATCGATGATTTCAAGGATCGTCTCGTCATGGCACATTGGCTTAACTTGAGCCCTGCTAGTTCTTTTCCACCTGTTCCCCACCCCAATATGCGAACGGTTTCTGATGCTCGATGGGTTACCTTGGAGGATGAAAAACTTGGTCGATATTATCAAACAAGAATTGAAGAAACCATCGCCGTAGGAGAAGGGGGAACGATCATTCTTCATTCCTGTCGATAAACATTATACGATTTATTTCAACTTTGATACCAGCAATTAACGAGGGAATTGATGGCAAAAAAAGAACGTCATACTCGACCTCCCAACAAATGGGAATCCTATACTTTTGGTAAAGACCCCATTGCCCTGGAACCCTTTGATCTTCATCCGGTTACCGATATCCCCATACGCTTGGCTGTAGAAAAAGGTGTGGTCAAACGACATCGTGATTTGGGCTTATATAAATTAAAAGAGGATTGGCAAGGTCATCCCGCTGGAAGCATTGTGGTTGCAGGCGCTTTCGAAGAAGGCAAAACCTTCGCCATCTGGACCGGGGATGGCCATTTCTCCAAGCCCAAAACAAAATCGGATGGCCAAGAGCCTTCCATGTCATCTTCTCCCCCCCAGACGAAACCGACCTCCATCCCTGTTCCGAGCCAATATTTCTCCACATCGACCGAGACCATTCTAACTCCCAAAATACATCTCACATCCAAATCGCTGAAATTTCACCGCGATAAAATCAAATTCCCTCAAAACAAGAAAAGACTCAAGGTCAATAAAAACATCTCTTCATTGAGAGGTCTAACATCAAAATGAAAAAACTAATAACCACTTTCTCTTTTTGCCTAGTTTTCATCCTTGGTACATACCCGGAGGAAGTTCCATTAACGATTTTTCACACCAATGATATCCATGCTCACTTACGACCCCATCCCGATGGTCTGGGCGGCGTCGCCCGTATCGCGGCTTTTTATAAAAAACAAAGAGATAAGATTGACAACACCCTCTTTCTTGATGCGGGCGATATGGTTTCCGGCACCCCAGTTTCTTCTATGTTCCAAGGCGAACCGATCTTTCATGTCTTAAATCACTGGAAGTTGGATGCTGCCGCCATCGGTAATCACGAATTCGATTACGGGTGGGAACAAATTGAAACTTTTCGTACCATCGCCAATTTCCCTTTGTTATGTGCGAATGCCTCGGTCATCGCCGAGGATGGAACCAATATCCTTTTGGGCGATGCGGCCTATCGCATCTTCGAATTTGACAAATTCAAAGTAGCAGTCCTTGCAATCGTCGCCGAATGGACGCCCGAGATGACGGTTCGCCAAGCGACCGAGGGAGTTCATTTTGTCAATTCTATATTGAGTCTAAGACAGTGGATTCCAAAGGTTGAAGACCAGGCAGATATAATTATCGTTCTCTCCCATGTTGGACATGAGCATGATGAAGCCATAGCCAGCCATGTCGAGGGGATTGATTTAATCATCGGCGCACATAGCCATCGGCTCTTTAAAGAAATTCAATGGTTCGGCAAAACACCAATGGTTCAAGCGGGAAGCAAAGGTCGTTACATCGGCCGTATTGATCTTACTTTTGATACGGAGAAAAATGGAACCGCCAATATTGATTACGAAATATTCCCTGTTACTTCGAAACTCGCTGAGCCCGATCCCGCTACCCAACGAGCTGTCGATCGCTGGGAAGAGGAAGTCTCCGAGATGGTGGATCGCCCGCTTGGTGTCGCGAAAGAAGATATGTCGAAAATGGATATGCTCTATCTGGCCAATGCCGCATTTCTAGAAGCCACAGGCGCCGATTATTCTCATCAAAACACAGGCGGAACCCGAGGGGGTATCAACAAAGGATCGTTTACTTACCGTGAAATTTGGAACATTTTCCCCTTTGAAAATACACTCGTCACGACCCAAGCCTTAGGGAAAAATATTCCTGAATTTTTTTACGGTTTCGAAGAAATTCAACCCGATCAAGAATACAAAATCGTAACCAATAGTTATGTTCGTGATCAATGGGATAATTCATTTCCCAACGCCAAGGAATTTGAGTGGAAAGATACGGGACGATCTTTGCGCGACTCGGTTTTGCGTTATATTGAAAAAAGACGTACAATAAAACCGATTCAAATGAAACGATAAGCTACGCCAAATCTCTAAGGAGCGTTCCCCATGGAAGAACAAAAACAAAAAAATGAAACCCAAGAAGAGCGACATCAAGAAGAACAAGAATGTTATGAGGATTACGGCTGGGAATTCCACAAAATACCATTAATCTTTGCTCTTATTCTAACCATCCTCTTTTATGTATTCATCACACTTTATATCAATTTATAAGATTAACTCCTTTTTTAAAGAAACGCGGCCGGGAAAGAATCATCGGGCCGCGTTTCTCGTTACTCTGTCAATGAAGTTTAATCCAGCATACTCTTCAACAACGTATCGGAAGGATCCATGCGCCGAACTTCAAGCATTTCCTCTCGTTTCGGATCCCACATCACCCGTTTTCCAGTGCGGTAAGATATATTCCCTAAATGGGCAGTGTTAATAACTTTATGTCCTGTCTCAACCGGTGAGTTGGGTTCTTCCCGAGATTTCATACATTCCAGGAAATTAGCCACATGATCACCGCCTTCATAGGGACGGTCCCAGGTTTCGACGGGCTCCTCGGAACCCTGCCCTTCGTAGACTCGAAAACCTTTCTGATCGTCCACCAGGATCGAACCTTCACTGCCATAAAACGCTGCCCCTACACTGTCGCGGCCGTTGATAAATTGCACCGTGAACAAGGTCGTGAAATCACCATAGTTAAACACTCCATGAACCACATCCGGTGTTTCCCAATGATCGAAATAGTGGTTCCCACCATTCGCCATCGCGGTTTGGGGCCCTTCCTGATCCATCAACCATTGATTGACATCCAATTGGTGCGCGCCGATATCGGTCATGAGACCCCCGGCGTAATCCCAATACCAGCGCCAGGCATAGTATCGTACGGGATCAAACGCGCACTTAGGAGCCTTCCCCAAAAAGCGATCCCAATCCAAACGACCACGAATTTCCAGATTTTGGGCAAAGGGATCCCCCCCGGACCAATTGCGTGTATCCCAAACTTTAACACACGTGACTTTCCCAATTTTGCCGGAGCGAATCACCTCGCGAGCGCGCTCCCAATGTTTTCCGCTGCGGCGATGGTTGCCAACTTGTACGATCTGCTTCGTAGCCCGTACGGCTTTGATCATTTCCTGGCCTTCTTCAATGGTTTTAGAGAATGGCTTCTCGCAGTAGGCGTCTTTACCTGCTTGTACAGAATCAATCAAGACATCATGATGCCAATGGTCGGGCACCCCGATGAAGACTCCATCAATATCGTCTCTCTCTAGCAAACGTTCATGTTCATAATACGTGTCTGCCATTTTCTCATCTTGGGTTTCGGATTTCGCCCGTGCCTGCATTAAGCGTTCTTCATACACATCACAGACCGCTACGATTCGTGCACCACGCTTCTTCGCTTCTGCTAATCCCCATTGGCCACGTCCTCCAGTGCCAATTACGCCTAGACGAACCGTATCGTTGGCGCCTACGACTTTCGAAGAAGAAATTCCATGTAAAGAAGCCATTCCCACACCTGCGGCAATCGTAGAACTTCGAATAAAATCTCTGCGCGTTTTTTTGTTTTCAGACATATCTTGACCCTTTCGTTGCCTTTTTGGATTAACACCGTCTTATAGACAATGTTTGAGAGATATTCGTCTTCTGGATCATACTTTTTCAATGATCCAAACTCTCTCTCCAAAAGCGGAAGAGTGATTTACTCTCCCAGCATAGAATATTGTTTATTATCTATAGTTTCACAGACTTTGGCTTGAGTTTCCAGTGGTTTGAAACCAATTAAAGAGAATTGGAAAAGAAGGAATGGAGGATAGGACATCTTTTTCCGAAAAGACTATATTATTGTCCTGTATCAGGAAGAGAAACAAAATTCCTCTTCTGAAAAGGCTTCGGATCATTTAATAGAGCTGGTAGGAAAAATCAATTCATTTCAGGAAATAAACGATCCTTTGTCGTTTCAACGAAAATTGCGAGATAAATGAATGCTACAGCGAAAGCATAAGATTAATAGAGATTCATTAAAAAAGGCATGGGATCCATTCCATGCCTTTTTTGCTCACTCTATACGAAAGGGGGTTATGACTCCTTCTTTTTCGTGCTATGGGATGAAGGCATGCTGTGCGATGAGGGCAATACATGAGAAGAAGGTGGAGACACCCAATCATGTAAGGTTTTGGTCCAGGGCGCATTCACCCGATGACGTAATACATGCCGCGGCATCTCCGCCGAACCTCCCCATGAGGAAGCTGTATCAATCCCACCCGAAACGCTAAGGATTTCTTCGAATTTCTCATCCACAATCGACCATTCTTCGTCGGTCACCTCACTGGGTTGGGCTTCAGGCGTTGCGATTTTCTTTGAACGTGCCAAGGGACGAAACTCTCCATTATCTTTTTTGAGTCCAAGTTCAAATTGATAAGGTTGATTAGGATTTAGCGCGAGATACCAATTTCCTGCATCTAATAAAATCGGGACTTCTTGAAGGATTTCTTCTTTTTCGTTATAAACCCGTAAAATCGGGATCGTGATATCAAAGAACCATTCGCCTTCCTCTTGGACAATCGCTTGACGAGTTTCTTCTGAAATTTCCCAGTAAACATAGACCCAATGAGGATCGCGCGGGATCGCCCGCAAGACAGTGTGGTTATAAGAGCGCGGTAATTCCGGGCCTTCCTCGCCAACCCACACCGAGGCCGGTTCTTGAGCAGGAGGTGGGGCCGAAGGAGCGGCCTTCGCTTGTCGTGAGGATTGGACTTGGGTTGAATGCACTTCTCGTTTTTCTTTCGGGATCTCCAGAGTTGAAGTTTGGCCTTTTTGTCCTTCCAACTTTTTCTTGATTGAATCTTCCTCGGAAGCAGTCGAAATTGCAGACGTCTCCTCAGATGTATCCCGTTTCTTTTCAAATCCCCTTTTTAATAATGAAGCGACCTCCTCTTGCTTTTTCCCTAAAACTCGTACCAATTCAGATTTGGTCATACCACTTCGACCCGGAATCATTAATTTCTGAGCAATACGATACAAGGCGGCTTTCGTTAATCGTGTTAATTCTTTAAGGAGATCTTTGCCGCTTTCCAAGGGGTGTTTTGTTTTTCTTGGAGACATTTCCTCAACTCCTTCTTTATTTAAAATTTCAAATTTTATCTTTCTATTAATACAAAAATCATACCACCCTAAAAATGGGAAAATAGAGGATTTTTCCCTATTTACAACTGTGGTACTGTATGAAAATGAACACTCCGTGTCATAAATGGAACACGATCTTGCGAATGTTTTTCACAAAGTTGCCTTACCTGAAATTCTCTCATGCCTTCCTTGTTTCTTCCCGGCGAATCTGATATAGTAAACCCCATATAACGGTTGGGATAATTTAATTCCTTTCTCTTATTCTTTAAACTTATTCTAGGTAGCCCAGATCAAAGAGCCAACTATCATTTTCAATAAACTATTACGTATGAAAGAATGTTAAAGTTATTGCCCTCCATGTAATCCATGAAGAGAAAAAAACAACGCATAACTCATAAAGCAAGATGAGCTGGATACATTTTTTATTACTCTTTCTTGAAGGATTTCTGCTAGCCTTGATTCTCACACCGTTGATGAGAATGGTTGCACCCTGGCTTGGCTTCCTGGATCATCCCGGTGAGCGCAAAGTCCACAGTCAATCAAAACCCTTATTAGGCGGAGCAGCCATCTATTTCTCTTTCCTGATTATCGTCTTTGGTAATATTATACTCCTTTTTTGGCTCCGTGATCTCTCTTTTTCAGGAGAAACCTGGTTGAGTCGAAAAATCCTCGAATTGACAACCTTTACCTACGGCGTGCGCAAAGTTTCGCTTCAATTAATGGGGATTTTATTTGGCAGTTTACTCCTTTTTATTGTTGGACTTATGGACGACCGTTTTGGGTTATCCCCCTGGATTAAACTGATAGGGCAAATCATAGCGACGATCATTCTTTATTGTTGTGAAATCCATATCGCGCTTTTTATTTCAAATGGTTTCATCAACTTTGGTTTAACCCTTTTTTGGGTGGTACTCATCAGCAATTCCTTTAACCTCCTCGATAACATGGACGGCCTCTCCGGAGGCGTAGCCATGATCACCCTCATTTTGTTGGGGATCTCAGCCTACCTTGTTGATCAACAAGTATTTATGTCATCGATCACCTTTGCCCTGGCAGGATGTATCGCAGGATTCTTGCGCTACAATTTGAACCCATCAAGCATTTTTATGGGCGATGCCGGGTCTTTGGTGGTGGGATTTTTGGTGGCCTCGCTCACCGTATTATCAACGTATTACCAATCGGGAACCGAGAACGCAACCGCTTGGGCGGTAGTTATGCCTCTCATTATTTTCGCTGTCCCCCTCTTTGATACCTTATCGGTTATTTTCATTCGGCTCAAAAACGGAAAACCTATCTATGTGGGAGACAAAAATCACTTTTCACATCGTTTGGTGGGACTGGGGATGAGCCCCCGACGGGCTGTATTTTTTATCCACCTGGTCACTCTCTGCGTAGGAAGCGGTGCCTTAATCCTCCCCTTGCTCAATGAACCTTTCGGCGCTTATGTAATCTTAACCCAGATTATTATCATCTTCATTCTGATTACGATGCTTGAGCATATCAAGAATAACAATCATGGAAACTAAAAAATCACTCTTTTGTTGCTTGATTCGAGGAATCTTTCTTGTCTCTGATTTCTCCCCGAATCGCGATCACCAGAATCATCAAAAAGAGAAAGATCGTTAATCCTTTTAAAAAGAAATATACGTTGGGATTGTCATATTTCCATTCACCAAATAACAGGAATTGAAAACCGGTGATGTAGAAGACACACGCCAGGAGCAAACCACAGTAAAACATGACCGATTCTTGATGGTTCCAATTTTTCTTTTCCCAAGCGCGTTGAAGAATCGCCCCCGAAATCAGTAAACAAAATAGAGCCATAAGACAAAACAAAATATACCCCAAATTGTTTTGCAGATGGACAAAACCCGGCGTCAGGTATTCCGAACGAATACTTAATTGTAATAAAATAAAAGAAATAAAAAGAAGCAAAGCCCCGAGCAACCATGACACTTTTAGCCACGGGGTCTTCCAAAGAAAATCCCTCTTGGGAGTTGATTCACGTTCGTTTGAATGGTTATTTGCGTTCAAGTACCATCTCACTCCAAAAAATGTTATGCTTACTAGGATACGTGGTAATTCAAAGGAAGCAAATAGAGAGGGATTCTTTCCGTTTACTTTGCTTCTATACCGAATGAAATCTAGAAATGTTTATAACACTTTATGAATTCACGTAAACGTGTCTTATTGTTTTGTGAGAATTGCGTTATCATGAAAATAGAAGATCCTTTAAACCAAAAGAAAAAAATACGGTTCATTTTATTCGATGAGCCTCAACAATTAATCTTTTAACCATTCTTGTGTGTATCATTCATAACACTCTCGATTTATACTAAATAATGGGAAGTAGAATTATGCGTATTCTTGTGACCAATGTCGGCAGTACTTCGCTCAAATATCGTCTGTACCATCATCCAGAAGAGAAATTGCTCGCCTCGGGACGCGTGGAACGCATCGGCTCTAACCAAGGAGCTGCCTCTTGGATCCATGGGGATAAGGAAGGATCAAATGAAAAAGCGTATCCTTCACACAAAGATGCCATCGAATTTGTCTTGCAACAATTAAGAGAAGACATGGGAGAAGCTTCTGGCGATGTCGATTGTGTAGCCTTCAAAACAGTCATCGCCAAGGGATATGTGGGATGTGAAATCCTTGATGAGACTGTCTTGCAAGCCATGGAGGATTATACCTTCCTCGCTCCCGCCCATAATCCTCCTTACATCAAAGCGGTACGTCTCTTTAAAGAAATCATGCCAGATACTCCCCTGATTGGTTTATTCGAACCTGCTTTTCACTTAACCATGCCCGATTATGCCCGCGTATATCCCATTCCCCAGGAATGGCGCGACAAATACCAAATTCAGCGTTATGGTTTTCATGGTGCCTCCCATCGCTATGTATCAGAACGGATTCCTCAATTAGTGGGAAAACCACGCGAAGAACTGAAGATCATCTCTTGTCATCTCGGGGGCAGTTCTTCTCTATGTGCGATCGATCAGGGGAAATCTATCGATACCAGCCTAGGTTTCACCCCCCAATCAGGCGTATTTCATGCCACGCGCATCGGTGAACTGGATCCTTACGCCGTGCTTTTCGTAATGCGAGAAGAAGGCTGTTCTATCGAAGAGATTAATCCTAAATTAACAAAAGAAAGTGGTCTGCTAGGATTATCCGGTGTCTCCGACGATATGCGTGATATTGAGATCGCCATTGATCAAGGGAATGAAAAAGCAAAATTGGCCTTCAACGCTTTTATCTATGCCGTGAAGAAGTTTATTGGTTCCTACTATGCAATTTTGGGTGGATTGGATGTATTGGCTTTTGCGGGAGGGATCGGCGAGAAAGGCGCTCGAGTCCGCGAGGCGGTTTGTAGCAACTTAGAACATCTTGGAATAACCATAGACTCCAACACCAATCAAACCCAAAACGGGAAAGAGGCCGAAATCTCTCCACCGAAGAGCCAGGTTTCTACATGGATCGTTCCAACCAACGAAGAATTGATCGTCGCGCGAGCCGCTTACGAAAAATTAACATCTTAATAAAACTTTAAAGGAAGTAAGGAAGATAAAATGGTGCAACCCAATGGAAGAGCGATGAAAGTTTTTTCTGGATTGTCCAACCAATTGTTGGCTAAAGAAATTTGTAATCATCTCGATATCCCCTTGGGAAAAATGGATATCATTGAATTTAAAAATGAAAATCTATTCGTCAAAATTGGCGAAAATGTACGTGAATGCGATACCTTCGTCATTCAAACCTCTACGTCTCCCGTCAATACCCGCATCATGGAACTTCTCCTCATGATTGATGCGTTAAAACATGCTTCAGCGAGAAGAGTCACCGCCGTACTTCCCTATTTCCCCTATGTCCGCTCTGATAAAAAGGATCAACCGCGGATCTCGATAGCCGCCCGGCTCATGGCGGATCTCATTGAAGCCGCAGGGGCTGACCGAATTTTGACTATGAATTTGCACTCGTTCCAAGTTCAGGGATTCTTCCATATCCCTACCGATCACCTTTTGGCTACCCCAGTTTTGATTGACTATTTCCGGAAGTCCGATATCGAAAATACAGTGGTGGTGGCTCCCGATGCGGGCAGCGCCAAACGAGCCGATAAATATGCCCGCCTGTTGGACTTACCCTTGGCGATCATAGACAAGCGCCGCGTCGGTAATGAAGACAAAGCGGTTGTAAAACACATTATCGGTGATGTTAAAGATAAGAAAGCGATCATTTTTGACGATGAGATTAGCACCGGCGGTTCCTTAATCAACACCGCTGAAATCCTTAATAAGTCAGGGGTTAATGACATACGGGCCGGGGTCATTCATCCAGTTTTGTGCGGCGATTCGGTGGAAAAAATCAAGAATTCGTGCATCAGTGAAGTGGTCGTGGCCAATACCATTCCCGTTGAGGGGGAAAAGAAAATCGATAAAATTAAAGTTCTTTCAGTGGCTGAATTATTCGCTAAAGCTATACGAAGAATCCATAACGGTGAATCCGTCAGTGTGTTGTTCTCTCCATTTGAAAATTTTTAAACAAAAAAATTGTCATTCTCTAAAAACGTCCTGCGATAAAAGCATCCCGGGCGGATTTGGGTACCCCGTCACTTTCCTAGTTATTGCCAAAAATCGATCACCTGCTAAACGACCTTACAGGTGGTATGTTCTAGCGGCAAACGAACACAATCAACTTGATCAATAATACTAATACATGAACCTTCAGAAATCGAATTTCACGAGATACCATTTCTTGTTAGTCTAAGGGGAAAATGCGAATACAACAAATTGGTATATTATTGGAAAAGCAAGACATGCCCTTGGTAAGGACCCAATTGAACGCTATCCAAGCCTATTGACTATGGATAAGGTCCCTCAAAAATTGCAGCCACTACGAGACGAATTCTTTGGTTCCTTGTTATACACCGCTTCTCAAGATCCAAATGCCGACGTAGAAGGTTACCTGGATGCCACACAAATGGCCGAAGACCTACTCGAGAACGTGAACATGTCTGACACACAAATTAGGAACCTGCTACGCAAAAAGTGGGAGCGCCGATACGGAACCGAACCCCTTGAATCAGGGGATCACAAGAACGGCTTTCGGCGAGCGAATCTACCGCCTGACGAGGTGGCTAAGTGACACAAGATAAAAAACAAAATGCCGAATTTAGACAATCCGGCATTTCGCAAGTTCTATAATATTAGTTACTTAAGAAAATGAATTTATTATCATCGATAACCAGCTCCAGCAAATAATTTTATCTATATAATTAACCTACTATTCTCTAAGGAAGAAATAATTATGGAAATTGAGAAACGGTATGATGCCTCGGCATCACGCGAAAAATGGTATGATTTTTGGGAAAAAAATGGCTTATTCCATGCTAATCCTCATAGTGAAAAACAACCTTTCTCCATTGTCATACCTCCCCCAAATATCACAGGCCGACTGCATATTGGTCACGCGCTGAATAATACTTTACAAGATATCCTTTGCCGTTGGAAGCGAATGGAAGGCGATGAAGTATTATGGATGCCTGGGACGGATCATGCTGGAATCGCTACCCAGAACGTAGTAGAAAAACAAATCGCACAAGAGGGTCTTACACGCCATGTTTTGGGACGCGAAAAATTACTGCAACGGATTTGGGAATGGAAAGAAGAATATGGAAACTTCATCCTTCGCCAATTGAAATATCTCGGTTCTTCTTGCGATTGGAATCGCACCCGATTTACTATGGATCAAGGATGCTCCCGGGCGGTGCGCGAAGTCTTCGTTCGCATGTTTCATGATGGTTATTTGTATCGTGGCACCTACCTGGTCAACTGGTGTCCCCGTTGCCACACAACTTTATCCGACGACGAAGTGGAATATCGTGATGAACAGGGGCATTTTTATCATATTCATTACAAAGTCGCCGGTGAGGATCAATACCTTGACATCGCCACGACCCGTCCTGAAACCTTGCTCGGCGATACTGCCGTGGCAGTACATCCCGAAGATGAACGTTACTCCCATCTCGTAGGCAAGAAGGTCATTCTCCCCCTCCTGGAACGAGAGATTCCTGTTATTGCGGATTCTTATGTGGATATGGAATTTGGTACCGGGGCGTTAAAAATCACTCCCGCCCACGACATCAACGACTTTGAAGTCGGAAAACGTCATAATCTTGAAGAAATTAATATCTTTAACGAAGACGCCACGATCAACGAAAATGGGGGTCCCTATCAAGGATTAGATCGATTGGAAGCCCGTAAAAAAATTATTGAAGACCTCAAACAACAAGGTCTTCTTATCGAGGTGGAGGATTTTCAACATCGCGTGGGTGGATGTTACCGATGCGATACTTTGATCGAACCCTATCTCTCAGAGCAATGGTTTGTCAAGATGAAACCCTTGATGGAAGAACCTTTACGTGCCGTGCGTGAAGGCAGAGTAAAGTTTGTTCCCAAGAATTGGGAAAATACTTATTTCTCTTGGGTGGAAAATGTACGTGATTGGCCTGTTTCCCGCCAAATTTGGTGGGGACATCGTATTCCTGTGTGGTATTGCGATGACTGCGGTGAAATGACGGTCCCCCGCGAAGATCCCGATCAATGCGCCCATTGTGGCAGTACCAAGATCCATCAGGATGAGGATGTGCTGGATACCTGGTTTTCCTCCGCTTTATGGCCTTTTTCGACCATGGGATGGCCAGATCAAACTCCCGAATTGGAGAAATTTTATCCCACTACAGTGCTTGTAACCGCCCACGACATCATTTACTTCTGGGTCGCCCGCATGATCATGATGGGGCTTTACATTATGAAAGAAGTCCCCTTCAAGGATGTTTATATCACGGCTTTGGTGCGCGATGCTCAAGGACGTAAGATGTCGAAATCCTTAGGGAACGCCATTGACCCTATCGATGTGATTGACAAATACGGTGTGGATGCAGTGCGTTTCACTTTGGCGATCTTGGCCGCCCAAGGCCGTAACATCAATCTTGCCGAAGATCGAATTGAAGGATACCGTAACTTTACCAACAAAATTTGGAACGCGACTCGTTTGATTTTAACCACCATTGATGAATATGAATCCTTTCCCGAATCGATCCCTGAAGACCGTATGGAATGGGCAGACCGTTGGATCCTCTCGCGGTTGCAGCATACGGTCGCGGCTTCTCGGAAAGGCATGCGTGAGTATAAGTTCAATGAATCTTCCGAAGCCTTGTATCAATTTGTTTGGCATGAGTACTGCGATTGGTATTTAGAACTCATCAAACCTCGCTTATATGGCAATGATCCTGTAGCCCGGGAGGTGGTGAAGCGGATTGCGTTTCAGGTGTTAGAATCCACGCTGCGCATGTTGCATCCATTTATGCCCTTCATTACAGAAGAGTTATGGCAAATCCTTAAAAAACTTGGGGTGCCTGAAGAAGATGGGCTTAGTGTTATGCAAACTCCATATCCTGTGGAGGATAAAAACCTGATTGATGATGAACTGGAACAAGAAGCTACCTGGTTCCAGCAGATCGTCTACACCATCCGTAATATACGCGGTGAGTTGAATATATCTCCTTCCACGGAAACCACAGTAGAATTTGCAGTCCAAAACAATAATGATCAATCTTTTTTACATCGCTATTATCCCCAAATCTCCACGTTGTGCAAAATCAACCCAGATCTTCGCGCAGGGAAAAACTTAGAACCGTATGCGGCATCCTCTATCGGCATGGTGGATGGAATCGAAGTGCGGGTACACTGGCCGGCGGAGGTCGAACAAAAAGAAATGGAGCGGTTGAAAAAACAGGTGGAACAATTGGAAAAAAATATTATGGGACGAGAGAAAAAACTTGCTAACGAAAAGTTCGTCAACAACGCCCCTAAGGAAGTTGTCGATAAAGAACGCGCCCGCTATGAGCAGGAAAAATCTGACCATGAACGTATGAAGAAGCAGCTTGATCTGTTACAAAAATAATATATAGAATAATTGTTGTTTTCTAATTGGGGTGATCCTCGATTGTTCCCTTTCGGCACAATCGAGGATCTGCCTCTATCTCAATCCAGCCACCATGACACACAAGATTCTGATTTTCTTTACGTAAAGTAATAATCGTGAAAGACTTATGTAAATTGGCACATCTCCTGCTATCAATAAAATTATGAAACGGGTAAACAAAACAAAGAGGGTATCCCAAGATTATCTCTGAAGAAGGAAAGGAGATAAGAAAATGAAACTAGTACCGTTTGGATCCCACTTCAATCCGACGCGAGAATTTCAAACGCTT
Source organism: uncultured bacterium (assembly GCA_964419335.1). Lineage (GTDB taxonomy): Bacteria > Hinthialibacterota > Hinthialibacteria > Hinthialibacterales > Hinthialibacteraceae > CAYQOX01. The sequence goes on along the minus strand of CAYQOX010000019.1, from coordinate 61,609 downwards.
GATCGTTTCTTCAACGATTTCCTCGGGGCTCATGATATCGATAAACCGGAAAACACCGTTTGGTATCCAGCGCTTGATCTAAAAGAAACAGAAGAAGGTTATCAACTCGTTGCCGATCTTCCAGGGTTAAGCAAGGATGATATTACAATTTCGGTAGAAAATGGAATGCTCTCCATTCATGGTGAGCGCAAATCCGAACATGAAGAAAGTGGAGAAGGCTACAACCGGGTTGAACGATGGAGCGGTGCGTTCTATCGTCGCATGAATCTCCCTCGCGATATTGATGAGGACAAGATTGAGGCCTGTTATGAAAATGGAGTATTAAAACTCAATATCCCCAAAGCAGAATCAGCCAGACCTCGTAGAATCGAAGTGAAATCGTAAAAAGAAATCTCTCTAACCACACTACACTCCTACCTACCCAATAACCACCGAGTGTGATCCCCACAAAATGTGTGGGGATTTTTTTATCTCTTGTCATCAAGGATAACGTCCTGGGATTTTCAATACTGGAAATGGGGATGGTAGGCATTATTTCTTATTCAACCATTGGGCAAAGGTGATAGAGAGTTCATTTTGCAATTGTTGCATGAAAGATGCATCTTGTTCCTCTTCGGCGGTCTCTTGATGCGATTCTTCGCTTTGCGGTTTTTCCATATAATCGAGCACATCATCCAGGAACAGTTTTACTTCGTCCAACACTTTGACTTCTGCTCCCAGATTTTCCAAATGCATTTTCAATTCCTCTTCCACGGCCGTAAGTATTTGGCTGGAAAGTTTATTTTTTATTGGCGGGATTTCCAAATGGCGTTTTTTATAGCCTTCGAAGACTTGCAAGAGCGCCTTGACATTGCTCGTTCGCTGATCATTCTTCTGTTCAAAAAATCCCTCGCGCATGGCATGCGTAAGATAATGGAAAAATCGTCGGTTTAATTCCAATTCACACTGATAAATATTCTTTTGCACTTCAATCAAAGAACGTACTGCTTGGAGGTATTTTTCCATAAGAGGCTGTACCATAGCATACGTGGGATGCTTTTGATCCATGCAATTTACGAGTTCTTTTTTGGTGTTAAATATTTCTATATTTTTTTTGGGACACAATTCTTCCAGTTTACTCAAACGCTCTGCGTAATGGCTTCGCTCTTTGATCTGAAAATCATTAAGCCGCATAATAAAAAGAAAGTAGATCACGCGTTTCGAGCAACCAATAGACGCTAAACTATCGTTATAACTATCTGGATCTTCCGTGGTGATATAGGCGGGAATTAGGCCGTCTTGTTCTAATTGGCTTTTCTCTACATTCAGTACCCGATGCGAGAAAAGTTTATACTTCGCTGCGTTCCGAAAGACAATTTCTACATTATCAAGAACCTTTTGGGCCCCAAGACAGAGACTCAATACCTCTTCATAGGGGATGCCATGCTGAGCAGCACAAGCGCTCCTTAAATCACTTTGTACTTGTTCCGCTGCAAGGATATAGGTTTGCATTCACGTAACTTCCCTTGAAATCGTACTTGCCTTACAATTTTACTTGATGCGGTTGATGAAATGTAGAGCCGGATATTATTCACATGTTAAGAAATAGGATTCCTGATTTAACTCGACCGTAGTCGAAAGCGTATTCTAAGAGCCAATAATTTGATCTTCCTGTTTAATAGAGTCACTTCTAAGAGGTCCCTTCTTATGATTATCGATGTCCACACCCACGTTTTTCCTGATAATGTCGCTTTCGAGGCAGTTCCTAAAATGGCTGAAATTGCTGGGGTTAAAGAGGCTTTAGATGGCCGGCTGCAAAGTTTACAAGCATCCATGAATATTGCCGGCATCGATCAATGCTGGCTGCAGCCTGTTGCGACCAAACCAAAGCAGGTTGATTCCATCAACGCATGGAGTAAAGAAATTCGTTCTGATTCTATTCTTTCTTTCGGTGCTTTTCATCCCGAGTATGAAAATCTGCCGGATTTAATCTCCCGCCTCTCGCAAGAGGGATTTCCTGGTATCAAATTTCATCCCGAATATCATAAAATCACTCCCGATGATTCCCGCTTTGATCCCCTGTATGAAGCGCTAATCAATGAAAACATGATTGTTCTATTTCATGCGGGTGTAGATATTGGGATTCCGACGATTAACAGTACTCCAAACCGTTTTATTCGTTTATCCAATCGGTTTCCTCAATTAAAGATGATTCTTGCTCACATGGGAGGTTTCCAACAATGGCAAGAAGTCATGGCAGCGTTAGAAGAGTTTCAAGGGAAAGAGATTTACCTCGACACTTCCTATGTCTTTGGTTATATCACTCCGGATGAATTTCTCGCCATTGTGGAAGGACATGGTGAGGATCGGATTCTCTTTGGTACCGACTCGCCTTGGTCGGATCAACATTGGAGTTTAAAGCAATTGCATGCCCTATCTCTCACACAGGATCAAGTCGACAAGATCACGGGTCTCAATGCTCAACGCTTGCTCGAAACGACAGGCAAGTCGAAGCCCCCAACCCTTTAAATGCAAGAACTACTCCCGTTTAAATACCGCCACTACATTCGCGACCGCGCGTTCCATTCCGGGCATTCCAGGAATAGCCCGGTCGGAGGGTCGATTCATGACTTTATCTTGGATTACCATTGTCGATGAGCCACCGCCATCCAAATTCATAGCATCGGTGGCTTTCATTGCGAGGAACATTTCCGCCAGTTCCGGCAGAGTTACTCCGGCGCTCCAGGAGGGTTGTCGACCATCTACGACGACAAGAAAGATGCGATTCGCCTCGTTTTTACCAATAGCGGTTCGTGGGTGACGCTCTTCTAAATTAAACGAGGAATCTTCACTCAGGCTATAGGTTCCGTTCCGCACCACGATGGGTCCTGCCGCTACTGCGGCGTGACAATCGTTCCACCCCTCTTTGTCTGTGTCAAAACGGTTATCTTTGATGTCCTCGGGTTTAATCCAATCGAATAACACTTGAGTAGAGTTAAAACCGATTGTGGCTCGAAAAATACCATGATGTGGGGGATACAGAATTTTTCCATGCGCCGCAACCAACCCTCGCGCCCGATTTGGCCGTACTGAGAAAAATCCACCATTTACAGCTGCGATTGCACCACTTTGTTTGGCGAATTTCGTAGTGGGAAACAACGCACCATAACTTCCCAGGACGCCAAATAAGTACTGCTCTTTCAATCCGGTCACGCTCAAGATATGAGCGCGTACTGGTTTGCTTATCACCGTTTGATAGAGCACTCGCGAGTAGACCATTCCGGAATCTATTTTTATGTGCTCTTCTTCCTCTACGGTTGACCACCAGGGATCACTTGCTACAGAATGAGCAAAACCCAGAAGGAATACGATGAAGATAAAAAAGATACATTGAATGGATGAAATAAATCGATAGGATTTCATAAAAGGGCTCCCTCTCATCCTTCGTTGAAGGGGGAAGAAAAAACATCTTGGAGAAGATATATGCCATTCTTCATTCTTATAACTTCTGATTCGTATTTAATAATATAGATAATAAAATTCAATCTCCATGAAACCTAACTCTTAAAGTCGGAGCTGTGACTTCTCTTTCTTTATTTCAATATTACAATGATTGCAAATCTAAATGTAACTATAATACGAATCCCGAAAGAGAAAAGAAACGCCGGAGGATTTTTTAAATGGTCGTGACCCCCAATTCAGACATAGATGTACGTTTTAACTTGGAATGCATCAAGTGCGGTAAGTCCTATCCCACGGACCGCTTTACTTATATGTGTACTGAACCGGACTGCGGTGGGCTTTTACTCGTCGTGCGTGATGAGGAATATATACGCAAATCCGTAGGTGATGGCGAACAAGGCCGTCGCTACTTCGATGGCTTGCGTTGGAGTGAGGCCGCTCGCCAATATCCTACCGGTTCAGGTGTCTTCCTCTGGCGGCATTTTATCATCCCCAATTTTCCTGAGGAAGCTTGTATGGCCATGTTTGAGGGGTGTACCGATCTGTTTGAACTCCCCTCTTGGTTACGTAAAGAACAAGGGTTAGGCCCCACTTATCTAAAATTGGAGGGGCAAAATCCCAGTGGAAGTTTTAAGGATCGCGGAATGTCGGTGGCCGTGAGCGAAACTTTGCGTTTGCAGATGGAGTATCCCGACTTGAAGATCAATGGCATTTGCTGTGCCTCGACAGGAGATACTTCTGCCTCCGCGGCCGCCTATGCGGCTTATGCCAAAGATCGACTGCAATGCATTATTCTTGTCCCCCACAACAAAATCTCCATGGCGCAGCTAACCCAAGCTTTGCAATTTGGGGCGAAAGTCATCCCTGTGGATCATCCAGATGGTTTTGATGGCTGCATGCGCATCATCCAGGAATTTAGCGCGAAACATTCCGAATTAGTCTTGGTCAATTCGAAAAACGCTTTCCGTATCGCGGGACAAGAAACCATCCCCTTGGAAATTTGCCAAGACCTAAATTGGAAAGCCCCCGACTGGATCGCGATTCCAGTTGGCAATGCGGGCAATCTAACGGCTTTACTCCTGGGATTGAAGCGCGCCTATGACCATAAACTCATTGATCGCTTACCAGGGATTATCGTTGGTCAGGCTCGGGTCTGCGATACTCTAGTGCGCTGGGATGAAAATGGCCGAACGACAGAGGCTTATAAGCCCGGAAAATATCATCCGAGTGTGGCTTCTGCAGCCAATATTTGTGATCCCGTTTCCTTCCCTCGAGTGGACAAACTTCTTCGTTCTTTCAATGCCCACTTTTATCGGGCTTCCGAAACCGATATTCAAGATTCGCAAATGTGTATTACGCGGGGAGGAGTGGATATATGTCCACAAACAGGGATCGCGCTCTCGGCGCTTATGCAAGCCCGGGCAGATGGCACTGTGAAAGAACATGAAACTTCAGTAGTCATAAGTACTGCCACCGGGTTAAAATTCTCGGAAAGCGCCTCCCAATATCACACAACCGATGCACGTTATGCCAATCATTTCCGCGTAGCCAAAGGGAGTGTATCAGCCGTCGAAGAAGTGCTTAATCATTGGGATTAAGCATTGAGAAAATTGAATCGAGCAAATAAATATTATTAATTATTATTTTTCTTATTTGACTGTATAATTTATCCATGAGAACGAAGAAAAGGAGTTTGAATCTAAAGATTCAACTTTAGCAATAGAAGGGATTACCTATGCCCGATATTAACTTAATCGTAAATCGGCAAATTAATCGCTGGAACCAAGAGCGAAAACAATTTGAACATCGTAAAAAACTCGATGATTCCGCGAAGGCTCCTGCAAAACAACTTCCTGTCGTCACGGTTTCACGAGAAAGAGGATGCCGGGGACAAGAATTTTCTCGCCTTTTGGCCCATGAACTTCACTATGGCGTATTTGATAAACAGATCGTCGATTACATCGCCAAACATATGGGAGTGCGCAGCGAAATCATAGAGTCGTTGGATGAGCACGATCGTTCTACCATGGAAATGTGGGTCGAAGGCATAATTCGCCAACAGGAAATTGATCATGATGATTATTTTCGTGCCCTATGTGAGGTCATCAAAACCGTTTCTATGCAAGGAAGCGTGGTCATCCTCGGGCGAGGAGCCAATTATCTACTTCAAGATACCAAGGCTTTCCATATTCGCTTGGTTGCACCCTTTGACACGCGTGTCCAAAACCTTTGCCAATATAAAGATTTGGATGAAGAATCGGCCAAAAAAGAAATAAAAAATGTAGATCATGAGCGAGCTCAATTTGTCCGTCGTTATTTTGCGAAAGATATAAATGAACCCTATTTCTATGATATTACACTGAATTTACAGAACTTTACTTTGGACGCGGCCGTAAAAACAGTGTTCGCTGCCCTGCGTGCCAAAGGATGGTCGCTGGAAGAAACCGGGGGCGACAAACGAGCCAAAACTCGTGGGACCCCATAATTTCTTTCTCTTCTTTTTGCTTCATGGTTTTGCTATGATCATCGTGAATGACCACAATTATTTAAGGGCTTATCGGAGTTAGAAATTCGCCCGGGGAAAGTGGAAGTCGATGTCAGCGCCAGAATTTGTTGTTGAATTTATGAAAGCTTATGCAGAACTCATTGCGGCCGTGGGATGGCCTTTGGTCACCATGATTATTTTTTCCTTTTTTATCTATTATTTAGATCGTATTTTCAATTTCTTTGGTCGGAGTAAAAAAAAGTCTCCCATTTCTTGGCGCCGGCTTGAATTGCTTCTTAACTATTTAGAGCAACAATATCAAGAACTCCCAATCAATACCGATCGCGAAGAACGGCGGCGCATGATTGCTTTTCAAGAAATCGATCGCGCGCGTAAAGCCATGCAAAAGCAGGATTCCGACCAGGTCCAGGAATCTCTCTTTACTTTAGGCTCGCTGGCTATGGAAAGCGATAAAAACTTAAATAAATGGAAGCAGGAAGATCATGTTTTTCCCCCCAATGAACCTGAGATGCTTCTCCCCAATCAACAAGTGAATAAGAAAAATTTATAACTTAATATGCTCTAGCGCCCAGCGCAATTCCTCCCGAACATAGGAATCCGACTCGCACTTCATTCTCTTTTGGAGTCTTTCCTGTGCTTCTTGTCCACCAAGGACTCCCAAGGCCCAGGCCGCGTGTCCCCTCACCATAGGTTCGTGATCGTATAAGGCATTTCCAAGCACAGCGACTGCTTCATGATCCCGGGTATTCCCCAATGCAATAGCGACATTACGTAAAAACCCGCGCCGCTTTGCTCTTTTGATCGGGCTGTGGCGAAAGTTTTTGCGGAAGGTTTCTTCATCCCATTGCATCATGTCGATCAAATTGGCGGTTTCCAGCACCGGTCGAGGTGTAAACGCGATTTCATGGCTCAACTGCGCAAATCGATTCCAAGGACATACTTGCAGGCAATCATCGCATCCAAAAATTCGATTTCCGATCCAAGGTCGTAATTCACGGGGAATCGGTCCTTTTAGTTCGATTGTCAAATAAGAAATACAACGTCGGGCATCAAGGAGGTATGGTTTAGGAAATGCATGGGTGGGGCAAACATCGAGACATTTCCGGCATGTACCACAGTGAGGCTTTGCGGGTTCATCGGGTTCAATCTCTAAAGTGGTGAGTATCGCACCCAGAAAAAACCAGTTCCCCAACTCTTGGCTCAAAAGGTTTGTATGCTTTCCAACCCAGCCGATTCCGCTTTGCATCGCAAAATCACGCTCCAGTAAAGGGGCTGTATCTACCACCGCCCGGCTTTTTTCTCGCCCTTGGGTTTGTTCATGAATCGTATCGCATAATTCATGAAGTTTTTTCTTCATAAGTTCGTGGTAGTCATCACCCCAAGCGTAACAAGAAATGGCTCCTTTAAACTTATGATTCTGTGAAGATGACTTTGTCAAATAGCGCTTGGCGACAACGATCACGCTTCGAACCCCAGGAAGAATTGAAGCTGGATTGGAACGTTCTTCTAGCCGCTTTTCTAAGTATCCCATCTCGCCATGATATTCGTGGGCAATCCAATCCTGGTATCGTTGCCACGATTGTGGCGAGGGAGAAGCCATTCCAACCGAATCAAAACCGAGTTCCAATGCTTTTTGTTTAAGCCAATTTTTCATCGAAGCACCATGCGGGGATAAAAAAAGGCGGCTCAACCGAACCGCCCCATTTGATTTCTACTTGTATTATACTTGAATTTAGCATGTTTTATGGCTGAAAAAGCAATTCCTACAGCCTTGACAAACCCAATCCATCTATTGCGTTATGCCTTTTATCCTTCTACAAAGGGCATTCCGGCTGCACCGATTGTACCCGCTTCTTCACCCAGTTGAGCTTCCACGATAGGCGTGGGGTAATGCGAATGGAAGAATACGCGTTTTTCCAATTCCTTTCGGGCATGATCAAAAAGCATATCGCCCATGTTGGAGGCTCCGCCGCCGATACAGATAATTTCCGGATTGAAGCTAACCACGAGGGTGGAAATCCCGATCCCTAAATGTTTCCCCGCGCGTTCAATGACCGACAAAGCCACTTCATCCCCTTCCAGGGCTGCTTCATGAACCATTTTTGAGGTTACTTGCCCATTTTTTGCCATATCTTTTAATTTCGTGGGGACATGCTCGACTCGAATACGATCGCTGGCATATTTCGCGATGGCATTCGCAGAAGCGTAGGTTTCTAAGCAGCCTTCATTCCCACAGCCGCACACCGGACCCGAGGGATTAACCATAATATGCCCTAACTCCCCCGCAAAGCCGCCCGCGCCACGAAACACTTTCCCATGGGAAACCACACCACCGCCAACCCCGGTTCCCAGAGTCAACGCAAGGGTTACCGACTTTCCCTCTCCTGCGCCAAAGAGAGCTTCACCCAGAGCCGATACATTCGCATCATTATCAACCCAGGTTCTAAATCCAAAACGTTCTTCAAATATTTCATGGACGTTAATCCAATAATCCCAATCGGGGATATTCACAGGGCGCGTTATCGCTCCTTTTTCGTGATCAATCAGTCCCGGACTACCGATCCCAACTCCGGCCAATTGATCCTGCTTTCCACGTATCTCATCCGAATCAAGGATTTCTTGAATTAAATCACCTATTCGATCGACAACTTTCCGCCCACCTAAGTGTGCTTCTGTCGGTTTCTTGAAACGCCCTAACAATGTTCCTTTTTCATCGACTAGGCCTGCTTTGATATCTGTACCCCCTAAATCAATACCTATTGATACCCGAGTCATGGATGCTTACCTCGTATTCTTAAAAATTTATGTTATTTTTTTGCTTTTCCCCCATAAAGAAAAAAATCTGAAGGAAAATTATAAAAAATAAGGATGCCACATCCGGACTATTTCATCAAGCACTCCAAAACATTTGCAATCATTTTAATCGCGAGAGTATACTGTTCTCTGTTAGTCGTTACCTTTCTTTATCTATTTTGTTCAATATTTCTTTTTGCATTTTATTACCTCTTCTTATAAAATAAAAATAACAACTTTAGATTGTCATCTGGGTGGTCATTCAACAAAAAAATCGATTGAAAAAAACTAAAAAGGAGAGAAGGTATTATGTGGATTGCAAGAAAATGGACAGTCTTAAGTTTGCTGCTGTGTGTTGCCATCGCTGGTTTGGTGATTGCTTCAGAAGAAGAGGGAGAAGAAAAGGCTTATAAGGTTGGCGATACGGTAAAACCCATTACTCTCAAAGACGCTGATGGCAAAGAACATGATCTGGGAAAATATCTAGGCAAAAAAATTATCGTGCTTGATTTTTGGAACTTAGGTTGCCCCGTTTCTCGTGCGTATGAAGAGCGTCTAATGAATTTAACCAAGAAGTACGGCATCAAAAATTACGGAAAGAAAGAAGAAGAAAGTACAGGCTCCGGCTCCACCAGAACGGAAAGTGCGGGATCAAGCTCAGCTAAATCCGAAGATGAAGCAGAAGTGGTTTTCTTCGCCATCGATTCCAACAAAACCAACGATCTTGATGCCATTAAAGAGTATGCCAAAGAACATAATCTACCTTATCCAGTTTTAAAGGATTGGGAAAACAAAATCGCCGACAAATTTGATGCACGGGTAACCCCTGAGATTTTTGTCATTGGTAAAGACAAAAAGATTAAATATCATGGTCCCATCGATGATTCTCAAAATCCGGAGAAGATCGAAAATCAATACTTGAGAGATGCCTTAGATGCACTTCTTAATGATAAAGAAGTGGAAGCCAAAGAAAAACGTGCTTTTGGATGCACCATCAAGCGCGTTTGATACTCACTTCAATACACAATTACACAAAAAGGCGGGCTAATCTTCCCGCCTTTTTGTATCTTATAGGCAAAACAAGATTCTCCGTGAAAGCCTTGGATCTTTCGCGGGTGTATTGACAAACATGCCTCTAACGTATAATATATAAAATTGCCCCACAACGTGGGGTGATTTTTTTGCAATTTCACATTTTTTTTTCGGACCGATTTTCAGGCTTTTAATAGCGTATGTCATTCGTTATCAAATAGATAGTTAAAGAAAATTCCACACCGGGATCTTTCATAAGAACTGAGATACAGAAAGGCAATTTCATCATGGGTGAGAGTCTGCTGAAGCGGATTATCGAGTCCCTGAAAGGCACAAAATTCGTTGAAACTAAAACCGGTGGATTTCTATATGGTGTTTTGACGGAATTGGATACTGTCACTTGGCCGAGTAAGGAGGATGTTTATAACTCTACCGTTGTCGTCATCATCACCGTTATTCTCTTCGCACTTTACAGCGGTTTTTGGGATATGGTCATGAAATTTATCCGTGACATTTGGTTTAATCTTTACTAAATCCCTTTTGGGTATAATAAAAGAAGTCTTATGGCAAAAAAATGGTATGTTGTCCATACATACGCGGGTTCGGAAAATAAAGTAAAAGAAAGTATTGAATCCACTGTACGCGCGGAAGGATTAGAAGACCGAATTGGCCAAATTCTGATTCCTACTGAGGAAGTGGTAGAAATCCGTGATGGCAAGCGTTCGGTTTCTAAACAAAAAATCTTTCCCAGCTACGTCATTGTTGAAATGGATTATGATGACGATACATGGTCCTTGATAAAAAATACTCCGGGGGTTACCGGCTTTGTCGGGACAGGTCGGACTCCCATTCCACTTTCCGATGAAGAAGTGGAAAATATAATGCAGCATATGACCGAGACGGAAGACAAACCCCGTCCCAAGATTGTCTTTGAAGTCGGTGAAACCGTAAAAGTGATTGAAGGCCCCTTCTTTAACTTCACCGGTTATGTGGCCGAAATCAACGAAGAACGCGGCCGCTTGAAAGTAATGGTTGATATTCTCGGGCGTTCGACCCCCGTCGAACTCGACTTTCTTCAAGTGGAAAAAGTTCCGACGTCATAAGAATTCTATTCGAAGGTTTCAAGGAGAACTCGAGAAAAATGCCTCCAAAAAAAGTACTTGCCCAAATTAAATTACAGTGTCCCGCGGGACAAGCCAATCCCGCGCCTCCTGTCGGTCCGGCGCTGGGACAGCATGGAATCAACATTATGGACTTCTGCAAGCAGTTCAATGAACGCACCAAGGACCAACAGGGGATGATTATCCCTGTTATTATCACGGTTTATCAGGATCGCTCTTTCTCTTTTATTACCAAGACTCCGCCAGCGCCAGTCTTGATTAAAAAAGCCACGAACGTCAACAAGGGCTCGGGCGTTCCCAATCGTGATAAAGTAGGTAAAATCACTAAGGCACAATGCCGAGAAATCGCAGAAGTGAAAATGCAAGATTTGAACGCGTATGATGTAGAACATGGGGCCCTTATGATCGCCGGCACCGCGCGTTCTATGGGAGTCGAGGTGGTAGACTAATGGTACAAAGAGGAAAACGTTACAAAGAAGCCTTGGAAAAAATTGATCGCAGCAAAGCCTATCCCCTTTCGGAAGCGCTTGAAATTATTAAACAATTGCCCACGGCCAAATTCGATGAAACCGTCGAATTAACCGCCAATTTGGGCATCGATCCCAAAAAAGCCGATCAACAAGTGCGCGGGACCGTTTCTCTTCCTCATGGAACCGGAAAAACCGTCCGTGTGGTCGTCTTTGCAGAAGGGGATCTGACCAAGGAGGCTGAAGAAGCCGGCGCAGACCGCGTGGGGAGTGAAGATTTGGCGAAAGAGATCACCGAAGGGTTTCTCGACTTTGATGTTGCGATTGCCGCACCGGATATGATGCGCCATGTGGGGAAATTAGGGAAAATTCTTGGTCCCCGCGGCTTGATGCCAAACCCCAAAACAGGCACAGTCACTACCGATATTCGCAAAACCGTAGAGGAATTTAAAGCAGGTAAAATTGAGTACCGCGCCGATAAATCCGGTGGGGTTCATGTCCCGGTTGGAAAACTTTCCTTCTCGGAAAAACAATTGCGTGAAAATATTAAAACCATTATGCAGGTTCTTCTGCGGGCGCGTCCGACTTCGGCAAAAGGCGCTTATCTGCGAGGCTTATATCTGTCCACAACCATGGGCCCCGGCATCAAACTCGAGATTTCTGATATGCGTGATCTTGGTAGAAAGGCTGCTGCATAGAAAAAAAATTACAACATTTTTTTCAATCGAAGACAGCAGGTTCCTTCGGGGTAAAAGATACCTGCCGAGATTGAAGCCAAAATAAAAACAACCAACCTGTGGACGGGTAATTGTCCACAATTCTATTAAGTTGTATTTACTCGGCTCAATCTCTTCGATTGGGTTTTTTTTATGCCAAAAAGGATTATGAAAACTGTTTACTTTGTACGCCATGGTCAAACCTGTTTTAATCGGGATAAGCGGCTGCAAGGCTGGCTTGATTCTCCATTATCGGGAGAAGGAAAAGAACAAGTCCGTCATGTGGCTAAGGCCTTAAAAGAATTAAGAATTGATCATGCTTTCGTGAGTCCATTGGGGCGAGCACGTGAAACCTTGGAAATTCTCCGCTCTGAAAAAACTTTTTCGGCGGAATTAACCCCCCATCTTCGCGAAGTCTCCTTTGGTGACTTCGAAGGAAATACCCTGCCTGAGTTAGACAAAAAATTTCCTGGAATGTGGGAAGCCCGCATGTCCGATAAATGGAACTTCTGCCCACCCAACGGCGAAGCCAATCGGGATGCCGTCCCTCGGGCGCAGGAAATCGTGCGCCGGATAGCGAGCTTTCCCGAGGATCATTCGCTCTTAATTGTTGCTCACTTTGCCATTAATCGGATCATCCTCTCCTTGCTTGCGAATATCCCACCCGAGGAAACCATTCTCATGAATGTTCCCCATTTGGTGGTTTATCGTGCGCAGCTTATCGAAGATCAGTGGCGGGTGAGCTATTTTGACACCACCACCACCCAGGAGACCGGTTTTCAAGAAGGATGGCTATTGCAACATCAACCGGAAAATCTTCCTACCGGTGGGTAAAGGAGTGTTGTATGGAACATGATGAAACGACTTTGTTACAAGACTTGGATAGAACATGAGGTCATGGCTCTCATGACCGAAATTTTACAATCTATTCATTTAAAAAAGAGGAGGTGAGTAAGATATGCCGTTACGCAAAGCGGACAAATTCAAATTAACCCAGGAATACAACGCCCTGCTTTCCAAAGCCGAAGGCTTGACCGTTTTCGATTATCGCGGGTTGAGTGTGGATGATTTCACGACACTACGTAGTCAAATTCGTGAAAACAAAGGGCAAATCAAGGTCGTAAAAAACCGCATGCTCAAACGTGCTCTCGAAGATAAGCCGTATAAAGATCTCCAAGATTATATCTCAGGTCCCTGCGCGGTAATCTTTACGACCGATGATCCTATTTTACCTGCCAAAACCTTGGTGAATTTCGCGAAGGATCATGAGGCTATCCAGATTCGCGGTGGAATGGCCAGCCAGACGGTTCTCGATGCTGGTGGTGTAGAAGAATTATCGAAAACACCATCCCAAGAAGAACTATACGCCAAAATTTTAGGAGGGATCAAAGCACCGGCTTCGAATATTCTCGGTGGGGTGAAAGGTTTGCATCAAAAACTGCATGGTTTAATGAAGTCTTATACGAATAAATTAGAAGAACAAGGCGAATAAACTTTGCCTTTGGATAAAAAAATTGTCAAAAATTATTAATTTGTAAACAAGGAGAAAAACAATGGCTAGCGAAAAAATTGAAGCAATTCTCGAGTCGATTGGTAATCTTACTTTGCTCGAAGCAAAAGAATTAGCGGATGAATTTGAAGAACGTTTTGGTGTTACCGCCGCTATGCCCATGGCGGGTATGCCCATGGCTGGTGGTGGTGAAGCCGAAGCCCAAGAAGAAGAAAAGACTGAATTTGATGCCGTACTCTCTGACGCTGGTTCACAAAAGATCAAGGTCATTAAAGTGGTGAGAGAAATCACCAGCTTGGGTCTTAAAGAAGCCAAAGAATTAGTAGACAACGTCCCGAAACCCATTAAAGAAGGCGCCACCAAGGAAGAAGCCGAAGAAATTAAGTCTAAGATCGAAGAAATGGGCGGAACAGTCGAAATCAAGTAAATTCACGCTATTCTTCACAAAGACAAAAGGAGAGAACCCACCACTCTGTTTGGGATTCTCTCCTTTTTTATTCCTTATTCTTGGCGCTTACTTAAGCACGTAACACTCTCGTTAAGTGGTTGATCGTATCGTCAATTTGTTCGGTTTTCTCAAAGCCGATCGTCATCGCATCGATAAGATTATTATCCCACACATAATGAAGAGAGGCGTCTTTTTGCTCTTCACTGGTGAGCTGCCCTTCACCATAAATTTTCATACCGACGACACCTTTGCCATTCGATCGGGCTTTTTTTAGAACCGCCGCCACCTTTTCTACATCTTCCTCTTTGTTGACATCCATTTTGACGGCTTTATTGTTAATCCGGGCAAAAATGACATCGACCCAGGGATCTTCTGCGGCCACTTTCAATGCGCCAAAATCATGGCAAGAACAACCGATCGCCCGGACTTTTCCTTCATCCTTTAGTTCCTTCATACTTGCACGCATTTCTTCTAGTTCACTGACCCAGTTCGCGTTTCCCAAACAATGGATCAAACAAACATCGAGATAGTCGGATCCAACTTCTTGCAAGAAACGTTCGACCTTCGGTTTGGCATTTTGCGATGATTCAAAACCAGGACCGGGACGAAACCAAATCTTGGTCAGTAAGGTGAGATCCTCGCGCTTGATATCCATGCCTTCCAAAGCATATTTCACATAGGAGTGTGATCCGTATAGGTCAGCCATATCAATAAACGTTAGACCGTTTTCGATTCCATAACGGATGAGTTTCTTGAACGATTCAAACCCTGCGCGCGTTTGTGCCGAAGAACGACGGAATCCTCGAAGACCGGTTCCTATGGCAACATGGGGAACTTTGATCCCACTCGCTCCCAATTCGACGTGATCCGTTGCACTATCTCCCTGGGCAGCACGCGCCATAAGGGGATAACCGGCTAGGGCACCCGCACCTAAAGCAGTTTGTTTCATAAATGTACGACGATTTGGATGGCTCATTCTGATAGCTCCTTTTTTTAGATTAAGTTTTTTTATATTGTACAAAAAAAACCGCAAAATGATAGCAAGAATAGGAGGTCGTCAATGCAATGTTTATTTTATCCTTTGTCCAGAGGAGGACTCGAAAAAATAATCGAATCCAAGCATTACTATCCGAACTTTTAAAAAACTCAAGTATAATACTCTATACTTGTAATGTAGAAGAAATAGAATACTTTCTTCAACCTTATGTCATCTAACAAGTTAATCTTTATGTCGTCCAATCTCGTAAACTAGTTCCCTTATTAAAGGATAATACAATACGCAACTTATGAAAAAGATACGTAATTTTTCTATCATTGCTCATATTGATCATGGCAAAAGCACGCTTGCAGATCGCATCTTGGAATGCACTAATAGTGTGTCCGGTCGTGAAATGCGCGATCAATTTCTCGATAGTATGGACCTTGAACGTGAGCGCGGAATCACGATCAAAGCACAGGCTGTGCGAGTTTTTTACAATGCCGATGACGGAGAACGTTACCAGCTCAACCTGATCGACACGCCTGGGCATGTGGATTTTACTTATGAAGTCTCACGCGCCCTTGCGGCTTGTGAAGGGGCGATTTTGGTGGTGGATGCGGCCCAAGGAGTCGAAGCGCAAACCGTGGCCAATCTTTACAAAGCCTTAGAGCAGGATCTCGAAATCATCCCCGTTATTAACAAAATTGATCTCCCGAACGCAGATCCTGAGAAAGTCAAAGGTCAAATCCATGAAATTATTGGCAGCACCGATGAAGAAATTATTTTCGCCAGTGCGAAAAATGGCAAAGGTGTGAAAGAAATTCTTGAAGCCATTATCCATCGTGTGCCTCCTCCCAAAGGGGATCCCCATTCTCCCTCCCGGGCTATGATTTTCGATAGTATGTATGATATGTATCGCGGCGCCATTGCTTACGTCCGGGTGGTGGATGGTTCTTTCAGAGTCAGGGATGAGATTCTCGCTATGCATAATCAGGAGGAATATGAAATCGAAGAATTGGGCATTCTCGAGCCTAAACGGATGAAGGTCGATGAACTCCAGACCGGCGAGGTGGGGTATATCATCGCCGGAATTCGTGATGTTTCAGACGTTCACATAGGCGATACCTTTACCCATACAAAGAAGAATGCCGCCGTAAAACCATTACCCGGCTACAAACCTCCAAACAGTATGGTCTTTTGCGGTCTTTATCCGATCTCGACGGGACAATATGAAGACTTGCGCAAGAGTTTAGACAAACTCGCTCTCAACGATTCGGCCTTTCATTATGAGCCTGAATCTTCCGCTGCCCTGGGGTTCGGTTTTCGCTGCGGCTTTTTGGGAATGTTACATATGGAAGTCATCCAGGAACGTTTGGAACGTGAGTATGGCCTTTCTCTTATCACCACGGCTCCCAATGTTTCCTACGAAGTAAATACTTCCGAAGGTGAAAACCTTATGGTGGAAACCCCGCTCGAACTACCTCCACCAAACCTGACTGAAGATATTCGTGAACCTTTCATTTCGGCCACCATCATCACCCATCCTGACTATATCGGTGGAATTATGAAACTCTCCATCGATCGGCGTGGCATCGATAAAGGGATGGAATTCCTAGGTACCGATCGGGTTTTGATGCGCTTTGAATACCCCTTGGCCGAGGTGATTTTAGATTTTTATGATAAACTGAAATCCATCTCTCGGGGGTATGCTTCATTTGATTATGAATTTTTGGAATACCGCTCAGGCCCCTTGGTAAAATTGGATATGCTCTTGAATGGTGAGCAGGTCGATGCTCTTTCGGTAATTACCCACCGCGATAAGGCTTATCAAAAGGGAAAATCGCTGGCAGAAAAATTACGCCAAGTGGTTCCCCGTCAGCAGTTTGACGTAGCGATCCAAGCCGCCGTCGGTTCTAAGATTATCGCTCGCGAGACCGTGAAGGCATTGCGCAAGAACGTGACTTCCAAATGTTACGGGGGAGATATCACCCGTAAACGCAAACTGCTGGAACGCCAGCGTGAAGGAAAACGGCGCATGAAAAATGTGGGGAATGTGGAACTCCCCCAAGAAGCCTTTATGGCGATTCTTGACATTTAGAGTGACTCTATGAAGAAAGATCCGCGTCGGGACAATGAACAATGGCTTGCTCAGAATTTCCCACATACGCGTGAGCAACTTGAAAATCAAGTATGGCCTCCACTTTTCGAGGATATACAAATCGATACCAGCCGCTGTGGTTTGCTTACCGCCCTGGTCAAGTGCCCAGATCAATGGAAGCCCATCCATAGTCGTTATGATCCCCAAAACGAAGCCCAGCGTTGGGCTTCTAGCTTATCCCCTCCCTCCGGCTCGCTCCTCATTTTTCTTGGATGGGGAATGGGGTATCACATTTTTAACTACATAAAAAAACATGCCCGCCAACTCACATCCGTCATTGTAATAGAACCTGAAGCCCGCTTGTTCGAACAATCCTTATCCTGTGTTGATTTTTGTCAATGGCCTTCCCATATTTCTTTGAACCTTATCTTGGGATCTAATTACGACTTATTTCACCAAGCCTTGTCTCAACACATGGAAACACTCCTCGCCGAAGATCTTCAGGTTATCACCCTACCGTTTTCCCAACTTTATCCCCGCCAGGTTTTAACTTCCATTCGCGCCGAATTAGAAAAGATTATGCATACCAAAGAAAATATGCTACGGCACATGGCAGAAATGGGTGCTCTCTGCCAAGCCAATATGATCCGTAACCTCCCTAGGTTGCCTCATACGATTTTTCCTCGTGCAATCAAGAACAGTAAAATTAACCAGCCGGCCATTATTGTCGCTGCCGGACCTTCGCTCGATAATAATTTGGATCAACTCCATTCATTGCAAAATCGGGCTTGGTTGATCGCTGTCGATACCAGTCTGCGCATTCTGCTTGATCAAGGGATCTTTCCCCACTGTGTCGTCAGCAAGGATCCTACCCAGCGTAATGCACATCATTTCCAAAACCTGAATATGGATTCTCCACCTCTTCTCGCGTTTGATCCACAAATCATTCCGACCATTCCTTCGCTCTTTTCTCCACCTCATGTTTGGCTGCCCCATCGCAACAATGCTCTTCACCAACATCTCTCCAATTATCAACTCACCCCGGAAGATCATCTCCCCTTGAGCAATAACGTCGCTTTAGCCGCCTTTAACGTTGCGGTACACATGGGTTGCAATCCCATCCTCTTTATGGGCTTGGATTTGTGTTTTTCGGATCAAAGCGGCGTCTCCCATGCAAGCGGTTCTGCCTTATTCTCTCACACTTATTTCACTCCGAGCCAACAATCCTTGACTTACCTACGTGGAGAAGCGCAAGACACGGTATCGACCCTCACCGTGGAGGGAATCGACGGGAAGTCCTATCCGACGATTGCCACTTTTTATGAAGCGCTTCGTTTGTTGGAAACGCTCATCCAGCAAAGCGGTCGGACTTGCTATGATTGCAGTGAAGGCGGGGCAAAAATCGCAGGAACCAAGATCGCCCCCTTACAGGATACCCTAGAGCCAATGCAACCAAACGCGATTCAAGAACCGCTGTTGCCACCGGTGAAATTTACTCCTAAGAATTACAGCCAGCTCGAGAGAGACATAAGAGAGATTATTAAGCATTTAAATTATTGCCATGCTCTTTCCATTCAGGGCTTACAGAAATGCAAGAATGAATCTCAAAACCTCGATGAGTTGAAAGAACTACGGCAACAAATTGAAGATGGGTACAAAATATATCACGTTCTCCAAAGTGCCTTGGAGCGTCTCATGGTTGAAATCAGTCGTCCAGGATTTTGGGATCCCGCTTATACTTCTCACGACGAATTACGCCAACATTACCAGGCTTATTTCACCGCCATTCAATCATCCTGTGAATCGTTTATCCCCCTCTACCAAGAAGCCGCCGATCATAAACCTCATTAATCTAAGTTGAATGCATTATTCCTTTTTCCTCGATCGCATTTTTTAAATCGATCCTCTCCAAAACATTCACGATCCTCTCAGCCGCTTTCCCATCACCATAAGGATTTTGACATGCTCGACATTGCTTGAGAAAGCCCTCGTCATACAAGGCGCGCTGCAAGGCTTTTTTTATCGATTCCCGCCGGGGCTCGGCGTCTAGTACATTTTCGGCACGCTCCCGGTATTGCTGCCGCTCTCCGATATTGACTACCGGGACTCCAAAAGCCGGAGCATCGATGATTCCTGAACTGGAATTCCCCACCAATACCGCACAACGCTTCAGCAGATTACAATATACCTCACGCGATACGGTGACCAACGCTTTCCAACCTCTTTGTCTCTGCCATGTTTTAATTTCCTCGATCATGGAGCGGCTGCCGGCATCGGCATTTGGATAAATTTGAAGGCAGTCTATGTTCGATTCTTCTAAAGCCTGATAGGTTTCTCGCATTTCAGCCAACGCCGTTTCAGGATGGCTGGACACTGGATGCTGCACCCATAACCCAAAACATTCGGGGAGTTCGAAACCGATTTTCTCGGAGAGCCTCTCAAGGGGGAAGTCTGAATAATTCTGTATCGCATCCAATCCTGGGGTTCCACTGAAATACACATAGTTGGGATTTTCGCCCATGCGGATGATACGCTCTCGGCTTTGTTGGGTTGCGGCAAAATGAATGTGACTCAGTTTGGTAATCGCGTGCCGCATGTATTCATCCCAACCTCCCCGTGTCACTTCACCCCCATGGATATGCGCAACCACACTACGTGTAAATAAGCCTGCAGTCGCTCCCGCAAACGCTTCGATCCGGTCCCCCAAAATCAAGGTTATATCGGGTAGTAAGCGCTCTAATTCCTGGGTTAAACCATACACCCCAATCCCAAGACTTTTCGCCATCGCAGGAGAACGGTCGCTGCTTAACTGCATTTCAACCTTGGCCGCGATTTCCCATCCGTCGCTTTCAATTTCTCTCACCGTTTCTCCGTATTCAGGGGCAAGATGCATCCCTGTCACCACAAGTAGCAACTCTAAATTCTTACTCGTGGAAATACGTGCTAAGACCGGTTTGAGGATTCCATACTCCGAACGGGTACCTGTAATGACCACGACGCGGATCATCGTTCACTCTCTCCTCGTTGTAGCATAAGCTCTGCCTTTTGAAAATCGAGATAATCATTAATATCGACAGAACTGGGTGCATCCATGACATAGGCACTCAATGAGTTCCAATCAAAAATCGCAGACTCCATAGATAACTCGCGATAGTAACTCCGATGAGTAATATAAATCGCGCCGTTAATCCGGTAATAAGAGGGTAAATCCTGGCGCCGCAAAGGACGATGTTCCATAGAATACAAAGGTTTCAATTCATTCCTCTCTTCCAATCGAAACATAAAATAAGGATGAAACTCACCCACGTCGGTAACCGAGATCAATGAGGTTTTCCCAGAACATAAATAGGTCTTCAAGGCTTCATCAATATGTTTACCCGTGCGAAAAGGAGAGGTTGGTTGCAAAAAAACCACATGATCCACTCTATCATTCGCCTCTTCTTCCATAAAACGCAAGGTGTGAAGCAAGACCGAGAGCGACGAACTCTCATCCTGTGAATATTCCGGCGGTCTTAAAAAAGGCACTTCCGCTCCCCATTGTCTTGAGGTTTCAGCGATCTCCTGATCGTCAGTCGTTACAACCACGTGCTCGAGATGGCTTTGTTTCGCCGCCCGGATCGTATGCGCGATTAATGGAATGCCTCCCAATAACCGAACATTCTTGCGTGGAAGCCCCTTCGATCCTCCCCGCGCGGGGATGATTCCCAACGTATTTTGTGGAATTACTTCCATTTTTTTCATGGACGAACCTTGCTGATAAAATTAAAATATCTACGATGAAGGCGAAATTATTTTAAACACTTTTTACCAAAACTATAACTAGAGTACATCCATGATTAAGTCACGAAAAGAAAACCCTGCAAAAAGTCATTTTTGTGCTATCCTATAAAAAAACAACGAGGGCAGAGAACCATGGAAGAACTGATTCCGGCTTTGATATTTGTATTAATTGTATTAGCTCAGGGGATTGCAACCATGCTTCGCAAAAATACCGATGAAGATGAAACCCGTGATGAAAATGGCGAAGTTCCTCCTCCTGAATGGGAACCGAGAAAAGCCTCGCCCACACCCACTTATCCGAAATCCAGTGAGGCAGAACCCGAGTGGCGGCGTGTTCCTCCACAATCCCAACCCCGTCAATCCCAGCCTGATGTGCCCAAATATGGCGCTCCAAAACCGGTTAACAAGCCGACCGAAGAAGAGACCCTCTGGGAAAAAATGGCGCGTGAGTTTCTAGATGCCGAAGAGGTGTATGTGGAGGAAGAGCCTCAACCAAAAACTCAACCCAAACCTCAACCGAAAGCCAAACCCAAACCCTCTACCTCACAGCCAAAACCAAAAGCTCAGAAGCCTAAAAAGCCGGTTACTCAATATACGAAACAAGAAGCGGCTCAAACCATTCTTAGCGCCTATTCTCCCGCGTTTGTCAATTTGATGAAACAAGCGGAACGTTATCCTATGCGTACCGGTATTATCTTTACTGAAATTATGAAACGGCCTCGTGCCGCTCGAAAGTTTCCTCGGCTTGTGAAATAACAATCTTTTTATTGTCCTAACGTTATATCCTATTGTGACACCAAAGAATTAAAAGAAAGTGAAATTGTTGAATAGTACACTTTTAATCGCAACAAAAAATATGAAAAAACAAAGGGAACTTGTCGAACTCTTAGATGGGTCTGACTGGCAAGTGATTACCTTGCGTGATTTTACCAATGTTCCAGATGTAGAAGAAAACGGCAATTCTTTCATGGAAAACGCTGAACTTAAAGCCCGCGCTGCCTCGAAATATACGAAATTACTCACCCTCGCAGAGGATTCTGGGCTGGAAATTGATGCACTTAACAAAGCCCCGGGAATCTACTCGGCTCGTTTCGCCAAAGGAGAAGACTCAACCGATCAAGAAAATATCGAACGCGTTCTCTCGGAAATGGAAAACGTGCCCAATGAACAACGCACCGCTCGTTTTGTCTGCGCCGCCGTAATCGCGGATGGGGATGAGATTCTCTTCCGCACCCAGAACACTGTCGAGGGTCATATCACCCGCAAACCGTTTGGTGATGAGGGATTTGGCTACGACCCAATCTTCTTTTATCGGGAATTAAAAAAGACATTTGCCGAAATTCCTAGCAGCCAAAAACATGCAGTCAGCCACCGCGGTAAAGCTTTACGGGCTGTGGCTGAATTTCTTAAGACGTTGGATAACTCGTAATCTTCTTTTCTTCCCAAGGAAGGAAAAATTCAAACACATTGCGACCATAGTTCTTTGTACGTATATGCTCTAAGTGCGGCCATTTCAATTGAATCGCTTCCGAGTCTTCATGCTGAGCAAAAACTACCGTGTTTTCACCAAAAAGATTTGGGCATTCAATTAACTTCTCAAGCGTCAGGTTGGCCAAATCCTTACCGAACGGTGGCGTAATCCCTATAATCTGAAACTCATTTTTATGCATGGCGAGTTTCGGCAGCATAAGCAAAACATCTCCCCGCACCAGCCTATAATTATCTTCAGGACAAATTTTCTCAAAATTCCGTTGCGCGACTCTTAACGCTTCCTCATTCTGATCGATCCCCATTACAAAACTCGCTCCTCGGCTCAATGCTTCCAGGGACATAATGCCGGTTCCGCAATACATATCCAAAAAACGCACCCCCTCGAAATGAGGATGCAATATGTCAAGCACCGATTTTCGCACCCGCGCAAGCAAAGGCCGCGTGGTTTCTCCTTCCGGAGTGAAAATTTTTCGGTTTTTGTATTTTCCCGCGATAATGCGCATAAATTCCCTCGAAATATAGTAGAAAAAATGTTTATCATTATATATTATAGTATATATTTAAGATGGTAGTGGGAGAACATTCATTTCTTAAGACCAACGGTTTGGTACTATGGTAAATAATATTCTTGAATGGGGAATGGTTTTACTCATTATGAACTCTCCGGGATTCGACCGCGATTTCGAATTTGAGATGCGTGTCATCGATTCGAGCTTTTCACGTACATAGAAATCTAAATTAGTCGCCTTTTTGAAACAAGATACCAATTTAATATATTGTCGCTGCTGGAGGAAAATCGAAGAATAGACTCTTGTTTCTAAATCGTACAAAAATATAAGCGATGATTTTCACTAATAATTCAAAAAGATCGCCTTCATTTTGCTTCACTTTCCCCATTAATGAGAGTCTTTAAGCTTCATCCTGTATTTGAGTCCTTTTTGATACATTGAAAAGGAAACATGACATGATTCTATAGCGAGACCTATGACTTTTTTCAATCCTAATGAATCGAACCAAAACGCCGAAGGGGCTTGTGTGGAGCGGCTTTCGGAGCAAGCGGCCCTTAAGGCCGCGCGGAGACAAGCAGAACCCATCCCCAAGGCGTTTTCCAAAAAAGTACTCACTTTCTTGATGGTCTGTCTTTAAAAGCATGTGAAACCAAAATGAATCAACAATTATCCCCTAATTTTTCTTCTTCAGAATTTTCCTGCCAATGTGGATGCGGGAAGGTAAAGGTTGATTCTCGCTTGATCGAGGCATTACAAACGTTACGCGATCGACTCGAGCAGCCAATCTTCATCCACAGCGGCTATCGTTGCCCCAAACATAATAAGACCGTCGGGGGGAGACCCAAAAGCCAACATCTCTTTGGCAAGGCGGCAGATTTTCATGTGCCCAACTACACGCCTCCGCAAATTGCACGCCACGCGGTTCAAATTAACGCTTTCCGCCAGGGGGGAATCGGTGTTTATCCTACCTACATTCATCTTGACGTACGCGATAAGGGCCCCGCTCGTTGGGGTCTTCCATGGAAAGAATGAACTCACATCCCCATCGAGCGCTTCATTTCATCCAACTGCTCAAACTCATCCTTGAGCGACTCGCAAACCACATCACAAATACGAAACACCATATCACTCGAAATCCGGTACAGCATTTTGGTCCCTTCACGCCTTGAATTAACCAATCCTCCCCGTTGCAAGGCCACCAAATTGGCAGAAGCAGTGCCATGCTTCATGCCCGTGCTCTCGGCGATCTCCCCCACGCTCATTTCACCTTCTTTGAGGATTTGTAAAATCTTGAGGCGATTTGCTTCTGACATAATCTTTAACCGTTGCGCTATCAATTCCAAAACCTCATCACTCAATCGCATGCTGCACCTCATAAGACTGAAAAGGGAAAATTTTTAAACTTGCTATTTTCTATTATACTATTATACTATAGTAAATCAAGAAATAGGATTCCTTTTTAGAGGAGGTATTAACCCATGACCCTAGAAAGAATTATTCGCAGTGTCGCTGGGGCATTTGTACTTATTAGCCTAACCTTGGGATTATTACATTCCCCATGGTGGTTTGCCTTTACAGCCTTTGTGGGACTCAACCTGTTCCAGTCCGGTTTTACAAATTTTTGTCCCTTGGAGATGATACTGAAAAAATTTAATATCGGCTGCCCCTACTCAACCAAGACCCAAACGGAGGATAATCATGTGGCGTGAT
Source organism: uncultured bacterium (assembly GCA_964419335.1). Taxonomy (GTDB): domain Bacteria; phylum Hinthialibacterota; class Hinthialibacteria; order Hinthialibacterales; family Hinthialibacteraceae; genus CAYQOX01. The sequence goes on along the minus strand of CAYQOX010000019.1, from coordinate 37,008 downwards.
TTACTCGAAGTACTATTGCTTGTCGCAGTGTGGTTCGCTTTAATGAAGTATGTATTACCCGCCTTTGGTATTCCAACCTGCATGACCGGAAGTTGTGGTTGGAAACCAAAAGAAAAGGAAAGTGGAAACGAGAAAAAGGAGGAATCCGACTCGAATGTCTGATCGAACACGAAAAATCGTGATTATCGGCGGTGTTGCGGCGGGAACCAAAACCGCCGCCAAGGCCCGCCGTGAAGATGCAAAGGCCGAAATTGTTCTCTTTACCGATGAAAAGTTAATTTCATACGCAGGCTGTGGCGAACCCTATTACATCGCCGATGAAATTAAAACCAAGGAAGAATTGCTTGCCCGCACAGCCCAAGACTTTTCCCAAGCCAACGATTTACAAGTATATACCGAACATCGGGTGACGAAAATTGACCCTCATAAAAATCAGGTGGAAGTCCACGATCTCAATCATGACCAGCAACGAACCGAATCTTTCGACATCCTCGTGATTGCTACCGGGGCGTCTCCTATCGATCCGCCCATTCCCGGTAAGGAATTCCCCGGTGTCTTTAAACTTCGAACCATTCCCGACACGCTGGCGATCCGGGAAAGAATCGACAGTGGTCAAGCCCAAAAAGCCGTCGTAGTCGGAGGCGGCTATATTGGCCTGGAAATGGTCGAAGCCCTCACCCAGCGTGGAATTCAAGTTACTTTGGTCGAACAATTACCTCAATTAGCACCACCTTATGATGAAGATCTCGCAGCCCATATTAAAACAAAGTGTGAGGAACACGGTGTGAGGGTACTTCTCAATTCTACTTTACAAGAAATTCATGGCGATCCGGTTTCGGGAATTCAATCCGTCACCGCCGAAGATCAAACCGTTGATACAGATATGGTGCTGCTTTGTGTAGGAGTACGTCCTAATGTCGATCTCGCCAAGGAAGCAGGGATCGAACTTGGCCCTACCGGTGCGATCAAAGTGAATGAATACCTGCAAACCAACTTTCCTCACATCTACGCCGCAGGCGATTGTGTGGAAACCCTCCACATGGTGACCGGAAAACCCGTGTGGGTACCGCTTGGTTCGACCGCGAATAAACAAGGACGCATTCTCGGCATGAATGTCACTGGAGGCCATGTCAAGTTTCCGGGGGTCTTGTCCACCGGGATTTTTCGTGTGTTTGATATGGCTGTCGCCCGTACCGGCTTGATAGAACGTGAGGCCAAAGAAGAGGGGCTCGACTATGAAGCGGCTGTGGTCCCCCTTAGCGATAAACCTGGGTATATGCCCGAATCGAAAGAACTGGTCGTGAAAATAATCGCCGAGCGCGGCAGCGGTCGCGTGTTAGGAGCCCAAGTTTGGGGACCCGGAAATGTAGATAAAGTTATTGATACGCTCGCAACCGCTATCTATTTTAAATCCACGGTTGATCAACTTACCGAACTTGATCTTGCCTATGCGCCCCCCTTTGCTCCAGCCATGGGCAACGTCATTGTAGCCGCTAATGTTTTGCAAAATAAATTACACAAGAAAACCGAAGGGATTCTCCCTCTCGAAGTGCAAAAAAAATATGAAATGGATGGCCCCTTTCTCTTTCTTGAAGTTCGTAATCCTGATGAATTGGAAAGGGTCTGCTTTGAAGATTATAAATTGATCCCTCTCCCTGAATTAAAAGAATGTTGTGATGAGTTACCTAAAGATCAAGAAATCATTACCTCTTGTGCTGTGGGTCTCCGAGCCGCGAACGCTTATCGCTTATTAAAGCAAAGAGGCTTTACTAATGTTAAATATATGGACGGCGGCATTAAGGCTTTCCCTCATCCCAAAGATGGAGATGAATGATGAGACTTCTTGGTTTTGGGTAAAAAACTTTGACTAAAAGAATCTTCATACCAACAATCAATGATACACCTCAAGATTTTGAAAATCTCTTTGCGATTTGGAATCAAGTAAAGGGTTATTATGAGGACGTAATTTTCGATTTTTCAAAATGTGGTTTTCTTCGTCCCAATGCGGTAGTTTTTCTTGGAGGATTAGCAAGATTAATCCTTTTTCGTAAGGGGCATGCCGGATTCGATTGGAGTACATTATCTTCCGATATAATGACGAATTTATGTCAGAATGGTTTTGCTGGCCATTTTGATTATCCTTCTTCTAGCTGGACAGGGAATTCCATATATTATCGCGAGGACTCTTCCCTAGACGCAAATGGGATATTGGATTATCTGACGTATTATTGGCTTGGCCGAGGTTGGCTTCATATTAGTCCTCGTTTATGCGATGCGATTGTTGGTCACATGTGGGAAATATACAATAATGCCTTTGAGCATGCGGCTTCAGAGATTGGGGTTTTTTCGTGTGGACAGTATTTCCCCAATAATAATGAACTTGTTTTATCAATGGTCGATTTCGGACGAGGAATTGCGGCTAATGTAAGGAACTTTTTACGACAGGATCCTCGTTCAAACCGGTTACCAGCGGCAAATTGCATACAGTGGGCATTTCAATCTGGAACAACAACTCTTCCTAATAGTATGGCCAGAGGGGTCGGATTGGATTTATTAAAGGAGTTTATTCGTGCTAATTATGGTAAACTTGAAGTGTATAGTAATGAAGGTTCTGGCCGAATCGATGAAAAAGGAGAAAAATTTTTTAATCACTCTTCATCTTTTCAGGGTACAATCTTTCATATTACTTTAACTTGTGATGAGAAATTGTATAAATTTGCAAGTGAGGATTCGTCCTGTATATCATCCTGAATAGGAGTAATTTAACATGAGAATCCAGATTAAAAAGATAATTGGCCCTCGTTGTATTACGAAAGAGGATGGGCATCGAATCTATGAGAAAATCCACGACCATTTAAAGGAAGGTTGGGCTATTACACTCGATTTTCAAGGTGTATCTCAGTTTGCATCCCCTTTTTTTAATTATGCAATTGGACAATTAATTAACGATATTAATCTTGAAGATCTAAAACGCAATCTACAGATTGAAAATCTTGATTCCACAGGAGAAATGGTAATAAATCGGGTCATTGAAAATGCGAGTAAGTACCATTCCAATGTTAATTATCGTAAAATTGTCGATAGTATTCTCGAACTTCAATCCCAGGAGTCTGATTAATGTCGATTCATTACCAAATTCAAGCTGCAGTGATTGATATTAATTCAGATACACCTACACACTCAGATGCCTTTCTTGTGGATTCTAATGTTTGGTATTGGATGACTTATACGAATGCAGGGCACAATGCGAATAACTATCAACTTTTGGATTATTCTTGTTATATCAACAAAGCATTAGATGTGGGATCCAAAGTTTACTATACAGGTCTTTCGCTTGCAGAACTCTCTCATTTAATAGAAAAAACAGAAAGAGAGATTTTTGAACGTCTCCATTTTTTAATTCGTCCGAAAGAATATCGCCATAACCAACCCGGAGAAAGAAATCGAATCGTATCTGAAGTCCAAACCGCTTGGGCACAGGTAAAATCTTTAGCCGATTTTCTATTCGTGATAATCGATGAACCGAATACAGAGGCTGCTTTAAAAACATTTTACTCGGAAAGAGTGGATGGATATGATTTATTCATTCTTGAAACCATGAAAAATCATAATGTTACACAAATTATTACGGATGACAGTGATTTTTCCACGATCCCGAATGTTCAAGTGTTCACTTCCAACCGAAATGTTTTATCTTCCGCAAAGATGCAAAACAAACTTTTAACACGATAAAAGGATGCAATAAGCATTTAATTAAGTTTAACTATGTATAGCAAGACTGCCTTTACAGCCTTGCTTTTGAGCCGATTCCATCCGTAAAAAGAATTTCGCCAAGGTTGTCTTACGCTACTCAGATTCTTTTACGATTATCCAAGAAGCGCATCCTTACAAAATTGAACACACTTGGTCACTTCTTTCACCGGATCTGACCCTTGAGGAACCTTATACTCAAGTTCAATATCCGCTGGGAAAGTGAACTGCTCTCTTTTCATCAAGTTTAATAACAACGCCACTGGGGTGTCTCCCTGCCCAAGCGGCATATTCGGGCCATTATTGACCTTGCGATCTTTGATATGAAGGCTGAGAATGCGATCATGGTATTTTTCAATTAAAGGAAGAGGTGAGTGGTTTGTGCCTGCCACGTAATGCCCCACATCAAGGTTGATCCCGAGATACTTTCCGTGGCTTAAAATATCCCCCTCATAGGTGGTCGGTTTAAGCTGAGTGTGATTATGAAAACCAATCATGATCTTATGCTTGTCGGCAAGGGGACCCAGCCGTTCTGCCGCTTCATTGGAAAGTTCTCGTGTGATCCCGCGGGCACCGAGAGCCTTGGCAACTTTGAAATAATACTCAATGATCTCATCGGGCATATCCTTGTTCCCGATATCACCGAATTTAACGATATGGATATTGACTCCCGCCTCGTTATACATCGTACGCAGCTCTTTGAATTTGTCCATCGAAACCGACAAACGCCAATCTTGTAACTGCTCGCGAGAGGGTGCTCCTGCGTATTGCTCCACCGGTCCTCCCATTAATTCCACCGAACTGATGCCGCATTGGATAATGTATTTGAGGAGATCTTCTGCCGAACCCGGCATTCCTCGGTAACTGTAGGTGATTGTTCCAATTTGTACACCTTCAAATTTTGAATCCGGTTTTGGGGTATCCTGACCCCTTGCGTTTCGTGATACCAGGGTTGAAGCCGCGGCAGCGGCACTAAGCCCCACGAAACCACGCCTTGAAATGGTTGATTGAGTTGATTTCATTTTTCTCTCCTAAAAATTAAACCTGCGTAAGAATCTATTGTTCTCATTATGGTATACCATATTTGGAAGGATCATGAAAGGAACTTATACGATAACTTTGGCAATCTCTCTAAACTGTTTTTCTCAAATCGTCTCCCGTAGTATTTTTTACGTTAAAACATTACTGTTTAAGTAAACTAATTTGCGGTTGATTTCTCTCTATTTCAGGTTATTATATTACTGTATGCGGATATTAGGATAAATAGAGAACCAAGGATATAATTTATGTCGAACGCACAAAAATTTAAAGAATTACTTAAAGAAAAAATTATCGTTTTTGATGGAGCGATGGGAACCTCCATCCAAAATCAAAAACTCCAAGCGGAGGATTTCGGTGGACTCGAATACGAAGGCTGCAATGAAATGCTCAGTCTCACACGTCCCGATGTGGTTCAAAGCATTCATGAAAGTTTTCTCGAGGCCGGGGCGGATGTGGTCGAAACCAATACCTTCGGCAGCACCCCATTAGTACTTGCTGAATATGATTTACAGGATAAAGCCCATGAAATCTCGAAAGTCTCCGCAGAAATCGCGCGGAAAGCGGTGGAGAATTACTCGACCGCAGATCATCCCCGCTTTATCTGTGGATCCATGGGACCAACCACCAAAAGCATGACCGTTACGGGTGGAGTGGAGTTCGACGAACTGGTTGAGCATTTTACCGTGCAGGCGAAAGGATTGATTGAAGGCGGCAGTGATTTGCTTCTGCTCGAAACCAGCCAGGACACCCGCAATGTCAAAGCCGGAATCATTGCCATTCATAACGCCCGAAAAGAACTTAATGCTGATCTGCCTCTCATGGTTAGTGGAACTATCGAACCCATGGGTACGATGCTGGCAGGACAGGGCGCCGAAGCCTTTTATACTTCCCTCGAACACGCCGATTTGCTTTCCATCGGATTAAATTGTGCCACAGGTCCTCAATTCATGACAGATCACCTTCGTTCTTTGTCCGAAATTGCGGAATGTTATATCAGCTGTATTCCCAACGCGGGGTTGCCAGATGAAGAAGGGAACTACAATGAAACCCCCGAATCAGTGGTTGCCGTATTAGAAAAATTTGTAAATAACGGTTGGGTGAATATCCTCGGTGGCTGCTGCGGGACGACGCCTGAATATATTGCATCCATCGCACGGATGGTGCAAGGCAAAAAGCCGCGCATCCCCCAAAAGAAAAAACGTTGGCATGTGTCTGGTATCGATTATTTCGAATTGAAACCCGAAAATCGCCCCGCCATCGTGGGGGAACGCACGAATGTCATTGGCAGCCGCAAGTTTAAACGCTTGATTGTCGAAGAAAAATACGAAGAAGCCTCCGAAATTGGGCGCAAACAAGTTCGTAACGGGGCGCAAATTGTGGATGTTTGCCTTGCAAATCCCGATCGCGAGGAAAAAGAGGATATAGAAAAATTCCTCTCCTATCTGATCCAAAAAATCAAAGCCCCGATCATGCTCGATACCACCGATCCGGATGTACTCGAAACGGCTTTGCAATTCTGTCAAGGCAAAAGCATAATCAATTCCATCAACTTGGAAGATGGGGAAGAACGCTTTCAGCAGATTGTCCCTCTCGCGAAGAAATACGGTGCCGCGCTTGTCGTGGGATGTATCGATGAAGATCCTAAGTCAGGCATGGCCATCACCAGAGAGCGCAAATTGGAAATCGCGAAACGTTCGTACGATTTACTGGTCAATCAATACGGGGTTCGCCCGGAGAATATCATCTATGACCCGCTTGTCTTTCCTTGTGCAACCGGCGACGAGCATTATATTGGTTCCGCTGAAGAAACCATCAAAGGCATTGAACTGATCAAAAAGGAACTGCCCGAAACTTTAACCGTCCTAGGAATCAGTAACGTCTCCTTTGGCTTGCCTCCCGCTGGACGAGAAATCCTCAATGCAACGTTTCTCTATCATTGCACCAAAGCGGGTCTCGATATGGCGATTGTGAATCCAGAAAAACTGGAGCGTTATGCTAGCATTCCCGATGAAGAAAAGAAAATGGCCGACGATTTATTGTTCAATCGCGGCGAGGATCCCATTGCCACCTTCGCTGCATTCTATAAAGAGAAGAAAGTCAAGACTGCCAAAAAACCGAAAGAAAACCGCAGTGTGGAAGAGCGATTGGCCGACGCGATCGTTGAAGGAAGTAAGGAAGGTTTGAGTGAGGATCTTGATGAGGCGCTCAAAAAATATAAACCCTTAGAAGTGATTAATGGTCCTTTGATGGAAGGAATGGACGAGGTCGGGAAACTCTTTGGCAATAATGAATTGATTGTGGCGGAAGTGCTGCAGAGCGCAGAAGTCATGAAAACCGCCGTAGCCCATTTGGAAAAGTTCATGGATAAGGGGGATATTCAAACTAAAGGAAAGATGCTGCTCGCCACGGTAAAAGGCGATGTTCATGATATTGGTAAGAACTTAGTCGAAATCATCCTCTCCAATAATGGATATGAAATCATCAACCTGGGTATCAAGATCCCGCCGGAAGAACTGATTAAGGCTCAAAAAGAACACAACGCCGATATGATTGGCCTCAGTGGCTTACTGGTTAAATCCGCCCAACAAATGGTCACGACCGCACATGATTTGAAATCTGCGGGTATTGATGTACCTATTCTTGTAGGGGGGGCAGCGCTGTCGAATCGATTTACCCGCATGAAAATCGCGCCGGAATACGAAGGGATGGTGGTATATTCCAAAGATGCGATGACCGGTTTAGAACTTGCCAATCAATTAATTGATGAAGATAAACGTCAAGCGTTACTGGAATGGATCGAGGAAGATCAAAAAAAACTCGAGGTGACTGCCCAAAAGAAAGATCCTTCTGGAGAAAAACGTAAAAAACAAAAGACGGTGGAAGTGACCCATAATTTTCACCCCCCCACACCACCGGATTTGAAAAAGCATGTGCTTAAAACGTTCTCGCTCGAAGAAATCTTTCTCTATCTCAACAATCAAATGTTGTTAGGGAAACATCTTGGCTTACGCGGGAATGTGGATCGCATGCTAGAAAGTGGCGATGCTAAAGCGGTCGAATTGAACAAACAAGTGCGCGAGATGCAGGATGAGATTATCGAGAAAAGAATTCTCACCCCCCGCGCGGTGTATCAATTCTTCCCTGCGAAACCCCAAAATGACACGATTCTGTTTTACGACTCTTCACGGCAAAAAGAACTTGATCACATTACGTTCCCTCGCCAGTTGGAAGGCAATCGCTTCTGTCTCAGCGATTTTGTAGCGCCTGATAATGATCACGTATGTATGTTCGTGACCACTACGGCTGACCAGGAACTTTACCCATGGCTGGATAAATACAGAAAGGATGGCGAGTTTCTCAAAAATCACATGATTCAGGCGATCGCCATTGAAAGTGCGGAAGCGTTTGCAGAACTATTGCATGAAAAGATCCGAACCATGTGGGGGATTCCTGATTCCCCGGACTTAACGACGAAGGATAAGTTCCATGCGAAATATCGGGGTATTCGCGTTAGTTTTGGTTATCCGGCTTGTCCTCGTATGGAAGATCAGACGGTTCTCTTCAATTTGCTCGATGTGGAAAACGCAATTGGTGTACAATTAACCGAGGGCTACATGATGGAGCCCGAAGCCTCGGTCTCCGCTTTAGTCTTTCATCATCCGCAAGCGCGGTATTTCAATATCTCCGATGAAGATTATAAAAAGTTTGAACAACAGACGAAATTGGACAAGGCAACCGCGTAAACCATACATTCTAATTTCCTAAACCCTGGAAAGAATTCATCAAAAGAGGCTCAGAAAAGGCGGTTTGTTTACCGCCTTTTTAATTTCCTGTTTGCAAAATGATAATTATCCTTCAAAATGAATAGTAGGAAAAGAATGAAAATTACAGACCGTGAGGATCATTATGAATGAAGAATTTCACTATTCTTCCTTCCCAAACGACAAAGGGATTTATCTCATGTTACATAACCCATGCGTCATAGATTGCACGACAAAAGATAGCGTGATTTCTCTCATTATGGACAAAGAATATCCTCAATATTTGTTCCTTCAAATCGATGGTGAATTTCGGCGGTGTTATGACCTTGGCGAAGAGACCCCTGCATTCGAAACCAACGAAGAGGTGGCGGAATTTTTAATCGAATTAAGTAATTCTTCTTTTATGGATGAAATCATAGAAGAAGAGAGGAAGATGAATCAAGAATGGAAAAAACTCTAAGAAGAACGAGGCTGTAGGCTATTCTTCTTCCCCTCTTTTTCGAGTTGACTCCATTCCACACGGTTTACGTGTGGAAGATAACTTACTTGTATACTTTTCGTCAGCGAAACGTTCCTGAGCCAATCCGCTCATCTTTCGGTAATGAGTCAGCAGGCCCGCTCGCAGTCAGGTAAATGTCCCCGCGGCTTACGATGCCATTGGATGTGTGATAGCGGGTGTAGCCCTGGTATTGTTGATCCGGTCCCACAGAAAGCAAACGCCATTCTCCGAAAACATCCAGATCGGCTTGGGTTACGGGGATATCGACTACGTCATTGTCCTTCAGCAGTTGGACGATGTCATGGTAGCGATAACGTGGATGTAAACTCGTGTCCTCGATTAAGCCAAACGGATCTTCTTCGCCTTGAAAAGGATCAAAGGGCAGCGAAGATAAAAATGGGGTTGGCGTGGTTAAATACGAAGGCACTCGATAATGGCGTAAGTCGATACCGTAATCGCTCATGGGCGGAAGCTTATTATTATCCAAACGGTAGCTCATAAATCCCTTTTCTAGAGATTTGAACTCTGAATGCACTCTCGCCACTTTGGCGCGTAGTTGCGCATTTGTGAAGTTGGGTACCGCGATAACCGCCAAAATCCCGATGATTGCCACCACAATGAGTAATTCAATCAGAGTGAAACCACCTTCTGATTTCATCATTTACTCATTCCTTGATTTGATATTCTTTCCATTGTTTGACCTTGGAGGTTCCGTCGTAAATGAGAGGATCAGGATGAAAGGCTGCCCAGGCAAACCAAAAGGCGACGATTCCATCGGCACGTTGATTGAGTTGAGTCCCTTCTAACGAACCTTCGATCGCTTCGCCCATGAGATTCCAGGTCGATCCTGTTTGATCATCCATCAAAGCGAACGGTGCTATAGAGGCTTTTTCATATTTAGAGAAAGTCAGCATCGTTCCGTCCTCTAAAACACGTTCATAGGCCATAGCCATGCGTGATTCGGGATCGTGCACTACAAGCAACGCTTCATTTTCGAAGAAATGATTGACCACCTGATGATCAGCAAGAATATCAAATGGATAGACAATGGTGTTTTCTTGTCCGATTAATCCTAGAACCCGAAGCTTGTGCGGGAGGGTTGAGTCGAGGTATTTTTGCATATTCATCGTCCATGAGTAGGGCGGTTCGTGTAATTTCTCATAATCACCATAAGGATATCGGGAATAATCACGAACAAAACCAGTTCTATTGGATTGCACTTTAGTTTTGGGATGCATGGTTTTCCACGTTTTCCATGTGGTTTCGGTGATTGGAAGCTGGGTTAGTTTTTGTTCCTTATGGGGACCGGAGATCGCTTGAGCCTTCATTTGGCTCCAAAGCGATTCGGGTTGGGAACGGTTGTACATAATCAGGTTGCTGTTCCATAAAAAGCCGGATACGCCAAAATCTATGCTCTGATTGTCCAGCTCTCCATCAAAGTGCATTCCCGTTCCAGTGAGCGGGCAATAGGAGATGATGCTTCGCTCACCTCCAACGGTATCGTTTACGATTTCGTGCCAGTAAAGAATACTCAAGGGGTAGGCACATGCTTCACCATTTCTCACTACCCCAAGCACTATATCCTGATCATCAACCCACGCAGCGGCATTTGCCGAGAGCTTTTCTGGATCGGAGATAGCGGGAATGCTGTCTTTCCCAGCTCCACGAACGATTTCATTACAAGGCACTAGGCAATCTTGGGGTTGCCCCCAAATGGTTATCGGAAAGAAATGCACAATTAGCAGCGCGAACATAACAACACGGTAAGGAAACATCATTGAGATACTGTCCTCCATTTCAAGATTTCTATACGTTGGCTTAAGTTCAATCTGTCTGGTTCTCAGATACACTGGAACCACATGATCTCAATAGAAGTATGATGCGCGCATGCTAACTTATTGGATCGTCATGTTGACTATCGTTTTGATTGTATCCATAAAGTTGACTAAATCACAAAACTTTATCAACAAAAAAATCAAATTCCCAATGATTGTTGAATCTTTCTTTGCTGTACTCAGAAGCATGAAATGTTTTCCGCTTAGTCATTACTCAAATTTTTTCAATCAGTTATCCATTCATTCCTATATCACCTTTCCCCTTACTTTGAATGAACCATCTAGACCTGATAAAAATTTAATTTTTTGAATGGTTCTCTTCCAATAAAAGAAATATTTTGCTCTAATAGTAAATGACTAATTAAATCTATTTCGATAACATTGAATTTAAGTAGCCTTTGGGGGTATCTATGGAAAGTCGTCGTCATGCTTTCACATTGATTGAACTCTTGATTGTCGTCGCTATTATTGGAATTTTGGCGGCCATCGCCGTTCCCAATTTCCTCAATGCCCAACTGCGCGCAAAAATCGCCGGGACCCAAAGTGATTTGCGCGTTATGGTTAATGCAATGCTGCAATATCATCTCGATAATAATTCCTATCATGCCCATCGTGATGGCTTTGGGCAGCAATTCCCTTTAACCACACCTGTCCCCTACCTCAATTCCTTCTTGAAAGATCGCTTCCAAGATTCTGCGAAAGTTCAATCCGGAGCAGAGGGTTTTTCAGCTTCTTTTACTTATTATCATTGGATACCATGGCGTACCCACACCGATTGGTGGCCGCATAGCGGAGTCCGTGGGCATAGGGTGATTCGTGATGCCTTGTTCGAAAACCGCAATGGAGGCCTCGTCGATGGATGGGGGCCAGCCGGGGTGCGCGGTGGTCCTCCCTATGACGTCTCAAATGGCTTGATTAGTTTAGGTGGATTTTTCCGGGAAGTTCCCTCAGGACAGCAGATTCACTTGTACGAGTAATCCTTTTATTTTATTCTTCTTATTTTGTGGATCCCGCTTGCGTTGATTTCTATGATTGGAGTTTGTGATTTATTGTGATAAAGTAAAATCTCAAACTATATTTCGCGAGGAATGCTATGAACTATTCAGTTTATCAACTTTTGCTTTGGGTTACGATGAGTATGCTTTTTGTCCAACAAGGTGTCTCAGAAACATTAATGGAAAAATTAGGCTATGAAAAAGACGATGTTTTGTTAATCATCCATGCCGATGATATGGGGATGTGTCATTCGGCCAACCAAGCCTGTATGGAGGCCTTGGATCAAGGAATCGTTACCTCGGCAAGTATCATGGTACCCTGCCCTTGGTTTATGGAAGCGGCAGAGTACGCGAAGAACAACCCCGAGGCTGATCTGGGAATACATTTGACTCTTACCTCGGAATGGAAACATTATCGCTGGGGAGCGATTGCTTCGAAGCATGAAGTCCCGGGCTTGCTGGATGACGAAGGCTACCTTTTTCATGAAGTGCGTGGAGTTTATGGATCGGCTTCAGTGGAAGAGGTAGAGAAAGAAGTGCGGGCTCAAATCGAGTTTGCCTTGGATCATAGCATCCAACCTACCCACTTGGATTCGCATGTGGGGACTCTGTACTACAATCCAGAGTATTTACAAATGATGATTCGCCTGGCCGAGGAATACGATATCCCCTTCATGTTCTTCAATGCCACAGAAGAATTCTTGGAACAATACCCTGTAGATAAAGAGCCATTTTTTCAACTTTCCCAAACGTTGAAAGAACGGGGATGGCCCTTGTTAGA
>CAYQOX010000019.1:0-24246 GCA_964419335.1 uncultured bacterium | reverse complement strand
TCCCAAACGTTGAAAGAACGGGGATGGCCCTTGTTAGATAGTTTACCGGAAGTGGAAGATGTTCCGCTGGATCAACTGGAACAAGCCTACCGCGATTTAATCGCAGGATTAAAACCTGGCGTTCATCTGATCATTCTCCATCCCAACAAGTTAACCCCAGAATCACGCGCTATTACTGGTACCCATGAGCGAAGAGATAAGGAGTATCGTATTTTTACCGACCCCGCGATGGGCGAGTTTATCGAGGAGGCAGGGGTGAAACTTATTGGCTGGAAAGAGTTGAAAAAAGCGTGGGATCAACGATCCAAGTGATAAACAAATTGTTAGACGAGCCATTTAAAGCGCCGAGTCTGAAGGAGAACCGGCGCTTTTTTCTACCTTCATGACATTTTATGGTGTGTCATGATATTGTTAGTTGCATAGTGAGTTAATAAAGAAGGAATAGAGAATGAAGGGGTGGATTGTCTTTTTTGTTTTTTTGATTGGATTTGTACCCGGTGGTTGGGCGAATCTTGTGATTAATGAATTTCTCGCTTCGAACTCCGAAGAAGATGAATTTGGCCGATCCTTAGACTGGATTGAATTGTGGAATGCTGGACGCGAAACCATTTCGCTGAAAGGCTATAACCTCACAGATGATCCTTTGGCTCCCCAAAAATGGCAGTTACCTTCCATTGAACTGAGTGGGGGAGACTACCTGCTTATCTGGGCTACGGGCTTCGACTTGCTTGATCCAGGATATTATCACACCAACTTTCGTCTCGATCGTGATGGTGAGTATCTCGCTTTAACCAATTCCTCCGGTGAAGAAGTCGACGCCTTGCTCTTTCCTAAACAGCGGCGAGATGTTTCCTATGGCCGCGCCTATGGAAAACTATCCGAATGGCGCTACTTTCCAGAACCCACGCCAGGAGAGACAAATCGTAAAGGGGTTCTTGGTTTTGCTGCTTCCCCAAGATTTTCCCATGAGGGGGGAATCCATGAAGAAAGTTTTGAACTTACTTTAACCACGGATGAACCCGATAGTGAGATTCGCTATACGATTGATAGTTCAACCCCAGATGACAATAGCCTTGTCTATCGCGCGCCCATTCCTGTGGATCATACTACCATGATACGTGCACGCGTGTTTCGGGAAGGGTATCATCCCAGTGCGACGATCACTCATTCTTACTTATTTCGTGAAGACAATCCACTTCCAATTCTCTCAATTGTCACAGATCATAAACATCTCTTTGATCCTTCGAAAGGTATTTATGTGAACCCTTCCAAACATGGATCAACCTGGGAACGTCCCTGCTCCATTGAATGGTTTACACGCGATGGTGCACGCGCGCTCCAAGCCAATTGTGGAATACGTATTCATGGAGGGGCTTCGCGGAAGCGTTCGCCGAAAAAATCATTTCGCCTTTATTTCCGTTCCGAATACGGTCCAACACGCTTGAAATATCCCCTGATTCCTGATAACCCTGTGAAACAATTCAATCAATTGGTATTACGGGCTGGATTCAACGACAGTTGGGGATACGACCGAGATATGCAGCGTGAAACTGCGATTTATGTGAGCGATCAAGTGTGTCGGGATTTGCATTTGGATATGGGGCAACTGGCGAGTGATGGTATTTTCGCTGAACTGTATCTGAACGGGGAACCGTGGGGATTATATAATGTATGTGAGCGTTTGGAAGATGATTTTTACCATCAGCATGAAGGCGGATTCGATTATGATGTGATTGGTGAATATGAGGTTCGCGATGGGAATCAAGAAGCATGGGATGAGTTCGCCCGCTTTGTGCATTCCAAACGGAATTTTTCCAATTCGAACGATTATGCTACGCTCCAAGAGTGGCTCGATATTGAAAACTTTACCTCGTATATCATTCTCAATGTATGGATGCAAAACTATGACTGGCCCCATCATAATTGGTATGCGGCGCGGGAGCGTTACCCGGGGGCAAAATGGCGGTTTCAATTATGGGATGTGGAATATTCTTTTGGCTCGGGAATTCAAGGATATAAATTCAACCAAAATACTTATCAAAATGCTACGGATATAAACCATCTGATTGGCGAGATATTCCATAAACTGACTCATAATACGGAGTATAAGAATTATTATTGGCGTTATCTTCTTGAGGTGTTAAATGATGGTGCTCTCGATGAGGCTCATGTCCATACACGCTTAAATCAACGTCTCGAGGAGATTCGTCCCTTGATCCCCAAAGAAGCAGAACTATGGGGGCGAGGAATGAAAATAGATGATTGGGAACGCGCAATTCAGTTAGCCCGGAATTTTATTGATCAGCGTACGCCAATCATATTGGATCACACCGAACGTCTTCTTGGTCCGAAGCCAGCGAGCGTGAGTGAGTGGACATTATATTGATTAGAAAGAGACATTTTCTTTTAATTTTTTGTGTCATTTGGGTGCTTAGTCTTTAAACCAAGGATGATCATTCGATTGGGTCAAGTTTTTTTTATACCGGGATTGACGGAATTGTCGGATTGACATGCTATCCAATTTTTTATAAATCTTTTTCCTTTCCTTAACCCAAAATTGATGCAAAGGACACTGGCAACGATCAGGACAATGCGGTAAGTTCAAGATACAGAAATCATACCACCCTTTTCCGTCAATCACATCGATCACTTCCGAAACTTTGATTTCGGTCGCCGGTTTGCTCAAAGCCACTCCACCTTTGTAACCGCGCTTTCCTTTTACATAACCAAATTTTTTTAGAATATTGACCAATTTTGATAAGTAGGGCTTTGATATCCCGGTTACATCTGCTAATTGGCTTTCTAATATCCAGTTTTCTTTTTTTTGATCCAAAAAACTCAACGCGAGTATCGCGTAACCCGCTGTTTTTGAAAACCTAAGCATGGTTATTCCTCTTTTACTCAGTGGTCTTAAGTGAATTTACTTTCTGAGAATGAAATTTCATTTCTTTCTATTTTAATACAACAACATGTTAAAATCATTTTTTTGAAAAATCGTTATGTTGGAGTTGACGTTGAGTTGTAATAAATATATAATCACATGTGATTATTGAGGTCAAGGCAAATGATTACAAAAACGGGAATATATGCGATACGAGCGGTTGTCACCCTGGCGGAATTATCCCCAGGTGAATATGCCGGGGCTGTTGCCATCGCCAAAAAAATAGGCGCCCCAAAAAATTATTTAGGTAAATTGCTGCAACTTCTTTCTCATGAGGGATTGGTTGAATCTCAAAAAGGTTTGGGGGGCGGTTTTCGTTTAGCCCGTAACGCAGAAACGATTTCGCTTTATGATGTGGTTGATCCGATTGAACATATCGGAAAACGAGTGGGTTGCATCTTGGGACGTGAAACCTGCTCCGATGATAATCCGTGCGTCCTCCACTCAAAGTGGAAGGTTGTGCGCGATCAGTATATCGAGTTATTGCAAGAAACATTTATATCAGATTTGCTCCAAAAAGAAACGACTTTGATCTCGGAACAATAGAAAGCAAATTTTTTTTGTTATTAATAAGATAATCATATGCTATTATACTTAATGGTCGCAAACACATAAAAGTGTATTCATTTACCTCGATGGAATAAGCATAACTTGTTAAAAAACCTTAAATTAAGGAGAGAGAAGGATGAAGCCAACAGAAATCTTGAAAAGCGAACATCGTGTTATCGAAGTGGTTTTGCGCGCATTGGATACGATGGCGAGTCGCGCAGAGGAAGAAAAGGTTTTGGATGGAGAATCAGCAAAACAAACGATTGATTTCTTTAAAAATTTTGCCGATCGCTGCCATCATGCTAAGGAAGAAGGGCTCTTGTTCCCATGGATGGAAGCTCACGGCTTTCCTCGTGAGGGTGGTCCCACAGGAGTCATGTTTTCTGAGCATGAGCAAGGCCGTACTCATATCCAAAATATGAGCCAATCGATTGATCCCGCTTCTCAGGGAGATGCCGAAGCCTTGGATCGATTTATAAACAACGCCCGTGCTTATATTTACATGCTGAGTGAGCATATTCAAAAGGAAGACCATTGCTTATTCTCCATGGCGGATCAGGCCATGAGTGAAGAAGATCAGCAGCAACTTATGCAAAATTTTGATCATACGGAAAAAGAAGAGGTCGGGGCTGGAGTCCATGAACGCTACCTCGAACTAGCCAGAACTTTGGCAAATAAATATCAAGTGGATTTTGAAAATTTGAACTCTGAAATCTCTCCAAGTGGTTGTCATCACTAATTTTCCCTAAAAAGAAAGGTGAGTGATTATGATTTCAAGAGGGCTTAAAATATTATTTCTTTTTTCGCTTTTTGGTGCGATTGTCATTACGTTGTTTGGAGGATGGTATACCATGGAGGCCGCTCCTCCTTATCCTGAAGAGGTTGTTCAGGAAGATGGAGCAGTCTTATTCGCCCAGAAAGATATTTTTTCGGGGCAACATGTATGGCAAAAATATGGCCTGATGGATAATGGGTCGGTCTGGGGGCACGGTACTTATCGTGGAAATGATTATTCTGCTACGACCCTTCATCTAATGGGCTCGCATATGAGGAATTTTATCGCTCGTGATCGCTTCGATAAAGTTTACGAGGAACTTTCCGATGAACAGCAATTGGTGGTAAAGCAGAATGCAATCAATGAGCTTAAAGAAAATCGATTTGACGAAGATTCATCCACCCTCACCCTAACGAATTCCCAGGTCTATGCCTTAGATAAAATTCGTTCGCATTGGGATGATGTATTTTCCAAAGGTGATAAAGAACATGCTGTCTCGGTTGACGTCGTTAAGAAGGCTGAAGAGCGGGAAAACTTAGCGAATTTCTTTTTCTGGACAGCATGGGCTGCGGGTACGCTGCGTCCAGGAAAATCATTAACTTATACCAATAACTGGCCTCCCGACCGTAGTGTGGGGAATGAATTGGCCAATCAGGCGGTTATTTGGTCGATCGTTTCCTTATTAGGGTTGATGATTGCGCTGGGGGCAGCCCTGGTTGCGTTTTTTAAATTCAACTTTGACAAGGATCTTGATGGGTTGGAGTTGAATCAACAAGTGGGAGATAAACTTATTGGTTTGCCCATCACCTCTAGTCAGCGAAAAACCGCAAAATTTTTCTTGGTCGTTGTTTTGCTCTTCCTTCTCCAACTTATGCAAGGTGGGTTGATGGCGCACTACACCGTACATCCCGGTGAATTTTACGGGATCAAGGCCATTTCCGATAACATTCCTTTCAACTGGCCGAAAAGTTGGCACTTACAGCTGGCGATCTTTTGGATTGCCACCGCATGGGTGGGAGCGGCATTGTATCTCGCACCCATTGCTGGTAAAAAAGAACCTCGTTTTCAGGGGACCTTAGTGGATATCCTTTTTGGTGCCGTTGTCTTCGTAGCCGTAGGCGCTTTAGGTGGAACTGCGATGGGTGTCCTGGGTTACGGAGGTGATTGGTGGTTTTGGCTTGCCCATCAAGGCTGGGAGTACCTGGAACTCGGGCGGTTATGGCAAATCCTGCTTTTCGTGGGGTTGATCATTTGGCTTGTCCTCGTCGCCCGGGCGGTAAAACCCAACTTTGGTAAAGGACAAGACAAGTGGGGTACAGTCCCCTTTTATACCTACTCAGCGATTGCCATCGTTTCTTTCTTTGCGTTTGGTTTGTTCTATACACCCAATACTCATATCACGATAGCCGATTTTTGGCGTTGGTGGGTGGTTCACACCTGGGTCGAAGGGATATTTGAATTTTTCGCCGCCGCTGCCATTGCCTATGTGGTAACCACTTTAGGCTTGGCACCAAAGCGAAAAGCCTTGCGAGCGGCATATTTTACCGCGAGTTTGGCCTTGTTTAGTGGAATTATCGGGGTTGGACATCATTACTACTGGTTTGGTGACCCTGACTTATGGTTGGCGCTGGGTGGTGTTATCTCGACCATGGAACCTGTTCCCATTGTGCTATTGCTGCTAAAAGTGGCACTCGATTCAAGAAGTTCTCCCGCCTTAAATCAATCGTTTCCTTATAAGTGGCCGATGATCTTCATGGGCGCTTCTGCGGGGTGGGCGTTTTTAGGGGCAGGTGTCTTTGGTTTTATTATTACGACCCCTGTCATAAACTACTACGAACATTCAACCTATCTTACGATGAACCATGGGCATACCGCCTTGTTTGGAACCTATGGGATGCTAGCAGTCGGGCTCATGTTGTTCGCGCTTCGCGGTATCGTCAAAGAAAATAAATGGAATGACAACCTACTAAAATGGTCCTTTGTGGGCATGAATGGCGGCTTGTTCATGATGGCTATCTTTACATTATTGCCGGTTGGTTTCATGCAAACATGGGATTCATTCCAAAATGGACTTTGGCATGCACGTAGTTCCGAGTTCTACAACCAACCGCTGGTGCAATTTATTGGCCAATGGCGGTTGATTCCTGATTTGATCATCATTGCTGGAGCCTTATGCTTAGTGGTCTTTGTTATTCAGGCCTTCCGTAATCTTAAACCGGCTGAAATTCCTGAAGAAACCGCGATTGAAATTCCAAGTCCAGAAACCAGTGTGGCTAGTAACTAAATCATAGTTTGATTCTGAACCGATTTGGAGTAACGGGGGACTTCCCCCGTTATTTTTTTTGACTTTTTTGATCAACCTACTTGACAGAAATTTTATATTTTAGTAAAAAGATAAATGAGATAAAATTTATCTTCATTATTCGATTATGCTAAATCAAACAACCAAAACAGCGATTAAAGTCTTGATTTATTTGTCCTTGGAAGATGGGCATACTCCAGTATCGCCAAAAATTCTTGCTGAAGAATTATCTGAGTCTCCTTCTTATATGGCGAAGATTACGGGTTTGTTGGTCAAATGGGGAATATTACGGGCTTTTCGGGGCATGAGTGGAGGGGTCACGCTTTACCGCAATCCGGAAGAAGTGACTCTCTTAGAAATCGTAGAAGCCTGCCAGGGGAAAATTTTAGGCGATTTTTGCCAAGATACCGATCAATTTGATCAGGTGTGCGCCTTCCATCAAGCCATGTATCAAATCCATCACGCCACCACAGCGATTTTAAAGCAGTGGACGTTGGCTGATTTAGCGAAGAATCCTGTCCAGGATTTTCCTTCAACAGAAAGTGAAATGTGCAAAATGATGGGTGTATGCCCAAAAATCATGAAGCAAGGTGCCGGAGAATAAGATCAATGAATCATCTCTTTCCATGGGAAGTAAAAAGTGCGGATTTTCAATACTGGCGAGAGCAGATCAAATGCCAATGCGCTTGTCCTGTTCATACGGACGCGCGGGGGTATATCCGCGCGATTGCCGATGGAAACGATGAACTGGCTTATCTAATCGCACGAGGCCCCAACCCCTTAGCTTCGATATGCGGGAAGATATGCGGAGCCCCTTGCGAAGAGTCTTGCCGTCGAGGGGATTATGATGATCCGATATCCATTCGACGGTTAAAAAATTTTGTTTGTGAGAGATACGGTCCAGATTCGAAGCATCAGGATTCGGAATCTTTCATTGATTTTTTAAAACAAAGTGCTCAACAACATACCCCTCGGCAGTGTCAAGATCAGGATGAATTGCTGCCAATGCTTCAATCCCTGATACAAACGGAGATAGAGCCCATCGGCGATTTTCACGTTGGGGTGATTGGCAGTGGTCCCGCAGGTTTGGCGGCTGCTCATGATCTCGCCTTACTCGGTTTCAAGGTAACGATCTATGAGATGGAGCCGGTTTTGGCCGGTATGTTGACGGTGGGAGTTCCTGAATACCGTTTACCGCACGAAGTGATTGAAGCCGAAGTCGATGTCATCCTGAGCCTGGGAGTTAAAGCGGTGACGAATTGCTGTGTGGGAAGGGATATCTCTTTTCCTGAACTACGGGAAAAGCATGATGCGGTGATCATTGCTGTGGGAGCCAAGTATTCACGTACCATTCCTGTACCCGGAGCCGAAGCCAAAGGGGTTATGGGAGGAGTCGAGTTTTTGCGAGATGTTGCGTTAGGAAGTCCTCCAGAATTAGGGGATAAAGTGGTGGTGATTGGAGGGGGGAATGTGGCTTACGATGTAGGCCGGACGGTTCTACGTCAAATTTCGATTGATGCGGCTCGAACAGCGAAACGTGCCGCTGACGTGACAGAAGTCTATTTATGCTCTTTGGAATCATTGGATGAAATGCCGGCTGATGATATCGAAATTATTGAGGGGGATGAAGAGGGCGTTATCCGAAAAAATGGGTGGGGGCCTTCTGAAATATTGACGGATGAAGAGGGTCAAGTGCGAGGGGTCAAGTTTAAAAAATGTTTACGCGTCTATAACGAACAGCGCCAGTTTGATCCCGTCTTTGATGAGAATGAAACCTGCATTATTGAATGCGACCGGGTGATTGTCTCCATCGGCCAGCGTTATGATGTTTCTTTTATTGACGCCGAGAGAGATCATCTTGAAGTGCTTCCCAACGGGGCGATCGCTTGCGATCCCGAAACAGGAAGGACGAGTTGTCCTGATGTATACGTCGCGGGTGATCTTGCCTATGGTCCCAAACTATTAATTCATGCTGTCGCCTCGGGAAAAGCCATTGCCCGGGACTTATATGCCAAAGCAACCGGAAAGAATGTAACCACACGATCAACCGAATTGCATTTTCCTTTGACCCATTACTACCGGGAAGAAGGTTATGAAAAGCAACAAAGGATCGAACCGAAGAAGGTTGATGTATCCGAGCGGCTGCAATCTCAATCCAACCTTGTAGAAATGTCTTTCAGTGAAGATGAAGCTCGTAAAGAAGCCTGTCGCTGTTTGGATTGCGGGATCAATACCATCTTTGATGGGGATAAATGCATTTTATGCGGTGGGTGTGTCGATGTATGTCCTGAGCGTTGTTTACGCATTGTCTCGGCTTCTCGCTTGGTTGGGCAAAAAGAATGGGAAGGCGTTTTAGAAAATCATCTTCATGACCATCCCTTGGAAGAGGCATCTGCCATTTTAAAAGATGAAACCGTCTGTATCCGTTGTGCTTTATGTGCTGAACGTTGTCCTACAGGCGCCATAACGATGGAACAATTTCATTTTGAGGTGACGCCATTATGTCAGAACGTTTAAAACCAAAACCCGTTCCCCGCCGTGATTGGTTAGGGCTAGCAGGATTATGGTCATCCGGTATTGCTATCTTGGGTTCACTCATTGGGATTGCCCGCTTGCCAAAGCCCCGGGTGACCCCGGAGGCTTCAAGTAAGTTACGGATAGGCGATCCGTCGGAATTTGGCTCAGGGGGCGAAAAACTTCTGCCTCAGGATAATTTGCGCGTAATATCGACCTCTGAAGGGATTGCCGCCATGTCTTTGGTATGCACTCATTTGGGCTGCATTGTCCAACAATCGACGGAAGGGTTTACATGCCCGTGTCATGGCTCGAAATTTGATTCGC
Organism: uncultured bacterium; assembly: GCA_964419335.1. GTDB lineage: Bacteria > Hinthialibacterota > Hinthialibacteria > Hinthialibacterales > Hinthialibacteraceae > CAYQOX01. Next base: position 14,838 of record CAYQOX010000019.1, on the reverse strand, counting down.
AGGGGAATGTGCTTGGAGGTCCCGCGCCTCGACCTTTGAAATGGCTGCACGTTTCTCAAGCCGCGGATGGAGAATTGATTGTGGATACCTCTATCGAAGTGCAACCGGGGGAATATCACCAAACCGTGTAGGAGAGCGTATTATGTCCAATCCAGGATTAACGACTTTTTGGGAGAATATAAAAGCGTTGCCTCACACCATGCGGCGAGCCATCTTTCGTCATGATGCGCCGACCTCGGATCGAACTCGTTCGCAGGCGATTTTTGCCAATTTCTTTCTTCATGTCCATTCGACTCGGGTTCATCCTCATTCCTTGAAGATCACAACCACATGGGGGCTGGGAATCTCGCTGATTGCCCAATTTTTGATTTTATCTGTGACTGGGATTCTTCTCATGGTGTATTACAAGCCTTCGGTGGATATGGCGTATGCCTCGATGAAAGACATCCATTACGTGGTACCAACCGGCCGTTTTATCCGGAATATCCATCGATGGGCAGCTCATCTCATGGTGATTACGGTGATTCTTCACATGGCTCGTGTGTTTTACACCTCTGCGTATAAATCCCCGCGAGAGTTTAATTGGCTCATCGGCATGATGTTGTTTGTCTTAACTCTGGCCTTATCGTTTACGGGGTACTTGTTACCATGGGATCAGCTTGCTTATTGGGCGATAACGATTGGCGCTAATATCGCCGCTTCACCCAATGAGTTGGTTCATGCCTTAGGTTTACCATCGTCTTTGAATATAGGGGATATTCAAAAAGAATTACTTCTCGGAGCATCGACAGTAGGGCAGGATGCCTTGATCCGCTTTTACATGCTGCATGTGATAGTTCTCCCCATTATATTAACGGTGCTGATGGGGGTGCACGTTTGGCGAATCAGAAAAGACGGTGGACTTGCCCGGCCGGAAAGTACCTCGTTACCAACTGGGAAAGGAGTAGGGAGTAGCGCGCCGAGTTTCCACTCTCCTCAAGATACGCCTTCAAAGACGTACGGTCTCATGTGCCTTGTCAAAGATAAATCTCCACAAACAGATGTGGATCCGGATGAAACCGCCCCCAGTTGGCCGTATTTAATGCGGGCAGAACTGTTGATATTTATGATCACAATGATGGTGTGTGTTCTCTTAGGAATGTTATTCGATGCGCCTTTAACAGAGCCTGCTAATCCGAATGTGCCGGAGAATCCCGCCAAGGCACCTTGGTATTTTCTGGGGTTACAGGAAATGGTGTCGTATTCTGCGTTTGTTGGGGGGATTGTTATTCCTGCAGTCTCCGTGTTGGGACTGGTGCTGATTCCTTTTCTCGACCGGGAAAAAGAAAAGAGCGGAGTGTGGTTCAGCGGGAATCAGGGAAAACGTGTTGCTCTGATGTCATTGGCCGTTGGAGCGATTTGTGCCATTTTTTGTGTAGCCTTCCCTGTGAGTTTTGGGTGGCTGCGCAATTGGTTCCCTTCCATACCCCAGATCGTTGTGATTTTGATTAATCCTGGCAGTTTATTGACGCTCATGTATATGGGATGGTCGATCTATATCTTGTTTACAACTCAATCCACCCGCATGAGTGCAATCGCCCTCTTTACATGTTTTTTGATCGGTTTTGTGATTTTAACTTATGTTGGCACTTATTTACGTGGGCCCAATTGGGAATTCTTTTGGAGCCAAGCCCAATGGCCAGAACATTAAGGAGAGTTTCATGAAAATACGTATTCAAGATCATTCTGTCCGTTTTCGTATCACCCTTCGTGAACTCGAGAAATTAGAGACTGAGGGGCTGATTGAATCCCGTACCGAAATATTTTCCAAAGAAACGCGGAAGTGTGTTGGACGGTTTGTTTATGGAATTAAAAAACAAGAGGAAATTAATGAAAGTACTTGTGAACTCAATCCCGGTTCGATTTGGATGATTTTGAATCGACAAGATTGGGAGAAATTGAAAGATCCTCAAGAAGAGGGGGTCTATTTACGGCAAGAAGTGGAAAAGGAAGATGGGTCGTTCCATCGTTTTATCTCTTTTGTGGAAAAAGATCGTCCCGCCTCAAAATGTGATAAACCTGAAATGTGGATTTACGATCATCAATCCAACCATGCTTTACCCATTCATGACACGCTTGAATTAGAATAAGGATAAATTTGAGGTCAAACCATGCCTGAAAAAACTGTAAAAAGGATCGATCGGAAAATCAAATGGTGGCTCACGATCATCAGCATCCTGACCCTGATCATGCTGGTTTTTTCTGCGTTGAAGGAGAATGTTTTTGCGCAATGGAAAATACTGCGGGGAAAGTATGGTACCCTCTTAGAAAAGAAAGCGACGGATGAGCGGGGAAGAGCAATCGCCGATCAATATGAAATTCATATTGCCCAAAATTATCTTCCTGCTTTGGATACGGTTGACCGCTGTATCACCTGTCATCCCGGGATAGATGATCCTCGTATGAACGATGAGGAACAACCGTTTCGTACTCACCCTGGCGATTATACCAATCATCATCCACCTGAAGAATATGGATGTACGATTTGCCATCGAGGCCAAGGACGCGCTTTGGTCTATAAAGAAGCCAAAGCGGTGGATACCCATTGGGATTACCCGCTCTTGCCGAATGAACTAACTCAATCCTCCTGCGGTTTATGTCATTCTGCAGAAGAAGTGCGTGATCGCGGTGGGGAGAAATACGCATTAGGAAAAGAATTATTTGACACTAAAGGCTGTTATTCATGTCATAAGCTGCATGGACGGGGTGGAAACATGGGGCCCGAACTGGATAACGAAGGCTTGAAGATTAGACAAATGTTACCCATGGCGAATGTGGAAGGACCCCATACCGTACCACAATGGTTAATTGAACATTTTGAAGATCCACAAAAAATTGTAGATGACAGCCAAATGAAACCGCCTCAGCTTAGTGAAGAGGAAATCACCGCGCTAACAACGTATATGCTCTCTTTGCAAGAGCGCGATCTCCCACGCACCTATTTAACCGCGGGGAAATTACGGGATTTATATAAGCAGCAAAATCCTGATCCGCTCAGCGGCAAAGAATTGTATGAGCGATTCTGCGCGACCTGCCATGATACGGGGGAGTACACAAGGTATGATAAATTCTTCCAGCAATTCTTTCCCGCGATTCGAGGGGCGTCTTATGTTCAAATCGCCTCTGCGACATATATCCAAGACAACATACGCCTAGGACACCCGGGAACCATTATGCCGGCCTGGGGAGCCTCTGCAGGAGGATTGACAGACGAGGAAATTGAACGCATTACGGATTACTTGACTGATGTCGAAATACCTGATCATGAACAATTAACGCCCCGGATGATTCAAGGGGCGCAGGATCCTACGTTTGATATCCAAGGGGATGCGATACGAGGTGCATCCCTTTTCAATAAACACTGTGCCTCCTGCCATTTAACCGGATTAGCCCCGGATTTGTTCAATTCCACTTTTCAAAATACCGCTACCGATGGCTTCGTTTTTACCACCATCTTGCAGGGGAGAAAAAATACTCCAATGCCGAAGTTTTATGCTCCTGGAGAGAGTGGATTAAACCCAAAAGATATCTCTGATTTGACAGAATACATACTGGCTCCTGGTCAAAAACCGTCGTCAACGAATCTAACCATGACTGGACAGTAAGACAAAGGGGATAGCGCAATGTCTGAAAAGAAAACGAAGAAGAAACGAACTTCACAAATCAGCCGGAGAGAAATGCTTCAGTTAGGCGGGGGGGTAGGCCTCGGTGCCCTGTTGTCTGGGGTTTCGCATTCGGCTTTGCAAGAGTTTGATATTGTCGATGCGGATCCTCTCAAATCATATACGTATCGAGGATGGGAAGATTTTTACCGCGAACAATTTGCTTGGGACCGTGTGGTGCGCTCTACCCATTCGGCAAATTGTACGGGGTCTTGTTCTTGGAAAGTGTATGTCAAGGATGGAATCATGCTGCGGGAAGAACAGGCCGGCGATTATCCCCGCATTAATGAAGAGATTCCGGATTACAATCCCCGTGGATGTCAAAAAGGGGCTTGTTTTGTGGAATATGTTTATGGAGCCCAGCGGTTGAAATATCCCTTGATTCGTTCCGGCGAGCGCGGGGAAGGAAAATGGCGTCGTGTGAGTTGGGATGAAGCGCTTGAATATATCGCCGAAAAAGTGGTGGACAATATCTATAACTATGGGCCGGATACAAACACCTTTTTCTCTGTAATTCCAGCGATGTCGCCTATTTCGTACAGTGCGGGATCGAGGTTAGCCCATTTTATCGGTGGGGTCTTTTGTTCCTTCTATGATTGGTACTGTGATCTGCCGCCGGGGGAACCGATCACATGGGGTGTACAAACCGAGTCCTGTGAATGCGCAGATTGGTTCAACTCGAAGTACATCGTTCTTTGGGGGAGTAACATCAATCAAACCCGGATTCCCGATGCCCACTATGCTTGGGAAGCGCGTTATAAGGGTGCCAAAGTTGTTTGTATTTCACCGGATTACAACAGCAGTGCAATACATTGTGATCAATTTATTCGAGTTAATCCCGGCACGGATGCGATCTTGGCTTTAGCGGTTTGTCGGTATCTGATCGAAAACGATCTTTATGACATTTCCTATATAAAAGAACAAACGGATATGCCGCTTTTGGTACGCAAAGATACCCAACGTTTTTTACGTGCCTCTGATTTGGGAGTGGATCAAGAAAAAGCCGATGAACAATTTTATGCATGGGATGTGAACAGCAATCAGCCGCGCCCGGTTCCCGGCTGTATGGGGAGTGAGACAGATCACCTGCGTTTAGAAGAGATCGACCCGGCACTCAAAGGAGAGTGGGAACTGCCATTGGCTGATGGTTCCATTTGCCGCGTGACTACCGTATTGGAATGCTTAACTTCTGAATTAAATCATTCCATGTATTCATTAGAAAATGCCTCAAAGCAGTGCGGCATTGCTCCTGCCGATCTTCAAACCTTTATGCATGATTTCGCCACGAGGAAACCGGCTATGATTATTCATGGGGCCGGGACAAATCATTGGTATCATAACGATTTACTTAATCGAGCAATGATTCTCATCGTGGCGCTTACGGGAAATGTGGGTAAAAACGGGGGTGGATTTAATCATTATGTTGGGCAGGAGCGTATTTGGCCAGAACATGGCTTTAAGATGCTGGCTTTTCCTAAAGGAGCGCAAAAGCAGCGCTTTCAAAATACAACTTTGTGGTCCTATTGTCATTCCAAACAAAACGATCCTCATTTAATCAATGGGAAGCCGATTGAGGAATATATTTTAGAATCTGTGCGTAATGGTTGGATGCCGCTTTGGCCCAAGAATGACTGGGATGCATTAACTCCGGAGCAGATGCACGATCTCCCCCGTAAGCCACGCGCGTTATTTGTTTGGCGGGCGAATTACCTTAACCAAGCGAAGGGCAATGAGGCGATCCTGCGCTCGATGTGGAAGGAACTCGATCTCATTGTAAATATCAATTACCGTATGGATACGACCGCCTTGTATAGTGACGTCGTCCTGCCCGCTGCTTCCTATTACGAGAAAACCGATCTTAATTCGACAGATTGTCATTCTTATATGCATCCATTTTCGAAAGTGCTTGATCCTCTGTATGAATCAAAAACGGATTGGGAGGTCTTCGCGGTATTAGCTCAAAAAATAGCCGAAGTTGCCAAGCGAAAGGGATTGCAGCCTTACGATGATGAAGAGTTGGATTGGGAGAGAGATTTAACCCGGTTGTATGAAGATTGGTCTGATCAAGGGAAATTAGAAAGTGATGAAAAGGCCTGTAACTATATTCTTTCTCATTCTCCGGAGACCGAAGGGATGACCTATCATAACATCCAAGATCAACCTAAGCGATTTGTGAAAATTGATGAAGAAGCATGGAACAGTGATATAGAAGAAGGCCGCGCTTATACACCTTTTACGCATCAGCTGGAAAAGAAGCGTGCCTGGCGTACCCTTACGGGGCGTCAACAATTTTATGTTGATCACCCCTGGTATATAGAATTAGGCGAACAATTGCCCGTACACAAAGACCCGCAGGATGATCCCGAATTTCCCTTCTTTTGGAATACACCCCATGGGCGTTGGTCTATCCATTCTACCTGGCGTGATAACCGCTATATGCTGCGTTTACAGCGGGGGTTGCCTATTGTTTACATCCATCCCGAGGATGCAGCTACACGTCAAATTCAAGACAACGATTGGGTGCGATTGTTTAACGATCAAGGGGAGGCTGTTGTTAAAGCGAAGATCCTTCCCGGAGAAAAACGTCATCGGTTAACCATGTATCATGGATGGGAAAAATTTCTCGGTTTTCAAAAAGGGGGATGGCAATCGTTGACGTATATCAAAATTAAGCCTACACAACTGATTGGTCAGTATGGTCATCTAAATTTTCAATTGAATTATTGGGGCCCCACGGGGAACAATCGCGATATCAAAGTAAACCTAGAACGCTACGACGGGGCGATAGCCTCCTATGATCTAACAACCTAAGCCACAAGGTTGTGAATAAAGAAAAGGAGCGGATTATGTCAGAACATCAATACGCAATGATCATGGATTTGAATAAATGCATTGGATGTCACACATGTAGTTTGGCCTGCAAAAAACAGTGGACAGACCGGGATGGGACTAGTTATATGTACTGGAACAATGTAGAAACCCAACCGGGGCAAGGCTATCCAAAAGACTGGCATGCAATCGGTGGCGGGTTTGATCCTCGGCGAAATCTGCGTCCTTCGCCGCTTCCTGCAAAAGAGGATTATGGGGAAGCCTTCGACTATGATTATGCTCAGCGTTTGTATCAAGGAAAGAACAAACCCGTCATGCCCCATAAGCCTCCGACTTATGCTGCCAATTGGGAAGAAGATGTCGGAGGCATGGATACCGAGAATCCCTATTTTTTCTACTTACCTCGAATTTGTAATCATTGTACCCATCCGGCTTGTGTAGAAGCCTGTCCCCGGAAAGCTATTTATAAACGTCAAGAAGATGGAATCGTAGTGATTGATCAAGAACGCTGTAATGGTTATCAGTATTGTATTCAATCGTGTCCTTACAAGAAAATTTACTTCAATGAAGTGACAGGGAAGAGTGAAAAGTGTATTTTTTGTTATCCTCGCTTAGAGCAAGGTAAAGTGAATGCATGTGCAGCCCAGTGCCCCGGACGGATCCGTTTCGTTGGGCTTTTGGATGATCCCGAGTCGCCGGTGTATAAATTGGTAAAAAAGTACAAGATTGCGCTTGGCTTATTTCCTGAGAAAGGAACCCATCCCAATGTATATTATGTACCGCCGTTTAATCCTCCAAAGGACGGTCAGGCAGGTTCGAGCCTTTTGGAAGATCCACGACTGCCCCTTGATTATTTGAAGTATCTTTTTGGTGAAAAAGTTGTTGAGGTGATACGTTATTTGGAACAGGAACTGATCAAAGTCCAAAATGGAAAAGTCAGTGAACCCTTACAACTGCTTATCGGTCGTACTCATCATGTACGTTATCGCATCGTCCCCGAGGCGGTTAAGAAGAACACACCGCAAGAAGTGCAGCAACAAGTCGAGCAGCAGAAACCCAGACCTGAATTGACAATCATGGGAACCCCACTCGCTTCGCAAGAGATCGGCGCGCTTCCGATGGAGAAAGGGGGAAACCTTTGTGATCCCTCAAACCATGGTTGTGGTTCTTGCCAACTCGCCTCGCGATGCACTATAACTTAAATGAAGGATGATATAAAAGTAAATCAAGGAGTCTAAGAAAATGTATCGTTGCTTACCTGCTCTACTTCTCGGGTTGATACTAAGTGCTTCTACTTTTAGTGCGAATGAAGATGGAGCATTACCTTTAGTTGTACATACGGTTGGCGAAAGTGTGAGTGATGAAAATCTGTTCAATCCCAATCATCCCGTTTGGTATAGGGCGAAAGAACACCCGCTTCATTTTCATCGAACCCCGCCTCTTTATTCCAACGGACCGTTCGATGATGGAGAGCGCCCTGAAGTTTCTGTTCGATTGGTGCGTCAAGCCTCGGAGGTGCTTTTTATTAAAATGCAGTGGCTTGATAAAACCAAGGACGAGTTTTTACATGGCAGCCGTTACCCGGATGAAGGAGAAAATCATATTTATAAAAGGCATACGGTGAAAACGAGTCATTTTGGTGATGCGGCATGCCTGATGATTCCCCAATCCAGACAACCCATGGAAGTCTACCCTTCCATGATGATGGGGGAGAAAAACAATCCGGTGGATTTACTATTCTGGCAGGCGGGACGAGGATTTTCTTTGTTGAATGCCCATGGGCGGGCATCGACCCAAACCGCGCAAGAGAAGGCCGATGGGAGAAGTTTCCGTAAGGATAATGGCTGGGAAGCCATTTTTGTGCTGCAGGAGTGTGTGGATTCAACCCCTATTTGTTTTGCCGTGTGGGACGGCGCAAAACAACACCGCAATGGACTAAAATATTTTAGTCTATGGTATGAGATAAAACTATGAAAACAATGTTCAATCGACAAGAACCTCAAAAACTGTTCGAAGAGAGCAAAATTTTTTTATTTTTTCATGATTTGTTTCGTTATCCTACCCAAGAGCAATGGGAGTGGTTAAATCTTCATGAAGTGAAGATGGTTATGGAATCGTTGCTTCGAGAATATGAGATTCACGAAGCGGGGAAAAATGTATATCCTAAATCTTATGAGGATTATGAAGAAAACTTTCTTCGATTTTTTGAAGTGGGAACTCCGCATCCTCCCTGTCCATTGATAGAGTCGCATTGGAACAAAAACGAGCCGGTACCAAAAATTCTTCATGAAAATTTGATGTTTTATAAAGCGTTTGGATTGCAATTAAAAAAGGACGCGGAAGAAACTGCAGATCACCTTAGATTTCAGTTGGAATTTTACAGTTATTTAATTACCTTGTCTTTAAAGAAATTACGAACTGGTGGTTCAGTCGAACCTTTAGATCAACTTTTGAAAGCACGCAGAGATTACCTCCATCGTCATCTGCTTAACTGGATTCCCGCGGCTGCAAAGCGAATTAAGCAAGCAGCGCCGGAATCTTTTGGTACGGTTTGGCTGCATTTGTTAGAATGTTGTCTTGCTGAGCAAAAGCTGACGTTAAGCAATACGTTTCATGAAAGAGAAACGTTATGAACTGGACATGTAAATACGATCATAACGGATATTGCTTAAAACTAAAAAAGAATTGCGTTCCAGGGATGAAAGGCTGTATTTTGCACAAACGAGTTCATTTCGTGGATACAAAAAACATAGACATAAAAGACAAGCCACGAAAAAAGAAATAAGAGTTTAACCCCTTTATTACTGATCATTTCTTAACTGATCTCCGATGTATTTTAGTAAGAATGTTATTTGGATTTTCCAAAGATTTTTTCAATCATCACGTAAAATAGGGGTGCGAATATCGTCACCAAAAAAGTCCCAGTGAGCATTCCACCTAACACACTTGTCCCGATTGCTGTTTGAGCGCCTGCCCCCGCACCATTCGCAAACGTTAATGGGAGAACACCGAAACCAAAAGCCAGCGAGGTCATAAGGATTGGACGTAACCTTAATTTGGATCCTTCTAGTGTGGCTTCAACCAATCCCATTCCTTGTTCGAGTTCCGTTTTTGCAAATTGAACAATCAAAATGGCGTTTTTGGTTGTTAGACCTAACGTTGTTAATAGTCCAATCTGGAAGTAAACGTCATTGGGTAATTCTCTAAATGTAGAGCCAATCACGCTCCCAATAGCCCCGAGAGGAAGTGCGAGAAGAACAGAGATTGGAATCGGCCAGCTTTCATAGAGAGCGGCCAAACAAAGGAAGATTACAAGAACGGAAAAGGCATAGAGAACTGGGGCTTGTGCTCCGGCCATTCGTTCTTGGAACGAAATTCCTGTCCAATCGTATCCGAACCCTTGGGGTAATTGGTCGACAAACTCTTCCATGGCTTGCATCGCTTCACCTGAGCTTCTTCCTGGTGCAGGTTCTCCCCAAATATTGATGGAAGGAAAGGAATTGAAGCGTTCTAAGCGGGGAGAGCCGTAAGTCCAGTGCCCAGAAGCAAAAGAGGAGTAGGGAACCATTTTTTCTGACATATTACGAACGTAGAGTTCATCCAAGTCTTCGGGTTGCATACGATGGGGGGCGTCTGCTTGCAAATACACCTGTTTCACTCGCCCGCTATGAATAAAATCGTTGACATAAGCGCTGCCAAAAGCCGCTGAAATTGTGTTGTAAATACTATTGATAGGAACGCCCAAAGCCCCGGCTTCTTCCCAATCTACGTTAATTTTGTATTGTGGTACGTCATCCAGGCCATTCGGACGAACTTTGACGACTCTAGGATCTTGTTCTGCTAATCCCAAAAGTTGATTGCGGGCATCCATTAAGGCTTCGTGTCCCAAGCCGCTGCGATCGAGCAATTGGAAATCAAATCCGCCTGCTTGACCAAGTTCGGTCACCGCTGGCGGGGGGAAAGCATACACGATGGCATCACGAATGTTGGAAAAAGACTGCATCGCACGCCCCACCACGGCATCGACTTTTAATTCGGGTCGATCGCGCAGTTCCCAATCTTTGAGATTTACGAAAGCCATCCCCATGTTTTGTGCGATTCCAGCGAAGCTACGACCAGAAATCGTAAAGCAGGATTCGACCGCTTCCTCTTCTTCCTCGATGAAATGGATTTGAACAATATCCATAACCTCTTCAGTTTGCTCGAGTGTCGCGCCTGTGGGAAGCGTCACTTGGACAAACATAATTCCTTGATCTTCATCGGGAAGATAGGCGGTAGGCATTTGTTGGAATAGATAAACCATCCCGGAAACAATCAATAAGAAGACTAGGAGATAGCGCACTTTTTTTGCGATCGCGTGGCCTACTACCTTCATGTAATAATTCCTGAATCCAAAGAAGACACGATCGAACCAGAGAAAAAAGGGGCGCAACAGAGAAAATCCCGATTCCGCCGGCTCATGGCCTTTCGGGATCGGCTTTAGCAATGTAGCACAGAGCACCGGGCTCAAAATGAGAGCCACCACCACCGACAGCATCATCGCAGAGATGATGGTGATAGAAAACTGGCGGTAAATGACTCCGGTGGAACCACCAAAAAACGCCATTGGACCAAATACCGCAGAGAGTACAAGACCAATACCTATCAGCGCGCTGGTAATTTGTTCCATAGATTTCGCGGTGGCTTCTCGGGGAGGAAGCCCCTCTTCGCTCATAATCCGCTCAACATTTTCCACCACGACAATTGCATCATCCACCAATAAGCCGATCGCCAAGATCATGGCAAACATGGTAAGCATGTTGATGGAGTACCCAAATATGCCCAATATAGCAAAGGTCCCTAAGATGACTACAGGAACAGCAATGGTGGGTATAAGAGTAGCCCGCATATTTCCCATGAAAAGGTACATTACCATGAAAACCAAAAAGATGGCCTCAAATAAGGTTTTAACCACCTCTTTGATGGCCACTTTCACGAAGGGAGTGGTATCGTAGGGATAGATCACTTTCATTCCAGGTGGGAAATATTGAGAAAGTTCTTCCATCTTGGCTTTTACTGCATTCGCAGTATCCAAGGCATTGGCGCCGGCTGCTTGTCGTATTGCTAAAGCGGCAGAAGGCTTACCGTTATAGAGCACATTGGATCCATAACGTTCGGTTCCTAGCTCCGTTCGTCCAACATCACGTACACGCACAATTGAACCATCCTGACTCGTACGAAGAGGGATCGCAGCAAACTCATCAGGAGTTTTGAGCAGATTTTGAACTACAATCGCTGCATTTAAACGTTGTCCTTCTATGGCGGGAGCCCCTCCAAATTGGCCGGCCGAGACTTCAACATTGTAACTACGTAGAGCCGCGATGACGTCTTGGATGGTTAACTGATATTCGGTTAATTTATCCGGATCCAGCCATACACGCATGGCGTATTGGCTGCCAAACGTTTCTGCTTCACCTACCCCGGGTACTCGGGCTAGCACTTTTTCGAGATTCGACTGAGCATAATCACTTAAGTCATAAGTATTCATGCTTCCGTCTTCTGAAACCAAACCCACAATGATCAGATAATTACGGGTGGATTTACTAACTTTGACTCCTTGCCGCTGTACCACCTCGGGTAAACTCGCCATGGCGAGTTGGAGTTTGTTCTGCACTTGAGCCCAGGCGAGATCCGGATCGGTTCCTGCGGCAAAGGTTAATTCTATACGGGAAGCCCCAGAAGAATCGCTAGTGGCCGACATATATAATAGATCATCAAAACCAGTCATCTTTTGTTCAATGATTTGAGTAACAGTATGCTCCACCGTTTCGGCCGAGCCGCCAGGGTAAAAAGCTTCAATCGCAATCGAAGGCGGAGCAATAGGGGGGTATTGAGCAACCGGTAAATTATAGATGGCTAATCCGCCAGCCACCATTAATGAAATAGCAATGACCCATGCAAAAACAGGCCGGTCAAGAAAAAATTTTGATAACATTCCAACGACTCCGTTACTCTGTTGCAGACGATTGTGAAATCTTTTCCGTGTGATCCACCGTTTCTTCTTCGAACTCTATCGTGACCGGGTTAACCGTATCTCCAGAACGTACTCGTTGACTTCCTTCCAAAATAATTCGTTCACCCGATGACAGTCCCGAAGAAATAAGCCATTGATTCCCCATTGATCGTTCGATCGTAACCCTGCGTTGCTCTACCTCCCTTTCCCCATTAACTAAAAGAATAAAGGGGTCACCTTTCGGATCACGTTTAACCGCATTTTGGGGGAGCAAAATCGCTTCTTGTTTAATCCCTTCCGTGATGACGGCCTGGACAAACATACCGGGAAGCAGTAACGCATCGGGATTCGGTACGACAATACGTAGAATGACCGATCCGGTGGTGGGATCGACGGTTACATCGCGGAACTTAAGTTCTCCTTGCTGAGGATAAAGCGTGTTATCTTCAAGCATAATTGTCGCTTTATTTTGTTCGACATCCTCTTGATTAATTTCTCCTTCTCGTAATCGTTGTCGTAAGCGTAAAAGTTCTTTCGTGGATTGGGTAACATCAACATACACCGGATCGATTTGCTGAATCGTGGCTAAAGGTGCAGTTTGGTAAGCGGCCACAATCGCACCTTCGGTGACATTCGATTTTCCTATGCGTCCTGAAATAGGGGCCTTGATGCGGGTATATTCCAATCGAATGCGAGCCTCTTTGACAGCGGCTTCGGCTTGCTTTATAGCGGCTTTAGCTTCCGAGACGGTTTTTTGTTCACGTTCCACCTGGGCTTTGGCCGCCTCGAGAGCGGCTTCCGCCACTTCATCGTCGGTTACCGCTTGATCACGCTGGGTTAGAGAAACGTGACCCTTTTCGACCAAGGTTTCAATACGTTGGCGGTTTTTCTGAGCAAAATTCAGAGTGGCTCGTTGTTGGTTCACCTTTTCAACGCTGGCAGCCAACGCCGCCCGCGAACGTTCGACGGTTTTCTTGGCGACTTCTAAATTCGCGTTCGCTTTATCCAATGCGGCTTGGAATGGAGCTGGATCGATTTGATAAAGCAATTCTCCGGCTTCGACATAAGAACCTTCGGTAAAAAAGCGCTCTTGAATCAATCCATTGACCTGGGGCATAATGTTGGCCTTAAGTAAAGAATCGACTCGTCCCGGTAACTCTGTGGTTAGTTTTACGGGTTGAGTCTCGACGACAATGACTCCCACCTCGGGAGGAGGAGCGTCCTCCATTCCCTCCACATCTTGAGCGGCGGGAGATTTTTCCTTGCATCCACTCAGTACGATAATGATCCCCAATAGGAGAATGGACAAAGCCAATAGGGTCTGTTTTTTTGAACTCATCATGAGGCACCTTACAATTTCGAGAAGTTAAATCCTAAATTCGTTTGTTTTTTGCTTATCAGACGGAATGAATAATCATTCCGTTTCGAGATAAATTTTTTCCCTATCTTGCTTTTGTTTTGATCTATTCTTTAATCCCATCCCAACACGCATGAATCGTTTGCGAGATCAAAGCGTTGTCTAAAGAAAATAAGCCGAGATTGTGATCCCGGGCCAGGCTGGCGATAGGGCCAAAAGTCAGGGCGCAAAGAACCGCAATGGGAAGATCCTTCAGTTGTCCTTGCTCAACTCCTTTTTCAAACAGATCCAAAAAAAGTTTATTCTCTTTTTTATGGCCGAGGATCATGTCATGTCGGTATTTCACTCCATAGGGTGAGTTCAGAAATTGTTCTATGTAACTGAAATGCATAGGATTATGAATAAGGTATCTCAGCAATGATTCACCGAGTTCAAGAAAATGTTCTCGTATCGATTTTGTGTCGCTTGAATCTTTTTGCAATGCTTGTTGGATCTTTTTCTCGACATCTTGGAACAATGCGATAATCAAAGTATCTTTGCTTTCAAAATATCGATAAATTGTTCCTGCCCCAACTTTAGCACGATCGGCAATCATGGCCATGGAAGTCCCGTGAAAACCCTTATCGACGAACAATTCCAAAGCCGCGAGCATAATTTGTTTATACTTGTCGGATGACATTTTACACCTTAAAGGGAATGAATGTTCATTCCGCTCCAAAGTATATAAAACCAAGGATGAATGTCAAGTGTGTCGATGAGAATTGTTATGCCACAGTGAGAATGTCAGGGGCTAACGCCACATAGAAAATAACACCCTAACGAGCTCTGTAGGGTGGGCTCAAAATGCGTTGTGTGCATTTTAGCCCACCGCATATTGGATTCTGTAATATCACAAATCGTGAGGTTTTTATAAAGTACCATTGGTGGGCTACGTTTTCCTGCTAAAGCAGAAAATCTTT
>CAYQOX010000018.1:0-79332 GCA_964419335.1 uncultured bacterium | reverse complement strand
CAATACAAAATGCTATAAGACCTATCGCGATCTAGAAGATATCTGTCCAGACTGCCGGGCGAAAACAGTGATGGAAACTTTAGCCCCCATTCATGAGGAATTTCAACTAGAGGATGGGCACTGGTACGATTTGCGAGTGATTCCACTCCTTGATAAAAATGAACAATTAGAAATGTTCATGGAATGGGTGAGTGATATCACTGACCGTAAGCAAGCAGAAGTTGAGAAAGAACGATTAATGCGGGCTATCGAGCAGGCCGATGAAGTCGTAGTCATCACCAATGTGGATGCAAACATCCAGTACGTGAATCCCGCCTTTGAACGGATTACCGGATATACTCGCGAAGAAGCCTTAGGACAAAATCCACGCATACTAAAAAGCGGTAAGCAGGATGAGCATTTCTATCAGCACATGTGGGATACACTCACCCGCGGCCACACTTGGAGCGGACAGTTTATTAATAAGAAAAAGGATGAAACCCTTTACACCGAAGATGCCACCATCACCCCGGTACAGGATTCTACCGGGAAAATAATCAATTATGTCGCCGTCAAAAGCGATATCACCCAAGAGATAAAACTCGAAGAACAATTACGCCAAGCGCAAAAGATGGAATCCGTTGGCCGACTCGCAGGCGGAGTCGCCCATGATTTCAATAACATGCTATCGGTGATTATTGGCCAAACCGACTTGGCGTTAGCCCAACTCGACCCTTCCACCCCGCTTTATACCGACCTGCTGCAAATCATGAAAGCCGCCCGGCGTTCTTCCGATTTGACCCGGCAACTCTTGGCTTTTGCTCGCAAGCAAACCGTTTCACCCAAGGTGTTGAGTTTAAATAGCATGGTGGAGGGAATGCTGAAAATGCTGCAACGCCTCATCGGCGAGGATATTCATTTGCAATGGCTGCCAGGATCGAACCTGGGAATGGTTTACATGGATCCTTCCCAAATCGATCAGATGCTAGCCAATCTTTGTGTGAATGCACGCGATGCGATCGATGGTGTGGGTACGATCACAATCGAGACCAAAGCCATTTATTTTGATGAAGAATCAACCCTGAAAAAAGAGATTCTCCCTGGCCATTATGTTCAACTTGCAGTGAGCGATGATGGCTGTGGGATAGAGAAAGAAACCCTCTCCCAAATATTTGAACCATTCTTCACCACCAAAGGGCCGGGACACGGCACCGGCTTGGGACTCGCTACCGTCTATGGCATCGTGAAACAAAACCACGGGTTTATCCATGTTTACAGCGAACCTGGGCAAGGAACCACGTTTAATATTTATTTACCGCGATATCTAGGTGAAGCTGATAAAATCGAGGAAGCGAAACCGGTCAATCCGAACTTGTACGGAAAGGAATCGGTGTTATTGGTCGAGGACGAACTTGCGGTTTTAGAACTGGGGAGGAAAATCTTAGAAAAGTTGGGATATCGAGTGTTTATTTGTACTACACCCAGTGAGGCCACTGAGTTTATTAAAAATCATACGGACATGATTCATTTGTTAATAACCGATGTCGTTATGCCTGAAATGAACGGCCGCGAATTGTATGAACACCTGCAATCTCTCCTCCCGAATTTACAATGCTTGTTTATTTCGGGCTATACGGATAACGTCATTGCTCACCATGGTGTACTTGATGAAGGAATGCATTTCATTCAAAAACCCTTTACGCTCTATGATTTTGGAAGCAAAGTTCGGGAAGTCCTGGATCAAGAAAAGAAGTAAGAATGAAGCTTTTTCCCATTCTACTTCAATCATGCTCTCTGCTTCACCTCCACTATAAAACATTCAACCTCTGATTATACAATGTACTTCTTATAATCCATTGCCGGCTAAACACCGCATAAAGTGAGCATTAAACCCAATAAGCGAAGGATCAAAGTATGAGTTTACTCCCACGCTTCGATGTCATTCTGTCTATACCCAAAAAATCCATCACGAAAAAAGGACACCCTCTCTATTCTCACATTCTCTTTGGGGGGATGCTCTTTTTCATGCTTCTTCAAATTGGTTGTCAGTTTCAAGACCCCTCCGTTGATCATGTCTTGCTCATCACGATGGATACGGTGCGCGCTGATGCGCTGCGTTGCTATGACCAGCCTCCCGAAGCGGCCAACACCGAACATTTAGACCAACTGGCGAAAGAGGGAACCTTGTTTCAACGGGCTGTGTGTCAAATTCCCGCAACCCTAACCTCGCATACAGCTATCCTCAGCGGCCGTATGCCTCGATCTACAGGGGTGCGGTTTGCCAAGGATCGCGTTCCCAAAAGTTTGGATACGGTGGCCAATATTTTTCATGACAACGGATACGAAACCGCGGCTTTTGTCAGTGCTGCGGTATTAAATCGTCTCTATGGCCTGGATCAAGGATTCGAGGTCTATGATGACCTGAGCGATCAACCTGATAATGAAGCCGAGCGTTCAGCCGAGAACACCACGAATCTCGCTATCCAATGGCTAGAAGAAAAAGATTCTGATCAACCTTTCTTTTTATGGGTACATTATTACGATGCCCACTCTCCCTACCATCCCGAGGAAGAATTTGATCATTACGGCCCTGAAAACTATTCGGGAGAAGTCCGCGGCGATTCTGACCAAATTTCCCGCTTTGTCGCCAATGAAGGTAAAGAATTATCCCAAGAAGATTTGAACCGATTGCGCGCGCTTTACTTGGGAGAAGTAGAGTATATGGATTTCCATATCGGACGTTTACTGCAAGCCTTTGATAACGCTTCGAACCACCAAAATCTCGTGGTGGCAATCTCGGATCATGGAGAAAATTTAGGTGAAAATGGGCGCTTTTTTCATGGTGCGGATTTATACGAAACGTGCATGCATATCCCCTTGATCATCCGATGGCCAGAAGAAGAATATTCTGGAACCCGGGTGGAAGAACTCGTCATGGGAATTGATGTTATGCCCACTATTCTGGCGGCTGCCGGCTTGTATGGTCCTATGAATGTGGAAGGGAAAGATCTCAAGCCTTTCCTTACAGAGCAAGAGGAACCGGAAGACCGAATTGCCTTGCTCGAAACCGAGAATGAATACCGGGTTGATGCCGACAAGATTTTTGGGGCTGCCACCTTGAAGGAAAAACTAATTGATTACCGTTGGCATCGACGCTCTCCCGTGCTTGTAGGCCGATCCTTCCAGCATGAAATCGACGCCCCTTGTTTTCTACGCGCGTGGGTGCGAGGAGATGAGACCGTCGAATTGGTGACCCATATCCGCTATCACACGGAAGAAACATTCCAATCCACCGATGCGAGTATCATCGAAAATCAGCCCACCATCTTGGTTCGAACCAGCCGCTACGGTTTAGAATCTATTCATCAGCAATACCCTGTGCCTGAACAAGAAGCCCATGAAGGTTGGACAGTGATCGCTTCGCCCGACTTATACAAACGCGCTCTGGAATATGGACGAACTCAAGGTTGGCCGACCCAGCATATGATGATTGAAAGCCTTGCGATCGATGTCGGTGGCATTCCAGGCCGGGAAAAAGTCGATGCCTATGTCGATCATATTGAACTCGTGGGCGAAGAGAGTTTTATGGTGGATGATTTTGAAGAGGCCGACTCACCCATTTATGTGGATGCCGGGGTTGGTCCTGAGCATTTCGCCGCCAGCCGAAAAGAAGAAGGCCAGGGGCTTGATGGAAGCATCGCTCTTCGAGTGGCTTCTCAATATCCAAAGGAGGAAGATATTTGGGAACGCTCAGAGTATTATCAATATGAAGATCCGGCTTATCCTGTAGAAACCACAAACTTATTACAAGAGGGCCTGCCCGTTCCCATGCCGGATCCGCTCAAGCGGCTGGCCGATACGATCGATGTGTGGTTAAAGCAAACACCGGAACAGGGTTTTTCCACGGTTGAGATCGACCCGCAACAAGAAGAACAGTTACGAAGTTTAGGTTACTTCTAACCGCTTGATATAAAAAAGACGGGAGAAGCCTCCCGCCTTTCGTTTCATCCATGCTGTTAGGGGTCATGTTACTACTTACATCCTCTTTCCAATCCACCTCACGAGGAAGAAGAAGGTGGTTCGATGACCGTAGGTGGGCTTTTTGGACGCTCAGAGTTGGAAGAATGACTTCGTTGTGATTTTTTCCCTGAGTAATTGCCACCGCGTCCGCTGCCTCCGCTGCGGCCTTTTCCTCGACCGCCGCCGCGTCCACCACTGCTGCGACCACCACGGCCACTATCTCCACGGCGTGAAGAAGAACGACGCTTACCGCCACCCGAATCAGAACGATCGGCAAGAGCGATGACGACCCGCTTGTGGGTGCTATTCCCGATACTGAAGGTATTCACCTGATTGTTTTCTTTCAATACCATATGGATAATTCGGCGTTCAGGAGGTGAAAGAGGATCGGTTTTCTGATCCCGCTTGGATTTCACCGCTTGATCTGCCATCCGCAGCGCCATACTCTTCAGGTTTTCTTCCCTTTTCTCACGATAGTTGTCAATATCAATGACAACCTTCTTCCATTCTTCCTTATCTTCATTAAGGAAGCGGGCGACAAGATATTGCAAAGCATCCAACGTTTGTCCATGATGACCGATAAGCGGGGCTGCGTCTTCCTGCAGGATAATGGTTATATTCTCTCCTTCTTCTTTCACTTCGATCGGTGAATCAATCCCCATATGAGAAAGGAGATTACGCATAAAGACCGTGGCTCGAATTCGGTCATCCGCCCGTAGGCAGGCTTTCACTTGAGCGTGTTTTCTTCCAAACCCCAGGAAGCCCTTAGAACCTGAGGTCAAGGGTTCAATTTCCACTTCTTCACGAGTCGCGTTGAGTCGTTCTAATGCATTTTCTGTTGCTTCATCCAGTGTTTGTCCTTCTCCAATGATTTCTTTCATGGGAATCCTCCATCTATTCTGAGAAGTCCCACCAATCCAAGAGTATTAGTTCAAACCGGTCTCTTTAACCCTTTCATATCATGATTGAGATAGAATTACCCCTAGACATGCGAGTAACCAATCTATGATTTTTTAACTTCTGCCGGTGTTAACTCTTGCGTTTGGAACTTCTCTAAAAGTAGACGCTGGCATACATCGATAAAAATACTGATCACAAAATACAAGATCACGCCTGATGCGATTGACCAAAAGAAGACAACGAAAATCAAGGGCAATATTTTCATCATGGTGGCATTTGGACCTTCAATCTTTTGTTGACTCGTACTCCATAGCATCAGGGCAGCATAAGCCAGCGGCAAAATATTAACGGTAAAGATGTAATCTCCCAGGGGGAGATAAAAAGCGCTATCCGGCGCTGATAAATCTTGAATCCACGCAAAAAACGTCGCCCCCCGTAATTCTAACGCCATCCCAAAGGTTGCATAAAGCGCAATGAAGATGGGAATCGTGGGAAGCATGGTCAAACATCCCGAGAGAGGATTGACCTTGTGCTTACGGAACAATTGCATCTGTTCCTTTTGCATTTTTTGCGGATCATCTTTGTATTTTTCTTTTAAATCATTCAACTGCGGCTGTAACGCCTGCATCTTCTTCATCGATTTCATCTGTTTATGATACAGGGGCAGCATCAAGACTTTAATCAATAAGGTTAGTAGGATGATGGCCACGCCATAGTTGGGAATAACGTTATAAAAGCCTTGGAGCAACCGCAGCATGAAGTTTGAGATCGGTCCGGTAAAACTCCTCAAGAACATATAGCGTGCATCTTCCAAACTGGAATGCACTTTGGATACGTTCTCATCATCCAACGGTCCTACATACACCGTATATTGCATGGTGCTGGAGTTTCCGTCTTTTATATCCCGCAGGTTTACTCGCAAGCCCACATGAGGTTTGATGATTGAGCCCATGTAGCCCTGGGGACTGGAAAAACCTTTCATTGCAAATTTAGTGGCGAAGTCGGGAATAATGGAGGCGAGGAAATATTTCTGGCCGACACCGACCCATCCGATGGTCTCGTTGCGAACTGGCAAAGTGGGTATCTCATAGTCGTCTATTAAGCGGCGAGCATTATTCCTCGCTTCTGAACGCAAGGTTTCAGTCGGCTTGGTATCGATACCACTTTCAACGCCATAAATATGATAGTTGTTTTGCGCATCGGTTCGCAGAGAGGGAAAACCAAAACCAGCTTTCCACATCACATCATAATAGTCCCGATCTCCAAAGGTTAATGTCTGGCCGGATTGGTTTTGTAACCGAATCAACATATCGATCTGATAACTATCCGGATGAAAGCGCAAGATCTTTTCTAACGTTATTCCGTTCTTTTCGTAGGTAAAAGGGACTTCAACCGGTTCATCCGACACCTGATATTCCTCAGATTCGGTTTTATAGGGAATATCAATATCCGAATATTTCCCCCCCCAATGGACTATTAAGCCTTTTTTGCCTGCATCGTAGTTGGGATCAAGCGCAGAGACAGCAGGATTGCCATTGGTTTCGTGTAATTCCTTCCACTCCAGTTCCATTAACGCTTGTTCGTAATCTGGATGAGAAGGCCGGCTTGCGATTAACTCCAAAAGACGTTCTTCTTCATATAATTCATTATATTGCAGAAGCAGCCATTGAAGCGGAACTCCCCCCCGTTTTGATAACACCACACTGTAAAGTTCACTCTCTACGCGGATGGTATCCTCGGTCGCTTCTTCTGTGCTGTCTTGTACCAGATCACTTGCCAGCCAATCCCATGCGCCTTGGGACTCTGGGGCTTCTTGGCCATCCTCCGGAATATCTTCTGGCTCGGTAGGTGGTTTCGGAGTCGTTTCTTGATCGCGAGGCGTGGGACGTCGAATCGTTTTTGAATCCGGCTCTTGCTCTGTCTGCGTAGTCGTCCGTTCTTCCGGAGGATATTTCTTGGCGTAGTAATAATTGAACCCCAGCATAACCAACATGGAGAGGACGAAACACAGGGCGAGTCTTTTTTCAGCGCTCATGCTTTAATTACCATTTTCCATAACGGCTGAAAAAGAGAAAAATTCATACATTTCTTGGGCGGTTTTTGGGTTTGGGAGGAAGATCGATTCCCCCAGAACAAAGGGGATTGCATCTTACAAGGCGCGTCAACGCCAGGATTCCTCCCCGCAGAATACCAAACGATTCAATGGCTTCGGCCGCGTAAACGGAACACGTGGGATAAAAACGACAAAGTGGAGGCATATACGGCGAGAAATAGCGGTGATACGCTCGTAAAATAAGCACAATCACTCGTGTTGGAAACGTAACTAAGAATAGCAGTATACTCTTCACAAGTTTACTCGCTTAATCCCGGTTTTCGGCGGGCGTTAGCTTCTTTTTCAGAGTTTCGCTGGCTTCCTGCCGACTTGGGATAAGTTGGTATTTCTCGAGAAGATCAAAAAAATCTTCTGCCAAATCCCAAAAGGTAGCATCTCGAACCTCTTTCTTGACCCGTATTACGATATCCGCCGCGGGGGTTATCCGATCTTTGCTCCGCCGAAAGACCTCGCGTATTCGTCGTTTTGTCCGGTTTCGAAATATCGCTGTCCCTACGGTACGCCGGATCACAATACATAAACGGGAAACCGAGTCCGGACGTTTCCGGACATGCATGATCAAATATTTTCCCGACCGGCCGCGCCGCCGAAGCACATTTTGTATGTCTTCTCTTTTTCGTAACCGTTCGTTTTTTGTTAAACGTTCAGTCAATACTTCTATTTGTTTGCCAAATCTTTTTACATTTCTCCGTTTAATGAGAAACCGTGAGACGATGACGCCCCTTCTTGCGGCGGCGTTTAATCATATCACGCCCACCTCTTGACTTCATCTTTGCGCGGAAACCATGACAGCGTATTCGACGTTTTTTACTTGGTTGATAGGTTCGCTTCATTTTTTCTCTACTCTATTTTTATTCTTTCAATGAATTTAAATTATGGGATATTTATCCTTTTTATTGATTTCGAACGAGTAATGGCTGATGATTCCAACTTCAATCTTTCAATACGAAAATGAAGAGCTTTTATTAAAAATTTTGTTAAAAGCTTCGTATCTAAAAATAGATTATCCCTACTATTTATTCAGTCAAGGCGGATACCTTGACCAGCATCGAGAAATTATCCGGCAATTTCCTCTCCTCCATCCACCCGGATCACATCCCCGTTGATCCAATACGCTTCTTCTCGAGAGAGCAGGGAGATGACTTTTCCAACGTCTTCAGGTTGAGTTAAGCGTTTAGAGGGATTCATTTTTTGGGCCCGTTCGACCAAGGCTTCATGACCGGGAATTTTTCGTAATGCGGGAGTATCGGTCACTCCTGCGCAAATCGAATTTGCCCGGACCCCCTTCGCACCAAGTTCCAACGCAATCTGGCGAATGTGCGATTCGAGGGAAGCCTTCGCCGCGGAAATAGCCCCATAGTGCGGCCAGGGGCGGTTGCTGCCAGAACTCGTCATGGCGAAAATGCGGGTTCCTTGTCCCACCAACCCCGATTTATAAAGTTCCTGGATCCAATAGACCAGGCTGTTTGACATAATGTGGACGGTCATGTCAAGTTGGGAGCGAGTGATGACATGCGCACGTTCTTCATCGGAAAAATAATCGTGCAAAGAACCGAAGGCCAAACTATGCATGATGGTCCGCAAGGGTTTTATGCTTCCCATCCGTTCTTTAATTTCTTTGACATTATTTTTACATTTTTCTTCATCGGCTGCGTTATAGTTATAGTAAACGACATCGACGCCATAATGATCCCGCATCGATTTGACCTCTTCCTCGATCTGTGCCATTGCTTTTTTACGGTCAAAATGCACGCCGACGATATTCATTCCTTTGGAGGCTAATTCGCGGGCAGTCGCCAAACCAAAACCACTTGACGAACCTAAAATTAACCCCCACTCTCCTTCAAACCATTTTTCCACAGAGAAAACCTCCTATTACGTCTAAACTAGAATATTTCATTCAACATAGAATGATTGTCCCGCAGCAAAGACGTTCTCCGAGACAATTGTTATAAGTATTGTCTATTCAATAAGTTGCTGATCCGTAAGATAAACGAAAAAGCAGAACGGATCGATGCGACGATCCATTTACGCGGGAAAACAAAAGAGAATAACGTTTTAGGATAATATGTCTACGGGCTACATATCCTAAAAACATTAGGAAACCATCTTTAATTATACTTTAAACAAGGAAAATCTAAACTTAAAGAAAACAAAATACCTTGACTTTTCGCTCTTTGGAAATCCCTTTTTTCTTAAAACGCTGTTAAATCTGCTTGAATACAGGCCTTGACTTTTGGATGTAATATTTTAAACTCATCTCCCCAATTATGAAAAAATTGCCCAAACCGCTGGCTTTAGCAATGATAGGCCTTACTCTTCCAGTTTTTTTTGTTTTCCATACGTTTGGGACACTTCACCCATTGGAGCAATACTGTGCGCTGTGTTGTATTAATTAAACAAGTTCCAGATACAAAAAACATTACAACGGATACCATGAAGGATGACGGCACCGTTAATCGTGCCGCCCTTCCTGCTATTTTCAATCCAGATGATTTGTGCGCTCTTGAACTCGCCCTGCAAATGCGCGATCGCTATGGAGGAAGTGTCCATGTGCTGACCATGGGACCACCACGCGCGGGGGATATCCTCAAGGATTCTCTTTGCCGGGGAGCAGACGGAGTAACTCTCATCAGCGGCCGTGGTTTTGCCGCCGCCGATACGCTTGCGACTTCTTATACGTTATCCCGGGCGATCGATAAACTTGGAAAATTCGATCTAATCTTCTGCGGACGTCAAGCGATTGACGGTGATACCGCCCAAGTCGGCCCTCAAGTGGCTGAAAAGATGAAACTTCCTCAAGCCACGTACGCTATCGATGCATGGCTGGAAGAAGAAACATTCTTTGTTAAGCGAGAGGTCGAAGGAGGATACGAAGTCGTAACTTTGCCTCTTCCAGGATTAATCTCGGTCACCGGGGGGTACGTATTGCCTCGCCCTAAAAGCGCAAAACGAGTAATTCGCTATCGCAAAGCCGAATCGATTTTTGATATTACGACCCGCCTTAAGAAAGATTATCCCGAGAAAAATGAAGAAGAAATCAATGCCTTCGTTGATCAAGAAATAAAACGCTTGCAACAACAAGGCTTACTCATCCCCGTGTGGGGAATGGAAGATTTAAACGTCGAAACCGAACGGGTTGGGATTGCCGGCTCGCCCACACGTGTGTGGCGGGTACAAAAAGTGACTCTCCATACCGGGGAAAGCAAGGTGATCGAACCTACTGAAGAGGGACTCCAATCCCTGATGCAAGAACTCATGGAAGACCACGTACTTGGTTGATTGGATAAATATCATGGCATCATCGCAAGAAATATGGATTTTCGCAGAACAAGAAGACGGCCAGTTAAAGCATGTTTCCCTTGAACTTCTCGGGAGAGCGCGTGAATTGGCAGATCGATTAGGGGTAAAAACCGGGGCACTTCTGCTTGGCTCCCATATTCGCGGCCTGGCAGAAACCCTTAACAAACATGGCGCCGATAAGGTGTACGTCGCCGATCATCCCGAATTGGTACATTACCGTACCCTGCCCTACACCTCCGTGATTCGCGATACAGTAAAAAAATTCCAGCCACAAATCGTCCTGTACGGGGCGACCATGATTGGCCGTGATCTCGCTCCCCGGATAGCCTCTCAGTTGGTGACGGGTTTAACCGCGGATTGTACCGATTTGCAAATTGGTGATTACCTGGATCCTTTTTCACAAAAGAAATACGAGGACATTCTTTATCAAATCCGCCCGGCGTTTGGTGGAAATGTGATTGCCACCATCGTTTGCCCCATGCATTCTCCTCAGATGGCGACCGTACGCGAAGGGGTGATGAAGGAAGCCCAACCCGACAATAACCGCAACGGCCAGGTGCTCGATGCCGTGTGCAACATCACGGATACCGACCAGGTAGTCACAATTGTCGAGCGCTATCGCCAACCTAAGACCGTTGATCTTCGCTCTGCACGCATTATCGTTTCCGGAGGTGCCGGGGTTGGCGGCCCAGAAGGTTTTGAACTCATTCGCGAGCTGGCCCATGTGCTTGGCGGTCAGGTAGGAGCAAGCCGAGCTGCTGTCGATGCGGGGTTTATCGACAAGCAGCATCAAGTAGGTCAAACGGGAACGACGGTGCGGCCGGTCCTGTATATCGCCTGTGGAATTAGCGGGGCGGTGCAACACCGGGTAGGAATGCAGGAATCGGCCAAGATTATCGCCATCAATTCCGATCCCGACGCGCCCATTTTTTCTGTTGCGCATTACAGCATCCTTGGTGATTTGAACAAAGTGATTCCGATGATGATCAAAGCCTATCGTTCCTAGGTGTACATCGATAAAGACAAAATAGTTGGAAAATATTATGCCAAACTTTTACCTAGACACTCCTGACATTCAATTCGCACTTCATAGTATTGACTGGTCGGAAATCATAACGTTGAAAGAAAACAATTTTGCCGACCATGACCATTATGACGATGCCCCCGCTTCGATTGAAGAAGCCATGCGTAATTACGAAAGTATCCTCGACATCGCGGGCGAAGTCGCGGGCGATTATATCGCTCCCCGGGCTGAAGAGGTGGATCAAGAGGGCTGTAAACTGGAGAACGGCGTCGTTCATTACGCCGAAGGGACGGTGAATTCCCTTCGTGAACTAACCCAGGCGGATCTTATGGGAATGCCTCTCCCGCGTCGGTATGGTGGATTAAACCTGCCGACCTTCGTAGGCAATCTGGTTATTGAGATGGTTTCCCGCGCCGATGCCGGCTTGATGACCATCTTCGGTTTGCAAGAAATCGCTGAAACCATTAACGCCTTTGCAAATGAAGAACAAAAATCCACCTATCTGCCGAAATTCGCCAGTGGCGAGGTCACCGGGGCGATGGTGCTTACCGAGCCTGACGCGGGTTCAGATTTACAAGCCGTGTCTCTCCAAGCACGTGAGAATCCTAACGGCGAAGGTTTTCTCCTCAATGGAGTGAAGCGCTTCATCAGCAACGGCTGCGGAGAAGTGCTTCTTGTCCTAGCCCGCAGTGAACCCAAGCGTCCAGGAGCGGGCGGCTTGAGTATGTTCCTGTGCGAGCGCGGCCCCACGATAAAAATCCGCCGTATCGAAAACAAACTCGGAATTAAAGGCTCTCCCACCTGTGAGATGCAATTCATGGATACGCCCGCCCAGCTGGTTGGCAAGCGCCGTCGTGGATTAACCCACTACGTTATGGCACTCATGAACGGTGCCCGCCTTGCCATTGCGGCCCAGGCCACCGGTATCGCCCAAGCGGCTTTCGAAGCCGCCAAAACTTACGCCGATTCACGCGAGCAGTTTGGCAAAAAGATTCGCCAATTCCCTGCGGTACGAAATATGTTGGTCGAGATGAAAACCATGATCGAAGCCTCCCGGGCTCTGAACATAGAAACTTGTTACGTTGTTGATCTGGATAAACTCTTAGAAGAAAAACTGGAAAAGACCGATTTGGAAGGCGATGCGTTTAAGCAACTCAAGGAACGCCGCGCCCAGTTCAAGCGTTTCGCCGCTATGCTCACTCCCATGAGCAAAATGTACGCTACGGAAATATGCCAAAAGGTTACTCACGATGCCATCCAGATTCACGGTGGCAGTGGTTATATGAAAGATTATCCGGTTGAACGTCATTATCGCGATGCGCGGATTACCAATATTTACGAGGGAACGACCCAGTTGCAGGTCGTAGCCGCTATCGGCGGTATCACCAGCGGCACTTTTATGAACTACATTTCCAAATTGAATGAATCGCTCCCTACGAATGTAGATCAAGAGAATCTGCTCATTATTCGAAATTTGGTGCAGATCGCCGAGCAAACCATTGTCTTCTTTAATGAGCAAGATGACGCGTATAGAGATCTCTACGCAGAAGATATGGTTTACATGGGCATCGAAATTATTCTATGTTATTTACTGCTGCGTCAGGCGGCTCTTTCGGAAAGCAAGAAAATCGTAGCTAAACGTTTTATTCTACGTGCCCAACCCTTGATTGAAATGCGGGTTAAACGTATCCGTAGTGGAGAACGCAGCGTTCTGGACGAATTCACCGAATTCGTTTCGGTTTAGACTTCCTCTATTGCTTTGATTAACCATAGCCCGGTGTTAGACCGGGCTATGGTCGTACTATTCCATCCTCCTACAACTCCATACCCAATAGGCAATGAATAAAACAACACTTACAAGGCTGATCCATAATCCTAACAAAAAAGAAAGAGGAGCATAAATCATTTCGATGGTATGAATTCCTTCCTCAATGGGGACGCCTCGAAAATAATAATTTATACGCTGGATAGGCGTTTCGATTCCATCCACATATATTTTCCATCCAGGATAAAAGAGCTCCGATGTAAATAAATAACCTGCATTTTTCGCATTTCCTGTTATGCGAAAATGCGTGGAGGAAAGATCCTCCACCGCCCAGGTTTCCCCGGCCACGGGTTGGGAATAGGATAAAGTGCGGCTTGCATGTTCAATCATTTCGGTCACAGGATCGCTGGGGATGATCACTTCTGTACGGTCATCATCCCGGTCGGTATGCATTAAAGCCGGACCTCCCCGGTAACGGCTAAAGAGAAACACGGAGGCCGGTTTCGCTTGACGATAAGATTCGATGCATTCTGTGGTTCCTTTAATGCAAACAAACGCATGAGCCATTCGCTTGCGTTGATCCGGTTGGCTCAAATCAAAAGGCGGTTCACTTCCCAAGTCTTTCAGAAACTCTAAGGTCTTCGGCTGCATTAGATCAATGGCCTCGTCGCGTATCGCCCCCACAAGAATATGACCCTCGGTCACCGAGCGAATAAACTCTTGCATTTGTAAGTTGGCTTCGGGCGGTGACTTCACATATTCTTGAGTCGCGGTAATCACATAATCGGATAAAAGATTGAAATTTTCTGTTTGCACCACCTCGAATGATTCCGGCTCGATCACCGCCAAGTTATACCCCATTTCATTAAGTGAAACATCTTCTTCTCCGATGCGTATGACCGCCTGATCCTCTAAATCCGAAGTTTTGGGAACCGAAGTCACTTGGAGGGGCTTTTGAAATACCGCTGTCTTTGTCGAAGATGGGACATTGAATTTTGCCGGAAGATCATCACGATCCAGTCTTTCATAAAGTTCAACCCACTCTTCTGCGTATTGGGTAGCATATTCAGTATAGAATTCAGGACGATCAGCAATGATGCCATGGGTGTAGACACTACACTTGGTTTGCAAAACCAAGGCTTCGGTGGGAGATACAATTTCCAACGCAGAGCCAATCGAATCTCCCTTTTCTCCCACAATGGCATGTGCCCATTGATAATTCCCGCGTACATCGATCGAGGCACCTATCGCGCGTAAGGCGGCTAGCCCTTCAGGGAAGAGCACATTCGATGCATTATCGCTCACCGCCGCAAATACCGTTTTCCCTTGAGGGATGGAGTCTATAAAATCCACCATTTCTTCCAACTGGGGATGCTCTGAATCTTGATAACTTTTCATAAGATTAAACATGCGTGTTTCTTCAATTTTCCCTCGATTGGAGTCAGCGATAGCAATATAATACCCCGGTTCATCAAAATCACTGAAATGATTCTTCCCATCTACAATCAGATACGCCCCGGCATTTACTGCGGGAGAGGAAGCACTCGCCAAGAGAAACGGTTTGGGGAAAAAGCGCTTTTCTTTATGAATTTCCCACTCCCTTTCTTCCGGCTCAGGGATCAAGGGAACATAATTCCAAGGAAAAGATTGAAGTGATAAGAGTCCACGCTGAGCTTTTAAGCGAGTATAAAAAGCATCATACAGCCCACGTGCACGCTTCGAGGTCTCTTCGGTATGATAAAGATGATTTGTCTCTCTTGTAAGATGCGGAATTTCGCTCCCAACATCTGTTAGAAAAGTTTCTACTCCTAAAAAATCAAATAACACATGATTTGCTTTTTCTGGATTTTCCAAGGATGTATCTTCACGCATGTGCAAGTTTAATTCCGGAGTTAGCGGAGATTGTCCATCCAATTCACGGAAGCCTTGGGCAGCCCCATGATACAGAGTTCGATTCCCTCCATCCTCAAAAAACACTTTGGTTCGATAAGACCAGTCTGCTGGCCGCAACTTTTCTGCTTCCTCATTGATCTCATAGCCGCCCTCGCCTTCATTAAGTTCAAACGTCCTAAATTGAGTTGCCAGGTCTGACCATGTGAAAAGCAGCAGCAAGGTTGCGGCAACGACAGCCGAAATTTTCTTCCGAAATGTTAAGTGAATCAATGCAACGAAAATCCCAGCGAACAGGATAAAGAGCAAGACCCCCTGCATCACTCGGCTCCATTCTTCCTTTAAAAGAGCAGTATCACCGGATTGATTATTTAATGCCTGCACGATTTGAGAATGCCCCTGAGAAAATAATTCCACCATCACAAGCCCAAAAACGACCAGGCAAGTCGTAAGCACAATCCACAAATTGCGGCGAAAACGCATAAATGCTTTTCGCTTATAGATCCCTGGATTTCCCGTCAATTGATGAATCCCTTGGCCTGCAAAGAGGGCGACGGGCAAGGTCGCAAAATAAATCCAGCGGCTAGGCGCACGTACCCACGCCGTGCCGGGGAGTAAAAGATAGGATAAATCATATAGAAATAAATTTTGCCCTAACGCAAAGAGTATAGAGACCAGCGCCAAGCCTACGAAAAATTTATGCCATGAGGTCAGGCGTGTTGTAGAAAGCGCATACACGATTAATAAGAGAGGAATGATACCCCAATAAAATACCTC
Organism: uncultured bacterium; assembly: GCA_964419335.1. GTDB lineage: Bacteria > Hinthialibacterota > Hinthialibacteria > Hinthialibacterales > Hinthialibacteraceae > CAYQOX01. The sequence goes on along the minus strand of CAYQOX010000018.1, from coordinate 63,561 downwards.
AACTTGTTCCCAATAGCGATAAGCATCCGGTAGGATGATTTCTGTCAACTCAAAAAGCGGCATGGAATATTCACTGCTTTGTTCGTAATAATCCGCCTCGGCGCGCTCTCCCTGCTGAATTAATTCTGCCGTGGGAAGCCATTGCACCGCGGTGAGTGCGAAAGCCACTCCGACAAGAAACACGATCGTTATCAAAGCCCCGCGTAATTTGGAAGACGTGAAAGATGGCTCTTGGATAAATGCATTATGCAAAATACGTGCAGAGAGAATCAAGCACATATAGAGTGATGACTGGGGATGACCTGCGGTGAAAGAAATCGCAAGGAGCAAAGTGGCGAGAAAGAGAGCAGATGACTTCTTCTCTTTGAAATAGGTTTCCAATTGTAAAAAAATCCAAGGGAACCACGCCAGTACGAAAATCATATTCGTGTGTTTTTTGTGCGCACAATGAAAACCACAAAAGGTATACACCAGCGCCGCCATTCCCGCTCCCCATGGATTAAGCCCTAACGAACGGGCAAAGCAATAAACCCCCATGCCAGCGAGCAAAAAATGCAGCAACACGAGCATCTCTGTCATCCAAAAGCCGGTTTGGGGATCATGGGCAAAGGGGAATACCACATAGTTAAGGGGATAGAGCAACCCCGCTTCACAATTAGCAAAACCAGGCCATCCACCAAGTTGATTAGGATCCCATAAGGGGGAATGCCCCTCTTGCATCATGCGAAACAACCCCACCCGGGTGGGATAATCTTTCACCAAAATATCATCGCTAAAGTGCATTCGATCATGGCTATTGGGAATCCACACCCGCCACCAAAAAAGAGCGATCGCCACGACCAGTAACAAAAAAATTATAATATATTCACGTTTATTGTTCATATCGCATCATAATGAGTTCAATAAAATCAGATTCTTATTAATGAAATCATCATAGCATAGCCCATAAAATTTAACGAATCCCACACCCTCAATTCCATCTCGATAAAGAACACAAATCTAAGTTTTTACAGAGTGGATTGGAATCGGAACCAATTCAAACCAACGTTTAAGAATGTAGGGTAATTGTGTGAAAGATAATGAACAGAGCAAGCGGGAAAAATAAGATATTTAGGCAGGATTACTCTTTAAAATTGAAGTGAGAATGAATAAATCGGGGTGAGAGGATTTGAACCTCCGCCCCACTGCTCCCAAAGCAGTTGCGCTACCAGGCTGCGCTACACCCCGTTTTCTTAACCAAGCGTTATTTTAGCCGTTTCATAGAAAAAATACAATCCGCCCTATATAGAAGATTGGCGGTTTTCTTGTACGTTCTTAAAAGATTTCACCCCCACTGGATTTTTCTCCACCCCTGCTGCAAGAATTGTTATCCACTCATGAAAAAAACTTCTTTCTCCCACTCCCCCGTTCTTTAACTCCCTGCAAACAGCCGTTATTCTTTATCCTTAACGATTCTCATCCCCAAAGGTCTTCCATCATTCTTTTCATTCTTTTCCGACCTCCTTTGGGTGCAATCCCAATGCTTTCGTATAATAAGAAGATAATAGAACAAATTTTTAGAGTATGCCGGGAACCTACAAATGAAAATACGTTACTTGAACGAAAAAAACGAAAGGAAATAACCGTGGAGCCATCAAAACCTGCAAACCGTTTGATAAACGAAACCAGTCCCTATTTACTGCAACATGCTCATAATCCTGTAGACTGGTATCCCTGGGGAGAAGAAGCCCTCACAAAAGCCCAAAATGAAGAAAAACCAATTTTTTTAAGTATCGGCTATTCAGCCTGCCATTGGTGTCATGTGATGGAGCGCGAGTGTTTCGAAAACCAAGCCATCGCTGAAGTCATGAATGAACATTTTATCAATATTAAGGTAGACCGAGAAGAACGCCCGGATCTGGATGAAATTTATATGAACGCGGTGCAATCATTGACCGGGGCAGGAGGATGGCCTATGTCTGTCTTCTTAACCCCAGAAGGAAAGCCTTTTTATGGCGGCACCTACTTTCCCCCTAGGGATATGTATGGGCGGCCAGGTTTTCCCACGGTACTGCAGAGCATAGCCAAAGCCTATGAAGAACGCCGCGAGGATATCAATGAAAGCGCGAATCAACTAACCGACCATGTACGCGATATGGTAAACCTGCGCGGCGGAGAGGGTGAACTGGATGATCGTTTTATTCAATCGGCCTTTGAAGATCTCAAACGCCGCTATGATTCCAAGCATGGTGGATTTGGCTCTGCGCCGAAGTTTCCTCATTCAATGGATATCTCCCTACTGCTTCGCTATTACAAAAAGAAAGGAGAGAAAACTGCGCTCGATATGTCCCTTCACTCTCTTAAGAAAATGTCCCAGGGAGGGATGTATGATCAACTAGGTGGCGGTTTTCATCGTTATTCCACCGATGCGGAATGGTTAATCCCGCACTTTGAGAAAATGCTTTATGACAACGCTCTGCTCGCGAAAACCTACACCGAAGCCTACCAACTGACCAAAGATCCATATTACAAAAAAATCGTCAAAGAGACCTTAGATTATGTGGAACGGGAAATGACCTCGCCCGAAGGGGGCTTCTATTCCACCCAAGACGCTGATAGCGAAGGGATTGAAGGCGCGTTCTTTGTCTGGACCACCGATGAAATTCATGAAGTGCTGGGAGAAGAAAAGGGAAATCTCGTATGCCAATACTACGGCGTTGAGCCTATGGGCAACTTTGAGCACCGCCATAATGTACTCCATATGGCTGCCGATCTGGACCAATTGGCAAAGCAAACCGGAATTTCGCAAGATGAATTGACGAATACCATAAAAGAAGCCAACTGCAAACTTTTTGCCGTCCGCGAAAAGCGGGTTAAACCGAAACGGGATGAAAAAATTCTCAGCGATTGGAATGGCTTAATGATTTCTTCCCTGGCATATGCCGGCAATGTATTTCGCGAAGAAAAATATATAACCATGGCAAGAAACGCGGCTGAATTTATCTTCACCCATTTAAAGCAACAAGATCGCTTGTACCATACATACAAAGATGGACGAGTTCACACCAATGGATTTTTGAGTGATTATTCCTACTTGAGTAATGCACTCCTCGACCTCTACGAAGCCACCATGAATCCCCGCTGGCTGCGGGAAGCCAACCAATTGACCCAAAGCATGATTACACATTTTTGGGATCACGAAAAAGGCGCTTTCTTCTTTACTTCCGACGATCACGAACCATTGATCGCGCGTACCAAGGATCCCATGGATAACGCTGTCCCTTCAGGTAACTCCATCGCAGTGCAGGCTTTGTTACGACTCAAAGAAATGACCGGCGAATTATCCTATCAAGAAAAAGCCGAAACCTGTTTTCATGCCTTTGAGGAACCTTTGCGTCGTATTCCTTCTGCTTTTACCCAAATGCTATGTGCCTTGGATTTCATGTTATCCTCGCCAAAAGAAATCGTTTTGGCAGGAGAAACCCCAAAAAGTTTGGAGAACTTTCAAGAAGCTATTTTTACGGAATTTATACCTGATAAAGTGGTTTTATATTGCGAACAATCGACCAAAGAGGAGCTGCGTTCTTTGACGACTATTGTAGAGGGGAAAGAGCCCCAAAACGGGAATTCACTGGCTTACGTTTGTCAGAATTTTACTTGCAAACAACCCGTGTCGAAGACCGAAGAGTTAGTGCAACAGCTTCTGCCATAGTACAATTGCAAAAGAATGAATAGGCAAAGAAAATCCCTCGGGAAATCTTCACTTCCCGAGGGATTCGTGCTACTCAAACTATGCTACGACGCGAGTTAATACAATTCCCAACTTTTCACCGGGGTGAATTCTGTTGGGGGTTCATCCGTTCCTGCTTTCAAAGCGATATAATCAAATTGCAGGTTGCCCGCCACTGGGGTTTGTCGGAACGTAATCCGGAAAACGGTATTTCCCGTGGTGATGTCGTTCTCGGTATCCCGGTAACGATTAAAGAAGGCTCCCGCCTGTTCTGCCGAATCATCGGGCATAATGGGAAATGAAAATTTCGGCTGCAATTCACCATCGACATACAGCGCCGTCGCTTTTTCGCCTTCGTTGAAATTCCACGTGATCCAGTATTCATGCCATTCCGTGTTATCCCAATCGTCATCAAATTGTGCTTCGATGCCCGCATCGGTATTTCCACTAAAGGAGGGGAAATTGAGTGAGTTCGGCAACTGATTGGAGAAGAAAAGCCCCGAAGCGGATAAAGCTTCCCAATTCGAGAGATCGGTCATATTTTCATTGATCGCTAAACCAAGCAACGGATATTCGTCTTCATCTTCATACCCGAATGGAATTTCGACCCCAAACTGATCAACAAATTCAGGTGTACTGCGTACCCGGAAAGCCGCTACCGCGGTGTTGGTTTCACCCAAATTATAGTTAATGGTCACCTTTCGATTGCTAGGATCAGGCATGTTCCCGTATTCATCCATATTACGAGGATCGCCTGGATCATAAATGAGCAAGGTTTCTCCGCCCATTTCATCGTCAATGAGACCGGGATTTCTCCATACCTCACCTTCGTTAGGTCCTTCAGGAATAGTCGGTTGATAAATATAGGCATCGGAATTATTGTCATGCTTCCAGCCTTCCAATTCCAAATCAGGTGTACTACCGATGTCAGGATCAAAGATGTAATCCCAACCGCCTGTAGGTGGATTCCAATCAGTTACTGCTGGCGTTCTTGCACGCAGGAAGGTTACGGCGTCATCGCCTCCAATTTCCGATCCATTTACAGTTCCGTTCCAGATAATCTGGGATTCTCCCGCAGAGGTCGCCTCATAACTCAAACTGGTCATTCCTGAAGTGGCTTCAAGTTCCCAGGTAATAGTATTCCCATCAACGCTGCCGTCATGGCTGACGTTGGAAATACTCCAACCATCAGGGACAACTTCTGTAATACTTACGGACTCAGGATCAGGACTCGCATTGGCAATGTTGATATTAACCGTAATCGTATCTCCGCCAACGACTGTTCCATCCGGCAGTTCACGAAGAACTCCCGTGGGTGCACCTTCTTCCAAGGTCACATTCTCAAAGATGGCTTCGGCCAGTTCTTCATTGTCCTCATGGTTGGTAATCGTCAATCCCCAGGAAACCAAATCATCCATCTCAACATTCTGGGTAATACCAAGATTCCAATCGGAACCATCCTCGGAATACCAGGCATAGAAGGTATCGGTCATCGCATTGCGAGCAAGGCGCAGCCAAATGCCATCTAACTCCTGATCGCCAATACTGTTGCCTTCATCATCCAGGAACTGCTGGCTGCCACTACTCCCATCCGTAGAAAGACGCCATTGCGCTCCTGTTTGGTCGGGGCTCATATTATTTCCCCGGTGACGCACCATGAAGTTTTTCGACCCCAAAGCTTCACCGTCTTCACGAACCATCAAACCCAGTTTCGACCATTCGCTTCCACCACCATTGGCCACCCAGGTGGCTTTTGCCGTTAAAGTCCAGCTGCCTTCCTTTTCGGTGTAAAGGTAAAAACCTTCATCGGCTTCGTTCCAGATGTCGTCACCATTTCCTTGCAAGGTATAGACTCCATCTTCAGACGTGGCACTACCCTCGACTTTTAAATTATCTTCACCTTCCAAGGTCCAATCAGCCTGTTGATCGAAAATCCCAACTTGTGCGGATGCCATGCCTGCGCATAGCATAAAACATAAGCATCCAAAAACGATTTTTTTCATTTTAACCTCCCCTTAATTTGTTCTTTCTTTTTTTTCTTACTGGACGACTCGATTTTAATTACGGAAACACCCCACCTCCTTTCTTTAGTTATTAAAACATGTTGGAATCAGAATTCTTATCAACATTTATTCATGTTGCCAAAAAAACACATAAATTTCAATCGTAACATCTATAAATCGCAGATATTTTTATTTTATTAGAGAAATTATCATAATAATCGATTTTTAACACAGTTTTTTGGGATCGCATTGGAAAGGAGACAGGAGTATCGATTTCTATCAATAAATAACCAACAAAACCCACGAGGAACTTACCGATTTTGAATTGACCAGATGTCTTGGAACGCGCTTACTGGAGCGCGAATTTCATCAGGTTTTTGAGGGTCATAATGCTCGGTGGGGAGATTAACGAGATAGGTAAAGTCCGAGAGTGACATTTGCCCATGCCACACCAACGGGGGGATCAAAAGTAAGGCTTCGTGGCCATGGTCGCCCAGGATTACAGTTTGATACTCGCCTTTCGTGGGGCTGTCCTCGCGATCATCGTACAAGCCAATTTTCGAGGTCCCCGAGACGACATAAAAATGGTCGGTTTGATGTTCGTGTTTGTGCCATGCTTTAATGATCCCCTTGCGTAAATAGGAAACATACACTTGTCCGAATTTAATGAAATGTTCATCATCATCGCGAAGGATTTCTACCAAGTAACCGCGATCATCCGCATGACGTTTTAATGGAAGAACCTGAACCCCATCGATCATTTATTTGAAACTCCAAAAAGTTAATAGTAGAGATAATTACTATAGCAGGTTAGAAGGTTGTCTGGAATACCCATTGTTGGGAATGCTAGGCATCATCCATGGATCGCTTTATAATACGAAGCGCTTAAAAGAACTTATTATGGAGGACAACATGCGGGTACTCATCATTGGATCTCGGGGACAGCTGGGAACCGATCTACTGGAGGCTTTTCCGGATTGCCAAGTAGTAGCCTCTACCTCAGAAGAGATGGATATCACCGATGAAGCCGCCGTACAACAGCAAGTGGCGTTTACCGCTCCCGATCTTGTCATGAACACGGCCGCTTTTACACGGGTGGACGAGTGTGAACGAGAGCAAGAAAAAGCCTTCCAGGTCAACGCGCTCGGACCGCGTCATTTGGCCTTGGCCTGCAAGCGCTGGGATATACCCTTGGTGCACATTAGCACAAACTATATCTTCGACGGAGAAAAAAATGTACCATACAAAGAAGAGGATTGCCCACGGCCATTAAATGCTTACGGCATTTCAAAACTCGCGGGTGAACTTTTTTTGCGTTCAACTTGGGATAAACACTACATTATTCGGGTTTCGGGGTTGTTTGGCTTAACTCCCAGCCGTATGAAAGGAACAAACTTCGTGGAAGCCATGATTCGACTGGGCTCTAAAGGCTCTCCCCTACGCATTGTTTGTGATGAATCGCTATCGCCGACCTACACGCTGGACGCCGCAAAACGTATCCGCCAAATCGTAGAGAAAGCCGGCTATGGAATTTATCATGTTAGTAATGAAGGTTCATGCACCTGGTTTGACTTTGCCAAGGAAATCTTCTTACAATGCGGCCTTGAGGTAAAACTCGAATCCGTCACCGCGGCTGAATACGGGGCTCCGGCAAAGCGGCCGAAAGATTCAAGCCTGGATTGCCAAAAACTCCGCTCGGCCGGAGTAGAACCCATGCCGCCATGGCAAAAAGCATTGAAGGACTATCTGCAAAGACGCTCAACACTTCACGCAGAAGCCACGAAGCAACCATAAATACATTGATTTATACTCATGATGAATCCCTATTTCAAAGATGCCTACCGTATCCTGCTCAATTTGGTGTATCCCCCGACCTGTGCGGCTTGTCACCGTGAACTTGAAGACGACCAACAAACCATCTGCCAGCAATGCTTAGAAACCATCGACATCATCCAACCGCCGGTATGTTTAACCTGCGGTGCCCCGTTGGCTTATCGAAACGACGATAATCATCGCTGCCGTCTTTTTGATGGCGTCCTCCACTTTGACGAAATACGGGCTGTGCTTTATTATCAGGATGAGCGTGTACGCAATTTCATTTTCGCTTATAAATTTCATTTTCAAGAACGTCTAGCACAAACTTTGGGTGAGTACCTCATTCAAGGCTTTGAGGCTTTTTATAGCCCCCATGACTTTGATGGCATCGTCCCTGTTCCCTTGCACAAATCGCGTTTAAAAGAACGGGAATTCAACCAGGCCACTCTCTTAGCCAATGAGCTCCATAAAAAAACCGGGATCCCCGTTCGTGAAGATCTCGTGTATCGGGCCATTAAAACCAAACCACAAACAAAACTTTCTAACCGTGCACGAAGGCAGAATTTAAAAAACGCCTTTCGATCCTTTCACGAAAAGGGAGCCGATGGATTAAGATTACTGGTGGTCGACGATGTATTGACTACGGGTGCCACCGTGAACGAGGTATGCCGGATTCTAAAAAAACAAGGCGCGAAAAAACGGTGTGTACTAACCTTGGCACGAGCCGATTTGGATGCGCCTATTTACTTCAGATTCATCAAACCCATAGAAGAGGAACCTAGCCATGAATTGCCCTTTTGAAGCTAAACCTTACATCCTTGTGATCAGCGGGAGTGAAATTTTAATAGGAAAGCGGAAAGACGCACACGTCTCTTTTTTAACCCGAACTCTCAGCCCTTTGGGGCTGGTATGCCAACAGTGCATCATCGTTGGTGATAAGATCCATGATTTAACCGCCATAGTGCGCAATGCCTTTAAGCAAACCGATTTAGTCATTATGACCGGCGGCTTAGGTCCCACGGTGGATGATTTAACCCGAGAAGCCCTCTCGGAAGCGCTGGGAATTGGCTTGAAAGAAGATCCCGAAGCCTTGGCCATGATTCAACAACGCTTTGATTCCATGGGACGAAAAATGTCCGACAATAATCGCCGCCAAGCCTTGGTACCTGAGCAAGGCTTCTTTATCCTGAATCCTCATGGCACGGCCCCAGGCTTGGTCTTTGATGCAGGCCAAAAAATCGCAATCGCATTGCCAGGACCGCCACAAGAACTGGAACCCATGGTGCACGATTCCGTGATTCCCTTTTTCAAAGAACGCCTTCAAGTTACCCAAAACGTCCTCTCCCATAGTTTTCGCTTTTGCTGCCTGGGAGAATCCACCATTGATTCCTTTGTCCAAAAGCATTTTGGAGAAGACAAAAAACTCGACGTCTCCCTTCTCTCTCATCTTGGTACGGTAGATTTGACCTTGTTATTACCGAAGAATGATTCTTCCTCTGAAGAGAAACTCGAAAATTATTGTTCTACCATTCGCAACAAGATCGGCCAGTATATTTATTCTGAAACAGGAGAATCACTCGAAGAAGTTGTAGGTTCCTTGCTAAAACAGCGCGGTGAAACTGTTTCAGTAGCCGAGTCTTGTACCGGGGGATTGCTGGGTTCGGCTATTACCCAAGTGGCGGGCTGCTCAAATTATTTCCTAGGAGGTGCGATCGCTTACCAGAATAGGATCAAGGAAAGAACCCTCGGGGTTCAAAACGTAACCCTTGAAACCTACGGAGCGGTAAGCCAACAAACGGCAGAAGAAATGGCTCGAGGAGCTCTCGAAGTGTTTCAAGCCGACTGGGCAGTCTCGATTACCGGGGTTGCGGGACCAGGCGGAGGAAGCGAAGAAAAACCCGTGGGTACCGTCTGGCTTTGTGTTAGCAACAAAAATGGAGAACGCTATCCGTTTCGGGGGAATTTTATTCCAGGACGTGAGTCGATTCGCCGCCGAAGCGTGGTGACCGCGTTAGATCAACTAAGACGTGCACTTTTAGGGATTCGTCCCCACCGGAATGATTAATCAGAAAATAGAGCCAAGAGCTGAATTTCTTGTTGATAATCAATCTCTTCCTGTGTAAAATGATTTTGATCCCTCATAACAAAAATTCTAAATAAAGAGAGGCATAGCGTGGATCATCAACGTATAACCCCCAGAGGATCTCCTAACGATTATTCTACCCACTCGTCCTATGAAAAGATGACTTTTATGGTCAAGCGTGAGGTGAAACAGTACCTCGATGATGGACGAAAATCCCTTGATGAGGGACAAATCGATAAAGCGTTACAGCATTATCAAAAAGCGGTGGAGATCGATCCCAGCTGTGCCTTGTGTCATTTCAATTTAGGCTACGCCCTGCATGAAGGCGGTCATTTAGAAAAATCCAGGGAATCTTATCAAAAAGCCATTGAACTTGAACCCACCTGTAGTTTGTTTTTAGAGCATTTAGCCCGCCTTTATTTTGAGAATACGGATTACCGCGAAGCCATTCGTGTCTTTCGCCGCGCTTCCTTAGTCGGGCAGATTCAACCCATCAGCATTGGCTTATGGGGACGGGCGCTCTTCGAACAAGGTCTTTATGAACAATCCATTGAGACCTTTGAGCATCTATTAGAAAAAGAAAAGAACCCGGCCATTCAGAACGGAGCCAATTATTGGTTGGCGATCGCCAATCTCAAGTTACACCGTATCGCCGCTGCCCGCCGTATTACAGAACAATTGCTCAAAGAAAAAGAAACCGATAACAAATTGCTTCATGAACTTGGGGAGAATTTTATTGAAGCCAAATGCTTAAGCTTGGCCAAACGTATTTTTAAGCGATTATCGCATGGAAAAGAGGACGCCCTGCTTGTACGCTTGCGTCTGGAGGATATTTTCTCCATCGAGAAACAAATTGACGAAATGCTGCCCCGGCTTTTCGATGGAGATGAAGAACGATTGCTGCATCAAATCCATTCACTCAAAGAATTTGGCAATGATCGGATTTCCAAAGCCTTACTTTCTTTTCTCGATTCTCCCTCCGCACCCGTGCGGGAAAGTGTCATACGCTATCAAACCGCGTTCGGATATGATGTCAGCGAACAAATTTTACCGTATCTGGAAGATCCCATTGGTTATGTAAGAGAAGCGGCATTTGATTATTTCGAAAAAATGGATGACCAAGAATTTCTAGAATTCATGGCACAAGGATTAAATGATCCGCTTCAAATTATCCGTACCCGTGCCGTCAAGTTTATTGGGCGCTTCGGTTCCATTGAAAAATTACCCGCTTTAGAAATGGCCTATACCGATCCAAAAAATAAAGATTGTCGAGAAGAAATCCGCAAGGCAATCACCTCGATAAAACGCCGTTATCAGAAAAAACATGATTCCTTAAGCCAAATGGGATTCGCGGAAAAAATCGATGGCAGCGATCAGAATACACGTTATGATTGGAAATTCTGGTTACTTCTCACCTTCCATATCGCCGCGATTGCTTATTTTATCTATTTTGTCTTAATACGGTTATAATTCTTCTCATACTTCTCTCATCCAAAATAGGTTTTCTTAAGTTCCTCTTTTTGAATTTTTCGCGTGGCTGTTTTCGGCATCTCATCAATAAAATAAAAGTTTTCTGGAATCTTATATTCTCCCAAATGCTCCCGGCAATGTTTCCGCAACTGGGATTCTGTCACTTTCCCTTTGGCTTCTTCCGCTAGGACAACAAAAGCGCTGGGCACTTCAGTACGCAATTTATGGGGTTTTCCAACCACCGCCACTTCAGCCACTCCAGGAAACTTGGCCAACGTCTCCTCAATTTCACGCGGATAGATGTTCTCGCCGCCACACACGATAACATCTTTCGCTCTTCCCACGATTTGGATGTACCCCTCTTCATCAATACGGGCAAGATCCCCGGTGCGCAGCCACTCCTCCTCAAAAAAGGCTTCTTTGGTGGCTTTTGGATGTTTGTAATACCCCTTCATGACAATATCCCCCTTCACGCACAATTCGCCAATTTCATGGGTGCCGAGTATTTCTCCATTCTCACTGCGTATTTGTACATCGGCTCCTTTGAAAGCGATACCAATCGTTCCCACTTTATTGCGCTCCTGGGGATTGAGAGAGACAACCGGAGAAGTCTCCGTCAGACCATATCCCTCTTGGATAAGAAAGTTGAATTTCTTTTCAAAAGCTCGGGTCACCTCCACTGGTAAGGGTCCCCCCCCAGATATCGCCATGATGATGTTATGCTGCTTGTCAATCCCTTCCGGAGCGAAACGTGCCATAAGATGGTACATCGGTGGAACCGCAATCAGCAGTACATTCTTTTCCTGTACTACGCATTCTAAAATCTTTTGCGGTTGAAATTGAGGAAACAGTAAAACCCGCGAACCGAGCATCAAGGCGCCAAAAACAATCACCGTTAACGCGAATGTATGAAACAAGGGCAGAATGAGAGGGACGGTTGTATTTGGACCAAATTTAATCACCGATGGGAAAAACCCCGCATTCACCAGGATATTCCGATGTGTAAGCATAACGCCTTTCGGATCTCCCGTCGTCCCCGATGTATAAAGAATCATGGACAAATCATCGGCCTCCACTTCAGGATTTCGCGGGCTCGTATCCGGGGTCTCGGTTTGCAACAGGTTAGGTACAGGGATCAACTGAACCTCTCTCCGAGAAAAGTCTACTGCTTTTTTTGCACTTTCTTCCAACAGGGGATCATACAACATCACCGCAGGCTCGGCATGCTCTAAGAGGGCTCCCATTTCTTCAGGATTCAATAAAGGGTTGAGCGGCACAACTACATGCCCATTTCCAAGAATAGAGAATAAGCCAAAGATAAAATTAGGGGTATTGGGAGCCAACAAAGCCACGTTTTGGTGTTTTTGTGGAAAACGCTGATTGAATTCATTGGCGCTAATATTAATCCAATCCAAGACTTCTCGAAACGATATCTTCCCGTCTTCCCACTGCAAAGCTGTGGAATCAGAAAACTGAGCGATGGATTGTATGAAAGACGTATAGAGGTTCATACAACTCTCCTAATCAATACAGTAAAAATTAAATTATTCAGTTTGATTTGTTTCAAGAAAAACAGAACTCTTTTTCTTGCGCAATAGAGTATCACACTTTCAAATTTTGGGAACGTAAAGAACCGGATGAGTCTTATCATAATTGTTTAGAGCGATCCCATTCGACTCTATACAGAAACACTAGGATGGATAAAAATCTCCGTTATACTTCGAAAATAAAGACCATCTTGGGGGATCGACTAGGTTATCATTATGACACAAGAACTTTTTCATTGTGCTATCGATCTTGCTCAACGGGCAGGAAAGATAACACTGGAATACTTCCGTTCACAAATCGAGGTCGAGGTCAAGCATGACCATTCGCCTGTCACGATCGCCGATCAAAAAGCCGAAGAATTCCTTCGTACGGAAATTGAAAAACAATTTCCAGAAGACGGCATTCTCGGCGAAGAATTCGGTGAAAAAAAGGGGAATTCGGGCCGTCGCTGGATACTTGATCCTATCGATGGTACGAAAACTTTTATTCGCGGGGTGGCCATGTATGGGACCCAGATCGGCATTGAGCAGGACGGCCAAAGCCTAATCGGCGTGGTGCGCTACCCTCCCAACGAGATCACCCTTGCCGCAATGATGAACGCCGGTTGTTTTTGTAATGGAGAACGTTGCGCTGTATCAAACCAGCAATCCCTCTCGGAGTCTACCCTTTTAGCGACCGCCATGGATGGAATCCTCCATCGCTGGGGCGAGGAAGTTCTTCTGCAACTACTAAAACAAACCGGACTTCAACGCACCTGGGGCGATTGCTATGGGTATTATCTCTTAGTCACTGGGCGTGCTGATATCATGATCGATCCGACCATGCATCGATGGGATATCGCCGCTCTCTATCCCATCGTCCATGAGGCCGGCGGCCAAGCCACAGACCATCACGGCCATAGGCCTCATCAGGCCGATCATCTCATCGCCACCAACGGGTGGCTGCATCAGCCCTTGCTCCAGATACTTAACCAGCAAGGGGCATGAGTTCGGCTAAGGTTTTTCGCCCCGTTCCAAACAGCCATCGATCTTATCTAAGATTTCAGGAACATCTGCAATCGAGTCGCTTATAAAGTGAGCTCCGGCTTGCGAGATCTTTTGATAAGCCTTTCTTCTTCTTTCTCCCACGACTTTAGGGTCTTTATTTTTTAGTTCTTCCTCACTCATCCCTATTTCATTACCCGCCATCACCAAGCCCACAGACCACATCCCCGCATTCAATCCTTCATGAATATCCGGGACGGTATCCCCAAATTTCACACAAGCTTCAAAGGGATAAATCTGCATCTCCATTAAGTTTTTCATCGCCATCCAAGGAGAAGGCCGCCCGGCAATCACATCATCGGCACATACATTCTTGTCCGGTTCGAAACCTTGTTTCTTCGCTTCCTCAAGGAGCACCTTTAGTGATTCTCGTTTATAACTCGTGGTCGTTCCGATTTTAATACCACGTTCGCGTACCCCTTGTATGACTTCCAGGGTACCATGAATCAATTCCGCACGTTCTGCGATCTTCTCGAGTTGCATAGGAAGGAAATCCTCATACATGACATCTAGATCTTCTTCTTTGCATTCTTTCCCATGGACGGACTTCCATACTTTAGTCACACGATCCATCTGAGAAATGGCTTTGAGATGCTCTCTTTTATTAAGCCCCATAGGCTCCCGGGCTTCTGCTAACGTAATCGGGACCCCATGTCTCTTGAACACATCAACAAAAACATAGGCAGGTGCCATGCATCCAAAATCCACTAGAGTTCCCGACCAATCAAAGATTACCGCTTTCACCCCTCCTTGATAAGAACGTCGAAAAATAAAATCCATTCCGCATCTCCTTTGCCTTGTCAATTCCACGCATTGTAAGAAATCTCCTTCCCAAACCTACACACGGAACGATTCACAGGTATCCTTTTCTCTTCGAAAAGATCGATATTGTTATAGTCGTCTATTTACCCCTAAAAAGTTCCAAAGACAAAGGATTGTTTTCACGTACGGAATAGCGTTTATTTAATATAGACCGTTTTGATATTCACAAATTCTTTAATACCATAATACGAAAGTTCACGGCCATAGCCACTCTCTTTCACGCCGCCAAAAGGCAAACGGGGATCCGATTTCACAAAATCGTTTACGAAACAACATCCGGCATCTAACTCTTCTTCGGCAATACGTGTTCCTTTTTCTACATCTTGCGTGAAGACGGCTGCTCCAAGGCCAAACACGGAATCATTCGCAATCCGAATTTGTTCCTCCTCATCTTTCGCGGTGATGATAGCGGCCACCGGACCGAACAACTCATCATCGTAAGCCGGCATCCCTTTCTTCACCTCGGTCAACACCGTCGCGGGGTAATAGGCTCCAGGATCATCAGGAACCTCACCGCCGGCCAAACACTTCGCCCCCATTTCGATACTCTTCTTCACCTGTTCATGCAATTCATCCCGCAGATCATGCCGCGCCATCGGGCCTAACTGGGTGTTTTCATCCATGGGATCACCTATCTTTTGCGACTGCATATGTTGCACCATGCCTTGCTCAAATTGTTCCTTTTGAGATTCTTGGATAATAAAGCGCTTGGCCGCAATGCAACTTTGGCCTGTATTAATTAAACGGCTCGCAGCACATGTTTTCGCCACCTCATCAATATTCACATCCGGTAGGATCACATAGGGATCGCTCCCTCCCAGTTCAAGCACGGTCTTTTTCAACATCTCTCCCGCCTTGGAAGCCACGGCTTTACCGGCATAGGTGCTTCCGGTCAACGTGGCTGCACGCACGAAAGGATGTTCAAGAACTTCATTCGTCTGCCTGGTCTTGATCATCAACATTTTGAAAAGATTTTCAGGAAATCCCGCCTGTTGAAAAACATCCTCTATCGCCAAGCCACATCCAGGCACATTGGAAGCATGCTTCAAAAGCCCCGCATTGCCAGCCATCAAAGCAGGCGCGGCAAAGCGAAACACCTGCCAAAAAGGAAAATTCCACGGCATCACAGCCAATACCGTGCCTATCGGTTGAAAACTGACATAACTTTTTGAAGCACTCGATTGAATCTCTTCCGGCTGCAAAAACTTCTCTGCATTTTCGCTATAATAGTTACAAACCCAGGCGCACTTCTGAATTTCCTTTTTCCCATCAGCCACCGGTTTTCCCATTTCCTGTGCCATCAGTTCAGCCCATTCCTGCTGGTGGGATTCCAGTACCTCAGCGGCTTTTTTCATCAAGGAAGCCCGATGGGAAAAATCGGTTTTCTTCCACTCCAAAAATGCTTGGTGAGTCTTTTCGATTTGCTGCTTCAGGCGATCGGAATCAATGGTTTCATAATTCTGAACCACCTTACCTGTGGCAGGATTCATAACTTCTAATGACATAATGTCCCTCCCTAATTGTCGTTTAATATAAAAACATTCTTAAAGATGATTATACCAGTAAAGAAATTGTTACACCAACGAATGAATGATCATCGAGTTTTCAAGGGATCTTATTACATATTTTTCACCTTCCGCTACAATAATAGATGTCAACATATATCTTGATTTAATTAATCAATCTACTTAGGTTAATCCAAGAGTCTCGATAGAAAGAGAAAATAAACACAATGAAAGCGGCAGAACTCTTTGTTAAATGTTTAGAAAATGAAAAAACTCCTTATATCTTTGGTTTACCAGGTGAAGAAAACCTAGACGTTATGGATGCGTTGCTCGATTCGTCGATTCCTTTCATCCTCACCCGGGCAGAACAAGGTGCAGCCTTCATGGCCGATGTGCAGGGACGACTCACGGGCAAGGCATCCGTATGTCTTGGCACTCTTGGCCCAGGCGCGACCAATCTCATTACCGGGGTCGCTGACGCCAACATGGATCATGCTCCTCTTGTTTGTATTACAGGACAAGCCAGCATCGACCGGCTTCATAAAGAATCCCATCAGGCCATGGATCTGCTCTCTCTTTTTCAACCCATTACCAAATACAATGCGCGTTTAGTTAAAGGGGAGATCATTCCTGAAGTCGTCCGCAAAGCCTTCAAAGTCGCTCAAACCGACAAATACGGCGCCACCCATATTGAATTTCCCGAGGATGTAGCCAGTGAAGAAATCGATGCCGCTCCCTTGATTCCCCAGCAGCCCAAAAATCCTGAACCGTTGATGGATCGTATTCAATGTGCTGCCAATGCGATTAATCAAGCCCAATTCCCGGTGATGCTGGTAGGCAATGGGGTTTTCCGGGACCGTGCTTCTGAAGCGGTGCGCCGGTTTGTCAAACAAACCGGCATTCCTTGTGCCAACACGTTCATGGCCAAAGGTGTATTACCCTATAATGATCCTCTGTCGCTGCTTGCCGTGGGTCTGCAGGCGCGCGATTACGTGAATTGTGGATTCGACCACGCCGATCTCGTCATTTGTGTGGGGTATGATCTGGTGGAGTACCCTCCTGCCCGTTGGAATCCCAGTCTCGACAAAAAAATCATTCACATCGATCGCTCTCCCGCTGAAGTCGATAAACACTATCAGTTGGAATGTGGGCTCGAATCTGATATTTCCCTGGCCCTCGATGAACTTTCGACCAAAGTTACCCCGCGGGAAAACAAGAGAGATATTCGCCTTCTACGCAACATGATCTTCGAAGAGCTCGAAGAAGCGGTGAATGATAAAAGTTTCCCTTTAAAACCCCAAAAAATCCTCCATGAAGTGCGCCAAGTCCTCGACAATCACGACATCCTCATCTCTGATGTCGGCGCCCATAAAGTATGGATTGCGCGTATGTATTTATGCAACGAACCCAATACCTGCATTATCTCCAACGGCTTCGCCAGCATGGGCATCGCTTTGCCCGGCTCTATCGGCGCTAAACTAATCGCACCCAATCGCCGCGTGTTAAGCATTAGCGGCGATGGAGGCTTTCTTATGAATATGCAAGAGATGGAAACCGCGGTACGCTATAACCTGCCCATTGTTGCTATGGTCTGGCGTGACAATACATTTGGCTTAATCAAATGGAAGCAATTTCGCGATTATGGCCGTCCCAGCAACGTGGATTTCAACAATCCAGATTTTTCCGGTATGGCACGCAGCTTTGGATGGGAATCATTTAAGGTGGAATCAGCAGACGAACTAAACGGCATTCTCCAGTCCGCTTTTGAACTCAACCGCCCGACTTTGATAGACTGCCCCGTGGATTACCACGAAAATCACCGCCTCATGGAACGCCTCGGCAGCCTTGTCTGCCCCATTTAATGATGAACATTTTCAAGAAACAACTAAACATAACCGTGGGATAGCTCCCCATCCAAAACAACAGGCTTCTGTGAAGTCTGTTCTTGAACTCTATACAATAGTTGATATTTTTAGGACTGGATATATTATAATAATTAAAATTTGATATGGGTGGATGATGGATTTTCTTAACAGGAAAAAGAGGATCAACTGGAGTCGGTTGGCGCTGGGCCTTTATTTATTGGCTACGCTGATCGTTTCTATTCACACCCCTTTTCACCATCACCAAAATCATTCTTTGTCGACTCATGAAGCCCATTTCTGTGAGTGCACCGAGGTTCACACTGATGAAGATCAACACCTTTGTTTGATTTGCCATTTCGCCCATCTTGCCAAACCGCTGCCCACGACAATTTCAACCGAACTGCTTGAACTCGAATCGCCATATCCGATTCATTTTACATCTTTCCTTTTCATTTCCACAACTCTTTTTCATCATTCCCCCCGGGCTCCCCCTTCTTTCTTCATGGCGTAAATCTCTTTCAATCCAATTCCAAAATTATTTCTATTGAAAAGTATGGTCATATCCCAGCTTTTCCAGAGGATTATTGTATCTATTTCTACTCAAAGAGGAGAACTAACCAATGCTGTCTAACTATAAATTAATTATTCTTATAGCATTCTTTCATTTTGTTCTTGCCTCCAGTTCTTATGCGCAAACGATGTTTGAAGATGTCGCTTTTACAGCTGGATTGCAAGATGAGATCAACGAACTCCAGTTCGGGATTGCATGGGGCGATTTCGATAACGATGGTTACGATGACCTTTTCATCGCCGCCAATCCATCCAACCAGCTATTTAAAAATAACAGGGATGGAACCTTCACGAATATAGCTACCAAGGCAGGCATCCTCGACGAAACCCTGATCGCCGCGGGTGCCGCCTGGGGAGATTATGATGGTGATGGAAATTTGGATCTCTTTGTCTATAACCGAGAAAGTATACCGGGAGAAAGCCATCATGTCGAAAATCGTCTATTTCGCAATAATGGAGATGGGACTTTCACGAACATGGCTAGGGAGGCCGGTGTAAGTGGACAGGAGGAACATCCGCATGAAGAGAGTGAAGATGAAGAGGTGACCGGCGGTTTTGTCGGGGCTTCATGGGCGGACTATGACAACGATGGTGATCTCGACCTACTGGTTGCGAATCGCCATCAAGGCCCAATGCTCTACCAAAATAAGGGAGATGGGACCTTTCAACTCGCCAACCAAGAAGCGGGATTAATTCTTGAAGCCCATCTACATGAGGAAGAAACAGAAGACACCCATGAGGAAGAGCTCCACATAGGCGTAGATCATGGCGCCTGGGGCGACTACGACAACGATGGTGATCTTGATCTCTTCCTTAGCGTAGCCGTCGTTGAAAAACATGAGCATGAAAATGAGAAAGCCAATTCAACATTCCAGCATGACGAGGGACATCAAGAAGAGTTTATCGAAACCGAAAATCGCTTCTTTGAAAACAATGGAGACGGGACTTTTACAGACCGCACCGATGAGCTTGGGTTAGGAGATCCCAACAATGCGATAACCCACTGCGCCTTGTGGGGAGATTACAACAATGATGGTTACCTAGACCTCTTCGTACCCAATCGCGGCTCCTACAATCTTGAAACGGCCGCCCCCTCACGTCTCTACCGAAACAATGGAGACAACACCTTTACCGAACTGGCCGAGTCCTCGGGCATCATAGGTCAACTCTATCCCCTCGGGGGAACCTGGATGGATATCGATAATGATGGTCATCTTGATCTTAGCCTGATCAACCATCCCAGTCACGAGGATTTTCCCGCTGGTCAGATGTATCAAAAACCGCATCCTCTCTTTCGTTCCAATGGCGATGGAACCTTCAACAATATCAATGAAGAAAGTGCGGATGCTTTGCTCGACACCGGCATTTCCGACATCAATCACCTCTATGGTCTCGCATACTCAGATTACGATCACGACGGGGATCTTGATCTCGCTTTCAGTGAAAACCACGGCGATGGACCTTTTCTTCTCTACCAAAATCAAACGGCTGCCGAAGAAAATCAATGGCTCCATATTGAATTGCGGGACGAGGGCATGAATTCTTTTGGCATCGGTTCACGCATCGTCATGGAAACCCCCTCGGGAAAACAAACCCGTCAAGTGGGCGTGGGCAATAACAGTTTTGCTTCGCAATCCACTCGTACCGCGTGTTTTGGTCTGGGTACAGAGACTCAAGCCGAAGTGACGGTTTATTGGCCGGGTGGCCAACGTGAGGATTTCGGAATGCTGTCCGCAGGCAAAAAGCATATCCTCACCGCGGGTGAGGGAATCATGACCACCATTCGTTCATGGAAAAAGTATGAATAAAGAATGCAAGCGGGAGGGGGAGATATTTCTCCCCCTCACAATTTTTGGAGTTTACAATGAAGATTAATTATGCTTTCACATTGATCGAATTACTCATCGTGGTTGCCATTATCGGTATCCTAGCAGCGATCGCGGTACCCAATTTTATCAATGCCCAAACTCGTGCGAATATATCCCGGGTCGTCTCCGATCACAAATCGCTATCGGTTTCTATCGAGATGTACCGTATCGATCATGATCAACCGCCACATTCCCCTTTATACGGAGGGACACGTGTATATGATTTTGCTTCGCGATATATACCATTAACCACACCGACATCTTATCTAAATTCAATACCTGAAGATCCATTCCCTCACCACAGCCGTCGAGAACTAGACCTGAACCTAGATCTTAAAGACCTCGTACCAGGTGCGTATGCCTATGGCTATTTTCGCGCTGATACTACAGGGCCAGGAGGACAATATGATTTCGGAACCCACAAGTGGATGGTCAGTTCAAGCGGCCCTGATGGCCTGTTGGAATATTTCGCCTATTATCCTCAAACCGTAACCGAGGGTGAGGAATTATGCGCGGTTTGCAATATCCAAGCACCCAGCGTGCGCTTGGTTGCCACCGTCTATGATGCCTCCAATGGGCTCCGCAGCGGTGGTGATATTATACGCTGGCATAAGCATTAACCCATTACCCAAAGAAAACCTGTTTTGTTTTCATTGAATTCTGTTGACGCTTTAACTCGCTCTTACTAATGTATCTATAAACATCTCACTTTATAGAGATAACAAAACCTGTTCTTCGATTCCATTTCGATTAAAAAGGGGTACAAGGTGGAAATTGTCATCAAGGATTTTACTTTCTTATGGCCGGGGGAAACCCATCCGCTATTAGACATCCCGTATTGGTCCTTAAAAAGTGGTGCTCAAGCCTTAATTTGGGGAGAAAGCGGCAAAGGAAAAACCACCTTGCTCCACTGCATAGGTGGTTTGCTCCAAGCGACAAAGGGAGAGGTCATTATCAACGGTCTCTCCTATCGCGAGATGAATGAGAAAGACCGTCACCGGCTTCGGCGCGATGAATTCACCATGGTTTTTCAACGGCTGAATCTCCTTAAGCATTTAACTACGCTAGAAAATGTGATGCTGGGCATAAATCGAAGTTGGAACCAGGGCAAAACCAAGGCGATGCACGCCTTAGAACGAGTCGGAATGCACCCCATCGCCGATAGACTCGCTTGGCACTTAAGCGCCGGCGAACAACAGCGCACTGCCTTGGCACGAACTTTCGTTCGTAACACGCCACTCACGATGGTGGACGAACCAACCGCCAATTTGGATAAAGCCAACGCGATTCATGTGATCGAAGAATTACTATCCGAGGTTCAGCAGCGCAATCATACCTTGATCGTAGTTAGCCATGATGAGCGTATCCGTCCTTTGTTTGATCTTATTTATAACATCGAGGAAATTTCTCAATCATGTCCGGTTTGACACTCGCCTTTATCAGCTTCATTCGCCGCCCTGTTTCCTCTTTCCTTGCTGTCATGTCTCTCATCATCCCGCTGGTCACCGTGGGGCTCGCCCTCACGTTGCTTGTCAGCTCACGCGAGAGCCTACAAAAATACGATACTTCAGTGGATGCCATTTTGGGGCCTAAAAGCCCCGATCTGGCTTTGCTTATGTCGAGCCTGTTTGGCGTAGGTCATGAAGATCGATTAATTCCGCACGGCTTGCTTCGCCATGCTCGAGAACCAATGGATAAAAAAGAAAATTGGATGCTTCCAGACGAGTCCGAGGGAGATTCTATTGACGTCGTGAAACAGGCGACCCCGTTCATGGATTTTGCTGAATACAAAAACTATAAAGTTCTTGGAACCGATAATACCTTTTTAGAACGTCCTGATGACAACATGAATCCTCCCAAGGTGGCCGAGGGTTCGTGGTTCGGTACCTCAGGGCAAGTCGTCGCCGGTTCACTTGTGGCCGAGGGAGAAGACCTGCGCCCCGGCTCAACCATCACCGCGAAATCCAGGTTGCTCCATCCCGAGTCGGGTAAACCGCTATGGCAGAAAGAACTGACCATTACCGGCATTCTTGAACCCACTGGTATTGTTTATGATCGCATGCTCTACACGAGCCAATCAGAACCGTTTGAACTCTATCGTACCGCCATTCCCTTAAACTTGATGCGCGAGACTCGTAATAATATGGGCATGTCCTATGCGCTTCTGTGGTTATACAACGGCCAAGAGAAACGCCTGCAGGATTTTTTTGATCATTACACTGTGGCCAAAACCATCATCCTCCAAGAGCAAATGGAATGGATCGAGCGATTATTTGGAGGTGGGGAATCGCTTCTCAAGTTCGTAAGCGGAATCACAATCGTTCTTGCCATGCTATGCGTAATGGTACTCTTCAACGCACGGTATGAAGCCATGACTGAAGACCTCGCGATTATCCGAGCTCTCGGCTATGGCAAACCGCTTATTATGGCATGGTTATTATGGGAATCCCTCTTTATATGGCTTTCGGCTATGCCTTTCGCCCTGCTAATCGAAGGATCACTCACCGGGCTCCTCGGAGAGATCTCAAACCTATCCATCTTTCATATCGAATGGCTATGGCCTACCCCGCTTCACCCTTGGATGTGGGGATTCGTGTTCATTAGCGGCCCCCTGTCATTAATTATTCCCCTGATCCGCCTCTACCGGCACAATCTACATGACGCCCTCAAAGGGATGTAAAGCGAATCAAGTTCACCCTCTATCCCAACACTCCCGTACGAGAAAAGGGAATCCAATGGTGAAACAAGATTTGGGCGATGGCAAAAGGCAGGGCTCCAAGAACTGTGCAATAGATCCATTCTTGAGAGAGAATGGCATGCTTTTTTTCGGGAGGATAAGATACATTTAACAATGTGAACACCGCAATGGGTGCGATGGGAGAAAATAAATCCCAATCCTCAGGGAAACCCCGGTCGGGATTCCATAAAAAGAAATAGAGTCCATACCCAAAAAGCATTGTAAGCCAAAACCAATGACGTTTGTCTCTCGTATAGATTATCGAGACCAAAAGGAAAGGAAGCAGCCACACACAAGGGATCGATAAATAGATCACTTCATTAACTAATTCCAGCAAACGTCCACCATTCAACCAAGCGGACTTTTGCTCAAACATAGCCCCGTCGGGTCCTACATGAAAGGTTTCATGCAAACGGGACATCATACCGAATAAATCCATATTGTAATAAAAAATCAACAAGCCACCCCAAAAGAGGAGTTGAAAAATTGCAAAAAGTGAAATGAACCACCCAATCTCACGTATAGGATTTTTTCGCTGGGCGGAAAAAGGGATGAGCAGCATTGCGGGCATCAACCATCCCGTGGATAAGTGTAAAACAAAACTGAAGCAAAACCATAATGTCGGTGTGATGATGCCTTCTTCGCCCCTCGTATAACGCTCACAGTAATAAAACAGCGGCAGCCAGCCAATCAACAAGGTGGGATAGACTTCCACATGCCCAAAATACAATACCATCCACCCTCCCGTGGATACGATAAACCCCATGACCAAAACCCGATCCCACCCATTGTTCCATTTTTCTCCCACCCAGCGGCATAGCCAGTACAATCCCCATACTCCAGAAAAAATCGCAAACCAGGGCAAGATCCGGTAGGACAGCGTCATGGGATTGCGAACCTCAAAAAACGGTTCTGCGATGGAATAGGCTAGGCGATAAAACCCTATCGTCAGCGGTTCACGCATGTATAAATGCCATACCGGTTTGGTTGAGCGTTCGATCCAGTCCATCCCATCGCGGGTGATATGCACTGAACTTAGGGCATAGAACAAGACACCCGCGAAGAGCAAGCCAAACACCATGGCTAGTGACGAATAGAGACGCACTCGATCCTGAAGGTGACTCATTTTTCCTTTAATAAAATCATACGCCTGGGGATGCAGCATCACCAAACCCAGTCCATAAAACACAATCCCATAAAGTGGATGATGAATCCACGCCATCCGCAATCCCCATGCATTGGGGAATGAAGGAGCAAGATGATAGAGACAACGAAAAAGAAAAATTACGAATCCTAAATAAATCCAACCGCGGGCTTTTTTCGGTTGCCGCTGGATCCACGCATAGAGCCATAGAGCGACAAGAATCAATTCGAGTAAAAGAGAGATGGTCAATGCAACGGGCTCAGCGGAGGTATACACTAGCGGCAACCAATCACGGATTAGGTAGAGTGCAAACGCGGAAAAAAAGAAGAACCGGAATGAAGTCATCATCGAGTTTTCATCTTTGCTTTTCTCTATATTATACGCTGAAAAACGAGAACAAAAAAAGCGGACCCACAAGCCCGCTTTTCGAGTCGTTGTTATGAATCCTCTCTTCTTACTTGTGTAACCAGATATCCTTCCGTTGCTTCTTTCGAATCCTGGAATCCTGTTCCCAATACCGGTCTTTGCATTGTTGAATGCGAATCGCCGAATAAAACTTTTCCGGATATTTTTCTCCCCCACACGCATTCTCGACATAGGTCTTTTTCATGCAATCACAAAATCGCTGGGTTAATTCGCGTCCACAAATCGGGCAGGTATAACGAAAGACCGAGGGACGAATCCGCCCCTGCTGTATCCACATGTAAATGTGCATCGGGCTAATACCCAAACGATCCGCCATTTCAAAAAGGCTTAACCGTCCTTGATGTTTTGCTATTTCGCGAGCCTGCTGGAGAAGTTGTTCATCTACCGAATGGCAAGTGGGACACATTCCGATCCGGTTGAGTTTATCAAACGTATTGCAAAGTATACAGTTTCCGTGCATCAAAGCCTCCAAACCATAATATTCATTGGCCTGGAAAGCTCCTCGGTACCGCCCTCAACATGATGACCATAACATGACACAAGATAATTATCGGCGGCAAATAGGAGATATTGAGTAAAGAATCAAGTTAATCACGCAGGAGCGGTGATGGTGAGCAATCGCTGAGTAAACAAACGCTGGGTGGTCTCTTGAATCCGTTTCGCTTCGACCTTTTTAATCTCTTCGGGATAACGATTGGCGTAATCCCACCCCAGACCGGCGGCTTCGTAATGCGCAAAACGTGAGGCCTGCCCCATATTACTCTCCATGGACATGATATAGACCCCAGTCAAAAATGTTTTTACCCGATCGAATTCCTCTTTACTGATTGGTTCCGACTGAACTTTGTTGATTTCTTCCTCGATGGCACCCACCACTTCATGCCGATTGCTCGGCGAAGTAACTACGTAGACCAAGAGTGGAGTATGCTGATGGTTGGGGCTGAAATTGGCACCGATCTGATAACACAAGCCCCGCTTATCCCGCACTTCACGAAACAGGCGTGAATCCATTGACCCACCCAACATCGCTGAGGTCAGTGACAAGGGAAGCGCTTCAGACTTGGTAATACCGCAACCGGGATAGCCCATCACGATATATTCGGCTTCGGAGTCACGATTTTCAATTTTTTCTACATTCCCTGAAAAGGCGGGTTTGGCTTCTACGGGATCATGATAAGGTGCGCCCCTTTTTTCTTCCCGCTGTCCAAAGAACTCTTTCAGTTTATCGAAGACACCACTGTCCGGCGACCCGCCCACAGCCGATACAATCAAATTACGCGGCTCGAGGATAGACATCCCCAGGGCGATGAGATCATCCCGTTGAATAGAATCGAGAGTATCTAACAAGCCCAAACTTGGCCAGGAATAGGGGTGTTCCCCATAATAGGCTTGTCGAAAACGGCGCACAGTGAAATTGAGAAGAGAGTCCTCCTGCTCGTAGATATTCATGCGCGCGATCTCTCGTTCACGAAACAGTTTATCCACGTCAAAAGTAGGGTGGTCTATTAAATCCAATACCGTTTCAAGATCGTTCGATAAATATTCCTCTGTGGTTAGCAATTCGATTGAACAATGATCTTTATTCGCTTCCGCATCAAAACGGGCCCCGTTGCGCTCCAGGCGCGTCGCAATTTCCTCTTCCGAATAATTGGTCGTACCGGTCGAAAGCATCCGCATGGTCAGATTGGCTGACCCGGCTTTGTCCGCCTCTTCATGACGTGAGCCAATCCGCGACATTATATTCACGGCCACAATTTGATTATATGGATTGGGAGCATAAAGAAAGGTCGTCCCATTAGGGAGAACTTCTCGGACGACCTCTCTTTTCGGTACCTTTATCTTCGGTTGATCAATAACCATTGAATTCCATTTCGTTCATCAGAAAAATCGAATCGCATTTATTACGATGACAACATTGCACCAAGGAGCAAGACAAGTAAGTCCCCATCTTATTTCGCTTTGGCTTGGTTGGCAACCGCTTGCATCTTCTTCTCTAATTCTTCTGTATCTCCCAGGTAGTATGAATTCAGCGGCCTAAGATCATCGTCCAATTCGTACACCAAAGGCACCCCCGTCGGGATATTCAAGCCAACAATCTTCTCATCAGACATCTTATCTAAATGCTTAACCAAACCCCGCAAGCTATTTCCGTGGGCTGCAATAATCACACGCTTGCCTTCTTTAATATGAGGTACGATGGCATCAAACCAATAAGGAAGAAAACGATCAATCGTCAATTTCAAACTTTCGGTTTTAGGCAATTCCTCTGGTGTAAGAAGCCGATAGCGCCGATCATGGCCGGGATAGCGTTCATCGCTTTCATCCAATTCAGGGGGGGGAACATCGTAACTCCGACGCCACAATTTAACTTGCTCTTCACCATATTTTTCGGCGGTTTCGGCCTTATTCAAACCTTGCAAGGCTCCGTAATGCCGTTCATTCAAGCGCCAGCTGCGATACACATCGATCCACATTTGATCAATTTCAGTAAGCGTAATCCACAAGGTTCGAATGGCGCGTTTCAAAACAGAAGTAAAAGCGAGATCAAATTCATAACCGCCTTCACGCAACAGCCGGCCGGCTTCTTCTGCTTCTGCGATCCCCCTTTCTGAAAGATCCACATCCGTCCAGCCAGTAAAGAGGTTTTCCTTGTTCCATACGCTTTCGCCGTGGCGAAGCAGCACCAATTTTTTCATAATTTCACTCCGCTTGTAGTAAGACTTCAAAAGTGACTTTACTCTTGCTATTACTGTTATTTTTACTGCCTCCCTTACTTTCGTCAAGCGTTCAAACTCTTTCCTCAAATAAAGGAATTCAATCGAACGAATGCAAAATGTATAGAACAGTTCATGGTATGGTTCTAACCATTTGTTTCCAAAATTCGGGAAGTTGTGTAAAAAAGTTTCTCGACGATTTCTCAATTTGAGAATACAAGCACCGAGTCTTTTCTCTATAACAAAGGATCAGATTGATGAAATGTATGTCATTTTTACATAACGCGTGTCAAAACAACCATTCATATATTTAGATTTTCTTAATAAAATCAGGAAACAATAATAACAAAATATAAAAGATAGAATCCGTTATTCGACAAAAAACAAAAATATACATCTTTCATTAACAAATAATAAAAGGATTACGATATATTCTAAAAGAAAGCGTTATTCAAGAAGCGAATATGAGAGAAAAAGACATATATGGCACATAAATTGCTCTTAAGACCTTTTAGATAAAAACGTTTCTTCTTAGTAAGGAGAGAATCATGTTTTTCTATAAATTCAATCATTCCGTGAACAAAGAGAATTCGTCCTATTCATGGATGTGCCAATCCTTCGCTCATTCACAGGACGCAATCCCAAAAACCGCACGCTCCCATTGGCGTCCTCCGATGGATATTACAGAAAGTTCGCATCATTTTTTAATTGAGGCTGAAATTCCGGGGATCAATCCTGAATGTGTGGAAGTTGAAGTGGGTTTAGACTATCTCACCATCCGTGGTGAAAAGAAAAGTCCGCATTCGTTGAGCGTCAAGAGCAAAAATTTGCTGGAACGGGAATATGGAACCTTCGAAAGCACAGTACGGCTGCCTATCCAAATTGAAGTGGAAGCGGTCAAGCCTGGTTACACAGATGGGGTGTTGACGATTCAGACACCCAAGATGGAAGCCTCCCATTTTCGTGAGATTCCCATCCAATTCACCAGTAAACAGCCACGCAGTTTGAAAATAAATTAAGCGAGCAAAAAACGCTCATTCTGGAACCTGGGCTCCGTCTAAAAGTCCCGCACCTCATCACGCAGAATCCCGCCAAATCCAAACCATGGCTTCTCGCAAAAACCTCGCCCGCTTTTTAGCGGGCGAGGTGGCATATCAGGAAATACAAACAATCGGCCAAACCGGCTACCCTTCCTAAAGCAAGCCTCATTCAGGATGATAGATCAAGTCCGGTTGACGGGCTGCTTTCACTTCATCTAAACGCTTAACCGGTAAAGTATGAGGAGCATGTAAGACCTTCTCCGGATTATTTTTATATTCTTCCAGAATATTCTTTACCGTCTCCGTAAAAGCATCCAAGGTTTGCTTAGATTCCGTCTCTGTCGGCTCGATCATCATGGCCTCTTTAACCACCAGAGGGAAATACACGGTCGGAGCATGATACCCGTGATCGATCAAGTTTTTCGCCATAACCATAGCATTGAGATCCCCGAAACGATCATGATCACGCATAGTGAGCACAAACTCGTGCATGCAGTCTTCCATAACTGAAGCGGGTACATACTCATTCAATTTCTGGCGCAAATAACGCGCATTGAGTACCGCATGAACGCTGTTCTTTTTAAGTCCCTCAAGTCCATGCAAGCGCATGTAAACGTAGCCACGTAATACGATCCCTACATTCCCCAAAAAGGTGGATAATTGGCCAATACTTTTCTCTGAGTCATAATTCAATACATACTTCCCGTTTTCTTCTTCCAGCAGCGGAGTGGGTAGATAGGGAAGCAGTTTCTCTCCAACCCCCACCGGGCCGCTTCCTGGACCACCACTCCCATGGGGGGTAGAGAATGTCTTATGCAAATTAATGTGCACAACGTCAAAGCCCATATCCCCCGGCCGAACAATACCGGCGATCGCATTCAAGTTGGCTCCGTCATAATAGAGCATGGCACCGGCGTCGTGCACCCTTTTCGCGATCTCAAGAATATCTTTTTCGAAGATGCCTAAAGTATTGGGATTGGTAAGCATCAAAGCAGCAACATCGTCATTCAATTTGCTCTTAAGATCATCAAGATCAACCCGCCCTTCCTTATTGGAAGCCACGTCAACAGTTTTATAACCTACCATGGCGGCAGTAGCGGGGTTGGTTCCATGAGCAGAATCAGGAACCAGCACCACAGAACGGTCATTGCCATGATCCTTGTGATACGCCTTGATCATCATGATGCCGCACAATTCTCCGTGCGCCCCGGCACAGGGATTCAACGTCACCTTCTTCATTCCCGCCAAATCAGCAAGCATTTGTGAAATCTGATGCATGAAATGCAGCGTCCCTTGGGCATTCTCAGCCCCGCATTCGGGATGCAATTGAGCAAAGCCGGGAAGTGAAGATAGGGCATCACAAATTTTGGGGTTGTATTTCATGGTACACGAACCAAGAGGATAAAACCCGCTGTCAATGCTGAAATTCATGCGGGACAGTTTCGTAAAGTGACGAATCACCTCTGGTTCACTAATCGTGGGTAAATCAAGCGGTGTATCGGATAAGCAACCCTCAGGGAGAAAAGTAGACAACGAGGCTTCCTCTCCTTTTTCTGGAAAAACATCGCGTCCCTCTCCACCATGGTCGCGTTCAAATAAAGTTGGTTCGTATGCATCCAACGGCATAAGAAAATCCTCTCTTTACATATTTTTCACTACGTCAACATATTGACTCATGCCTTCGTGTGTATTTTTCTCCGTGGCACACACGAGCAAAGCCTCCTTACTCCCTGTCACTTCCTTGGATACAGGAATCCCGGGAATGATCTTCTTTTCTTTTGCTT
Source organism: uncultured bacterium (assembly GCA_964419335.1). Taxonomy (GTDB): domain Bacteria; phylum Hinthialibacterota; class Hinthialibacteria; order Hinthialibacterales; family Hinthialibacteraceae; genus CAYQOX01. The sequence goes on along the minus strand of CAYQOX010000018.1, from coordinate 33,415 downwards.
TCTGAATAAATGTTTCCACGGGGACAGGCAATTCGATCAAAAATTCATTAAAATAAGGTTGATCATACAGCAACTTTACGCCCTCTACTTCACATAATTTCTTTTGCAAAGTATGCGCATTGGCTACACTACGCTGCGCGGCTTGGTGCAAACCCTTTGCACCCATGGTAAAGACGTAAATCGTAGAAGCCAGCGCACAGAGGGATTGGTTGGTACAAATGTTAGAAGTCGCCTTGGCACGGCGAATATGCTGCTCCCGGGTCTGCAGGGTCAGCACATACCCGGTTTTCCCATCTTCATCTGTGGTGCGTCCCACCAGGCGTCCCGGGATTTGCCGTACATACTTTTTCTTACAAGCGATAAAACCGGCATAAGGCCCGCCGTACGACAGTGGGATGCCCAGCGATTGCAGATCGCCGAGTACAATATCTGCCTCATAAGTTGCCGGCGCTTTCAACACACTAAGCGATAAGGGATACACCACCACACCCAACAGACTCCCGGCGGTTTTAACCGCTTGGCTAATTTCCGCCATCGGCTCAACAATTCCAAAGTAGTTGGGATTCTGCACAAAGACTGCGGCGTACGATTGATCGATATGCTTGCTAATCACATCGACCTCAGGCACCCCTTCTTCCTGTGGGATTTCGAAAAGTTCTATCTCCACAGAATCCATGTAGGTTTTCAGCACCCGCCGGTAATGAGGGTTTACTGTAGACGAGACGGCGATTTTTTCCTTGCGGGAAACGCGGCATGCCATAAGCGCCGCTTCTGCCAAGGCACTCGCCCCGTCATACATCGACGCGTTTGCAATCTCCATGCCTGTCATGCGGCACATAATCGTTTGAAATTCATAAATAAATTGCAGCGTCCCTTGACTGGCTTCTGCCTGATAGGGGGTATAAGCAGTGACAAAATCACCACGGCTCAATAAGGCAGGTACCGCTTGCGGAATAAAATGATCATAAGCTCCGCCGCCAAGAAAAGAAAACATGCCTACGCCTTCATTTTTCTGGGCTAAATCTTCCATCTCGGATGTCATTTCCATCTCGGTTAAAGGACGAGGGAATGGAATTTTAGGATGGGTCAATTCTTGAGGGATGCTGCGAAAGAGTTCTTCCTCTTCAGTAAGCCCAATGGTTTTCAACATCTCTTTTCGCTCATCCGGTGTATGCGGAATAAAATCCATCTTAACTCCTTTTTATAAAGTTGGCTTTATAAAATTATCTGTTTTATTCGGATTCTTCCAGATGCTTTTTATACCCTGCGGCATCCATGAGTTTATCCAATTCCGAAGGATTGGCCATTTCAATTTGGAGAATCCAGCCTTTCCCGTAAGGCTCCTGGTTGAGGTACTCAGGGTGGTCGGTGAGTTCTTCGTTCACAGCGGTGATTTTACCGCTGACCGGTGCGTACAGTTCAGCCGCGATTTTGCAGGATTCAATCACGGCGCATTCGCCTTTATGCTCCACTTCTTGGTCAACCTCAGGCAGTTCAACGAAAACAATATCCGTCAACTGATCTTGGGCATAATCGGTAATTCCAATGGTGGCGGTATGGCCTTCCACTTTCACCCATTCGTGGGATTCCGTATATTTTAATTCTTCCGGTATATTCGTCATCGTTCTTCATCCTTTCCCCTTAGATAGATTTATTTTTTGACTTTCTTTTTTACAAAGGGTATTTTTACCCGGTTGATTGGGATCTTACGATTTCTTATTTGTACGAATAGATTGTCGCTCTTTTGACGACCATTTTGAACCAGAGCCAGCCCGATCCCTTTATTCAATACGGGCGAAAAGCCTCCACTGGTTACAGAACCGATCGATTCTTCTTCATCAAAAATCTTACAATCCGCACGGGGAATCCCCTTGCCCTCTAGAGTAAAAGCCAAACGTCGGCGGGGAATCCCTGTTTCCATTTGTTTTAAGAGCGCATCCTTTCCGATAAAATCACCCGCCTCAAAATCAATCGTCCATTTCAGCAATGCTTCAAGAGGGGTAATTTCTTCCGATAATTCGTGCCCATAAAGAGGAAATCCCATTTCCAAGCGCAGAGTATCGCGTGCCCCCAGGCCGACGGGCGCACAGCCGTTCTCTCGGGCTTTATCCCACACTTCGGGCATTCGCTTATTGGGAGCAATGATTTCGAATCCATCCTCTCCGGTGTAGCCGGTTCGCGAAACATACCAATAGCCCCCCAGCGCTTTACAGGAATAATAATCTAAGTCGCTGAAATCCTGCTTCATGATCGCTTGCACCACCTGGGGGGACTGCTCACCTTGGATAGCCACCATGCCGATATCCTTAGTGCGATCTTCAAACGTGATCGATGGTGATAAATGTTTCTTAAACCAAACAAGCAGTTTCTCCCGATTCGATGCATTGACGACGACCATATAATTGGACTCATCAAGACAAGTCACCAACACATCATCGAGTACACCGCCATCTTCCTTGCATACCAAGGTGTATTTGGTATTCCCTGGTAGAAGATCACGCACGTTGGAAACAAAAAATTGATTCAGTTCTTCTCCCACATTCGTACCGGAGAAGAAAAAGCGTCCCATATGGCTGACATCGAAAATGCCAACCCCTTCACGGACTTGCTTATGCTCCTTGGGAATGGATTCATACTGCACGGGCATATCCCACCCGGCAAAATCCACAATACGGGCGTTTTCCGCCACATGTTTTTCATAGAGGGGAGTTCGTAAAGCCATGATTTATTTTCCTATATCTGGATTAATGCATATATTCTAGCACGAGAACCCGATTCAAACCACGGATAGAAACTTTTTATGTTTGAATCAAGCATCGACGACAAAGCCCTTTAATCGCAAACCAAACAAAAATAGGAAGTTACATAAAAAGCATCGATTCCATTTGGCTGCTTTCAATCTTTTGATGAAAGGTGGTTCCTGTATTACCACACATTATCTCACATCAAAATAATTTTCGAAGGAACCCACCCGCGCGCAAAAATAGAACTATACCCCCGGGGAGTTCGACATTTGGAAATACGAGCACCTCTCACGTCCAATGACACTATGCATGGATACAACATTGCATCCCCATTTGGTATCATTAGGTAACGCTGGGTACGTTTTGGCAAATGAGAGTATGTCTACCGATACCTCGGATGAGGAATAAATATGTAAGTACCACTAAAGCTTATCCGATGGTAAGCCGCAAGAAATTTAAAGAATTTGGGCTAAAGTGGATCGTAAGCCATCCCTGGATTTCAATCTTCCGTTTGAAGTATTAATAGATCAATAAAGTTATCAAGCAACGAAAAGGTGGCGTATGCCAAATAAAGATGAAATCCGTTGGCGGCAGCGGCTGGAAAATTTCGATAAAGCGTTGACGAAATTGAACGATGCTTGCAGAAAAAATGAATATACCGAACTTGAACTGGCGGGTTTGGTGCAGACCTTTGAATTCACCTTTGAACTGGCGTGGAAAACATTCAAAGATTTGCTGTTTTTTGAAGGTGTTGACGCCAAGACCCCGCGGGAGGCGATCCGTCAAGCGTTTGAGGCGGGTTATATCGGAGAAGATGGCGCAGAATCTCTGCTTGATGCTTTGCAAAACCGAAATCTTCTAAGCCATACCTATGAAGAAGAAACCGCGAAGGAAGCTGAAGCCTTGATTAAAAAACGATACGCTCCCGCCTTACGCGAGGCCTACAACCGGCTGGAAAACAAACACGCATCATGAAGGACCGTTTGAAAGACGAATACCAGAAAAGAATGATCGAAATTCTTTCATCCCATCCACGGGTAGAGCGGGCAGTGCTGTTTGGATCACGGGCGATGGGAACCTACACAACAACATCGGATGTGGATATCGCCTTGTTCGGCGATGAACTGACGTTGGACGACTTGGCGCAACTCACAGAACAAATGGAGCGGCTGCCTATGCCTCAAAAAGTTGATCTTGTACTTTTTCACCGCATTGAAAACGAAAATCTTATTGAACATATTCAACAACATGGCATCGAATGGTTTTCAACCAAAAGGGACGAATAGGATTAATCAAAATACGCGCTAGCCTACAAGAACCTGTCTTCAAGAAATTCAACAAAATTATCCAAAAGTCCATGTTGATTGATAAGAAAAATTGATTCGCAAAATCTTAAAACTTCACGACTATGTCATCTCCTAAACCTCGTATCTCGTACCTACGTGAAATATTATGGTATAATATTAAATAGAGACATCATAATAAATCGAATGTTTATTTCTATTCAATTGCATTCGAACTCAGAAAGCGAGGAGGAGGGTAGAAAGGTAGGTCGGGCTCATGAATCAATTTCCTTTAAACCTATTCGAGCCGACTCAGGATTGGAGTTTGATCCTTCCCGTCCTCTTGGTGCTCCTTGTTATCTTAGCCACTCTGCTCCTCATCTGGTGGGCTTTTGAATACATTCGGCAAAAACAAGCTCAACAGAAAGAATCTGAAGAATTTATGGCCCTTGCGAAATCTCGGGGATTGGAACGGCGACAGATTCAACTCCTGAAAACGTTGGTTAAGAAATTTCGTATCCACCCCATGAGCCGTATCTTAACTGAGCAAGACCGTTTTGAACGAGCGATTTTGTCATCCGTCAAGGATTTTCAAAGTATGATGATTCAAGACATGCGCGAAAAACTATTTGGCAATACCATCCAACCCACGGAACCCATTCATACAACTCGCCAACTAATCCCCGGAACTCGCTTGTTCTTACAATATAGCGACAAAAAAAATACCGCGATTTGGGGACATTTGGTCGATATCGATCCGGTGGGTTTGGTCGTGGTAATACCTTCTTATCGCGAGGTCAAAATTCCACTACGTCCGAAAACCCGGCTCAACGTATGGGCTTTTTCCCAAGGTCATTTTCCGATCCAATTTTCGACCGAAGTACTTTCTGTCATTCCCGGGCCACGAAAAATGGTCGTCTTGGAGCACTCGAACTTTGCCATGCAAAAAGACTCTTCGAAAGTGCCTTATTCTTATCCCTTTCCCCAAAAACACGAGCAAGGAGCGATGATGAGAATGGCGGGAAAAGAAAATTCCTCTTCTTTCTTTTCATAATGAGTTAACCTTTTCTCTCCATAGATTTATCTCCATCACCATCAGTCAATCAATCACGATCGAACAATTGGTTTTCTCACCAAAATGGTGTATTCTGTGGGTTGCGACGATTTTATTCTGTAGAAAACATATCTTGGAGAAACACTATGAAGAAAAAAGAATCGACCCTATTCCACCGGAGAGGTTTTATGAAAAGCAGTGCTGTGGGTGCAGGTTTTGTGATAGTCAAACCCGCATCTGTTTTTGGCGCTCCCGCGAATTCTACCCTGCAGATGGGCTTGATTGGCTGCGGCGGTCGAGGCAACCATGATGCTTCCGTTTTTATCCGCAATACAGACACACGTTTTGTGGCGCTGGCCGATTACTTCAAAGATCGCTTAAACTCTACCAAAGAGCATTTAGATCAACGCTTAGAAGCAAAAGATCACCCCAAAATCGATCCCACGAAAATGTATGATGGCTTTGACGGGTACAAAGAACTCCTTGAACTGGATGATGTGGATATGGTATTGATTACCAGTCCCGTCTATTATCACCCGGAACATTTTGAAGCCGCCGTGGATGCCGGAAAACATATTTATATGGAAAAACCGGTGGCCTCGGATGTGGTTGGCGCCAAAAAAGTCATGCGCGCAGGACGCAAAGCCCAAGAAAAACTTAGCGTCATGGTCGGCTTGCAAATTCGTTTTAGCGAAGAGTTTCAAGAAATAGCCAAACGCATCCATCGCGGCGATATCGGAGATCCCATCAGCGGCATGGTGCATTATCACACCGGGCGCTTATCCCCACGCCACCAAGAAGGCGACAGCGAAACCGAAAAACGCTTGCGAAACTGGGTGTTCGACCAAGAACTTTCCGGTGACATCATCGTCGAACAAAACGTCCACGTCATCGATGTCGGCAACTGGTATCTCCAAAGCCATCCCGAAAAAGCCCACGGTACCGGTGGACGCCGGGTACGAACCGATGTCGGCGATTGCTGGGATCATTTCCTTTGCACCTTCTGGTATCCTGACGATGTTAAAATTAGCTTTAGTTCAACCCAGTTCCTCCAAGGCTGGAGTGACTGCCGCGAACGTATTTTCGGCAGTAAAGGAATTGCGGATACCCCCTATTCCGGACATGCGGAAATCACCGGCGAAAATGCCTGGAAATCCGAAGGCACCAGTTTATTAAGCGGGTCTGAGGATCGAAAAGTGAGGGCTTTCGTAGAGAGTGTGAAATCAGGTCAGTACGTCAACGAAGCCCAACAAGGCGCCGAAAGCACCTTGACCGCAATTCTAGGCCGAATCGCGGCTTATGAAGAAAAAGAAGTAACGTGGGAAGAAATGATGAAGTCCAACCAAGAGTATGACCCGGGCTTAAAGCAATAAAACCTGATATATAAATTTAATCTATTGAACACAGCGGGTGGCCATTGCGGCCACCCGATACCTCCGGGGGGAGATCCTCGCCCGAAGCAACAAAAAAATAATTCTCCACGACCATTCCTGATTGAATGAAATCCCTGGACCTTGTACTTCTTCTCATCTATGTTTGTAATGGAGATACAAAATGAATCTCATTAATCAAGGAGAGGTGCGATGATCGAGCGTAAAATCATATTTTATCTAATGATTCCCCTTTTATTCGTGTTCGCAGCGAGTGTGTGGGCTGACATTCCACGTCCTGAACACCCCCGGCCTGATTTCCGCCGCGATGCCTGGAAAAACCTCAATGGACATTGGAAATTTTCCTTCGATCCCGATGAAGAAGGTGAAGAACAAAAGTGGTACGAAGGCCGGATCAATTGGCCCGAGGCGATCACGGTTCCCTATCCGTGGGAAAGTAAACTTTCGGGTGTTGGAGACACCGACTACACAGGTACGGCCTGGTATCAACGCTCCTTCACCCTCCCCGAAGAATGGGACAACCAGGAAATCTTACTCCACTTCGGCGCGGTGGATTGGTACGCCAAAGTATGGGTCGATGGCAATCTGGCGGGCGAGCATGAAGGCGGGTATACTCCCTTCTCTTTCCCCATACGCGACCTGCTCAATGATGAAGAACGTCACACCATCACCGTCATGGCCGTGGATGAGACCAACCCTGACCACCCCACAGGCAAACAAATCAATTGGTACACCCACACCAGCGGCATTTGGCAGACCGTTTACCTTGAAGCCGTAGGGAATTATTACATCACCGACATTGATATCCAAAGCAATATTGATGGGCGAGTCGAGCTTGAACTCCAAACAAACAAAGAAGCAGATGGTGAGGTGCATGTGCCAATACTGCCTGATATACCGCCCGATCGTGAGCCCTACGCACAATCCATCAAGAGTTCCGATTCGTTTGAAGGACTGCGCGGGGTCTATAAAATTGAAGAGCCTCAACTATGGTCACCCGACACCCCGAATCTGTATTTCGTCCAACTGAATTTATTCGTGGATGGGAAACTCCAAGACTCTGTCCATACCTACTTTGGCTTGCGCGAAGTCAACCGTAAGAAATATGGCGACAACCCTTATGAATACATCTATCTCAACCGTAAACCGTTCTACATCCTCAGTGCCCTCAACCAAGCCTTCCATCCCGATGGAATCTATACCTACCCGAGCGATGATGTCATTCGCCAGGACATAGAAGACACGAAGGAGTTTGGCTTTAACAACCTGCGTATTCATATCAAAGTAGATGAACCCCGCTTGTATTATTGGGCAGACCGATTGGGCGTCAGCATTTTGTACGACTTGCCCAATACATGGAACTACAATGACTACGCCAAGGCATCCTGGGAAAAAGTATTGCGCGAATCGATCGCCCGCGATAAGAATCACCCCAGCATTCTTGCGTGGGTTCTATTCAACGAAACCTGGGGATTACCCCGTGGCAACGACCCCGATCGGGAAGCCTGGACCAAAGAGATGTTCAACCTCACCAAAGACCTCGATCCCACCCGCTTGGTCGAAGATAATTCCCCCAACCGCCGCGACCACATCATCACCGATATCAATTCCTGGCATTTCTATATCTATAATCATGAAGACGCACGGAACCATATTGAACACGTGGTCGAAGAGACCTATCCCGGCTCGAATTTCAACTTTTTAGAGGGCTACCATCAGGGCACCGAACCTCTGATGAATAGTGAATATGGCGGCGTCAGCGCAGGTATGGGAGATCGCGATGTTTCCTGGTGCTTCCATTATCACACTCAAGAGTTGCGGCGTCATCAAAAAGTGTGCGGGTACATTTACACCGAGCTGCAGGATATCGAGTGGGAACACAACGGTTTCATGAACTATGACCGCAGCCGCAAGGTCTTTGGCTATGAGGAATTTGTCCCGACTCCAAGAGAACACTCCCCGTTTACCTACCGCGATATCAACACCATGGATTTCCTCATCCTCGATGCCCTCGCGGGAGAGGATAAGAGCGACAAGGAAAAAATTACCGTTCCCACCTCCCTAAGTTTGTACTCCGATCGAAACGGGGGAGAATATACCCTGAAGTGGCAATTCTTTATCTTTGATCCTTACATTTCCAAATGGGCGCCCTCGATCGAACGCTTTACCACCGATGTGCCTTCTTCCCAACAGAAAAGTTTTGAAGCCGATGCCTACAGTGTCACCTCCATTGGCGATATTTCTGTGAAGGTCAATCCCAATCTTCTTTATCTCCTCTACGCCTGGGTAGAAGATGAAAACGGGGATTTGGTAGCGCGTAACTTCTGGAATTTCCACACCTATGGCGAAGAAAAATATGGCTTGGTCAAACGCATTATGCGCAAACAATACCCGCGGGAAGGGGTAACCTTGCATCATTCCTTCCTGAAATGGAAAGCGGTCGACTATGAAGAAGTACAAGGCGAAATCGATGAATATCCCGAAGGAAAACGCGATTCGCTTTCAATTCCAGGAGACGCCTCCGTTACGTACACAGTTAAATTACCCGATGATGTAGAATGGTCAACCTATGATCAAGTCCAATTCCAGGTGGAACTGGCGGCTTGTGCCGGGATCGAGCGAGTCGATTGGAAGCAAAATATCCGCACCAAAAGCACCCCCCAAACCGACGTGGATAATAAATATCCCTCCACCGTGGAAATTCTGATCAATGGGAAATCGATCGACAAGCTGAAACTGCCCAATGATCCGGCTGACTACCGCGGCATCCTCAGCAATATCTTCGAAATGGCTCCTCCGAGCAGCTACGGGTATCTCCAAACTATCGGTATCCCCAAAGACATTCTCGGCGATGACAATCAGGTAAAAGTCGAGATTCGCAGCGTAGATGAACACGGATTGCGAGTTTTCGGTGCGCGTAGCGGACAGTATCCAATCTCCCCCCGGTTTGTCTTAATCGAAGAAAAAGCGAAGGAGGAATAACCATGCGTTTTGAAAATCAAAATGTCCTCATTACGGGAGCCAGCAGTGGGATTGGTAAAGCAACTGCCCGGCTTTTTGCGCAAGAAGGCGCCAATGTAGCCTTCACCTATCACCGTAGTGAACAAGGTGCACACGATTTACAAAACGAAATCCAAAATCTCGGTCGCAAAAGCGTGAGTTATCAAGTTGATGTCACCCAGGATGAACAAATCATCGAACTCTCCAATAACGTCGAGCAAGAACTCGGTCCCATCGATATTCTCATCAACAATGCCGGCGGCCTGGTTGAACGTTTGTTGTTTTTTGAGATCACCCGGGAAAAATGGAACCACATTTTCGATTTGAACGTATGGAGTGTGGTTTTGTTAACTCAAAAAATCGGAGAGAAGATGAAAGAACGCGGCAAAGGAACCGTGGTGATTAACTCCTCGGTCGCGGGACGTTTCGGCGGCGGCCCAGGCGCCATGGCCTATGGCGTCGCCAAGGGCGCGCTGATTACCATGACCCAAGCCATGGGACGCGAGCTGATTTCCCATGGAATTCGGGTGAATGGAATCGCCCCGGGGATCATTGATACCCCCTTTCATGAAAAATATACTCCACCCGATGTCATGGAAAAATTGATGACCAAAGTGCCTCTCGGACGCCCGGGAACTCCGGAAGAGATGGCGAAAATCATCGCGTTCCTTGCTTCAGAAGAAAGCCGTTATCTCATCGGCATCACCATTGATGCGAACGGCGGGATGTGGGCATTTTAACGCTCCAAAGATCATTCCATGCGAAAGGGGTCACGGAAATCCGTGACCCCTTCTTCAATACAAAGCATTTCATCTTTTTTATTTTTTATGCGTCAAACTGAAAATTTTCGTCGGCAAGCCAAACAATTGGATAAATCCTTCCGCATCGTGCTGGTCATAAACTTGATCCTCACCAAAGGTGGCGTAATCTTCTTTGTATAACGTATGCGGCGATTTGCGCCCTACCACGGTACAATTCCCCTTGTATAATTTTAGCCGCACCGTACCCGTGACATACTTCTCCGAAACTTGGAAGAAAGCATCCAACGATTCACGCAGGGGCGCATACCACTGGCCGTAATAAACCAATTCCGCATAACGTTCCGCTGCAAGATTACGATAGTGCAAGGTCTCCCGTTCACAGGTAAGGGTTAACAATGCCTGATGCGCCGCATAGAGAAGAGTCCCGCCCGGAGTCTCATACACACCCCGCGATTTCATCCCCACCAGCCGGTTCTCTACCAGATCAACACGCCCCACGCCATGCTTGCCCGCGAGTTGATTCAACATTTCCAGCATTTCCACCGGTTGCTTTTTCTCACCATTGACCGCCACTGGAACCCCTTCCTCAAAATCGATCTCCACGTATTCGGGCTGATCCGGCGCCTCCTCGGGATTGGTGGTGAGAATAAACATATCATGGGGTGGCTCGTTCCAAGGGTCTTCGAGAATTCCGCCCTCGAAGGATAAATGCCACAAATTGCGATCCATGGAGTAGGGTTTCTTCGAAGTTACCGGCACGGGGATATTATGCATTTTTGCATATTCCATGGCATCTTCGCGCGAGCGTATATCCCATTCACGCCATGGCGCAATGATCTTTAAATCAGGAGCCAGGGCTTGAAATGTCAGCTCAAAACGAACCTGATCATTCCCCTTCCCGGTAGCCCCATGAGAAACCGCATCCGCGCCTTCTTTGCGGGCTACTTCGACTTGAGCTTTGGCAATCAATGGACGAGCAATGGAGGTCCCTAAAAGATATTGACGTTCGTAAATCGCACCCGATTGCAACATCGGATAACAAAAGTCGGTGACGAATTCCTCGCGTAAATCGAGGATATGAATTTTTGACGCACCCGAAGCGATGGCTTTTTCGTTCAACGGTTCGAGTTCTTCACCCTGCCCAATATCGGCGGCAAAGGCGATGACTTCACAATCATATTTTTCAATAAGCCAAGGAATGATTACCGATGTATCCAAACCGCCGGAATAGGCTAAGACAACTTTTTTTATATCAGACATGATTCGTACCTCGCATTAATGATAATATGGCATGTATGTTTTGTGATAAAAATCAACTTTGTTCTTGGTCAATTCGTTGACGCTGCTTATAGGCATCGACTACAGAATAAATATATAAAACAAGGCTCACAATCGCCAAAACGATCAAACTCCACATCATATCCTTCAGGTTCTGAATCGGGGCTTCCAAAGCTTCCACAGAGCCGCTCCCCAAAGCGATATAATACCCAGCCACAATGAGGGTGAGAGGGATCAATACCGAAAGAGAGGCGACTAAAAACATAAGCCCCAAAAATAATCCTTTTCCCCATTGCCGATTGAATATCTGCCCCGCACCAGGTAGAACAAAAGCAGAAAGCAACGCTGCTTTCAGCGCACTGCTTTTCGTGGGTTGTTGGGAGTGTTTTTCTTCCATGATTCCTTATTTTTCCCCAAGCGATTCATACGCCGCACGTACGCGTTCTACATCCTCTTGGGTATTCACACCCGGCCATGGATGGCTGGTGCTGATCATTTTGATGCGCACCCCGTGCTCAAGTGCCCGTAATTGTTCCAGGCTTTCCGAAATCTCCAGCATGCTCCGCGGCCAACAGGAATAGCGTTGCAACGTGTTCCGGCTAAACGTATAGACACCCAAATGCAGCCAATAATGGGCAGGACGATGCACCCATTCCATATTTTCTTTACGCCGCCAGTGCGGGATCGGTAACCGCGAGAAATACAATGCGAATTCCTCATGATCCACCACGACTTTCACCTGGTTGAGATTCTTGACATCCTCTTCATCATGCAAAGGCGCCATCAAACTCGTCATTTGTAAGCCCGGGGTCTCTTCGAAAGCCTGCACCAGGCGTTCTAAATCCGTGGGATCAATCAGGGGTTCATCCCCTTGTAAATTCATAATCACATCATGATCCAGCCCTAAATCCTCGATCACGCGTGCCACCCGGTCGCTGCCAGTAGGCAGCGAGGGAGGCGACATCAGCGTTCGGCCGCCAAACCCTTCCACCGCTTCTTTAATACGCTCATCATCAGTTGCAACGATGATATCATCAAACACACTCGCCTTCGCCGCGCGATCATAAACCCGCTGAATCAAGGGCATTCCGCAAATATCGATTAACGGTTTTCCCGGCAATCGTACCGAACCATATCGGGAGGGAATTATGCAAATCGCTTTCAGTGATATTCTCCTTTTATACACCTTGCTACTTCTCGTTCGATCTAAGGTGAAATGACAAAGACCATGACTCTTGCTATGAATCATGGTCTCTTCATCATAATCGGGTTAGATTCAGAGATTAAGATCTATGAATCATTTCTCATCAAATTGCTTCTATTAGACCGCGGCGGATTTCTGCTCAGATTCCGATTCCTGCTCCACGAAAATTTTTCCTGGGTTGCACACGCCATTGGGGTCGATGACCTGCTTGATCGAGCGCATAACTCGCATGCCTGTATTGCCAACCATCATGGGCAAATACTTACTCTTCACACATCCGACCCCATGTTCTCCCGTAACCGTTCCATCCAGTTCAATGGCTTTTTTGAAAATTTCATCAAAGCATTGCTCTACCCGCTCCATCTCTTCTTGATTACGCTCATCTGTCAAACAGGTAGGGTGCAAATTTCCATCGCCAGCATGGCCAAAAGTGCCAATTTCTACGTTATATTTCTGACGAACCTCATCGATAAAGGCCAACATCTCTGGGACTCGGTTCCGCGGGACCGTGGCATCTTCCAAAATCGTCGTGGGTTTACGTCTCGCCAAGGCAGCCAGGGCGGTTCGGCGGGCTTGAGCCAGATTTTCGGCTTCTTCTTGAGTTTGGGCAACTTTTACTTCGGTCGCTCCTTTTTCCTTGCAGATCTTTTCAATCTTCTCCGCCTCTTCTTCTACCTGGACCCGATGCCCATCGGTTTGGATTAATAATAAGGCCCCAATGTCCCTCGGCAAGCCAATATGCGAATAATCTTCGACGCAATTGATCGTCACGTTATCCAAAAATTCCAGCGCGCAGGGGATAATCTTGCCTGCGATGATGCCTGCGACCGCCTTCCCCGCGGACACCATATCCGGAAACATGGCCAGCAAAGTTTTAGAAGCTTGCGGCGGAGGAATCAGACGCAGCAGAATTTTCGTAACCACACCGAGGGTTCCTTCTGAACTGATCATCAATTTCTTTAAGTTATAGCCCGCTACATCTTTTTTCGACTTGCTGCCCGTCCAGAAAATCTCTCCATCGGGCAACACCACTTCCAACCCCAAAACATAATCCTCGGTCACACCATATTTTAAACAGCGCAAACCACCCGAGTTTTCCACCACGTTCCCCCCCACGGTCGAGATTTTCATCGACCCGGGATCGGGTGGATAAAACAGTCCATGCTCGGCTACCGCTTTCGCCATATCCTCGGTGATCACACCTGGTTCAACCAAGACCGTGAGATTATCGTCATCGATTTCAAGAATACGACTCATATGCACCAGGCATAAGACGATCCCCCCTTGCAGTGGAACACTCCCGCCAGAGAGTCCCGTGCCTGAGCCTCGCGGAACCACCGGGACTCTATTCTCATTCGCCCATTTCATAATGGCGGATACCTCTTGCGTGTTGAGCGGATAGACAATCGCAGCAGGTGCCCCATTGATCGTGGGCGTCCCATCAAAGGCATAAGTCATCAAATCTTCGTCTTTATGTAATACGCGGTCGGGAGCGATGATTTTTTTTAAGGCAGAAACAATTTGTTCTTTGGCTACCATTCTTTTTTTCTCCACGCCAATATTTTGAAATAACTTCCCATTTACTTTTACGAACCGAAACGGAGATTCCGTTTCTCTTCTTTTCCCCATACAATGACTTGCCGTCCTTTGCGCCCATATTCTACCACGGTTTCAGAGCATTCAAAACCAAATGCATTGGGCGCGAAGAAAACACTCATGGAAGGCGGTGATGCACTGGTAAAGACACGCCTTCCATCCCAGGCTGCATTCATCTTTTTCCCTTTCGTATCCACCAGCATGGTGTAATCTCTCTGATTTGGGGAAAACTTCACCCGTAGATAACTCCCATTCATCATCATATAAAAAATCCGGTCTGAGGTTTTGTCTTCCGCTACGGCGACCAACTCTGCATCCGTATGCAAAAAGGCATTCTTGAGTTCCTCTTCATCATTAATTCCAATGATTTCTACCCCATGCCTCCATTCCAATACTTTAACTCTGGGAATAGGAATCGTGGCATATTTTAAACCGAACGGCTCTCTCCCCCGTTCTTCGGGAGCCACAAGATAAAAGAATGGTTCATCCAAATTCTTGCGCCTAAGATCGAGAATCTTACCTAACACGCCCTCTGAAATCGAAACTTTATCAAACGAGTCAGGCGAAAGTATAATCCGTAATTTATGCTGAGGGCTGGAAGATGGGCTTGGCTTCCCCGCCTGCATCACCCGCATCATCTGCCATTCTTCCAGCGAAACACCTCCCATAAATGCATTATCTTCTTCCGGCGGGGTAATTTTGATAAAACCCGGGACATCTTGACTGATAGCCCCATCGTATTTTCTAGGGATGGAAAAGACCACATTTTCAAGGTTGTCTTCATTTTCCCCTGGAAAATGAGCAATAACCGTATAGGCACTTCCCAATCCCCCAAAATGACGATGAAAGGCATACGTTTTTCCCCGAGGCGAAAATGTCGTCCAGCATGAATGCATGGGCGTCAACATGGGTGTGGAAGAAACGACTTGCTCCGCGGCTTCTTGCGCA
This sequence comes from uncultured bacterium, assembly GCA_964419335.1. Taxonomy (GTDB): domain Bacteria; phylum Hinthialibacterota; class Hinthialibacteria; order Hinthialibacterales; family Hinthialibacteraceae; genus CAYQOX01. Next base: position 18,156 of record CAYQOX010000018.1, on the reverse strand, counting down.
AAGAGCGGGGTTGATTGAATCTCCTTCGTGGCCTTATTCACTTCCTCCGGCCATTCATGAAACCAGCGCCAGCGATTCTCATTATCATTCATATAATAACTGTCATGATGAATGGCATAGGTCGAGGTGATGATGGTATTCTCTGCCGCTTGAGCCGCCATCAAAAAACGGTTCTTCCCCTTTTGGGAGGAGAGCATGGAAAAATCATTTTCAGGATAATGAAACAAGTTTTTGTAATGCACTCTACGCGCCCCGTCCTGAATGCGCTTGGGTTTATATAAAAAAGTGTAAGGGTGGGAATCGTGTTTCTTCGCAAAGTTATTCCAGATACGCTTCACACCTAACGTCGGATCTTCCTTCCCTGCCAATAAATACAGTGCCCCCCAAATGGTCGGTAAGACGACCTCCTCGGGCTTCATCCAACCCGCTTTCTTCCGCTCTTTATGACTTTTTAGTACGGGTGTGGGTGTAGGTGTCGGCGGCTGTGGGATACTATGGAATTCTAATTGCTCACGTAGGGTTAGACTCCTACGATCCATCTCTCCTCTCCGCGCGGCCTCGCGTAAATCCTCAAGGGTTTCGGGACGCTGTTGTTCTTCGATATCTTCATTCGAAGTATCCTCTTCTTCAATTCTACTTTGCTTCTTTTCTTCTTGTTCTTCTTCAACCTTTTTCTCTTTTTCTTTATGGACAAATTTCTCTTCCAATTCTTTAAACAGTAACTCTGTTCGTGGCAGCCATGGAATATCCAAAGGATCTTCAAAATAGGGTTTTACAACCCGCGCTGAACCAGGTGATCGATGGGCTTCAATCGCCGAAACCAGCACCGCGTATAGACCGGAGTTTCCCGAAAAGGGGTATTTCAGAGAACGCATACATTCCACCCAAGGGATCATAAGATGCAAATACCCCTGTAATTGATTAAGCGGAAGGCGAAGTTGATTTTGCTCTGACACCAACTCATAAATCCCTTCATGTGTGAGCATCACAGCCCGGTATAGATCCGGCAACAGGGATTGAGGCGTAAAGCGGGATTGATTTTTCCACTCGTAGGGATATACCGAGATACAAAACAGAGTCGAGAGACCTAAACTCGTGCCATAAATCAACTTATCTTTTGGGGGCATCTCATCCACTTGGCGGCAAAACAGGGCTAAACGATCTCGTAGCATTTTTATTCGATTATTCGGATCATGCCGCGCCACGGTATCAAACCGGTTATATACAGAATCATACAAAAGTGTAGTCAAACCAAGAAGATAGGCTTCCTTACGCGACAACATCTCCATCTGACGTGCGAAATTGGCTTGCTCTTCAGTGGGTAATATTTCATCCAACAAACGTGTGACTTCTCGCTTCATTCGATTGATCGCCCAGCGTTGATTCGAAAATCCAATATACGCTCCAAACTCGCTTACCACCTGTGCATAATAATAGAGATCTGCCTCTACCATTTGCCCGGGATGAAAGTTGGGATTCTCCTGAAGCGGCCCTCTTCCTACATACCAAGGAGATTCTTCGTTTATATATCCTAAGATTCTTTTTTCATAGGTTTTTCGCAAATTGAGATTATCCCCGTCCCTAAAATTGCGATCCCCTTGGAGAAAACGTTCTGGGGTGGCCAATAAGAAAGGATGGTTCTGTTTTTGAATCAGATCAATGATCGTGGTCGATATTGGCGGTGGCGCATCGGACTGATTGATTGCCGCTTGTGAAGTAACACAGCAGAGAATGAATACCATGGATAGAAAAATTCGACCAAAAACCATCATTTGCTTTCCACCTAACGATTGAAACGGGAATTTAAGGGAAGTATACATGAAAATGTATTGCAAAAAGGGGGATTTGTCAGAAAGCCCTCTCGATACAGGCTATCTAAATAAAAAAACTCCCCCCTCTAAATGTAAGCAGGGAATTTAAAGATTTCTTACTAGAAATCGCATCGATTTTTCATTATTGAAAGAACTACGCATTTCCGTTATTCTGTGTCGATTGCTGAATTAACAAGTACAAATTGGTCGCGTCTCCATGATCGGGATTTTTCTCTATAAATCGTTTCAAACGGTCTTTCTGAAATTGGAAATGCCGCTCTTCTTCGTAATAATCCACTACTGAGGGAATCGCTTGCTCTTTCTCACGAAAGATCGAGAAGCCTTCTTCTAACGCGGTGCGCGCTTCTTCATAATCTTTCTGGGCGAGTTGGACCAATCCATCCAGAATCCATACATGGGGATTGCCAGAATCGCTCTCCTTCAATTGCTCAAATATTGCTTCCGCGCGGCTGAATTGATATTTATAAAAAGCCATAATCCCTTTTTGCAAAAGGATTTCATTGGGGGAGAGAATTTCCTCCTCTTCTTGCGCTTTTTCCTCTTCCTGCCTTATTTCTCCTCGTTCTTCCATGACCTCTTCTCTTTCCTCCGAGGGCTCATAACCTTTCACTTGTTGGAATAAAGCAGGATAATTTGCGGGTCGGCGATAGACATGAATCACTTCCACCTTCTGCGTTTGAGGTTGGGGGGCAGGTTGAGGTTGGGGTTGCGGCATGGGAGCATAAGCACGTGGTTGAGAACCAGAAACCGTCCCTCCAAATTGATGTACCGTACGATCCCGACTATGGCTCGATCGAAGTCCATAGCGCCGCGGGTAACGGTATCGAGGTTGAGAGGATTCCCGTTCCGGCTCTTCTCGCACCGTCGGTTTCGGGGTGGGCTCGGGTTTTTCTTTCTCGGAAGTGGTTGATTTTTTTCTGCTTCGGTTTAGATTATTCTCCTTAAAATCACGCACTCGCTTTTTGCGTGCATTGTGAAAATCAGCATGGGCTTTCTGATGTCCTGTTTGTAATTTTGATCGCACATTATCCAAGTGAGAGCGTATATTAATAATATCCTCGACAGCCTCACTCTCGAGCCCAGAGGAAACGAAGCCTAAGACAATGAATAATCCCAAAATTATCGATAATCTCTTCATCATACTCACTCCTCATAGGCAATATTATACCACACAACAAACCCATTTTACAAATCATTATCGATAGAATTCTATGGTTTGCTAAAGAAATGCTATAAACACCCTACTTAAGGAACACTCTATGCATGCTCACAGGCGTCAAAAATTGACGGAGGTTTGGTATTCTGCAATTCCTTGCTATGATATAACTACCACTCAGTGATGAATTTATTTGTTGAACACCACCAAAGGGGGAGATGTTCCCCTATTTTGTTTATCCCTTTATTATGTGTTTATTTATTTTTGGGTACGAATGGATAGATAGAGTGAGTTGCGAGAAGAGGCACAAAGAGGAAATTTCTTCCGACGTTCTCTTCTTCTTTTACATTGAAGAATATTCCAATTTCCTCTGAATTATTATAAATCAAACCAAAAAACTAGAAAACAGGTAGGTTCAATGAAAACAACATTTATTGAAGCATTACAAGATCGTGTCCTCCTCACAGATGGAGGGATGGGGACAGAAATCTATAAGCGAGGGTTCTTTGTCAACCGTTGCTATGATGAACTCAACCTCTCCGCCTCGAAAGTGATCTCGGATATCCACAAGCAAAACGCTAAAGCCGGCGCAGAAGTGCTGACAACCAACACCTTTGGTGCCAATCGCATCCAACTGGGTGGTTTTGGATTTACCGATAAGTTAGAAGAAATTAACCGCAAAGGCGTCGAATTGGCCAAAGAAATCGCCGAAGAGGATTTATACATCATGGGCTCGATCGGCCCCATTCCTCGTGTTCTCGATCTTCCCAAAGAAAAGGAAGAAGTCGAAAACGCCTTTCGTGAACAAGCTGAGATTCTCCAAGACGCTGGCGTCGATGTCCTCTATCTGGATACATTCTCAACGATTGAGCAGTTGGAACTTGCTTATAACGCGATTCAAGAAATAAAACCTTCCATCCCCATTTTCCCCTCAGTGGCTTTCGAATTGTTATCCTCCTGCTCTCCGAGAGACTTGTTAGAACGTTTGAACGCATGGGATATTAAGATCTTGGGCCTCAATGAGGGCGACGCTGAAGAAATGCTGGAAATGCTTCCTCACTTCACCAAAGCCGAAGAGGAAGATCTCTACATCTCTGTACTTCCTAGTGCAGGTCTACCGCATCGGGTGGATGGCCGATTGCTTTATATGGCTTCCCCCGAATACATGGCCGAATATGCGCGCCGTTTTGTCCAAAAGGGCGCACGCATGGTTGGTGGCGGCGCGGGCATCACTCCGGATATGATCAAGGAAATGGCCTCTTTCCTTCGGTCTGTCCAACCACGACGCAGCGTTACCACCATCACCGAAACAGAAACCAAAGAAGAAGAACACCTCCTTGAACCCGTTCCCTTGGAAAAACGCACTCGTTGGGGTGAGATCATCGGCAAGAAATTTGCCGTCTCGGTTGAACTTAGCCTTCCCAAGGGGCTGGATCCTTCTAAATCGCTGCAAGGAGCGAAATTTCTGGCCGAGCAAGGCATCGATGCGGTCAATCTCGCCGATGGCCCCCGTGCTTCGGGACGTATGTCTCCCACCTCCCTCGCCCTGCTTATCCAAAAGCATGAAATCCCCATCGAGACCATCATCCACGTATGTTGCCGTGACCGTAACTTACTCGCTTTACAGATGGATCTCATCGGGGCAAATGCGCTAGATTTAAAGAACTTGCTTCTCATTACCGGCGATCCCCCCAAAATGGGCATTTATCCGGATGCCACCTCGGTTTTTGACTTGGACGCCATCAGCCTGCTCACCAGCGCGAACCTCATGAACCATGGAGTGGATTTTGCCCGGCGGCCGCTCAAAGGACAAACCGAGTTTGTTCTCGGCACGGGATGCAACCCCGGGGCTACCGATCTCGATCTCGAGGTAGAACGCTACAAACAAAAAGTCGAGGCAGGCGCGGAGTATATATTCTCACAGCCGATTTACGATCCCACTTTTTTGGATAATTTTCTGAAACGTATTGATGAAGAAAAAATTAAACCGATCCCCTTCTTTGTGGGAATTCTCCCGCTCGCAAGTTTAAAGAACGCTGAATTTTTGCATAACAATGTTCCAGGAATGCAAGTGCCCGAGGAGATTCGTAAACGCTTAGAAAAAGCACCTACCAAGGATGAGCAGCGTAAGGAAGGAATTAACATCGCGGCCGAAGCACTCAAAGGAGCCAACCGCTATCCGCATATCAAAGGAGCCTACATCTTCCCGCCCTTTGGTCGCTACGATAGCATAATCGAAGTGCTTGAAAAATCCGGAGTATGGTGAGATGGAGCGAACCCAGCTTTCATTTGGCTGGGTTCTCCCGCTCTTCGTCGGGTAATCTTCAGAGGGATCTATGGGATTAGCGCTGAGGCCACAAAAGCGAGCACCGCGTTCCATCCCAGCGAGACCTCGTTGGAAGAGTAACTCTCTTCATGATCCGCATAGGTTAAGGCCGGGGGTGTTTCTTCATTAAAGTGTTCTTTCAAAATAGAATCATTCAAAAACTGGTTCGGCCCCCCCACCAGCAATCCCGGGACTGGCTCCTCCACCTTATCTTTGAGAGAAAAGGGATGATGAGGATGCAGGGGGGAATGGCTGCCTGACCCCGTCACATAGCACATAGACTGAGGGTTGCGTCCCAAAATGTAATGCAGTTGATCGAGCATCGTTTGCTGATAAGCGGACCGCTCCTCCACCAACGAAGCCACTCGCAAGATAAAAGCGTTTTGTAAGATCGTGGCGTTCGATCCCCAGTTGAACTCACCTTCTTCAAGGGTCAGGCGCAAACCATCCCGGCGGCTGGTTTCCACAAAACTATTGGCCAGCGAGATTAAATCTTCTTTGGCTTCGTTTACCCATTTTTCGCTAAAATTCTCTTCTTCCAATAGAATCGAGGTCACCGCCAGTGGCATTACGTTTCCCCAATACCCCGAGGCGGAAAGCAAGGGCACTCGTTTGTTCATCAGCGCTTGAATCACTTCAAGAAAACGTTCGTTTTTTAACGTGAGGTACAACTCTATAGCTGCCCAGATGCGTTCGTCTGAATCATCCTCATCATTATAAGTTTTCGTAAGCACCTCGTCAGGATTCGTAAATCCCCCATCATTGGGATGCTGTTCTAGATAAAACCAAGCCCTTTGCGCCGCCTCCAAACAACGCTGAGCAAAAGTGGCATCATGCGGAGAATATAACCGTGAGGCTTTCGCCCAGACCGCACAGGCACTGGCAGTCGCCGCCGTAGAAACCTGCATTACATAACGTTCGTTCTTGTCATCATTTTTCGAAAGCGTGTGGGATTCTTTGGCGGCCACCTTGTGATGCACTCCCCCTATCTCATTCTGCATCTTAAGAAGCCACTCCAGTTCCCAATGCACTTCATCCAATACATCCGGAACATCATTCCCACTTTCGGGAATATTCAATGAACGATCCACAAAAAGTTCAGGTGATATTTCATGCAATAAGAGCAAGATCCCCGCGGCAAAGCTTCCATTCACCACATATTTTCCTTCATCGCCCCCGTCATACCAACCACCGCTAGCATCTATCTCCTCGCTTTCTTCCTCCTCTTCCGTGCCATAAACAATCGCATCCCCTTGATGCTGGGCTTTGCGACTCCATTTTTCAGCATACGGTTCGACTAAATCAATTCCCGAACGCTGAAAATAAAACGCCTTCAACGCCTTCTGGGCTACTTGCTGATAGACGTTGGATTTAACCGCAAATGGATAAGAGCGCCCAAGTCCCTCCACCTCTAGATAATACTCCCCCGTGGAATCAAGCACGCTAAAATCAGCCACCCATAAACAAGCACCGCTGCTTTGATCCTCGGCTTCAGCCAAATGGGGCATGGCTTTTAATACCTTATCCCCGCTTTCTTCTTCTCGTACCACGAATGCCAAACCCATAGGAGAAGACACCATCGCCACGTTGGATGAGGAAGGTAAATAGCCTACCTGATTTACAAAAATATGGGGTGAAAGTTGGGGCTCTTCCTCTCCAAAAACCACAGAATCGATGGCAAATAACCCACCAATGAGCACGATCATTAACCTAAGCGAACATTTCATGATTTAAACAACTTTCAGAGTTTTTTCATAACCACCATGCCATGGAGGATAAGAATATCATAAAACCACCTTTCTTCATTAAAAACGACGAAGGCGTAGTGAAGTCCTCTTTTTTATGATTCCTTCTGTATTTGTATACGTTTGTAAAGAAAACAGAACATGATTCTAAAGTGAGAAGCATGGCTATTTTCAATGGAAAAAGTACTCACTTTCGTGATGAGCCTTTTTTTAGGATCTATCCATGTCATTTTGGAATATTTGGTTATTATTGCTTTAAATCCCCCCAATTTTTTGTATACTAAGGCAATATTGATCCTACCAGGAGAATATTTCTTATGATGACAAGATTGGGATTGTCCATATTATTCATTTTCAGTTGTTTTGCTTTTATTACACTGGGCAGCTATAGCGATCCGGTTCCAATCATCTTCGACACCGATATGGATACGGATTGTGATGATGCAGGAGCTTTGGCCATGTTACATACTTTAGCTACGCGCGGAGAAGCCAAGATACTCGCCACCTGTGTCAGTTCCCATTATCAATGGTCTGCCCCCTGTGTGCAAGCCATCAATACCTATTACCAGCGTCCGGATATCCCCATAGGTGTCCCCAAAAAACCGGGCGCCAGCACCAACCGCGGTTCACGATATGCGAAACAAATCGCTCAACAATTTCCTACCCCATTCGAAACCAACGAGGATGCCCCCGATGCTGTCGATGTGTACCGCCGCCTCTTAGCGGAGGCCGAAGAGAACAGTGTCGTGATCGTAACCGTGGGGTATCTGACAAATGTAGCCTACCTTCTTGAAAGCGATCCCGATGAACACAGCCCCTTAACCGGCAAAGAATTAATCACCAAGAAAGTGAAATCCTACGTGTGCATGGGAGGCCGCTATCCCAAGCATTTAAACCCTGGGGTCTATGGCAATTTCAAACCCGATCCCAAGGCGGCCGTCAAAGTAGCCAATGAATGGCCAGGAACAATTATTTTTACAGGTCTGGGAGACGATGTGTTAACCGGAGAATCCTTGAAATCCACCCCAAAGACGAACCCTGTCAAAATGGCTTACAAACTCTACCTGGGAGATAAACCTGCGCGCCCTTCCTGGGATTTATTCGCTGTCTTGTATGCGGTTCGCCCCGACGAGCCTTATTGGATCCTCCAAAAAGAGGGACAAAACCACATCTTTGAGAATGGAACCAACGAATGGCGCGAAGAAGACAACCCCAATCATTGGCTATTGCAAGTAGAAACAGAGAAGAAAACCGATATCAAAAACTTGATGAATCAACTAATTTCCACGCCTATTGAAAAAGACTAAAATACGCTTCCTCTTTAATTGAGCATTTGTTAGGGCATTTTCCGAAGGCCTTCCCAACGCACTTCCCAGGCTCCATCGTTAGGGAATCCCGGCGCCTTTCCCTCGGGGGCATTCTCCCAACCCGCGGCCATCATCGCAATCGCCGTTAACAACCCTCCATTGGCTGGAAGATACGTAGGAAGATTCTCACGTTGATAACAATGCCCATTGGGTAAATAGGTATTTTTGGGGGTGTCCATAAGTAAAGCCTTAATCGCGAGTTCCGGTTCACCAACTCGGGCTGTGGTCATGGCCAACATCGGATAATCCCACCCCCATGTACTTTCCCAATTCCAATCATCAAAAATCTTATGTAATGTACAGCGCATGGTTTCGCAATCCACCATTTCACTTTCCGGGAGCAAGCCAAGGGCTCCTACCAGAGACGGGTGATCACGTCGAATGGATGCGTTGTCAAAAGTGTCTGGAGTTGCTACGGTTGTAACATAAAAATCATCTTTCCTGGGCAAAGGAGAAAGATTCTCGATCACATGCTGCCAATCAGGATTAGGCTCTAACCCTAAGCGTTTTCTCCATTCCTGAGCACAATGCAGCCTCCAAGACCAGTACGCCAATTCATAGGTGGGATTGAATGTTTCTTCCGGCGAATAGCATTCCTGCGCAGGGATTACAGGAGGACCCAGAAAATAGCGTTCTTCATCTTTATCCCAATGCGCATAAGAAGCCATAAATTTCGCCGTTTCAAAAACCATCTCTTTATAGTGATCTAGCGTTTCTTGATTCGGAAAATCCAATACGAACATAATACTCATCATCATCCAATACTCTTCTTAGCACAACCTGGTTCTCCCCTCTTGGTAGAACTTCGGTTCTATGTTGCTCGGGTGAATTCCACTCGGCCATAGTCGGCCCCCAGTTTTCTGCACCGTAGGGGAAAGCAAAAGAAACAGGAACATGGGAGATGTTTTCTTGCTCAGTCTCTATCCGAACCGCAACCATATCGCGCTCGGGATGACACACAGTGGTAACCTGCACAGGATAACCATGGATTTGAAATGTACTATGCAGAATCCCTTCCCATAAATTAAGGGTTTGCTTGATGTTTTTCAAATCTTGGATCGAACCTTTGTTCTGCCCTTCATGCTGAAAACGAAAACCAATACGCCCTAAATGCAAGCGATGAGGATTGGCACGAAGCCATTGCCCCGCAGGATTCCTGGTTTGGGATGCATAAGGTACTTTTCGACCGTAAGACTCATAATGCTTAAACGTATCTTCCAAACGGTAAGGCTTCTTAGAAGGGATCGTATGCCATCCCCAGTCAGACAAAGTCCCCAAAGGGATACCTTCTTCATAAAATTCTGGAAATGTCTGCAACCCTGTCACATCAGCCGTAAAACCAAAACCCCCATTGCCCACCGTAAACGGAGAAAACGAATGGGCTTCTTCCAGGGTCGGATTGTGGCGTTTCACCAACGCCCGGCGATCTATCGAAGAATCTCCCCAGACTTGTAAAGAAACAAGCGTGAAGCACACCAAAAAATTTAGCAAAATAATTATTTTCCCTTTATTCATCATTGAAGCACACTTTCCTTTTCATTAAAAAAACTTCATCCATTAGATATCTACGAGTTTATCATAAGCACCTGAAAACCATAAGAAAAATCCCCTGGATATAATAAACATACAAATTTGATAAAAACTTTAAAATATTTATAAAATGCTAACCTTTTACGAAACTTCCAACTGAGCAACGTCGGAAAATTCTCAAAAAACAATCGCAAGATCTAGCCAAGTATTATAACGCAAACGATGATTGGAAGGAAAATGAGAGTTTTGACTTCTAAAGTTTCTCCTTTACGTGGATAAATAGGGGATGGTGATTTGCAACCACAAAAATCAAAACGAAAGGGGGTTTTCATTCTCCCCCGCGTTGCAATTCTATGGTAACATGCGTTGGTAAAAGAAAAAGAAATTGAGTTACGACATCGAACGTTGGTTTATATTTATATCATTAGATATTATCGTCGAAGAGGCACGCTCATGAAAACACTAAAACCCCTTCTCTCCTTCACTTTACTCATCTTGCTTTCCAGCAATGCTTTTAGTGAAACCCTGCTCCTTAAAAGCGGTGACCAACTTATTGGCAAGATCATTTCCGAAACCACCGAGACCGTGATTATCGATGTCAACAATGTTCCACTTCAGCTGCGCAGCGAAGATATTGTGAATATCATCGAAGATGGGGTACGCCGGAAAGTGGGCGAACAACCCGCTTCCGCCCAGGAAAGTATTTCCTCTTCTACCGAGGTAACTCCGGCCACCCAACAGGAAGATCTCATGTCCGGCATGGAGATCCCGCCTGCAACCCAAGATGTTTCCCCTGAAGGAGTTACAGAAGCAACTCCACCCGACACCGAACCTTCAGACGAGGAAGTCGATTCTTCCACACCAACCCCGCTCTTACCCGTCATTTTGCCCCCGGGTGATGTCTACCAGGTCACAGGCTCGGGGATTCGTTTTCGGGAGGGCCCCAGCCTTGATTACCCCGTGGTGACCACTCTGCCGGGGCAAACTCTCCTTATCGAGATTGAGTTTTCCGACGATTGGATGCGGGCAAAAACCTTGGAGGAGGAAGAAGGCTGGATTCATCGCAATTTCATCCGCAAGATGGAAAACGTTCCCTGCCTTTCCACAGGAAATCGCGTAAATGTGCGTGAATCGCCCGGCGATGTCTTCCGATCTTTTGACCGTCTTTCACGCGGTGAAGTGGTGGTGAAACTGGAGGAACGCGAGGATTGGTTTCATGTTCTTACCTCCAATCATATCGCCGGTTGGACAGCCAAAGAATATTTATTGCCTTTAACAAACCCTAACGTGTATCAACCCGCTATGATGGTCGTTGTGAACAGTGAGGTAGGCATGCCCATTCTCATCGATAAAAAATCGGCCGACGATGGAAAAGTACAAATGAACCTCACCGTGCGAGATGATTCTATCATTCAATCAGGCAAAAGCAAACTACTTATCTTCCATAAAGACCGCCGATTTTTGCAAAATGACGAGCCCATCTATGCCAGTGAATCAATTTTTCAACAACAACGTTTGCCCACACCGCTAGAGATCATTAATATTGGCCTTCCCGAAGAACTGGGGATAAAATTCGTGGGAGCGGATATTCTCACCATGCTAGGTGAACGGGTTGATGATGGCTGGCTTTATTCCCTTACAGCCCCAGATTCATCCACCCTCGTCTATGCTTTTATGGTGCAAGAGGGGTCCTCGCGCGGCACCCTCATCTTAACCCAATAAATCATCTCGTAAACAATTGGATCGAAGAAGGGCGTCATCATCAGATAAAATGACGCCCTTCTTTTTTTGCACCTCACCCCTATCCACTCGCGATTCCTTTTCATTTCCTCCATCTCATGCGATGATAAATCATTCAATCCCATACTTTCCAGGAGTGCGAACCAAATGAAAATGTTGCTACCTACCATGATGGTTGTTTTTTCGCTTGTGCTTCTCCCCACTTCATTCTCCACAGAGAAAGCCTCTTATATTGATCATGTCACCACCTGCCTTGATCAACTTATAAAACATGGAAGAGATGAATACGGCACAAAACAAGGACCTATCTTTGTCAGCATTCTCGATGTAGAGACCAAAACATGTCCTCAAAATCCCAAACCCCTTGACGAAGCTTGGCGGGTTACCCGCCGTGAGCGCCGCAATCCCGCCGGCGCCAATTTGCTTCACGATCAACCTCTAATAAAAACCATGATGACCGTGGCTTCCCTACAAAACCAACCAAAATACAAACAATCTGCCCATGATTACATGGAAACCTACATGAAACACCTAGCCGACGAGAAAGGCTTCTTCTGGTGGGGATGGCACCGCCATTACGATGTCTACAAAGATCAAAAAGATGGCCATAGCGGCAACCATCATGAAATCCACGCAATTCACGCCATCGCCTGGGATCATCTGTGGGAGGTAAACCCTGAAGCAGTACGCCAAGAAATCGATGCCATCTGGGAATGGCACGTCATCGATAAAAAAACCGGCGAAATCAATCGGCATGGCGATGGAAATCGCGGCTGCGATTTCACCATGAGCGGTGGCGCCATCATGCACGCGTTCGCCTTTCTATACACCAAAACCCAAGAACCCGCCTGGCTCGATCGCGCCAAACTCATCGCGAAGTATTACTGGGAGCGCCGCAATCCCCAAACCGATTTAATCCCCGAACGCCCCAACGCGGGCAGCGATCGCTTCGATGGCGGCAGCTTTGTCACCGCGATTACCGGTTGTTACTGCCATGCCCTTATGAAGTGTTATGAGCTGACGGGCGAATCCATGTTTCTCGATCATGCGCTCGCCTACCTCAAGGCCTACGCAAAATACGGCTATGACCCCCAAAGCGGCCTCTTTTGGGGAGCCCTGAAACTGGATGGGACTCCAATCCCCGGCCCCCGAATGAAAGAGGGTTACGCCAAATACGAACCTCGCGGCCATTTAGATTTGTGGGAACCCTACGTCGCGGGGTACCAATTTCCCCTCTACACAGCCCAAGCCTATGCCCACGCTTTCCATCTCTCCCGCGAGCCCCTTATGCTCCAAACCGCCCAGCGTTTCGCCCGCTGGATCGTAAAAACACCCCCCGGCTCGCAAGAATCCGAAAACACATGGTATGATGAGTACAATGAAAAGTTTGGCCATCAGGGAACCTATGCCGAAAAATACGGCCGTGCCATTTCCTTTTTCCTCCATCTTTACGCCCTCACAAAAGATAAATCCTATCTCGACCAGGCACGTACTTACGCCGAACGGGCTATGACCAAACTGCATCACAAGGGACTCTTCCGCGGCCATCCCGCCAAACCCTATTACGAAGCGGTCGACGGGGTTGGTTTTTTGCTCTATGCATTGGTCGAGCTCGAGCAAGCCACCAAAAGTCTGGATCATTTCATTCAATTGGAAAAAGAAAACAAAATTCACTTTGACAATTGGTAAAGAAAAAAGTCGCCTTATTATGTATGAACATATGGACAATTGATTGACGATGCAATATGATCAAACATATTTCGTCTATCTATTTGGGAGGATAGTTCAATGAAAATCAAAATCGCCTTGTTTATTAGTGCCTCACTATTGCTTTCACTCATTATGATTCAACCCATCCATGCCGATGAGATCTGGTCGATTGGGCAAGAAGACCAAACAGCCTCTGAATTCGCCGTCAGCGAAAACCCCTATGAATATCTTGATCACTTTCCTGAAGATGTGGATTACATCATCGGCGAATCCAAACCCAGCGAAGATTGGGTAGGTATCCAACCCGGCCCCGGCGACAACTGGGGAGGAAGCCGGTCAAACAAATTTAATATAACTTTCGATATCCCCAAAGTTGATTCCGAAGGGTATGTCCTCAAAATACGCATCCTCGCCTATCACCCAAACCAACCTTTAGGTTTGAATATTGAAGTCAATGATACGCCTTACACCATTCATTTCCCCCCTGGTGGGCATCAAGACGCCTGGCGAAATTATTCGCTCGCGGAACCCTTCCATTTTGATTTCATTATCCCCAATGAAGATATCACCGAAGGCAAAAACACCCTCACGATTTCTACCCTCTCCAACTGGGTGGTGTGGGATTCACTCTCTCTCCATGACAGCGCCGATGCGAAAAAAACGCTCGCGGTGGACGAGGTAAAATTTAACGTCCTCCCGTTTTTTGTTCGGAGTAATGACGGTCTGAAACAGCAAGCCCGGGTCTCTTTTCTACTTCCGGTCAATGCTGAATCACTCCATGTCCGACTTGGTCTCAACAATGAACAGTATTCCCAAGATTTACAATCCAATGCACTTGGCTATGTTTCCTATGATTTGAGCATTCCTGAAATAGAAGACGAGGGCGAAGCCAAGGTCGAGATTTTTGAAGAAAATACTCTCTTGGCCGAAAAAAGCATTTCCGTCCAACCTTCCCGTAAATGGACGATCTCCGTCGTGCCTCAAGCCCACGTCGATATCGGTTACACCCACCTGCAGCCGGAAGCGATGGAAATTCATCGCGATAGCAACGACAAAGCCCTGGAACTGTTGGATGATTATCCCGATTTTGTTTGGAGTGTGGAATCCAGCTACGTCATGGAAGAGTGGATGGAAAGCCGCCCCGAAGAAATGATCAAACATTTCTTCCATCTCGCACGCAATAAACGCCTGGAGGTGGAAGCCTTCTATGGCAACTTACTCACCGGCCTTCTCAGCGACGAAGAAGCCTTCCGCTCACTCTATTTCTCTAAAAAAATGAGCCGCAAGTATGATATCCCCTTCGCCAGCGCAACCCTCACCGACGCCCCCTCACACATCTGGTCAGTCCCCACCATCCTGCGCAAGAGCGGCGTGAAATATCTCAGCATGGGCATTAACAGCACCCGCGGAAAAATACTCCGCGGCGGGCTTTATGAACGCTCTCCCATTTGGTGGCAGGGGCCGGATGGTTCAAAGGTGCTTGCCTATTTCCACGATCACTATGCCGGAGCCGGGGCAATTGGGTTAACCGATGCCTGGTCGGGAGAAGAACGCGAAGCAGATCTCACCGAAGCCGAACGTCGCATCCCGGCTCTGTTGGAATCCTACGACCGCCCCAGTTACCCTTACGACTCCATCCATATCCACGGAGCCTATGGCGATAATCGCCCCCTCACCGAGCAGCTGCCAAAAACCGTCGAAGCCTGGAACGAAAAATATGCCTACCCAAAAATTGTCTTCACCACCAACACTGAATGGTTCTCCACCTTTGAGGAAAAATACGGAGAGCAAGTTGATACCATCAGCGGCGATGGAGGTGCTTATTGGGAAGATGGCGCCGGTTCATCCGCTCATGAAACCATCCTCAACCGCTACAATCAACAAGATGCCCTGCTGGCAGAAATGCTGCTAACCGGTCTTCATGCTCAAGGCGAAATCCAAGAGGACTACCGCGACATGTTCGCCGATCTGTGGCATAAAATCCTGCTCTATAACGAACACACCTGGGGAGCCCACAACTCCGTTTCTCAACCACAAAAACCCGAGGTCTTGAATCAATATAAGATCAAAGCCCAGTTTGCCCACGATGCCCATGTCCAAGCACGCTCGCTGCTGGAAATCGCCCGTAAGGAAATCGAAAACAATGCAGAGGCTAACCGGGATATGACCATCGAGGATAACATCATCGCCTCACCAAAATATAAAATTACCATCGACACCGAAACCGGCGGTCTATCCAGCATCCTCGATCGCGACAACGGCAAAGAATTAATCGACCAAGATGCACCCTATCAGCTCGGGACATTAATTTACGCCCGTAACAATGAACCACCCTATGATTTCACCACTTCCACCTTCCAGCGCATCGAACATTTAGACAACGAAGTGAAGATTTATTCTACGCATGAAGTTTTCCCGGAAATTGTCCTCACTCTAACCCTGGATAACACGCAAGAACTCATCGAATTTCAATATGATCTTGAAAAGAAATACCGTTACGACAAAGAAGGCGTGTACATCGCGTTTCCTTTCGCTGGAAACAATCCACAGATCGATTATGCCGTAGCCAACGCCGTGGTTCGTGCGGGGCAAGATTGGCTCCCGGGTGCCTGCAAGGATTGGTTTACACTCCAAAATTGGCTTCGGGTGCGTAATCAGGATCAAGATGTATTATTCATCACCTATGATGCCCCGCTCATCTCGCTTCAAGATATCAATCCCAACAAATGGCTCACCGAACTGCCCATCGAAAACGGCCATGTATATGGCTATATCATGAATAACTACTGGTTCACCAATTACAAAGCAGGACAAGCCGGCCACTTCACCTTCCGCTTCGCTCTTCATGGCGATGGGGAAATCCCCTTCGCCAAAGCCGCCCGTCTTGGACGTGACTGGACCCTGGCCGAACGCGAAACCATGGATTCCATGCTAACCGCCAAACCGGATAATGTGCTTATCTCTGGATTTAAACGCGCCGAGTTTACCGAGGGCTATGTTGTTCGTCTGCGTGAAATGAGTGGCAAGTCCACCACCGCCAACTTACAAATCCCTGCGATTGATCCCATCACCAAGGTCGAGCTATGTAATGGTGTAGAAGATCCTATTGCAGAATTGGAAATCGAAAATGGGGTTATCTCGGTTGATCTCAAGCCTTGGGATGTGGTAACCCTCAAAGTCCAATCGGAATAATCTCTGATCCTTATACAATCAAATAGGGGGTGAGCATCTCTTGCTCACCCTTTCTTATTGTTCTATTTCATCCTTTTTGCATTCCTCACAAATTCCGCGCAATTCTACCCGTTTCACTTTCATCTCTCCCAACGATAATGCATTCTCTGGCAACTCCAGTTGTTCAAATTCTGGCCAATAAAAATCCTGTATCTTTTTACATTGAGTACAAATAAAATGATGATGCGGCTCTACATTGGAATCAAATCGTCCTTTATCCGAGAGACATTGAACCCGCGAGATTAAGTTATAAGACTCAAATAAAGTGAGCGTACGATACACTGTATCAATCGAAACCGTCGGCAATTTATGACGAATACGTTGAAAAACCTCTTCGGCCGTGGGGTGGTCGATTGTCTCTAACAACGCCCGGAAAATTTCCAAACGCTGATGCGTTATTTTTAAGTCATGCTGTCGGCATAACTCATTGAAATGCTCAATACGCTCTTCGATTTCTTTTTGAGGTCTCTTTTTCATGCTTTTTCCATTAGATGAATAATGCTTTATTCGTAAATAATGATTCCTATTAAGGAACACTTCCTATTATAGCATGCAATTATTCATTCCACGGGTTCACATCCGAGTATTTTTACTCTATACGAAAATCCTAAACCATCAACAAGGAAGAAAAGATATGTTGATAACTTTTATAAGATATAACACAATTCCTTTTTCCTTGGCTTTTCTACGGGGATAAGGCTTGACTTTTTTTTGCTTTCTCTTATAAATCTTAATTAAGAATCATTCTTAAAGAAATAACGAAGTATGAAATGCGTTCACAAAAGAGAAAGGGAAACAAAATGAGTACAAAAGATAATTTACAAGAAGCTTTTGCAGGAGAGAGCCAAGCCAACCGGCGCTATCTAGCTTTTGCTAAAAAGGCCGAAGCGGATGGTTTCCCCCAAGTGGCCAAACTATTCCGTGCCGCTGCTGAAGCGGAAACAATCCACGCTCACACCCATTTACGGGCGATGGACGGAATCAAAAGCACAGAGGAAAACCTTAAAACTGCGGTCGCGGGCGAGCATTATGAGTATACCGATATGTATCCCAATTTTTTGAAAAACTCGCAAGAAGAAGGAGAAAAACGCGCCGAGGTCGGTTTCAAAAACGCTTGCGATGCAGAGGAAGTGCATTACCAACTTTATAAACAAGCCCTTGAAATAGTCCAATCCGGCAAAGACCTAGAATCCAAATCAATCTATCTTTGTCCCGTCTGCGGCAACTTGGAAATCGGCGAATTGCCTGAAAAATGTCCTATTTGTAACGTCCCAAAAGAAAAGTTTGTCGAAGTGCAATAATTATTATCTATTCCTGCAGGAAGGTTGCCGGGATTGCACGTCTCTCCCGGCAACTTTTTTATTCTAACCAGAACGAATGAAGTTTCACAATGTGATACTCCTCGCCAACTACTTGGATTGGTTCTGATTCATCCTGTATTTGAGTCCTTTTTGATACATTAACAAAGAAAACAGAACATGATTCTAAAGTGAGAACCATGGTTATTTTCAATTTACAT
>CAYQOX010000017.1:0-80031 GCA_964419335.1 uncultured bacterium | reverse complement strand
TATTCAGGCTCCTAGAGTTTTCTGTTGAAGCGTGATTACTATAACAAGATTCATGTTCTGTTTTCTTTTTAATGTATCAAAAAGGACTCAAATACAGGATGAACCACAATTGTATTCTAGTTTATATTTATTGCAAAAGGTCATCTCGTCTTGATTAAAATGTATTCCCCTTAGGACGACGAAAAGCCACAGGAATGATGGAGAGAAAGAAAATTGAGTGATAAAAAGCCTCTTTCAATTATCATACCCGCTTATAACGAAGCCCAAAGCTTACCTCATGTCTTACAAGGGATACGAGAGGCGCTCCACAAGATCCCGCATGAGGTAATTGTAGTGGATGATGGTTCAGAAGATGAAACGGCGCAAGAGGCGCGAAAGGCGGGAGGGCGTGTGATCCAACGATGGATTACGCGGGGGTATGGGGCCTCGCTCAAGGCGGGAATTCGGGCGGCGAATTATGAGTGGATTGTAACGTTGGACGCAGACGGGCAGCATGACCCGGGCGATATCGTGCGCCTCTATGAACAGATGCAGCAGGGTTGTGATGCGGTTATTGGGGTGCGGCAAAAAGGGTCGTATCAGTATGCGTCGAGGATCCCGGGCAAACGCTTTTTACAATGGTTTTCAGGGTTTTTGGTCGGGGTTAAGCCCTTGGATGTCAACTCGGGCTTGCGTTTGTTTCGTAAAGACGATGCGTTGGGTTATGCCCATTTGCTGCCGAATGGTTTTTCATTCTCGACCACCCTAACCTTAGCGATGCTCAAAGATGGGATGAATCTTGCTTACATTCCCATTCAAACTCGACCTCGGGTAGGACGGCGCAGTACGGTTTCGATCATGGATGGGTTTCGCACTATACTGCTTATTATCCGTATTGCGGCTCTTTTTAATCCGATTAAAGTGTTTGTGCCTGCGAGTGGGTTTCTTTTTCTGATGGGGGGGGGGTATGCCTTGTTCAATATTTTTGTTCTTAAGGAGTTTAATATTCCCAGCGGGGCAGAGTTTTTGATGATTTCTGGGGTGCTTGTTTTCTTCTTTGGGATATTGGCTGATCAGGTGGCTTCGATTCGTCGTGGGGGTAGTGCTTAATCTTGGGGAAAGAGGGAAGCAAGGATCTCGCGTTCTTCGTAAGGCAGCGGATGAAAGGGAACGACGATATGAACCACTTCTTCTTCGCCTTCTGCCATCGTTTGGTAAAAGCGGGTGCAGCCCAGTACGGATTTAGGTTGTATGTCGCGATAGGGCAATTGGATCTCGCGAACAAAGCGTTCTTGCTTCCACCCCTCAGAGAAGGCTTTGTAGTAAATGATTTCCTGATTTCTCATGAAGGCTTTTTCGTGGAAATACCAGCTCGCGGCTGGGGTCCATTGAAAGGGATCGTGGTTCCAGGAGGAAGGGGGTTGAGTTTCTTTGTCCAGCGAGATGCCGTAGGGATGGGGTTGATCCAAGGCGCCGGGACGCCATGCGATCCAGAAGGAGGTTTGGGGTTCTTGTGAGGCGTGAAGGCTTACCGTGGCGGAAAGAATTCCTACTTTCATACTTTTTGAGGCGGATTGGACGGTTTCTTCTTGAAAATGAAAGAAGTAGTCGGCTTCTTCGGAGGTGGTGCTGCAGGTCACGATTCCTGTGGAGGGGATATGCCAAACTAGAGGTTGGATTGTGTGATTGGCGGATTCGATCCCCAGGAACAATTCACCTTCGGCGGCACGAAGGGTGGAGTTTGTGGTGACGAGAAAACTGTTAGGAATCGACCGGCTTTCTTCTTCTTGGCTGTGGACCAAGTTGGAAGAAAGCCAAAGAAAAAAACACACAGCCCAAATCCATCCTCGTCGGTGTAAGGGCTGTGTGTGATTTCGTTTTGAAAGTGTCATGGGTACCTCTCCCGTTCATTGATGGAGGGAGAGTAAGATAAGCCTAAGAGAATGGGGCTTAATCTTCTTTCACCACCCATACTTTGACATTCCCCACAATGTCGCCGGTGAATTTAATTGGAACCGTGAAGACTCCCAAGGCTTTGATGTTATCCTCGAGTTCAATTTTTCGGCGATCGACATTAAAGCCCTTTTCTTTTAGTGCGTCGGCAATGTTTTGCGAGGTGACGGAACCGAAAAGCCGATCTCCTTCGCCAGCTTTCATAGGAATTTTAACTTCAGTTTCTGATAGACGGCGGGCG
Organism: uncultured bacterium; assembly: GCA_964419335.1. Classification (GTDB taxonomy): domain Bacteria; phylum Hinthialibacterota; class Hinthialibacteria; order Hinthialibacterales; family Hinthialibacteraceae; genus CAYQOX01. Next base: position 77,858 of record CAYQOX010000017.1, on the reverse strand, counting down.
AGATCTTCTTCGGTTTTGATTTGTCGTTTGCGTTTATCGGTCAAGATCCGTTTTTGATGCTCGATCTTCGCGGCATTCGCGGAGGAGGCGGGGAAAGCCAAGCCTTTGGGAATGAGATAGTTACGTGCATAGCCGCCTCTCACGTTCACCACTTCACCCTGATCGCCTAAATTGGGTATCGAATCGGTCAGAATGACATCCATGATTAACCTGCTTCTCCTTTATTTTCAAAAAGATTACTTTTTTGTACCAAGAAAAACGAACGATTTGAACTCGATTTTTTATGGGATTACGTTTTTCAAGAGTTAGAAATGAACAAGATATAATTATGATACCGATTTATAATTTCTCAAAGGGGAATGAAGTGAGGATTCTTCGTTGGTTGCTTCTGGTTTAGAAAGAATTACAGTATGATGGAGTTGAATTTATTTGCATTATGAGCATAGAAAAATAAATCCATGGAATATTGTTATTATCATTCAAATAAAGAAGCGAAATATCAATGCACGCATTGTAAGAAAAATGTGTGTGAAGGCTGTACGATCTTGGTGGAGGGCGAACCCTATTGCCAACTCTGTTGGGAGGGGTTTGTCTCAAAAATGGATCGTGAGGCTCCGAAAGAACCTCAATATCAGGTGCGGGTCCCCTGGGATCGGATGGATGAGTTAGGCCTGGTGCAGGCGTTTTATCAAACCGGAAAGGAAGTCTTGCTGGAGCCGGTGAAGTTTTTCGAGCGGCTTCCGTCCGGTGAGAATCTGACTCGTCCGATGCTCTATGCGATCGTGTGTATTCTTCTTTTCTTTTTGCCCATGAATCTTTTTTATATTAAGGTTTTTTATCCCTTTTTATTAAGCCAATGGAGTGAAATAGAGGGAATGGAGTCTGGGGCCGTAGAAGAGGAATTAAGCCAAGGGGGAAATGCAAGCGGAGAGGGAGCCCCCTCATCGGGCAATGTTCCTTTCAAAGATTACGTACTCGATATGAGTGAAAACTTACAATCGATTTCCTTTCTTGATATTCTGTTCATGCAATTGGATTTTCTGGTTTATTACATAATCATTGCATCATGGATACAACATTTACTTGTTCGAATATTCCAAGGGAGGCATGGATATAAAGTCACATTTGAAGTCCGTTGTTATGCCATGATCATCCAATGTCTACGTTTGATACCTTTCCTTGGAGCGATTGCAGCTGAACTTGGCTCACTCTATGTATGTACTCGCGGATTTCAAATTGCACAGCGATTATCGTTCCCGCATGCTTTGTTTGTCGCTTGTGTACCCGCTATGATTTATATGGTGATTCTTCTTCCACTTCTCTGAATGAAGTACAATGAGTTAGACGGACAAAAGGGAACTTTTAAGGAGAGAAGGTTTTATGTCTTTAAAAGTATTTTTGGGAAACGGACCGTGGTTAAAAGAAGGCTTTTATGGGGTGCGCGCAGGCTCGCGTTGGCCTCACCTGGAAGAAGAGGGCAGCCGGTATTTACCGTTCCCCTTTTATCTCGCCTATGCCGCAGCCTTGTTGGGGCAAGAAGGGTATGCTTACCGGATTGTCGATGGGGTGGCGGAACGCATACACGAAGATGAATTTATTCAACGGGCGGCGAGTTTTCAACCGGATCTTGTTATTTTAGAAGTTTCTACCGCATCGTTAGATACCGATTTGCGTCAGGTTCATCGAATTAAAGAACAATGTCCCCAAGCGAAGATCTGTTTGTGCGGGATACATTTGGATATGTACCGCACTGAATTTTTGGAAGCTCATCCAGAAGTGGATTTCGTGTTGAAGGGAGAATATGATCTGGCGGTCTTGAGGCTCGCGCAAGCCTTGGAGCGTGGCGATGAGTTGTCTGCGGTGCCGAATCTGGTGTATCGTGATGAGTCGGGTGAATACTGCGAGAATCAACGGGGCGAAGTGATCAAGGATTTGGATTCGCTTCCCTGGCCGGCGCGGGAGCAACTCCCAATGATGAATTATTACGACCTGCCCGGGGGGATTCCCGAGCCGAGTTTGCAAATGTGGTCAAGCCGAGGGTGTCCTTTCAAGTGTATCTTTTGTGCCTGGCCGCAGATCATGTATGGAAATAACCAATACCGTACCCGTGATCCCGTCGATGTGGTGGATGAGATCGAGGCGATGGTCAAGCAGTATGGTTTTCGTTCTTTCTATTTCGATGATGATACTTTTAATATAGGGAAGAAACGGTTGCTGACCCTGTGCGAAGAATTGAAACGGCGTGATTTGAAGCTTCCTTGGGCAGCGATGGCGCGCGCGGATACTTCCGATCGCGAGACCCTAGAAGCCATGAAATCAGCCGGGCTTAAAGGAATTAAGTATGGGGTAGAATCTGGCTCGCAAGAGTTGGTGGATGCCGCGGATAAAAGTTTGGATTTGGAAAAAGTCGAAGAAGCCGTCCGATATACGCGCGAACTAGGGATTCACCAGCATTTAACCTTCAGTTTTGGGCTGCCGGGTGAGACTTGGGAAACGGTGCGTAAGACGATCAATTTTGCCAAACGCTTGAATCCCGAAACCGTGCAGTTTTCGATTATGACGCCTTTCCCGGGGTCGACTTTCTACCAAATGTTGGAGGAAGATGGGAAGTTGCTAACTCAGGATTGGTCGAAATATGATGGTTGTAATGAATCGGTTTTGCGTACCAATGCACTGACGGGGCGTGATTTAGAAAAAGCCTTGCGGATGGCGTATAACGAATGGGATTGGCATAAAATGACCCGTCCTTTCAAGGATGTGCGGCAGTTGCGGCGAGTTTTATCGCGCCCACGCCATACATGGAATACGTTTAAATTTCTGGCGACCCGTCATCTTAAGCGAATGATGCATGCTTAGAGGGGTTAATCTATTCTTGATTTTGGAAAATGGTGAATAATACATATATTAATTTTTGTCATTTAAAAGTAAAATAGAGTGAGGGGTAGAATTTGGCTCCTCACTTATTTTATTAAAGGGAAGACGATGGATCTCGCAAAAAGCCGAAGTTTTTATCTCTATTTAAAAGCCCTGATTTGGTCGGTTTTTGTATCCTATGAAGATTCAACGGTGCATCTTATTGCCCGTTGTATTCGGGAAGGGAATACGGGGGAGAGTTATGCTGAATTCCGTGATTCTCATCTGGGGGATGGTTTGCGAGTCATTCTTCAGCATTTGACGGATCAACAAGAGCGAGATCGGTTGGCGGATTGTCTTGAAAAAGTGAAGCAAAGTGAAGCCGCCATGGTGTACCGGAATATGGTGATTGAGGTAGGGCATTACGTAACGGCGAAAGAGGGGATTGGGGATGTAAAGGAAGATGATTATGGGGTGATTTATTGTTTGGATTCATCGAGAATTTGGGTTCTCTTTCGGACGGAGGAGGGAAAACTGGTGGATACCGAGGTTTTTCCCTTCCAAATCATGCCGGTTTATACCTTGACGATACCGGATTCTCTCACGTAAGATCAAAGTTAGATGTTTTTATTTTTATCAATCAGAGAATTCGGAGAGCGATGCATGATGAAACTCGCGATTTGCAATGAAACCTTCCAGAACCAACCATTCCAAGAAGTGTGTGAATGTGCGGGAAAATTAGGATACGACGGGATTGAACTTGCCCCCTTTACATTGGGGAAAAAAGTGACGGATATTTCCTCGTCCGAAAGAGAGGAATTGAAGAAAATCGCTTCCGATAACGGTCTTGAGATTATCGGTCTGCATTGGTTGTTGGTGTTACCGAAGGGGGAAGAAATGCCGCTCCATATCAACTGTGCCGACACTTCGATCCGGCGGCAAACGGTGGATTATTACAAAGAGCTGATGCGTTTTTGTGCCGATCTAGGCGGGCGTGTTATGGTGCATGGCTCTCCTAAGCAGCGTAATTGGGATGAAAGTGAAAAGTATCAGGAGACGTTTAAACGCACCGTCGATTTTTATCAATCCACCATGGAGACCGCCAAAGAATGCGGTGTGAGCGTTTGTTTCGAGCCTCTCTCGCATGCCGAAACCAATTTCATCAACAGTGCTGGGGATGCGCAAGCGCTCATCGATGCGGTGAATAGCCCGAATTTAAAACTGCACCTCGATGCGAAGGCGATGTGCGGCGGGGAGTTTCATGAGCCCGAGGAGGTTATTCGCCGTTACAAGAAGGTCTTGGGGCATTTCCACGCTAACGATCGCAATAAGAGGGGGCCTGGTACCGGGGATGTCGATTTCACCCCGATTGCCGCCGCGTTAAATGAAATTCGTTATTCTGGATATGTATCGGTGGAAGTCTTTGATTACTCTCCAGATGGGGAAACCATTGCCCGAGAAAGCATGGCTTATTTAAAAAAAGTTTTCACATAAACAAATAAAAACGGGGAGAAAAGTATCATGAGAAAAACGTTATTTTTTGCTCTATGCGTAGGACTCTTGTGTTTGGGAACCTCATCGTGGGCGGTTGGATTGTCGGTTATGGCAGGATCGAATCCCCATGATCATTGTCCTGTGGTGCTCAAAGTGAAACCGAGTGATTTTTGGTTTAATTTAGCGGAAGGCGATTGGAAGTTGGTGAATGTTGAGGATGAGGAGGAAGAGATTCCGCTCTTCGTGATTCGGCGCAATCTTCCGGATTATGCATTCCAGATGAGTCCCGAAGGAACGTATGTGCAAACCTTGGATCAATTTGTTTGGGAAATCCGTTTTATTGTGAATGGCTTAGAGCCGTTTGAAAAGCGGGACTATCGTATTACCAATGGAAAAGCCCCTGCTGAGAATCCGGTCTCGTTACAACGGGATGAGGAAAAGTTGGAAATAAAAGTTGCGGGAAAACCGTTTACGACTTATAAATATGCGGTCAATGAGGAACAGCCGCGTCCTATCTTCTATCCCGTCTTTGGTCCTGATGGCGCCCGTATGACCCGGGGCTTTCCCTTTGATCCACGCGAGGGAGAGAAACATGATCACCCCCATCATCAATCTTTGTGGGTCTCGCATGGGGATGTCAATGGGGTTAATTTCTGGCATCTGGGGGATGAGCAGGGCTATCAGCATTTAAAAGAATTTTCTGTCATCGAAGACAGCCCCGTATGCGGTGTTTTTGAAGCGGTCAATGATTGGACGGATGAAGAAGGGAATAAAGTTTTGGAAGAACGCCGGCATGTGACGGTATGGGGTACATCGGATGAAGCCCGTATGATCGATTTTGATTTGACGTTTGCTGCGACTGAAGGTGAGGTAACGTTTGGAGATACGAAAGAAGGCGGATTGCTTTCTTTGCGCGTCGCAGGGACTATGAAAGAAGAAAGCGGGGGAAAAATTACCAACGTTCATGGACAATCGGGCGGTGAAGCCTGGGGAAAAGCAGCGCGTTGGTGTGATTACAGTGGGGAAGTCGAGGATAAGAAGGTTGGTATGACGATTATGGATAATCCAAGCAATATCTTCTATCCCACCCGTTATCACGTGCGCACTTATGGGCTCTTTACGGCGAATCCCTTTGGCTTAAGTCATTTTATTGATAATTCGGTGGATGGAAGCTATACCTTATCTATGGGAGAAACGTTACGTTTACAGTACCGTCTCTATATTCATGAAGGGGATGTAGAAGAAGGAAATGTCGTTGAGGCTTATGCTAACTATGCCGATGGACCGACGGTGGAGTTTTCGGCAGAATAACTCAATTTTCTTTTAAAGCGAAAGAAGATGGGTATTTTGGGCTTTGAGGAATAAAAAAGTAAGACAATAATACACCAGGGGCAAGCATGAGCTTGCCCCTCGGTTCTTGAAAGTGAGGGATTGGGGATTAAGAGAATTGTGATTCAGCCCTCAGGATCATCTACAAAGACGAGATCAAAGAGTATCACGTGATTGACATCATAATAATCAACTACAATTGCTCGAATCATCTTCAAACTCTACTCAAATCTCTTTTGCGCTCGGAATCCAGAGTGTTGACTCGCCGCGCAAATTATCGTGTTACCGTGGTGGATAATCATTCCACCGATGGGAGTGCGACCATGGTTGAATCTCAGTTTCCCGAAGTGCATCTTATTCCACGCCGTCAAAACGATGGCTATGCGGCGGCGGTGAATGAAGGTCTCGCCTCCACCCGCAATCGAGAGATACTATTGCTTAACAGTGATATTATGATTTCCCCTGAACAAGTGGCCGCCCTGTCCCGCATTTGGGAGCGTTTGGATTTCCCGGGGATGGTGGCGCCTTTGCATATTGAAGAAGATGGTTTTCCTCAGTTAACGTGGGGAGCGTATCCCACGACGGCAGCTGAACGGAAGCGGCGTGAATGGGATCGAGCGTTGTCTAACCGAGAGACGTGGGCAAGAAAAGCATTGATGAGCGAGGCCTGTCGTACCCGTGAAGTGGATTGGGTGTCCGGGTCTTGTATGTTGTTTGCGCGGGCGACGGCGGAAGAAATCGGGCCATGGGATCAGAATTTCTTTCTCTTTTTTGAGGATATGGATTGGTGTTTGCGCGCCCGCGAATTGGGGCATAAACTTTATCATACCTCTGAAGTGCAGGTTCGTCACATTCATGGCGCTAGTGTGAATCAAGATCCCGAGTCGACTGAAATTGAGTATCGCCGCAGCCAATGCTATTTCACGAAGAAATATTTCGGGGGATTTCGTTTGCTTCTACTTCGATTTTATTTGACCGCCAAGGCGATAGGGCGCTGGATCCTCGGAGGGTGGTCGGGATACAGCCGGGGGGCCTCCTGGGATCTTTTGATTGAAATATGGCAAAAACCCGGTATCTAATAGTATGAATTTGTAGGACATACGCATGTCCAGGGCGTATCACATTCTCCATATTGTCGCATCGCTTCAGGGAGGCGCGGCGATTCATGTCAAGCATCTCGCTGATGGTTTGAGGCGGAACGGGCATCAGGTATCAATCGCTGCTCCTAACGATCATCCTGAATTTTTTCAAACGTTACAAAACGAAGAAATACCCTTCTATGATATCCCTTTGGCGCAAGCCTGGATTCCTACAGCGATTGTTCGATTAAAGCCGCTTTTGCATCATTCTTCCTTTACCCATGTGCATGTTCATGGGCATCGTGCAGCCTTAATCGCACGGTTGGCGCGGGTTTTTTCTTTTACTCGGCTGCCCTTTATTTATACTGTTCATGGGTATCATCCTCCGCATTATGCGCGTGCCATTTCCCGTTTTTATGTGAACGCGTTAGAGTCCTTCCTTTTACCTCAAACCGATAGGATCATCTGTGTATCACCCAGTTGTCGGAAATCGTTATTAGAGAGCCTACCCAAAGCAAAAGAAAAGTCCCATGTCATCGCCAATGGAATTCCCTTGCAATCCTGGACGCGCGAGGAGCATCAACATTTGCGTCAAAAAGGACGCGGGCTTTTCAATATTCCCCAAGAGGCATGGGTTTTTGGGACGGTTGCGCGTTTGCAATGGCAAAAAGGCGTGGATCGCTTGCTGCAAGCGTGGGGATGGTTAGAGCCGCCAGAAAACATGTATTTACTTCTCGTCGGAAATGGGCCTGACCGAGTTCGTTTGATGAAGATGGCAGAGGAATTGGGGATCGCTTCTCGCTGCATTTTTACAGGCAATCAACTCAATGTACGGGAATTGTATCCCTGTATGGATGTGTTTGTGCTTCCGTCTTTGTGGGAAGGATTGCCGTTGACGGTGCTGGAAGCCTGGGATGCGGAAATCCCTGTTCTTGCGACCGATGTTTTGGGGAATCGTGATCTTATCATAGAAGGAAAAACGGGATTTCTGGCGACGCCAAGCGCGGAGGGGATTTATGAGGGGCTTGAACGGGTGCTTCAATTATCCGAGACGTATTCTGAAATAACGCATGCTGCCAAGAATGAGTTGCTTACGTGTTATACAAGTGAAAAGATGACAAAAAAGGTTCTGGAGATTTATCGGGAACTAGAGGGGAATATGTCTTGCATTGAAGAATAGAACAAGTTAAAATAAAATCATTCACTAGATAATTTCAAACTTAAATCTTATGGTGGCTGTAGCTCAGGGGCAGAGCACCGGATTGTGGCTCCGGTTGTCGTGGGTTCAAATCCCATCAGCCACCCCAGTTTATTTTTAGGGATCAAATTCTAACGAGGGATGTATTCGACGCAGATATTAGCCTCTTACCCTTATTGATCTTCTTTTTTTGCTTTGGTATTTCCTTTCCACCCGGTGTAGTAAATTTTGTGGGTATTACCCCGTAATCATTTCCCGCGCACAATTCACAGATACAATAGTTAGATCATCACGAAAGTGAGTCCTTTTTTGGGAGAAAACGCCTTGGGGATGTGTACCGCTTGTCTCCGTGCGGTTTTAAGGGCCGCTTGCTGCGAAAGCCGCTCCACACAAGCCCCTTCGGTGTTTTGGTTCGATTCATTAGGATTGAAAAAAGTCATAGGTCTCGCTATAGAATCATGTCATGTTTTCTTTTCAGTAGAATTAAAAAGTACTTAAATCCAGGATGAACCTAATAGTTTTACCAAAAGGATCCTAAGTTAAAGTCAATTCGAGCATTGAAATGCCGCTCATCCAAACTGAAGCTATTGTTTTACGCCGTCGCCGGGTGGGAGAAGCCGATGCCTTGCTTACCCTCCTTACGCAGGATCAAGGAAAGCTGATCGCTTCGACTAAAAGCGTAGTCAAAACCACCAGCCGTTATGCCGGCCTTACGCAGTCTTTTAATCATATCTACGGTTGTTTTTATGCAAAAACCCGTGATCAGGATATTTGGACTCTTACCCAGGCCTCTTTGATTCAAACGTACGACCTTATTCAAACCGACCTAACTCGAGTGGCCTATATCTCTTGTATTGCTGAATGGGTAGAATATTTTGCCATGGAGCATGAACCCACTCCACGCTTATGGGCGCTTTTACGTGCGATCTTGGAGCGATGGAATGCCCAGACCCCCTCGCCCGAGGATCTCATCTTCTATCAACTCCATCTCCTGCTCGAAGCGGGAGTCCAACCTCATATTGATTCCTGCATGCATTGTCAAGCGATCCAATCTCCAGGCTGGCATTATAGTGAAGAAGAGGGGGGGCTACTCTGCAGCCAATGCGGCCAGGGAAACGAAAGACTCACAGCCGGGGCTGTGGTCTCTTTGCGAAAGATGATGCAAAGCGTTGAGCCTGTCAATTTACGCCTTTCTCTTCAGCAAAAAAAGGAGATTAGTCTGCTCTTAAAGGGTCATTTGGAGTATCATATTGGTTTGAAATCGAAAGCAGCGTTATTTCTGGAGCAAATCATCAGAAACCAGTAATTACGAGTTGCAATTCGGAGTTCCTTCATGAAAAAAATCATGATTTTTGGCATCGGCCCTCTTACCTATGAGTTATCTCACCATTTCCACGGTGGAGGGAACCGCGCCTGGCATTTAACCAAACCCCTTCTTGATAAAGGCTTTGAGGTCATTCTTGTTTGCATGCGGATTACCGGTGAGTCGAAAGAAGAGGCTCCGCTGGAAGAAGTGGAGCAGTGGGATAATCTGACGTATTACAGTGTGGATGAAATCCAACGCTTTTCGGATGATGCCTATTTACGTTCGCTTATTGAAAAACACCAACCGGAAGCTTTGATTGGAGCCTGCGATTATCCCGCCGCGCGCGCCGCGGCGGTGGCTGGGGATCTCCCGGTGTGGGCGGATATTCACGGTTACCCTTTGGGTGAGGCTCAGGCTAAGGCCTATCACTACGACGAACCGGGTTTTCTTCACCACTTTTGGAATATCCACCGGCCGGTGTTGCAGCGTGCTGATCGTTTCTCGGTGACTTCGGAGCGTCAACGAATGGCGCTCATTGGTGAATTGGGAACCATGGGGCGCCTTAACGGCCATACTTTCGAGGAACCTCTTGTGACCCAAATCCCTATCGCGTGGGATATCAACACGCCTTTTCATGTGCAGCCCCGGCAGCGGGAGGATGATTTCATCGTGTTTTTTTGTGGAGGGTATAACCTCTGGTGCGATGCTGATACCTTGTTTACCGGCTTGGAAGAGGCAATGAAGCAGGATCGCCGCATTCGTTTTCTTTCAACGGGAGGCGCGATCGAAGGGCATGACGAAAAGACGTACCCCCGCTTTCTCGAGCAGGTGCGTCAATCTCCTTTGCGTGAGCGTTTTGATTTGCGGGGATGGGTATCCCGTGAAGAGTTGGAAGAATGTTTCCGTATGGTCCACTTGGGTATCAATGTAGATCGTCCATGCTATGAAACCCTGGTAGGCGCCCGCAACCGGATTACGGAGTTTATGGCGCGCGGGGTGCCTATTCTCACGACTCTGGGTACTGAAATAAGCCAAATCCTCTTTTATAAAAATCGTGCGCTCAGCGTTCCCATGCGTAACCCGATGGCGCTAACCCATGAGATTCTTCTTGCGGCTCAACATCCGGATAAGATGCAAGCCATGGCGCATAACGCACGAAAGCTTTTCGAGCGGGAATACACTTATCACACCACCACCCATGAGCTTCTTCAGTGGTGTAATAATCCTGTGCATTCTGGGGATTTTTCGTATCCACCGGTTCGGCTTGATTATCGCCTCGGCGATGAAAGTCCGCCCTCGCCGCCTTCTTTCTTACAACGGGTGAAACAATGGCTAAAACCGGGGGATTGGTTTAGAACATAGTGGTGGATAAAATTTCTCATTTTGAGAAATTTTCAAATTGTTATGCAATTTATGAGAAATTCATGGATTCTGGGTGATCACTTCCTTTCTCAATGGCTTAATTGTTTCTTGAATTATTTCAGGGGATTGGTATTATACTTACTTAAATAAGCAAGATTTGGCCTGGATTTGGCTAGACTTTGAAAGAAGAGTAAAGACCGAATCCATTTCTTGTTCGGTTGTCAGGATGACAGTCCCCGCTTTGGGGAGGATCAAGGATGATCTCTTGTAGAATGCCAATACTTTTCGTCTTGGGATGGGTGTCTCTCTCTGCAGGAGCCGAGATGCACCAATTGCGTCATTATCTCCCGCGGCATTTTGCGGCTTCGTGGAAGAGTCTACCTGCGCAATCGAAAGATTCTACTTCAAGCCGAAAGCCGCTTTCTCTCCGCCGGTTGGGGATTTATCTTCAGGCTGATTTTTCCTATGAGCCTCCCGGGGTATACCGCTCTTCGCCTATAGATCCAGCGCAAGTGAAGAAATTATGGGGCAAGCTGCCGCCCGGTGAACAGTATTCTCAATGGCTTTATGCCCATCACCATTTATGGATATACGCGCGGCAGGAAAACGAATGGCACTTGTATCATGCCTCTATCGATCAACCTGAACTTCAATGGAGCCCATTGTCATCTATACGCGGTACGTTTGTGGCATTTACACTGGATTCTTTTTCTGAGCCGGTGGTGATTTTTCAATCCCATGGAGAGGAGAGGTTCCAGCAGCAAAAAGGCGTCTTTACAGGCGGTGGGCACGGGATTCAATGGAAAGAGGCTGAAGAAGTCCCGGCTGTACTGTTGAATTCATATGCCCCCTCTTCGCATAGGAAGTATCTTATTGCAGGTGAATTCTGTCTGTCACGCAATGCGAATTTAATGGCGCTAAGTTATCATTGGGATGAGATGAAGGGTTCGCGGCTGCACTATCGCGTAAGTCAAAGCCCCTTGCATGCTTATGGTGCCTGGCGAAGCAGCAAGAGACAGGGGACGATTAAACTGAATCAGAACGGGCAATTTCTGGAATACGGAATTGCCGGCAGCGACAAGGATTTTCGCACGCTTCCTGATCTGCGGCTTCGTTATCAGGTGAAATCCAAGCGTGAGGTGGATCGTGAGGCTACTTCATTGCGGGCGGCTGGGTCATCCTTGGGAAAGAATGCTCAGTTTATCCCCGCTTCATTTATGCGAAGTGGTATGAGTATGGATGATTTCGATTTGGAACCTATGTTTTTTCCTGATTTTTATAGGTCTTCCTTTATGAAGGATTCCACGGATTCGCCTGGGCAACAACCTACATTATCCAACGCAAATTCAGATTCTTCCTCAATGAATTCCTCGGAGCCATCTTCTGAGCATAATAGATCTGTTAACACTTCGTTTCCATCTTCAAAGAATGCCACTCTGGCTGATAAGACGAATAATAATCAGTCAGAAATGGAGGAAACGCCTCAACCCACTTCCGAGTCTGAGACTGAAATACACGGGGATACTCGATCTACGGCTCCCGAACTATCCGTGTCGAAGAAGCCCGAGGCGGCCCCTGCTTGCGAGGGAGAGAATAGTTCGGCTTCTGAGCCAACAGAGGAGGACTCGACTTTAGCCGATGAAGAGAAATCTCCTGGCGATGATTCATTGAGTAAGTATGAGAGAACTGCACAAGGCAATAAGTCCGAGGATGAGGATTCGTCGCCAACTCAACGCTCAGCTACACCGGCAGATGGGTCGAATCTCCGGGATTCCAACACTTCGGAAGCGCCCCCAGGGGAGCCATCGCCCTCTGCACTAAATCCCACGGATTTATCCGAACAACCACCTTCGTTTACTCCTTCTTCGCAGAATGAAGGAGAGAAGGATGCTCCTGAAGTCAAAGATATGGTAGTTCTCCAGAATTCTGTTAATGCCTCATCACCTAAGCAGCCCGAAGGGGGAAATACCAACAGAGAGCCCTCGCACCCCGGCGGGGATTCGTTATCGTCACCAGAATTTAAGCCATATACTGAAGGTGAGGCGTTGGCGGGCAAGAATGCAAGAGGGGGGAGTGCTGCCGGGACGGGTCGTTCAGGCGAAGTGCGGTCACCTACTCAAAGCGTGGAACCAGAGGCGCTCTTGCCTCTTTTGAGAACCTATCCCTCCTCGCGGGAAGGGAAGTACTCTTTCTTCCTTTTGGGGATTCTCTTTTTCGCGGTTCTCTATAGGCGAGAAAAGAATCGCGGGGATACACCACAACCTGTGGGAGAGAAAGCGTTGAATTTGTGCTGGGAAGACTTGCTGGAAGATATACAGCATGAGACTGAGGAAGGCTGGGAATGGGCCTGCTTGTTGAAACCGTGTGTATCTGCCGTGGATTTATCTTCAGGTCAGGCTTATTTAATCTATGACGAGAGTGCTTTGTTGCAAGGTTCAGCTACGCCGCTTCTCATGCCGGAGGCTTCTACCCTGCGTGAGCCTTTAACCGCTAGGCTGGAGCTGCCCCTTCATACGCGTGATTGTTTTTTGCGAACGTTGGGCGGCAGGGTTTTTCTTGCCTATCGGGGTTCAAGGCAGGGATATAAGGGCCAGTGGCTGGATCCTGCCACTGGAGAGAGAAAGATACGATTGCCAAAAAATATGAATAAAATCCACATGGTCAGTCTATGCGGCCAGTGCATTTGGATCTTAGCCCAACACAAAGGGCATTTTCATGTGTATCAAACCTCTCTACCTCGGTTCAATGGTTGGAGGGAAGTATCTCCTCGTCAGGGGGAAACAAAGAACTCAATGGTTTTGTCGAGCGGATCGGACCTTGTTGTAGCCGCTCGTCCCGCGCATGATCCTGAGTACGTGTGGCTGTATCATCCCAAAAGACATCGCGGGGATTGGAGGTGGCATCCCCTGGCCAAGATGGAAGAGGCAGAGAACACGGTTCGACTTCTTCATGCTGAGCCTAAGCGTCTCTATATGCAGGAGTTCAATAAGGAGCATGCTTTCGCCCGGTTTTCGATCTTTGCGCGTGATGAGCGAGGCCATTTCAGCGGGAAGCATGTCTGTTCTGTTACGATTCCTGAACATTTTTATCCAATCATAATGAACATAGAATGTGGGCGATTGGTTATGCAAGGCTGGGGGCGCGTTTCAGGCGGAGCTGCGGGTTGGATGATTTTATCCGCCCGTTTCATGGATTGGCTGAAGCGTAGTTCCACCCAGGCCGCATGACCGAATGGACGCCAATCGCAAGCGGTTGGGGGCAAAAAAGAGCGGCGGTTCCTTGCCTTGGTTCCGCCGCTCCTGCTTGTTAGAGTTATTAGGGCTTCCCGCCGCGCATTTTTTCTTTCATCTCACTCATTCTCTCTTGCTGATACTTATTCAACTCTTTCTCATATTCCGCTTTTAGATCTTCCTTGAGAGGGGGGAACCAATTGTTTGCCATTTCCAAAGCGGCGGAGTTGAGTACGTGATAATCGTATTGATCGACATCCATATCGGGGATTGAGTCAAAAGGCTTTAACATTTTATCAATCTTGCCATCGGCAATCGAGAAAATCAAAAGCAGCTCTGGCGGGTTATTATTATTTTCGATGGGAGCGATGCATTTAAATTCCAAGGAAGCTTCATTCGTGTCCCCGTATTGTTTCCATAAGACATCGCCTTCTTTATTGACCACAGCCGCCCCGACGGAGAGTTTCACTTCATCGGTCGCCAAGGGAACCACCGAGCGCGAGACAATTTTTCCTGTCACTGCGAAATACTCATCCTCGGGAAATCGTATTTTCCCAAATTTCACGTTTTCAAAGAGAAACGGTTCGGGATGAAGCATTACTTTTGTTGAATTTACCTTATCCCCTTTTGGAACTTCAAAGCGAATGGTTTCCTCGTCTACAACCTCCATAAAGGGATAAATCATCAATTGGGGGTTGAGGAGTACATCTTTACCCAGATAATGATCAAGGCTGATTCCTTCCTCTTCGGCTTTCTTTTCGTATTGTTTAAGAAGGTTCTCGGCGGTTTTGAAGGAGCGATAGGGGCCATGATAATCCAGCCCAACCCGTACGTAGTAGCGATTCTTAAATTCGATATAGCGGTCGCCGCGATTTTGGGCTGCTTTGACTTCCTCCAAGGTTTCGCATTGGGTAATCTCGGCTTTTTCTTCCGCCGCGTCTTCTTGGGTGAATGCGGGTATGAAGAGGGTTAAGATGAGTGTGGAAAGAAACAGAAATCGTTTCACGATGATTCCCCTTTGTGTTTTCTTTTATTTGAATTTAAACGAACAAGCGTTTCCTTGTAGATGAAATTGTTGTCAGAATCGGGATATCCCGGATGAGAGGATTTTCAGGATAACGAGTTGAAATGATAAACATATCGTTATTTTCCTCATCCAGTGAACATTCGATCATCCTAATGATTGAGAGAAACCGGATGCTGATGTATTGTTTCGTATAACTAAAATAATAGCACAAGCGGGGGCGGGTGACTATTCGCTTTTTCCCCAGCCAAGGGTCATCTTCCAGAGCCAAGCGCCGCCCGCGCAGGCCATGAGCAGGGGGATCGCATGCCCCAGGGCTAGGTTGGAAGTGCGTTTCAGAATGAGCAAATCCGCTCCGTATTTGCTGATCCAATTCCAATGCAACACGGGTTGAGAAAAATGGGGAAGATAAATGGTGAATTGCATGAAAAAGAGGTCGACATTGACTTGGGGGTAGGCTTTCGCCCATTGGTAGAGCATGGCTTTAATCACCGCGACCGCGTCGGCTCCCAAGCCTAGGAATTGGACGAAGAGGGATACGAGGATCAGTGCGAACCACACGAGACGCCATTTGGGTTGATCCATAATGGATCGCTGTAAGAAACTCACTGCAGCGAAGAGCATCAAGAAGGGTGTAAGTTGGTAGATATGGCGTGGGCCCCAGTCGTAGCCTCCCGCCCAGTTTTGCCATTTCGCCATCGCGGCGAGGAAGCAGGCGGTTAAGAGATAGAGGAAGATCGCGTACCACCGTTCCCGCCGATACATGTAGAGAAATCCTACGATCGCGAAAAGCAATGGGGGCGAATAAACGAACACGCTTCGCCCTGTCGAGAGTAGAAAACCATGCAGCCCCACTAGTAAGGGGGTAATGAAGCGCACTTTTTCAGGCTGATCCTCATAGCCCGTGGCGAACGGAGAGCCAAAACGAAACTCGTTATAACCGAGAACGGCGCTAAGGGCGAGGAGAAAAGGGACACTGAAGGCTACAATTTGTCCAAGGTGAAAGCGAAAGCGAATGCGTCCCTCGCGTTCTTCGCTTAAAAGAAACCAAAACGCCGCCGGGGCGGTAAAAACCGTATCCACCCGGGTGAAAAACGCATAAGCCCAGAAGCAGCCCGCCAGCAGCGACCATAAATACACGCGTTCGCTATGATGGGCTTTCCAGATGGCCCAGGCGGCGGCAAGCAGACAGAGTGCAGTGAGCGGTTCGGTGAAAAAGGTGCGGCCGTGCGGCCACATATACGTGCAGAACCCTGCGACCAAAGCCATAAACATAGCTCGGGGCAAGGGCATTTCCCAAGCCAAAAGAAAATGGAAGACTAATAAAACGGTGAGCGTCGTAATCACCATCGTAAACACCGTCATCCACCAGCGTAAGAACTCGGTGCCAACACGATTTCCATCCATCGCCGCTGCGAGTGAGTTTTTTTCGGCATTCTCACTGGGATCGAGCCACTTACCGACTGCACACCAGGGGAGAGCGCTGATAGGCAGGCCTAAGCCGTACTGGGCGTATTGTTGGCCATCCTGGCCAGTTTTTGTGGCAAATCCTTCCAGGCTGGGAATGGCTCCCCAGTTCCCTTCCAGCAAGGAGAGGGTCGTGCGCAGGTTGATCTCTTCGTCGGGGGTTGTTAGAAAATGAGCGGGTGAAAGGAATAAATAGACGCCGAGAATTGTTATGAAAAGTGCGGCATAGAGGGTCCAGCCAGCCGGAATGGGTTTTACATTTCGTTGCATTGAAGGCATCATTTTTTACTTCTTTTCCACTGTTACAAATCAACAGGTGGTTGTAAACTAAGATTGTGGTGATATACTACTGCGCTATTCTTTTTGAGGCTAGCGGCCTCTTCCACTAAACTTATTTCAATGAGGATCGGTAAGTTATGTCAGGCCATTCAAAATGGAGTACGATTAAACACAAGAAAGCCAAGCTGGATGCTCAGCGTGGCAAAATCTTCACGAAGATAATAAAGGAAATCACGGTCGCGGCTCGTCTCGGCGGGGGGGATCTTAATACCAACCCGCGTTTACGAACGGCGGTGGAAAACGCAAAAAATGCGAATATGCCCAGTTCCAACGTCGATAAAGCGATCAAAAAAGGAACGGGAGAGCTGCCGGGGGTTACTTACGAAGAAGCCACTTATGAAGGTTATGGCCCCGGGGGCGTCGCGGTCTTTGTGGAAGTGCTGACAGACAACAAAAATCGCATCACGGCTGAGGTGCGTCATTTGTTCGGCAAATACGGGGGGAATTTGGGCGAATCCGGCAGTGTTTCCTGGATCTTTAATCGCTGCGGCCAAATTCGGATCGAAAGCGAAGAACTGAACGAAGATGAATTCATGGAAGCCGCGATCGAAGCGGGCGCCGAAGATGTCCAATTCGAGGATGGTTCGGCGATTATCTATACGGCGATGGAAGATTTTGACCAGGTGCGCAAAAGTTTGGAGGAACAGAATTTCACTATCGCACGTGCAGAACTTACCCGTGTGCCGGAGACGACCGTAGCGATTGAGGGCAAAACTGCGGAAAGTATGCTTAAACTCATGGAAGCTCTTGAAGATAACGACGATGTCCAGAACGTCTACGCGAATTTCGATATTCCCGAAGAAGTCTTCGCAAAGATGGCTTCTTAATGAGTGAAGTAAACGTTATTCACAAGAGGGCACTTCACCCGTGCCCTTTTTTTATGTCCCTGTCTATAGTATGTTTTGAAACATCGTAATGCTTTTCAAGGTTAAAACCAATGCCAGAACCATCACGTACGGAACGAATTATGGGGATCGATCCCGGTTTGCAAGCCATGGGCTATGGCATCATTGATATTCGCGGACGTAATGCGGCTCTGGTTGATTATGGAGCAGTGAAAACCAATCCGCGGCATCCCTTTTCTCAGCGATTGAATACCCTCTATGAGGCGGTGGAGGAATTAACCCGGAAATATGAGCCAGAATGCATGGTGTATGAAAAAGTCATCTATTGCCAGAATGTGTCGATTGCGCTTTCGTTGGGGCAGGCACGGGGGGCGGTGATCGTGGCGGCCGCGCGTTTGCAAATTCCCATGACCGAATTTAGTCCGACAGAAATTAAATCGGCGATCGTGGGAAAAGGGCGGGCGAACAAGGAGCAGGTACAAAAAATGGTGCAGATCCTCTTATCGATGCCGAAACTGCCGGAGCCGGATCATGCGGCGGATGCGCTCGCGGCGGCATTGACGTATATGCATTCTCGCGAGGCGAATCGCTTGATCGAGAAAGCGCTTCACCGATGAGGGTGAGAAAGTATTGGAGAGACCTGCGAAATATTGGCTTCCAGACAAGGCGATGATCACATTTCTTCAAGGCATACTTTATTCGAAAAGTGAAGAGGAGGCGGTGATTGATGTAGGGGGGGTGGGTTTCACCGTGTGGATCCCTCTAACCACCTACCGGGAATTACCTGCACCCGGTGAAACCGTGATCATTCATACGCATTTATACCTGCGTGAGGACGAAATACGTCTTTTTGGCTTCGCGAGCAAAGAGGAACGGGAGATTTTTCAGCTTTTGGTTGGTTTGAGTGGGATTGGCAATAAAGTGGCCTTGGATATTTTGTCTCATCTTCCCGTGCCACGATTGGTGGAAGCGGTGCAAAAGGATGAACCGGGCTTGTTGTGTCAAGTGCCGGGGATAGGTAAAAAGCGAGCGGAGAAATTGATTTTTGATCTTAAACGCATTTCTCATCCGGTATTCCTAGCGCCGGTATCGGTGAAAGCGTCTGAATCATCGGCGACTGCTTCTGGTTCCAGTGGGAAACGGCGTGAGGCCGAAGATGCTCTGATCACCCTGGGGTGCAAGCCGCAGGAAGCCCAGCGCGCCATCGCGGCTGCCATTGCCCATCTGGGTGAGGATGTTGATGTGACTCAAATGGTGAAGGAAGGGTTGAAACATCGCTGAGGGGGTATACAGGCGAACTTCAGGGGGGCTATCTTTGTATCTCATTGAAATACAATTAGCCAAAATTCGGATGCTTGTTATCAAAATGATATGAAAAAGGCGAAAGAATTTTCATATTGATAAATGCTTTCATTGATTGTACGTGGGCGGCTTCTTGGAAGAAAGCAAAAAAGTACAAATTATTCCTGTTTTGTCTTTATCGATTAAATAGTAAAGTAAGATTACTATTTGTTCGTAGGATTTTGGTGTTATCCTGCTATACGGTATACTCCATGTTAATCGTGGAGGATTCTTTGCCAGGGGTGATGTTGGTACAAGAATTGTTACAGTTTAAGAAAAAGCAACCTCATGGTAAACGAACTGGTTCATGTTCATTGAATGAGTTGATGATCGATAGTGTATTTATATTGGATACGGCGTGATGCGTGGCTACCTCTCTGAGGTGAGGAGGGGGAGTGTACATATTTATCAAAGGAATCGTAACAATCCCTTTAAAAATTTACCAAACAGGTTGAAGGAGAAGATCAGTGGGAAACAGTGTAATGATCGTCGATGATGCCGCGTTTATGCGAGCGACATTAAAAGATGTGTTAACGAAAGGGGGCTACGAGGTGGTTGGCGAGGCTGTGAATGGGCAAGATGCCGTGGATAAATACAAGACCCTAAAGCCAGACGTAGTCACCATGGATATCACCATGCCCGAGATGGATGGGCTGGAAGCGCTCAAAAAAATCGTTGAAATGGATTCCAACGCCAAAGTGATTATGTGTAGTGCGATTGGTCAGCAGGCGAATGTGCTTGAATCCATTAAAACAGGCGCAAAGGATTTTATCGTAAAACCTTTCCAGCCGGATCGAGTCATAGAAGCGGTGAAGAAGGTTCTCGATAACTGAAGCAAAATGAAGCGGTGCATGCGTGATAGGCAGGTATGAGTCATTTCTTTGGAGGAGTTTTGAAAATAATGAAAGTGGAATATGTCAATCCTTTTGTGGAATCGGCCTCGAATGTATTGGAAGAAATCGCCCAACTCAAAACAGAGCGGGGCAAGTTGGCGATGAAGGATCCCAATCAGCCGTTTCGCGATGTTTGTGCCATTCTTGGGGTCGTAGGTACAATACATGGTCAGGTCATTTATGGCTTTGATGAATCGACAGCCAAATCCGTCGTCTCTCGTATGATGATGGGGGCGGAAGTGGCGGAATTTGATGAGATGGCCCGCAGCGCTTTGGGCGAATTAGGCAACATCATTACCGGAAAGGCTTCTGTCTCTCTTGAATCGGGTGGTTTTCCCATTGAAATCTCGCCGCCTACTTTAGTGATGGCTCAAAATGTGAGGATTTCTTCTTTAAAAATACCGATGATTATTGTGCCCCTGGAAACCGATGTGGGTACAATTGATATTTATGTTGGGTTGGAACAATCGGATAAAGCATGAAAGGTGTAAGAACAACGGCAATGGCAGCTTCATTATCCCCGTCAAATCATTCAGGAATAAATAGTTATGGGGAAGCCGGTACGTTTCCCCGGGTTTCTCCCATGACGGATACCGAGTTCAATAAGCTTCGGAAGATCATCTATGATACCGCAGGGATTGAGATTAAAGAAAGCAAGCGTTATTTACTGATTAACCGCTTGTCGAAGCGTTTGCGCCATCTCGGGCTTACGAGTTTTACCGAGTACCTTACCTATCTCGATAACGGGAAAAATCGGAAACAGGAAATCGTTGAGTTTGTCGATGCGGTCACTACCAATAAGACCGAGTTTTTCCGTGAATATAATCACTTTAAATTTATGAGAGAGCGTGCTATCCCGGAGCTACTCGATGAGCGCTCTCATCAACCTGTACGAATTTGGTCTTCGGCTTGTTCTACCGGGGAAGAGCCCTATTCTATCGCTATTTTCCTGTTGGAGATGCTGAAAAACAAACGCATCGAGATTTTGGCCTCTGATATATCGGAGACGGTGCTGCGGGTCGCTCTTGAGGGGATTTATAACGAAGACAAACTCAAGCCGGTCTCGCCTGATCTCCTACGTAAATATTTCCTTAAAGGGAATCACCGTTATAAGGTGAAACCGGAAGTCCAGCAATTGATTTCTTTTAAGAAGATCAATCTTAAACTAGATTACCAGCGTACGTTGAAAAATTTTGATATTCTTTTTTGCCGGAATGTTCTTATCTACTTTAATCAGGAAATGCAAAGTCAAATTATAAAGAAACATTGGCAAGTGCTGCGTCCGGGTGGTTATTTGTTTTTGGGACACAGCGAGACCTTGTTCAGCGGTCATACTGAATTCGAATATATTGCTCCTTCTATTTATCGCAGAAAATAACAAATGGGTGAGTAGGATCTCAGATTGCCTAGGGCAGGTGAAGAGGAGAAGGATTTATGTCTTTTGATACGCAAGATTATATCGATCTGTTTTATCAGGATGCCGAAGAGCATCTTCAAATTATGACCGATGCATTGCTGGATATGGAAAAAGATCCAAGCAATCGTGAGGCCCTCGATTCTCTGTTCCGCTCGGCGCATACGATGAAATCTTCTTCCGCCATGGTGGGATTCATGCACGTGAGCGAATTTACCCATCGAATGGAAGATTTGATCGATTATTTACGGACGGAGAATATCCAGATTGACGTGGATACAGTTAATCTCCTCTTCAAGAGTTTTGATGTATTAAAAGACATGCTTGCTCATCTCCAAGATCAGGAGATTGAAGCCACGAAGAATGAGACCAAACACAAGGCCGATGATCTCATCAAAATGTTTACCGAGATTCTGGAGGGAGAAAAATCGCTGCAAGATGCGGTGGAGAAGGAAGTGTCCCAGCCGCGGGTGCGCATGAACGAGGAAACTCGCTTAAAAGTGGAAGAATTGCGTTTGTCGGGAAATCGAATCTACGAGATTACGGTGAAATTTATTCCCGAGGTGCAGATGGCCTCGACCCGCGCTTTTCTTATTATCAACAATCTCAACCGGCATGGTACTGTCATTCAAACGGCTCCTGATCTCTCCGATGATGATCAGGAAATCGGGGTCTATCTCTCTTTGCTATATGCTACCGAAGAAGAGGAGCAAACCATAGAGCATGATTGTTCGGTGGCCGAAGTTGAATCGGTCGAAGTGCGCGAGGTAACCAAGAACGAACAGTTTGAATGGCCTGAGGAGCAAGAGCAACCTTCTACGGAGGAAAAGCAAGAGGCGTCTCAAGAACCCAAAGAAGTGACGACTTCGTTTGACCGGCGTGAGGATAACACCAAGGTGCAAACCGTGCGGGTTAGTATTGATAAGTTGGATCGTTTGCTGAATCTTGCCGCGGAAATGGTGATCCAGCGGGGACGGGCTCAAGAACTCTCTCAGCAATTAATGAACCAGCATGGCAAGGGGGGCACAGAGGAAGAAATGTTGAATACGATTCTTCAGCAGGGGATGTTTCTGACCCAGCTGCAAGAAACGATTATGGATGCCCGAATGGTTCCTATTGGTACGGTGTTCGCTCGATTTCGCCGTGTGGTTCGTGATCTTTCCCATAACCGGGGAAAATCGATTAACTTGATTCTTGAGGGAGAAGAGACCGAACTGGATAAGAAGATTATTGACCAGATTGGTGATCCCTTAATGCATATGGTGAGAAACTCGGTGGATCATGGGGTTGAAACCCCAGAAGAACGCAAAGCTGCAGGGAAACCCGTAGAGGGATTGCTTCATCTCAACGCTTCCCACATTGGCAACCATATCGTGATTTCGATCAAAGATGATGGGAAGGGATTGGACCCCGAACTCCTGAAGAAAAAAGCCCTTGAAAAGGGGGTGATAAGCCATGAAGAAGCGGATTCACTCTCGACCGGTGAGTGTTATCAGCTTATCTTTCGTCCTGGATTTTCTACGGCGCAAGAAGTCACAGATATCTCCGGACGCGGGGTAGGAATGGATGTCGTGCGCCGTTCCATCGAACAACTGGGCGGTTCGGTCGAAATTGAGAGTGAAATCGGAGTGGGGACCACCTTCTTTATTAAACTCCCGCTTACCTTGGCAATTATTCAAGCCTTACTGGTTGAATGCAATGAAGAGATGTATGCGATTCCGATCTCTCATATCTCGGAAACCATTCGCATTGAGCGGAAGGCTATTTTCACAGTGGAGGGCAAGGGCGAAGTGATTCGTTTACGCGATCAGGTGGTTCCATTGTTGAATTTGAAAAACGTGGTGGAGATGGAAGATCAATCGGTCTCTGAAGATAAGCTGTATATTGCCGTGATTAAAAACGGGAATATGCAAGTGGGGTTGATTGTCGATCGCATGGTGAATGAGGAAGAAATTGTAATTAAATCATTAAGCGGGGAGTTGAATCATGCGCCTTATATCGCGGGGGCGGCTATTTTGGGGAATGGCCGCGTCATTCTCATTTTGGATACGGTCTCCTTGATTGAAACCACCCTTCTTGGCACCAAAAAGAAACAAGTTGCCATTTGATCCCTCTCTCCTACGTGTACGAAGAGATACAATTCTTAGTTAAGAGAATTTTTGGTGTTCTTCCGATATGTTCCATTGCCAAACAATGTTTTTCGAGTTGCATTCGTAGTTTTCAGTTGTTGAGATTAGAAAGGGACTCTTTGCAATGCCCGAGCCCGTTCGTGTATTGATTGTTGATGATTCCGCTCTTGTGCGAAAAATGCTGAGCGATCTGTTGAACAGTAATTCGCGTATTGAAGTCGTCGGTACTGCCCAGGATGGAAGTTTTGTACATAATAAAATAAAGCAGTTCAACCCCGATGTGATAACCTTGGATGTGGAAATGCGTACGAAGGGCGGGTTGGAAGTGCTGCCGGAGATCGTGGAACAATATAATCTGCCGGTTATTATGGTTAGTTCTCATACAGAAAAGGGCGCAAAGTCCACCATGCGGGCACTCGAACTGGGAGCGGTTGATTTTGTCACCAAACCGCATGCGTTTGGTGACAGGATTGAAGAGATTGTTGATGAACTTTCGCGCAAGATCATCGCTGTGGGGCGACAAAGAAGCCCCAAGACGTTACAAAAACATGGAGCCCCTGCGGTGCGCACGACACCTGCCAAACCCGCCGTCGCCAAGCCTCTACCCTCGGTTCAGCCCGCCCATATGGATCTCATCGCGATCGGGGCTTCCACTGGAGGGACGGAAGCCATTAAGGAGGTTTTGACCCAGCTTCCTGATAATCTCCCCGGCATAGTAGTGGTTCAGCACATGCCACCAGGTTTCACCAAGGCGTTCTCGGAACGTTTAAATACCCTCTCGCGTATTCATGTCAAGGAAGCCGAAGATGGTGATCCTGTGCAACCGGGGACCGCTTTGATCGCTCCGGGAAATTATCACTTGGAAGTCGTACGTTCGGGAATAGGAAAATATAGCGCCAAGGTGACTCAGACCCCGCCCGTAAACCGCCATCGGCCTTCGGTCGACGTGCTTTATCATTCAGTGGCCACTAATGTAGGGGCCCGGGTGGAAGCGATTATCTTAACCGGGATGGGGGGAGATGGCTCGACGGGGCTGAAGGCGCTGTATGACAAGGGCGCGTTGACGATTGCTCAAAATGAAGGAACCTGTGTGGTTTTTGGGATGCCCCGCGAGGCGATTAAGCTCGGAGGGGCCAAGCATATCCTTCCCTTGGATCAAATCGCGTCTTTCATGGTGGCTTCGATTTTACCGGTTCGTAAGACGCACCATTCTGTGAATTAAATCAATTTTCTACGATCGCATATTGAACCTATTCGGCGCTGGAGTGCAGTTAAAATGCGGGTTCGATAGGTGCTCACCGTACAGTCGCTGATGTATGGCTCTGGGGCGATTTCTTTGAGTGAATCCCGCTTGGCCAAGGGATCTCAAGCCATAACATCGGAAAATGCGTTGAGCAGAGATTCATCACTTGGGATTTACCGACATGAGCGCTTGAGCCAAAGATGAAGTTTTATCTTACCATAGAAAATGAACCAGTTTGCAAGGGGTTGTGATTTCTTTCCAGGGGGTGGGGTTTTTTTTAAAAAAATTGAGCAAATCAAGTATATCACGGAGCGTTACGGGTCAAGCGAGCGAGTTTGGAGAAGACAAGTCCAAAAATGTGCACGCTTTTGATATTTGCAAGAATTGTATGACATGGAGAACGGCCCCAAGGCAATGACCAACCTGATCGGCAACGCCGCCAGATTGGAAACAGCAACCAAGAAGGATTTCTTTAGCCGCTTACCAAATCTATACTTATATTTACTTCTTGGAATCAGAGGTGGGATTATTTTTTTGCAGCACTTTCACCAAGCCGCTCAAATTCTGCATCTGTGAATTGGCTGCTGCGCGGTTCTCTTCTTGAATCGCCTCGTACACTTCTTTGCGATGAATCGATACGGTCTTGGGAGCCGTCACCCCAATCTTGACCTGCTCACCCTTGATATCCACCACCGTTATGACGATATCATCACCAATGATGATGCTTTCGTCTTTTTTTCGACTCAGTACCAGCATTTGGGCCTCCGATGCCCTGGCAGAACTGGCTCCAACCAGCCCCTTTGCATCTTCATTTCTTCTGTGATCCCATCCCCGCCGCTATCAATCAACTTATTTATTCACGAGTTTGCAGAGCCTCTTCATTCTTACGGAGTCTCCCCTCAGGGTCTAGTCCTGTTGGGGATTAATTTCCTCCTGATTGGGGGACTCAGCCAAATCCGGGGGGATATCTTTCAACAAATGGTGCTTCGTATGATATCGATCGTCAATCAAAACCAACTGTTTGGCTTTCTTTTTTTCTATATTAAAGACTAACGGTCCCCGTAAGTTCGTGGTTAGTTCCATCGGATCGGCCGGAATCGTCACAATGGTCAACACCTTGGCTTGATGAACATTTTCGAGTTCGATAACCCCCAATTCCTGGGGCTTTACCTGAATCTCATAGCCCGGGAAAAAGAGAAAAGGATCCACCACCACAAACGCTAAATCGGGATCATCCACTGACTGCAGCCAAAGAAAAGGGGCTTGTTGCGCGTCCTCCAGCAAGACATAGTGCGTATGATTGCCAAACCCCAACAATCCTTCGGGAAAGAGCACGATCTCTTCTGTGTCGATCTCCAAGGCACCGAAGCGGCTCGTCTCTAAAGTTATCGTTTTTTGATCCTGATCTGATTTTGAAGAATTCATAAATCACATTTGTTCCCAACTAGGAGATTCTATCTTCAAGAACATCACACCTTACCCAATGGAGAGCTTCTCACACGACCGGTTCATTCATCTCTTCTTCCGTTAGTTTAAGGAAGAGTGACTCTAGGCGCAAGTCAGAAGAATCCTCTTTCGCCTGCTGATGCAATTCTTCCATCGTCCCCAACGCGATCAATTCACCCCGTCGTATGATCCCAATTCGGTCACACAACTCTTCCGCCACATCCAAGGTGTGGGTCGATAAGAAGATGGTCATTCCATCCCGGCTCTTACGTTTCAGCAAATCCTTCACCAAACGGCTGCTACGGGGATCGAGCCCCACCATAGGCTCATCCACCACCAAGACCCTGGGATCATGCACCAAAGCCCCGGTCATTACCACCTTTTGCCGCATTCCGTGCGAATACGATTCAATCAAATGATGAGCCGCATCCAACAACCCAAACATGGTAAAGTACTCTTGAATGTGTTCATCCACCTTCTGCATTGGAACGCCGTACAATCCTCCGATAAAATGAACGTATTCATATCCGGTCAGTTTTTCATACAAAAAGGGGCTGTCTGGAATAAACCCGGTAATCGCCTTCGCTTCTTCTGTCTGCACCGCGACATCATAGATCTCTTCTCCATCCCCTCCTAATAGGATTCGACCCGAGGTTGCCCGCAATAGCCCCACCATGATTTTAATCGTGGTGGTTTTTCCGGCTCCGTTGGGGCCCAAAAAGCCAAAAAACTCCCCTCGCGGGATTTCTAAATTAAGGTTTTTAACCGCTTGGACTTTTCCGTAATTTTTTACTAAATCTTTAATTCGTATCATTTTCTAATTGATTGTACCATCAAAACAGATTTCGTTAATCATCTGTATTTTTGCCCTGGTCAGGCTTTTCTGGTTTTTTCCCATTATGCTTGAACTTCATGCAATCACAACGCTTACCATTGTACTCCATCCCCAAAGAAATAATACGGCCATTTTGACACTTCATTTCTTTTTCCACTTCTTAACCAACGAATACCAGAAAGAATTTGGGTTACAAAAAGAAGACTTTTTTCGAATAAATTATCAAAACAGAAAAAAAATATTACCTTTTAGCGTATTATGAGGTATAATATTTAGTAATATTTTTCAGGATGATGATTTCTTTAACTAATTTTGTAAAGATCGCTCTTTGTTCGAAAGGATTTTGTTTCTATGCCGGCTCGTAGTAAACATTCATCTTGCAGCATTGATTTTAGCAAGTTGATGGATCATGAAGGTAAAGTCTCCATGTCCCGGGTGGAGGCTTTCTTAGACCAATTGGTCGCTTTGGCTGCCGAACAAGCCGAACTCGCTCCCAATCAACTTGTTCGCATTGTCCATGGTAAAAAAGTCACCTGGATGACCCAAAAACAAGCCGTGGAATATCTTGAAGAAGCCAAAGACGAAAATCTTCTTCAGGATGTCGAACAAGCGCTCCGCGGTGATTTAAAAATCGTTCGCCAAGAGCTGGAAATACTCCTCGCGATCGCCTTTTACACCCTTAAACAATTCAAAGAAAACCAAGCCATTAGTCAAAAAGATATCAACCGTCTAGAACCCAGCTTCCAACGCCGTCAAAAAGAAATGAGCGAATGCTTTACCAATACTGCCGAAGCCGAAGCCCTTATGTACGAAAAACGACGTAAAAATCCCCTCCTGGATGAATACGAAGAACTCATGGGGCAATTTCTTGAAGAAAAACGGCAAGGAAACATGGCCAAAGCCATGAACCTCGCCAATCACCTTAAAGAGAAAAAAAAGCACTATCTCCTCCTGAGCCGTGCAATCGAGCCAGATGTGCAAACGATCTATTATCACCGAATGACATTGCAAAAAACCAAAAAACGCATTATCAACTCCCAAAATCAGCTGTGTCAATCTCGTAAAGATTCTCTTCAATTCGAAATTGGCGAACTCCAAGACAATCTCAACGCGATTAAGCAAAATCTGGAATTAGCCCAAGAAGAGGGCTTCGAATCGGCTACCTCCCAAATCGAACACAATAAACTCTACGAGATGGATGAACATGAAAGCAAAATCCAAGAAAAATCAGGTGAATTACAAGCCCTTAATGCCGAGTCCGATATCTTGCAACATCAAGAACAACAGGTGGATTCTGTCATAAACCATATCGCCGAAAACGTGCTACAAGAAGGCGAAACCAAAGTCAACCTTAATTCCATCAAAAAAACGTCCTCCAAAATCAAATCAAAACCATCCCAAAACTCAGATTCTCAAACTGAACAAGTCTCTTCCGCCAAACGTAGCGGGATGCATTTTCGCCGCAAATAAACCTTTTCTATCTCATCCATCACGATAAAAAAAGAGTCGCAAATTTCCCTCACTTACACTTCTCTCCCCCATGCAAAAAGTGTATTTATATCATATAGCCTTAAGTAGAAAGCAACGAAAAAGAAAAACTTCTTAAATATTCTACTTTTTGAATGCCTTGGATGGATGATAATTTTAATCAACTTTAATATATATAATTTTCGAGTTTTTTTTTATATTCTTTATTGCTTTTTTCGCATTATTTGTTTAGCATAAGGATTAAAAAAGAGGCATTCTTGAAGGGAAAAAAAATTTAAATGCAATTACATTAAAACAATGTTCCTACTTTCCATTCAGGAAGATGTAGTGATAACAAATATAAGCAGGTTCATAATCACACTTAATGAGAGTAATTTGAATAATAATGAACAACAATCATTCATCTCAATCTTCCGTTGGCGTTGACTTTGCATACCTATTCAGCGGTGAAGGCGAAATCTCGCTCGAGCGGGTCGAGGCCTTCCTTGATCGCGTCATCAAGATGGCTTCTGATCAGGCCAAAATATCTCCCCACCAGCTGGTACGCGTTATCCATAATGGGAAAGTCACCTGGATGACTCAAAAACAAGCCTTGGAGTTTTTGCAAAAATCCAAGGACATTGAAATGCAAAGTGAAGTACAACGCGCCCTGAAAGGCGAGCTCAAATTCATTCGCCAAGAATTGGAAATATTACTCGCGATCGCAAATTTCACACTGCGCCAATATAAAAAAAATCAGGCTCTCAATCAAAAAGAAATCGAACGGATCGAACCCAGTCTTCAACGTCGCCAACGTGAACTTAACGAGGGGGTCACTTCCTCCATCGAATCTGAAACTATTGTAAAAGAAAAAAGACGCAAAAATCCCCTGCTGGATCAATACGAATCCATGATGGGCGAGTTTTTAGAGGAAAAAAATCAAGGCAATCTGGCACGCGCTGCCCAATTAGCCAAAGAACTGGCTGCCAAAAAGAGACAGTACATCCTCCTTACGCGATCAATCGAACCTGACATACAAACCATCTACTACCATCGCCTTAACCTGCAAAAAACCAAAAAACGTATTCTTAATTCCCAAAATGATCTTTGTGCTTCGCGCAAAGACCGCTTGCAAGTGGAACTGCATGAATTAAAAAATAATTTCAAAGAAGTCCAAGCCGTCATCCAAGAAGCAGAAAAATCGGGTTTAGATTCCGCTGCCAAACAAATTGAAAAAGATCAATACTATGACTTATCCCAAACTAAAAATCAAATCCAGGAGTGTGAAGGCGAACTTAACGCCCTCGAAAAAGAACAAACCATCATTGAACAGCAAGAAAAAAATGTCGAATCGGTGATCCAACATATCTCTGAAAACGTCTTGCAAGAAACAGACACACAACTCAATATTGATGAAATGAAAAAACACACACCCAAGCCTCCCCAAAAACAAACTCCCGCCTCTCAGGAAGCGGCTGAAGAAAAGCGTAAAAGCGGGGGTATGCACTTTAAACGATCCTGATCCATTAACTTTTATATCTTCATTGTCCTCTTTGGAAGCGATTTTTTGATGAGGGGTGTTATAATCTGTTAAAATCCCATGGAAGTTTTTTACATCTCTCGCTTACCCATCATCGAGAAGGCAAACTGGCTTTTCTTAACTCTTTCCTCCTGACTGCTTCTATGAAAAGCCTGTGTGTAAGGACCAACACAATCCCATGGTATAGGGTGCCTCATGAGTAACAAACACGAACTCAGTGTTACTTTCGACGATCTCTTTGGAAACGATCCCGATAATCTTCGCCTCGAACGTCTGGATGCCATCCTAGAAAAAGTAGTTTTCGAAACCTTCCGCAAAGAGCGTATCAATCCAGATGAACTAATCCGTGTCGTTGACCAAGGCAAAGTCATTTGGATGACCGCGGAAGAAGCCGACAAAATCCTCAAGCAAGAACCTCAAGACCTACAAGAAAACATCCAACAGGCCCTACGGGGCGATTTCAAAATGATCGCCCAAGAACTGCAAATCCTTTTCTTGCTCAGCCAACATACCCTCAAAAGCTACGCAGAACAGAGCCTCATCCCCGCCAACGAAATCCAACGCAGTCAACCTCAACTCCTACGCCTTGGCCGCCAAATCGTTACCCTGTTAGATCAGTTGCGTGAGAGCGAACACTACATCCGCAAAACCCGTAAAGAAAACCCCATCCTGTGCCAGTTTGAAGAACGCATGGCCGCTTTCCTCAAAGCCCAACGTGAGGGCGCCCAAGATGAAGCGATGGTTCTCGCGCAAGAATTGGCCAAAATCAAAGCCCGCTACGTTCGCATCAGCCAAGGATTAGTCCAAGTGACCCACCAATCCCAAAAGCTGCGTCTCGATATCCAACACCATAAAAAAAGCCTTCTCAGCTTGCAAAAATACCTCATGGCGCAACGAGAAGGCGTTCTCCAAGATAACATCCGCGACATGCGAAAAACCATCGAAAGCCTCCAAGGAGCGTTGAAACGCACCCAAGAAGAAAAAAGAAAACAATATCAGGACGCGTTACAAGAACGCGAAGCCATCGTCCATCAAAACAACAAAGAACTCCAGGCCGTGCAAAAAGAATTCTCTATCCTCGAAAAAAAAGAAAACGAAACCGAACAACTTATCGTCGGCCTCGAAGATCACTTACACAAAAAAGAACCTCCACCCGAGAAAGAATCCAAACCGAGCAAATCTCCCGAGGCCAAAACTCCGGCCTCTCCCTCCGACTCAAAAGAAAATGCTCAATCCAAACGCATGGTCTCCGCCCAACGCCGTGAAAAAAATAATTCGAACTAAGCCGCGTCTCTTCTAATTCTTCTCAAAATGTCCACTCGATCCCTTCTTCCTTAAAGATCGTACAAACCGCCGCCGTCATGCTGGGTACGACCCGGTACGAATCCCGATGCTTGCACTTCCCATAATAATCCACCCCCATTGCTTTCATCCCACATTGCTGCGCCGGTTCAATATCCACCTCAATTTGATCGCCTAAATACCATGCGTCACTCGCTTCACAACCAGCCTGCTCCAACGCATGGGTAAACATTCGCACATCCGGCTTCGCCATCCCCACTAGGCACGAAACTACTTTTACTTCAAACCAATCTTGAACTCCCAAGTTATGCAAAACCAGATCGAAGGTTTGATCCCAATTTGAAATAATCCCCAAAGAAAATCCTTGCTCGCGCAACAGGGCCAGCGCCGAGTGGGCATCATCAAACAAACGAAAACGATCGCCCGCCAGCCATCCTTCCCATAAAGCATCGATAAACCTATGCCGATCGCCCGGAAAGCTAAGATCACTCATCACGTGTTCATAAAGGGCACGGAAGTAGTGCTCAAAATGTTCTTGGGTTGTCAAATCCGCACGGGGATTCTTCTTTAAAAACGAGCGCACACTTCCCTCAATCTCGGGAACCGTGACCTTCCCCCCGGCTTTCTGCCAACATTCCTGCAATGCCTCATACAAGGTGGGATAGGCATAAATAAACGTATCCCCCGCATCCATAAATACCCACGTTCTTTCAGGACTTGTTCGTTTCGAATCCTTTAATGCCATAGGGATCTCCTACACAAATTTTTTTACAAGGTAGGTAGTTTTCTTTCCCAGGTCAATACAGTGAGCGTCAAAGGAGAAGCAAAAAAACAAGTTTTACTTCGCTACCCGTAATTTCTTGCCTCATCGCGATCTTTTTATGCTATAATGTTTATTTTCCCTAAATGTAAAAAAAATGTTTGTTTCCATGTAAATCATTTTTGCTCGAATTATAACGAAGGCAACGTAATAGATGGACTACGAAGAGCACAATGTTCACATCATAAATCTCCAGAAATATGAACTTGCTGGAGATAAAGAAAAGTCAAGGCAGGCAAAGATCCCACTATGGGAGTTACGAAAAGAGATGAATTACATCGTTCGGCCTTCATCTACGGGAGGTTGCATTAATGGCTAAAAGAAGACTCAGTTTACCCGAATATTTTTTTAACCGCGAAATCAGTTGGCTTGAATTCAACCGCCGCGTACTTCATGAAGCATTCGATTCAATTAATCCTCTGCTGGAACGCACGAAATTTATCGGCATTTTCAGCAATAATTTGGATGAATTCTTCATGAAGCGCGTGGGGGGCTTAAAACGTCAGATCGCGGGTCATGTAACCAAAAAATCCATCGACGGTAAAACCCCGGAGGAACAGTTACGCTTAATTCGCCCGTTGGTCGAAGAGATGGTCACGCAGCAACGGGATTGCCTCATCAATGAGCTTCTTCCTCAACTACGCAAAGAAGGGATCGCCATTCTGAATTACTCTGATCTCTCACCCAGCCAAAAGAAACACGTAGACCGTTATTACAAAAAAGCAGTTTTCCCCATCTTAACCCCTTTGGGAGTAGGGCCAGGACAGCCTTTTCCCTTTCTCAGCAATTTATCCATCTCTCTCGCGGTGCGCTTACGCCGCCCCCAAACTCTGAACGAACTCTACGCCCGCATCAAAATTCCCCAAAACCGCCCCCGTTGGGTTCAAACAGGGGTTTCCAATCAGTTTGTCCCTCTTGAACAACTGATCGCCGCCAATCTCGAATCTCTCTTTCCGGGTATGGAAATCCTGGAGAGCTGCCCTTTCCGGGTTACCCGTAACGCGGATATCGAACGCGACGAAGAAGAGGCCGAAGATTTGCTCGAAATGATTGAAGAAGAATTACGTCATCGTAAGAGCGCCCCTGTAGTCCGTCTGGAGATCGAAAAGAAAGCCTCCGACCGTATTCTCCGCTGGCTCATCCGTGAACTGGATTTACAAGAGAACGACGTTTATAGCGTCAATGGCCCGCTAAATCTCAAAGACTTGATGAGTTTGGAAGAACTTGACTTTCCTCATCTCAAATATCCACCCTGGACGCCTATTACCCCCTGGCAGATCAAAGAGTTGGACCAAGAAGAAGAATCTGCATCTCTTTTTCCGCTGCTGAAAAAGAACGATATCCTCCTCCACCATCCCTATGAATCGTTCGCCACCAGTGTCGTGCGTTTTCTTCAAGAGGCGGCCGACGATCCCCAAGTCTTGGCCATCAAACAAACCTTGTATCGCACCGCCGATAACTCCCCCATCATCGAAGCCTTGGTACGCGCGGCGGATAATGGCAAACAAGTAGCAGTGCTGGTCGAGATCAAAGCCCGCTTTGATGAAGCCAAAAACATCAAATGGGTTCGCACCCTGGAAAGCGCCGGCGTCCATGTCACCTATGGCTTTGCTGGACTCAAAACTCATACAAAAACCCTCTTGATTGTACGTGAAGAACCCAACGGCATTCACCGCTACTTTCACATCGGTACCGGGAACTACCATTCTGGTACGGCCAAACTTTACACCGATTTAGGCATTCTCAGCTGCCGCCAGGATATCGGCGAAGACCTTACCGATCTCTTCAACTACCTCACCGGTCACTCGCAACAGAAGAAATACCGGAAGCTTCTGGTCGCCCCCTTGAATATGCGCCAACATTTCACCCATCTCATCAAGCGGGAAATTGAACACCAGAAACAAGGACGCGAGGGACACATCATCGCTAAAATGAATTCCCTCGAAGACGAAAAAATCATTTGCCTCCTTTACGAAGCCTCCAAAGCCGGTGTTCAAATCGACCTTATCGTGCGCGGCTTTTGCGGTCTCCGCCCTGGCATGAAAGGCATCAGCGATAACATTCGAATCATCAGCATCATAGGACGCTTTCTAGAACATGCGCGGATTTTTTATTTCCGTAATGGGGGCGAGGAAGAATACTTCATCGGCTCGGCTGACTGGATGCGGCGCAACTTGGACTTCCGGGTAGAAGCCGCCGTCATTGTAGAAAATGAAGAAATTCGCAAAGAACTAATGGATATCCTTACCTTCCAACTCAATGATAACCGCAAAGCTTGGGATTTGCACAGCGACGGGACCTATATTCAACGCCATCCGGCCGAGAATGAAAAAATCCGCAATAGCCAAGAAGAATTAATGCGCTACGCCATTGAACACAACAAAGTGTAACCCCTCTAACGCGCAGCCAAAATCCCCTTAAATCTCTGTCCGAGCGCTGCCCCCATGGCATGATGCGCCTCTTTCGTATAATGACATTCATCCATGAAAAAGGTTTCGAATGCTTTTTTCTCTTCGGCTTTTAAGAGAGCATCCCGCACATCCACCAACGGTAAATCGAACTCCTGCGCCACCTTCTCATAAAGCGCAAAATACCTAGATTGCGCCCGCAAGACCGATTCCCCTAGCAACGATCCCACCGGTTTGTGATTCCTAAAAGCACGTTCTGCCTTCTCCACTTCTCCAAGGCTGCGATAGGCCAGTCCCAAATAATACTGCCCTAAGGTATAAGCATATTGGGGAACCTCGTCTTGCGATTCCAACAAAGCAATCGCTTCGCCCGCTTCTCCCCTTTCATACAAGTCAATCACCTCATCCACAGCGCCATAAGCGGATGGATTCTCATAAATTTTCAAAAAAACCAAATCGAGCCCCTGTTCCGCACAAAACCGCGCCGTCTCCCGCAATTCCCTTTCAAACCTCTCTTCTGAGACCCGCACTTCCACTTCATCCAAGGGGGGAGGATGATTCTGTATTTCTTTTAACTTCCGCTCACTCACTTCACAAAGAAAGGCAAAAAACGAATTACTCCACGAAAGCCCATCAACAATCCACCGTGCCCACGCCAAGGTAGAAAAGGAGTCACGTGTATCGGGTTCCCGCACCACCAAGTAGCGCCGATCATTGTAAATCGGTGAAAAAATTATTCCTTGTGGATTATACCGCTTCAACTCCTCCAAGTAGGCGCGGCACTGCACCGCCGAGAACCCATGTACCCCCGCATTCACCACCTCCACATCATACCCCTCCTCCCGCAGATGATCTTCCAACACCGCCGAATAGGTTTCCTTATTCCCTACACCAAATCCAAAAGTTCGTGAATCCCCCAAGGTGATGATCCGATAAGCATGCTCCGAATCCACGGGATCGTCTTTCGTCCCACGAAACCCCTGTGCATTGGTGCGGATGGGTTGGTTCCACGCTTTCCCTTCAAACGAGGGCCGCAATTTCCACAATGTCGTGCTATCCCAGCGAAAACAGGCAAACTGGTCCTCACGATAGGATGAATATTTCGCCCCCAAAACGATCTCGATGGCGAGGAACACCAGCAAAATGAATAAAAAATA
This sequence comes from uncultured bacterium, assembly GCA_964419335.1. Classification (GTDB taxonomy): domain Bacteria; phylum Hinthialibacterota; class Hinthialibacteria; order Hinthialibacterales; family Hinthialibacteraceae; genus CAYQOX01. The sequence continues at coordinate 42,337 of CAYQOX010000017.1, read as the reverse complement.
AAAGAGACGTTTTTCCCATCGGGTTTTGGGTAAAAAAGCCATCGTTCTAACTCATATTCGTCCAGATAAATTTATCGAGATATCTCACTCAAGGCTCCAATCGCGCCTTCAGATTGTCCCTCAAATTTCAAAGGTTGTAACCAATTTCTTTCCTGATAGGCTCCGGCTTCGGTCGGGATCGTACCCATCGAAGCCAGCAACTGTATATAAAGTTTCAAAAACCCATAGCGGGTCGTCACCACGTTGGTATCTGCTTCAACCTTCTCTGTTAACGCCTGGGTTACATCTAAACTATCCACCAAGCCCTCTTCGTAAAGGTTTAAAAAACGCTCATGATTTTCATCCGCCACCATAGCCTCTTCCATCGCGATTTCCAAATTGCGATGCTCTTCCTGCAAAGCCAAAGCCGACTGCTCTATCATACTATACACTTGCCGCTTGGTGTCTTGAAAACGCTCTCGTTGACCTTCCAATTGCTCTTTGGTGCGCGATACTTTAGCTAACTTACGTCCTCCTTCGAAAAGGGGCATCTCGACCGAGGCTTGCACTCTCCACTCTTCATCTTCATACGCCAAGTGGCCGGATTCATTCCAACCCCAGGAGGCACCGGCTCTCACCCGGGGAAGAAACTCCCCTTTAGCGATGTCCACCGACTCTTGATATTGCTCCACCATCGTCGAAGCCACCTTGATCGAGGGATTATACTCATCCGCCACTCCAAACATTTGCGGATACGATTCCAACACATCCACAATCTCTTCCGAAGGGGAAAAAGTCGTCAAACTCCCGGCTTCAAAATCATGCCGGCTGCTCATAGGAATTCCCATCACCTGGTTGAGCGCCACTTGCGCACGTTTCAATTGGATCTCGGCCGAGACCATATCCCGCCTCGCCGATGATTGGGTTAATTGCGCCCGCAATACATCCGTCCGAATACGCATGCCTACTTCGAAGCTGCTCGAGGCGGTTTCAAGTTGCCTGGTTGCCAGCTGTAAACGCTGCTCCTGCACCTCCAACAGTTCCTTTGCCCGTAATACATCCAGATAAGCGCTGACTGTACTCTCGATCACTTGCTGTTCTTGTCCGATTTCTTGCCATTTCGCTGCCTTCTTTTGAATATCGGCGAGAAAGATCCGCCCCAACACAGAGCGATCGAAAATCAACTGAGAAAGTTGAAATTTATTATCATAAATAGCCCCCGTAAAACCCACATTATCAAAATCAAAACCACCAGCCCCGGTTTGCCCTCCGGTATCAATTTCATATCGTTCCGAATGGCTATTGGAATACTGGAACAAATACGATATTTGTGGCCAAAAGGCGCTTTCTTCCTCCCGTCTTTGCAGCGAGGCTGCCCGCGTATCCTTCCGCATAGCATTTAGAGTGGGATTCTTTTGCAGCGCCGTCTCTACCGCTTCGGAAAGACTCATGGTCGGTAATTCTTCAGCGCCAGGGAGTGAAAACGATAAGAATAAAACGAGAATGAAAAAACCGGATGTAAGAGCCAATGATTTCATCGAGATATTCCTCCTATCTTAAGAATAAGGATCGCACTACATTAAAGAATTGACTTCACACTTCTATAAGGGCAAGAATATTCACATCAAGGATCTTCTTAAAATTCAAAATATTATATTCACAGTGCATTTGTATATAAGCTCCAACGCTTGACTTTTATTCCAGAAATCCTAACAATGCCATAAATCTGTCATTTTTTTGACTGAAATTTTAAATGGAGGAGTGTGTCCCGTGGAACAAGTACAAACTCAAAAACAACAAGGTAGCCTTTTCGAAGGAGTCACCTGGTACCATTGGGTAGTCGTCATTATTGCCTCCGCTGGATGGCTGTTCGACTGTATGGACCAACGGATTTTCGTGCTGGCGCGAGAAGCCTCATTGACGGAATTGCTTGGTCCAGATGAGGCCTCTGAGGTTATTAACTTCTATGGAACCATCGCCACCACCGCCCTCATTTTAGGATGGGCAACCGGGGGAATTATTTTCGGCATTATTAGTGACAAATTTGGACGCGTCAAAACCATGGTCTTTACGCTGATTGTTTATTCTGGATTTACCGGATTATCAGCCCTATCCATCGGCTGGATTGACTTTTGCATTTATCGCTTTCTCGTGGGTCTCGGGGTTGGCGGCATGTTCGGCGCAGCCACCACCTTGATCGCCGAAAGCGTACCCACCAAAATTCGTTCTCTGGCTCTAGGTACCTTGCAATCCCTCTCCGCCACCGGGAACATTCTGGGTTCCTTTATCGCCCTCAAAATCAAGCCCAGTCTGGATTTCGCCATGTTTGGCTTCGAGATTTCCGGATGGCGAGCCATTTTCCTCGTTGGAACCTTACCTGCCTTGCTCGTCATTCCCATCATCTTTATCTTGCGTGAACCGGATCAATGGCGCCAAGCCAAAGAACAAGCCAAACGCGGTGAAGTCGACGAAATCACCAAGAAAAAACAACAAATGGGCTCTCTGCCTGATTTGTTCCGCAAACAGCCCTGGCGTACTCACACCATCGTTGGCTTATGCCTCGGACTTTCCGGTATGGTGGGCTTGTGGGGTATTGGCTTTTTCTCCCCAGAACTCATCACCCGGGCTCTCAACGATAAGCCCCTCACCATCGAAGACATCGATGATCCCTCGGGGATGGTCGTTAAGTTAAGAGATGAAGAAGACTTTATTTCCGCCTATCTAAAACAAAACTTTTCCGACGATGCCCAAGAACGCATTGAGGGTTTCTCTTCCGACTATTGGCTCTTATCAACCGATAATATTACAGATTGGGATCTATTTATCAATCAAATGAATCGCACTTCCCGTAGGAGTGGATCTTCTCCCGCAGATCGGTTGTGGGAATCCCTCCCTGAAGAAGTTCAGGAGATGATCCTCGATGGCAGCGTGGAAGAATCCGAAAAAGAAAGTATTGTCCAAGCCATAAATGAAAACATTATCAAAAGCGAGGACTACTTCGAACTCGAGTATTTCATGTATGTCGAGTTACCCACGAAATACAAAAACGCTGTTTTCTATGATGAACATGAACTGAACGAATACGAAAACCGGGTTCTAAACCGTCGCTTGGTCGAAGCCGCCGTACCAAAAGCCTTTACCGATAGTTTCGAACCTCTGCGCGAACTCTTCCGAGACGAAATCAATGAACATCTCTATACCGAGCTATTTTACGAATATGGGTACTACAACCTCTTCCGTAAAATCCTTGAAGGCGAAGAGATGGCTTATGTTTATTTAAAAAACGAGCTCTCTCCCGAGACGCGGCAAATGATCGAGTCCCACGACTTATCTCAGCCTCCAACAGATGAACAACAAAAGATGATGGCTGAGGATCTGAGCCGCATTATCGAAGAGGCGGACGAAAAAGCCGCGAGCAGGGAGCTCATCGCCTTTCTTGCTCTCTCCAAAGGAGTCCGAAATCTCGTAGAAATTGACCTTAAAGAATTAGAAGGCGAAAAATACAGAGAGGCGATGGCGATTGAGAACCGAAAATTGCTTGAAGAAAAATACACCGGTGAAATCCGCGATCTCAAGGAGTATGTGGGGGATGTGCGAGCCAAAGGAACCATGCTTCAGGATGTGGGCTCCTTACTCGGGATGTTCTCCTTCACCCTGGTTGCCACCTTCTTAGGGCGTAAGTTAGCCTTCTACATCGCCTTCGTCCTATGTATGTTCATCACCATGTTCGTGTTCTACTTCCTAGACTCGGCCATGGATGCTTACTGGATGCTGCCTATGATGGGGTTCGCGCAACTCTCGTTGTTTGGAGGATATTCGATCTACTTCCCCGAGATCTTCCCCACCCGATTGCGTGGTACCGGCGTCGGCTTCTGTTACAACACCGTGCGATATCTTGCCGCGCCCTTCCCCATTCTCTTGGGCTACCTTACGATCCTGCTTTCGTTCCGCATGGCTGCGGTACTCATGTCCCTCATTTACATCGTGGGAATTATCGCCCTCTTCTGGGCACCTGAAACCAAGGATCGCGAATTACCCGAAGAACGTGACATTGCCTAGTGTTTTTCACAATCCAAGTTCTTAATTCAATCCAAAGGGCGGTCAACCACGACCGCCCTTCTTATTACCATGGCAATCCTGAAGCAAACTAAGAGCGTCAAAAAATCCCTTCCAAAACTTCAAAAAACGCCTTTCTTTCTTTTCATTTTTCTACTAAGCTAAAAATGATAAGAGCTGCACCATGTCTCCGCACGAACGTCAAACGAGGGCACAAGGGGTGATATGATGTCTCAAGCACAGAAATCAAAGGTTTTGCGATATATCATGTCCGAATATTACATGTTAGGAATTTTGGTAGCGGTATTAATTCTAGGCGGGCTCTTTCTATTTTATTCTCGCGCGGACGGCCGCTCGATCGAAGAAAAGCGGGAACAAATGGTGAGATATCAATTAAAGGCTCGCGACATCAAGGACGAGCGGGTCTTGGAAGCCATGAGCAAGGTGGAGCGTCATAAATTTGTGCCTTCGCGCATGGTGCCTTTTGCTTATGAAGATCACGCCCTCCCCATTGGTCATGACCAGACCATCTCCCAACCCTATATCGTGGCACTCATGACCCAATTGCTCCAGCCGGATAAAGAAGATATCGTTCTCGAAATCGGAACCGGTTCAGGCTACCAGGCGGCGATTTTAGCCGAGCTCGTCAAAGAAGTGTACACGATCGAGATCGTGGAACCCTTGGGCAAGCAGGCGAAGGAACGGCTAAAAGATTTAGGCTATAAAAATGTAGAAGTCAAAATCGGGGATGGATACAAAGGCTGGCCTAAAAAAGCGCCCTTCGATAAAATCATTGTTACCGCGGCTCCAGAAGAAATCCCCGACCCCCTCATCGAGCAGCTGAAAGAAGGCGGACGAATGGTCATCCCGGTTGGGGATCGGCAGCAACGTTTGATGGTGGTCAAGAAAACCGAAGAGGGGTTAGAAAAACAAAGCACCATCCCTGTCATTTTTGTCCCCATGACGGGAGAAGCCCAAGAAAAGGACTAACCTCAATCAGAGCGTTTTAAGCAGGATGACAGCCTATTTCAGCATGCGGCGGAAAAAATCCAGCGCTTGAGTGACCAGCCGGTCTTGAGTCTCTTTGCCGTGTCCGCGTAGTGTCATTTTTTTCGTATGGAGTTCTTCCTTCGGCGAACTGACCGTCACATACACATGAGAACTCTCTCCTTCATAAAACACTTCCGACACGGCGATGCCCCAATCGCTGTCACTCAACCTTTGTGCGATTTGTGCGCTGCGTTCAATGATTTCCTTTGGAAGTTCCAACGACGTATCTTCAATATTCTCTCCCAACATTTCAAACAACTCATAATGATTCGGGGCGATGTAACCGCCTGAAAACGAGCGCTTCACATTTTCTACATTATTGAGTGCAGCGGCGATCCCCCCGCCGCTGCCCACCTCGGTCGTTACCAGGGCTTCTTTTCGCTCAATCAAAGTCTGTATGATCACTTTTTCTAAACTTTCCTCGCTGTCCGAGTACATATATTCGCCCAGATGTTCAAGCAAATCTTCTTCCAGCTGTTTTAAGGCTTGGCGATTTTCCGGTGAGTCTTCAGGCAAGGAGAAAGTCAAATCCACCCGGTTTTTGTCGAACAACGACGAAATCATTAAATCCTCGGGCAGTTGCAAATGATCATGCATTACCTTATCAATCGTCGACTCACCCACCCCCACAAAACGCATCGTGATCGAACAGCCAATGGAATGAATCCCATATTTTTCTGATAAGTAGGGAATGAATTCGTTGATGATCATCGGTTGTAATTCATTGGGAGGCCCGGGGAGCGCCACCAACACTTGCTCTTCGCCCTCAAACACCAAGCCCACCGCGGACCCATTGGGATTAGCTAGATATCTTCCTTCCACCGGCACCATGGTTTGCCGCAAAAGATTTGCTTGCAAAGTATCCCGTTGAAACCGGCGCTTCATAGACTTGATGACTTCAGGATGTTCCTTAATTTCAATACCGCTAAACTCAGAAAGCACTTGCCGGGTAATATCATCATCCGTGGGCCCCAAGCCCCCGGTCACCAGAATCAAATCGGCCTGTTTTTCGGCAAATTGCAGCGCCTCAAACAGCTGGTCGCGCGTATCGCCCACGGTGATTGAAGCTTGGCATTGACAACCCAAGGGCGCCAAAGTCTTCGTAATAAAATGGGTATGCCCATCGGCATACACCCCGCGCAACAGTTCACCCCCGGTTACAATCAACGCATACCGTGTCGGTTTCTCCACTTCCACTTGTCCTTGGCTCGAGGGTGTTATTCCACACAAAATAAGAATTACAGATGCGTAGATCCAAGTTCGTTTTAATTGATTTTGTTTTTTCGCACTCATCACATGCTCCTCGAAGATGATTCTAAGCATTCTTCCTTTTCCCCCCGTGAATTATTATCTGTAAAATTTTAATCATCTCTTTGGACAAAACCAATCGTTACTTTCATTTTCGACATGGAAAGTTTATGCAAATCCCACTATCATAAATATTAGGTATGCATTTAGCATAAATAGACAAATTTGAATCCATCGGAGGAAAGCATGAATCGTCTCGCTCAAATCATTTTACTTATCACTTGTTGTCTGATCCTCGTAGGTTTTGCCACTTCTCCCCAAACCAGCAACAAAGAGATTCATCTCTATGTATCGTTGGAGGGAAACGATCAGTGGTCTGGGCTCTATCCTGAAGCGGTCGGCGATCAAAGTGATGGGCCCTTTGCCACTTTAGAACGTGCCGTTAAAGAAGCACGCCTGCAGCGCGGAACCAGTAACAATGCGGATAAAACAATCGTGATTAACATCCGAGAGGGCATTTATCCCATTCTCGAGACTGTCCAACTTACCGAACGGGATAGCGGTCGCGAATATGCCCCCTTGATCATTCGAGCCTATAAGAACGAAGAAGTCCGCCTTATTGGCGGCCTGGAAATCGATCAATTTCAACCTGTGCTCGGCGATCCCATCCAGGAACGTTTCCCCGCAGACATCCGGGAACATGTGGTGCAAGTCGATCTTAAACAAGCGGACTTGGATAACCCTTCTTCGTCTACGATACGAAATGATTCTAACATTGGTGACTTTGGCGAATTGCAGCCCCGAGGCTTTGGTCGTACCATGTATCCTGCCGCCCTCGAACTTTTTTATGATCAAAAACCCATGACCCTGGCGCGCTGGCCGAATGAAGGTTGGCTCAACATCGATGAAGTTCCCCAAGGGCAAAAGGGCGGTGTCTTCACCTATGATGGCGAACGCCATCGTCAGTGGGAACAACGTGAGGATATCTGGGTGCATGGTTTATGGTACAGAGACTGGGCGGATTCCTATGAGAAAGTACGTTCGATCGATGACTTCAACAACGAGATACGGACTTACGAACCCCATGGTGTCTATGGTTACAAAGAAGATCAACGCTTTTACTTTCTCAATGTGTTAGACGAATTAGACCAACCCGGGGAATGGTACCTCGATCGCGATACGGGTATCCTGTACTTCTGGCCGCCGGAAGCTACTAAGGAAGACCGCGCTTTTGTTTCCATTATCGAATCCCCGATCCTAAGCATTGAGAACACCCAACATCTCATCATCGAAAATCTTACCTTTGAATTTACCCGGGGAAAAGCGATTGAAATGAACGGCGGCTCCCACAATCTCATCGCTGGATGCACCTTAAGAAACACCGGCAATAATGCGATCGATATCAACGGTGGAGAACGCAATGGTGTCCGTAGTTGTGACATTTACCAAACCGGCGATGGGGGCATCATCCTCTCCGGCGGCGACCGGCAAACCCTGACTCCCGCTCATCATTATGTTGAAAACAACCATTTCTACGATTTCAGCCGCTGGGTGCTTACTTACCGCCCCGCGGTGCGTATGAGGGGGGTTGGCAACCGCCTGGCGAACAATCTCATCCACGATGCGCCTCATTGCGGGGTCCTGTTTTCCGGCAACGAACACGTCTTGGAATATAACGAGGTTTATAACTTATGTTATCACACTGGCGATGTCGGGGCTTTCTACATCGGCCGCGACTGGACCCAACGGGGCAATGTCGTGCGCTATAATTATTTCCACGATATTCATGGCCCTTATACCCACGGGGCTATGTCGGTTTATCTCGATGATGCTATTTGTGGAACCACCATCTTCGGCAATGTCTTTTATAAAGCCAGCCGCGCCGCCTTCGTCGGTGGAGGCCGCGATAACCTCATCGAAAATAATATCTTTGTCGAATGCAATCCCTCTGTGCATATCGATGCCCGCGCTCTGGGCTGGGCAAAAGAATATGCCGAACCCGGTGGCGGCTGGAGAATGTACGAAAAATTAGACCGGGTCAATCATGACGAATACCCTTACAGTGTCCGCTATCCCAAGTTAGCCACGATATTAGAAAACGACCCTGCTTATCCCTTAGGCAATAAAGTCATCCGCAACATTTCGGTGGATGGCGAATGGTTGAATCTCCAAAATGTCGAACGGGATTGGGTTGAAATCAAAGATAATTGGGTTGACAAAGACCCGGGTTTCATCGATAAAGAAAACCACAATTTCCAGTTAAGAAGCAATTCGCCGGTTTATGAGCTGGGCTTTCAACGAATCCCGATTGAAAAGATCGGCTTGTACAAAGATCGCCATCGGGTGATCCTGCCGCCGCCTCAAACGTATGTTAAAGAATAAGTCTCAGCGCCCGATGGGTTCAACCTGAATTAACCTACTGCCAGCATGAACTTTGGAGTGCCTATGGCTGTTTTTCATTCCTTTCGAATTGGCTTAATTCAAATGCGCTGCGGACCGGATAAAGACGAGAATATCGAGAAAGCCTCCCACCGGGTCCGCAGCGCTATAGAACAAGGGGCGGAAGTCGTCTGCCTGCAAGAACTGTTTGCGACCCGCTACTTTAGCCAGCGGGAAGCGGTGGAACCCTTTGATTTAGCCGAATCCATCCCCGGTCCCTCGACGCAAGCGCTTGCCAAACTTTCCAAGGAATTTGACGTAGTCATCATCGTTCCCTTGTTCGAGCGCCGCACCGCGGGTGTTTACCACAACAGCGCCGCGATCTTGGATCAGGGTGAGGTTATCGGTCTGTATCGAAAGATGCACATCCCCGACGACCCGGGCTATTACGAGAAGTTTTACTTCACCCCCGGCGATCTAGGCTTCCGGGCTTTCGACACCTCTAAGGGACGCATCGGCGTCTTAATCTGCTGGGATCAATGGTATCCCGAAGGTGCTCGTTTAACCGCTTTACGGGGGCCTTCGGTGCTTTTTTACCCCACTGCGATTGGCTGGCACCCAGAAGAAAAAGAGACGGAAGGAGCCGGGCAGCGCGAGGCGTGGCAGACCATCCAACGCGGTCATGCCATCGCGAACGGGGTTTATATAGCCGCGCCCAACCGGGTAGGCTTTGAACCCTCCCCCCAAGGAGACGGCGGCATTGAGTTCTTCGGCTCTTCCTTTGTGAGTGATCCCTTTGGTAAAATCATAGCTGAATCCCCCATGGATCAGGAGGATATCCTGGTCGCCGAAATCGATCACCGACATCTTGAAACCGTACGCCGCCATTGGCCCTTTTTTCGCGACCGGCGCATCGATGCCTATGGCGCAATCCGATCACGTTTTATCGATGATCAGGAAGGATAGACAAAATCGCTTCTATGTTTGAAGCCAATGTATCAGCCATACGAGAGCAGCATCCCTTGCTTTATTCCCAACTCGAAGAAGCATTGCACACTTACACCCCAATACGTCATCAACAAGAAGAGGGTCATTACCAATTTGAAATCCACTCTAAAAAGCGAGGAAAGCGAAAAACCATCACCCTCTTTCCTCCTCATCGCTTGCGGGAACGTTATTTTCCCCACTGGCGCGCTTACCAGCCAGGACACCAATGGCTTTTCCTCTTTGGCGCAGATACGTTCCTTCCCGAGGTTCTGGAAGAAAAGACCCTTTCTGAACGCACCCCCATTCTCATGATTGAACCGAACTTCGCCGCGTTTATGTTCATGCTCCATGAGTACGATTTACGTCCTCTCTTCGCTCTGCCGAACGTCTATTGGCACATTGGAAAACAAGCCTATCAGCATGCACTCGAGATGATGGCTGGAGTTCTAAAACCCTATTTTATTACAGGCACCGGCCTTCATTTTATTCCCTCTCTACAACGTCCCGAGTTACTTCAAGAGGGGCAATCCTATATGCGAAAAATCCAGCAGCGGTTTAAACATCTTTCTCAAGAAATCCAACAGCGCTCCAACCAATTTTTGCTTCACTATCAACGGCCTCGTCACCTGCCCACCCAAAACATAATGCTGCTCATCCCCACGGTGAGCTGTTGGATGGTGTTGGGGCGGGGCTTACGCGAAGGCCTGAAGGGATTGGGCTACCGGGTAATTGAGCATCGTATTCCTTACCCCCTGAATCAATTGAGCCCCTTTGATTCTTTACGATTGTGGTTTGATCTAATCGAAAATTGCCCCGATTGTTTAATGACTCTGAGTCACCCCTCCGATGTACTCATACCCGGCATTGAATCCGTTCCTATGCCGCGCTTAATTTGGTATGTGGACGATCCCGATCATCTTCATACCTATCACCATGGACCTCATGACTATCTGTTTTATTGTCATGGGGAATTTCAAGCCCGCATGTATGACCGGGCCAAGCACCATTTGGGCGAGGTCCCGCTAGGCGGCTATTCTTTGACACACACTTTCCGGGAGGAATTTCACTGCCAGTTGGGCTTCGTAGGCAGTATTATGAACACTGAACCTTACCGGCAAAAAATATCGTGCGAGATCGTGCAAAAAATCGATCAAGCCGTAGCAGCCCGGCAAGAGAGAATCAAAGCTCCGTGGGAATCCATCCTCAAGATTTATGAACTTCACGAAAAAGAACAAAAGGAAATTCTACGCGCTATCGAAAATCTGCGCCGCGAGAAAATGTCCTCTCAGCAATTGCTTTATTTTTACCTTAATGCTGAGTGGGTACGGGCACGGCGCCTCGAATTGCTTTTATCACTCCAGGATTATGAGATCAAAATCTTTGGCAATCCCGATTGGGAAACACTCCTGCAGGACACCGCCTTGGAAGACGCTTTCCAAGGCAAGGGATTAACCTCACAGGAGTGCTTTGATTTCTATCTCTCCGCAGAAATTAGCCTCAACATCCATCCCCCCTTCCTTCATTCCGCTCCCGCTACCCGGGATATGGAAGTCCCCCTATGCGATGGGTTCGTCCTGAGCGATATGCATTTACACACGCTTCAACGTACGGAAGAGTTTTTCATTCCAAATCATGAAATTGCCTTGTATGAGAGCGTGGAGGATCTCCCCGCAAAAGTTGAATATTATCTCGATCATCCCCAAGAACGGCAGGCGATAAGCGAGAGAGCCAAGCAGCGGATCGAAAAAGAGCATGGCTATACCCAACGGATTATTCAGCTTTTTGACCAATTTGAGGATTACCGAAATCATGCCAGAACATCATAATTACCAGGCAAGCGATAGCACGTTGCTGCTCCAGCGTTGTATCGAGCATTTGCAGGCGGGTTCCTTAGTCTGCCTGCCAACAGATACGGTGTATGGTTTTATCTGCGATCCCAACCACCCAGCGACCGTGCAGCGCCTATATGAGCTTAAGCAGCGTCCCGCACAAAAACCTTTCGCCCTTTTTGTCACTGTAGAAAACGCTTTTGCATCTCCTTTGCTTTACCCTACTAAGAGTGCCCATCGTTTAACCAAGCGATTCTGGCCGGGGGCTTTAACGATTGTTATTCCGGCGAGTGAGAAACACCCCTGTACGAACGCAGGCAAAGTCGGGCTTCGCTCCCCCAACTACACATTTCTCCAAAAGATTCTTCCCCATTTTCACGAAGGGCTGATTAATACAAGTGTTAATCTTAGCGGCCAGCCGCCGGTAACTTCGCTGCGCGGGATGGAATCTTTATTAGAGCAGGCCGATTTTATCATCGACGCGGGCGAACTCCCCCCTAGCCAACCCTCTACGGTGGTCGATTGTTCTTCTCACGAGGTAAAAATACTGCGTCACGGAGCGATTGAAGAAGAGAAAATACGGGCTGTTTTATCGCATGAGTCGTAAACCAAAAAAAGGAGTTTCTTTTCCTCTCTGTTCTAAACGCAGCCCCCTCGCCATGTACGGCGAGGGGGCTTGCTTACTTCTTTGAGAGAATTGAGTGGATTAATAAAGTGACCAGTCTTGCACGGGGGTTCCATCATCTCCCCAAAGGGTGATGTTGTCCAATCCCCAGAACCAGCTATTGGTGCCCATGTTCATCCAGCGAATTACGACACTGGATTGCTCATCGGCCGCTTCGAGCCGGAAACGCTCAAAACGTTTGCTCTCGAATTTATCATCGTTGACTCGGGGAGAGATATACTCATCCAATTCTTCCAGCGGCTCAGCAAAGACATAGAAACTATAGGGGAAAGAAGTCCCATCGGCGATATTGTCTTCTGTAAAGGTTTCTGCTGCGTTAGGAGTGCCGTCATCATGAAAGGCAATGTCATCTTCTTCAAGCATGTAAAGCAACGGCAGCCAGGTTCCACTGGCGGTGCCGTCATCGCTCAAATCGCCACCATCCACGCTATACTCCAACACCCCGATATTATCTTGGTTTTGCACATAGTTGCTATCGAAGGTAAGCCACACATTGGTTACTCCGGTAAGGTCGATCTCTTGAGTAAGGAGATGGGTTTCATGATAAGGACTAAAGCCGTCGGAATTGGTATAAACGCTTTTGCCCTCATACACCGGGGTGTTCACGCGGTCACCGCCGAAGGTGGCCATGGTTTCAGGTGTAATGACAGCCCATGAGGAAAAGATGTTGTAGTTTTCATTATCCACCGTCCCGTCATTCAAACTGACTTGTTTAAATTCCGGGGGAAGTTCGCCTTCTTCGGTGGATTCAAAATCGGCAAGATGGATGACTTTCAACTCAGGAGGAGGAGAAAGTTGAAACTCTTCCGACGCAGAAAAATCAGAATAAGCCCCGTTATCATCTTGGTATTTTACCCGTGCGTAAATCGATTTCTCAAATGGAATCTTCGAATTGGGTAAGGTCAATTCGGTTAATTCGCTCGTTGTTTCGCTGAAAAAGAGTAGGTTCTCAAAATTTTCATCCAAGGCGACTTCCCAAGCGGTTTTATTATGATTTGCGCCTGAAGGACTGGTGAAAGTCGAGCCGGTTAAAATCACATCGCTGTTTATACTCGCAGGGTCTACCATAGAGATTGAGATTTGGGGCGTTTGCGGTTTTGAAATATCGGCCTCGGTTACAACGACGTTATCAATAGCCCAATACCAATCGAAGTCATGAAATCCATCTTGATTGTCGTCCCCCATGAAACGAAACTGGAGGCCGACCGTGCTGGCTCCATCGGGGACGGTTACCGCACGAATTACATGCTCAATGTAGTTTTGGTTATCCGAATGGTCAGCATCGCTCCATTCAAAGATATTCTCATATGTATCTCCCTCATCCCAGGTCACATCCAGACCGACCAACTGATAATCGTTATGGCGATAGTGGCTGTCAAATTCAATAATGATGGAAGTCGAATCTACATCGACGATAGGACTTTGTAGCCAGGATCGCGCCCCTCGATTGCCAAAGAGATCGGAATCGGCGACCATGATGCCTTCTTCAAAACCGGGGACTTCCATATCCCGGTTTCCCCCTTGAGTATCCCACTCAAAATCGAAGAGAGCAGTCCAACCGGGGTAGGGCCAATCGGCGCCGTAAGTGTCGTCTTCCGGTCTTAATTCTGCCGTGATTGTCCACCCTTCGGGGATGATGGTCAACAAGACACCTTCATCCAGCGGTTCTCCGGTTTCGGGGTGTACCACACTTTCGAGAGGGGCAAACTCGGCCGCCTGGTCAAAGTTTTCCTCCAAGATTACTTGCCCGCCGGCACTGCCCGCCACGATCGCAAGCATCACCATGACGTGTAAAAGATGGTTTCTCATAGCAAGACTCCTTATAAATGAAATAGATGAATGATGGCCAAGACCATCATGATGGAACCAATTAACGGCATCCGCTACCCATTGTGTCCCGTCCCCAATCCAGGATCAGGCAGCCCGACATATAATCGCCTCCCCAGCGAAAAATATTGCCGCTGGAACGCAATCCGTTGGTGGGGTCATAGCGGTCCATATCGACATTAAATGGGAAGGGATCATGGCTGCTGTTATCGTCGATATAGTCGGGTCCGTAGCTCATGAGGCTATAGGCTTGTTTCTTATAAATGCCTTGATTATCAGCGCCGCTTCCCATTTCATAGTCGGGGCGGCCTTCAGTCGCGTAGGCGTTGCTGCTTCCGAGATTGAGGGAATGCTTCAACTTTTTTTGCACAAAGGGATCCGAGGGCAGCGCGGAGATGTAAGAAATGGGTGTGGTCAGATGGAAGAGACCATCTTCTCCAAACATATAACGATCCAAGTCATGATCGCCGGGATACCCATTATGATCGAGCGCATAGGCTTCTAATGAGGTGGAAAGTGATTTCATATCGGATTCCACTTTCGCAATGTTGGCACGGACCTGAGCGTTCATGAAATTGGGAACCGCGATCGCGGCCAAGATGCCAATGATCGCCACGACAATTAATAATTCGATCAGGGTAAAAGCCTTTTTTGTTTTCATAATGACAAGAATATAAACCTCTTAGGTTAGCAATTTATTACATTTAGATGACTTGATTGTTAAACAATACAATAAGTCTTTTGATAAAAAAGTTAATCATAATTATATATAAGTGTCTAGCCCAATGTGGAATTACTGATAAAAATGATAAGGAATTTAAATATCTATTTAGGGAATGGCTGTTCAATCTATTGATTTGTAAATAGTTAACAATTTATCCCAATGATTGGGGTGATAAGAAAGAAGGTAAATATAAGTTTTCTTACTTCATTGCTGCTATCTTTAATAGAGTCTTCTTTTATTACAGCAATTGGAGATTGAATAATCAAACAATGACAAATATTCAGGAAATTACATTATAAAAGGAGATGCTTGATTTACTCTTTATAAAGCCAATAGTTTAATCGACATAAAAAGTATACATGTACACTTTACATCACAGTTTCAAAAAAACGATTTTTCGAATCAACTACATTTTTGGAAGTTGAATAGTAAACGTACTTCCTTCATTCCAAACACTATGGACGGTGACATTCCCTTTGTGGGATTGGATAATGTGTTTAACAATAGCCAACCCCAATCCGGTCCCACCCAACTTTCGGCTTCGTGCTTTGTCAACGCGATAAAAGCGTTCAAAAATTCTGAGTAAATGTTCTTCTTTGATCCCCACTCCCCGATCCTGTACATTAATACATACCTGGTGTTCATTTTCTGTACAAAATATAAAGATATGCTCACGTTCATCACTATATTTGATGGCGTTGTCAATCAAGTTGATCAACGCTTGTTCTAAAAGGGGAGGATTGATGTTAATAATGAAATTCTCGTCGCACTCCATGTCGATGGTAATCTCTTTGGCTTCGGCCTTGGGTTTACAACATTCAACCGAAGACTCGATAACAGGCCGAATGGGAGAAGGTTCTAAAGAAATTTTCTCGGACTTTTCTACTTGGCTGGATTGTTCGATGCGTGAGAGACTAAGCAGGTCTTCGATGATGGCGCTGAGACGGTCTGCTTGTTTTGAAATGATTTTTAAGAACCGGGTAGCATTTTCTTCGTCTTCCATAGCCCCATCTAATAACGTTTCAACAAAACCTTTGATGGATGTAACCGGAGTTTTCAACTCGTGGGATACATTGGCCACAAATTCACGCCGGATATTTTCCAATTGTTTCAACCGAGTAACATCGACCAAGACAATAACAGCGCCGATCGGTTCACCTTCCGGATTGTAAAGAGTCGTACCCCGTGCTTGCAGATAGCGTTTTTCCTGGTTGAATTCGACTAAGATTTGATCTTCGATCGTTTCTTTTTCCAACAAAGAACGCTGAACAAAATGATGGAGTTCATTATTATTAATTAATTCCGAAAAACTTTTTTTGTCACTCTTTTTGGGATCGATCCCTAACCACTCGGCGGCGGATAAATTGAGACTTAATAAACGCTCATTCTCATCAATGGCCAACACCCCTTCGATCATGCTGCCCAAAATCGCTTCTTGCAAATTTCTCTGTTGATTGATGGTACGAAATTGTTGATCCAATTCCGAAGCCATGACGTTCATCGTACTCGCCAGGCGAGCCATTTCATCATTGTCTGGCACTTCCAGTGTACGGCTAAAATCCCTTTGGGCAAATCGTTGGGCTCCTTCTTTTAAACTCTCTAAAGGAGAAGTTAACTTTTTCGAAATAATCAAACTAATTAAGGCTGCGATTACGGCCACAAGAAGTCCCGCCGTAATCAGTTTCAGATAGATAGGCCGCACGACTTCTAAAATTGACTTCACCGGGATGGAGGTACGAACAACGGCCATCGTCTCATTCTTTTTTTGAATGGGCATTGCGGCGTACATCATTCTTTTCTGCACGGTTTGGCTGTAACGTAGCGATTGTCCAAGTCCCTTCTTTAGAGATTCTTGAATTTCAGGACGATGGCTATGGTTATCCATTTCATCAGGATTCTCATCCGTGTCACCAATCACCTTTCCATTCGGCATAATGATGGTAATACGGGTTTGACCTAAATCGCCAAGTTCACGAATCAGAGGATTGACCCATTCTTGGCGCAAAGGCCATTGTTTATTCTGGATCTCTCTTTCAATAAAGTGATTGAGAGTAACAAGTTTATTTTGCAAAAAGGATTCATGCATCTCCCGTAACGAAGTCATTGCATACCAGGTTACGGCCATGAGGGATAAGAGGGTAACGAGAAGGTAAGAGGGGAAAAGTTGCCAAAGCAAACGTTTTTTTAGCACAATCTTAAATATCCAAGAAGCGGTATCCAACACCACGAACGGTTTCGATATACTTTCCGCATTCTCCTAGTTTTTTACGCAGACCAACAATTTGAACATCGACGGAACGTTCGGTCACGGGATAATCATCGCCATGCACGGAATCGATAATCTGGGACCGGGTAAACACCCATCCAGGTCGGCGGGCTAAAAAATGAAGAATGCGAAATTCTGTCAACGTCAAATCAACCACCTTGCCTGCAACGGTGACGACATGCCGGCCAGGATTGATTTCTATCTCATAGATATTGAGGATATCATATATACTTGCGACTTTTCGTTCGGAGCGGCGAAGGACCGCCTTGATGCGGGCGAGTAGAATTTTGGGGCTGAAGGGTTTGGGGATATAATCATCCGCTCCCATTTCTAACCCTTTAATGACATCTTCCTCTTCACCCTTGGCGGTTAACATCACCAAGGGAATATGTTTGGTGGCCTCTTGTTGTTTTAACATGCGGCATACTTCCAAACCATCCAATCCCGGCAGCATCAAATCCAATACGATAAGATCAGGTTTCTCAGATTCGGCCAAACGTAGAGCCGCTTCACCGGTAGTAACTGAAGTGACCGTATAATTTTCTTTTTGCAAATTGAATTCCAACAAACGTAAAATATCTTCTTCATCATCAACGGCCAGTATGTTTTTTGTTATCATTTTTGTTCCAAGCATGTTTATTTGAATTCACTTAAACATTATTAACGATATCTTACCCCGAAACTATGTTTCCAACCTCAATTTGCATGACTTCATTCTATTGTGCCCGATTTACTATTATTTATATAAACAACCTATCAATTGTCAACGGACTCTCTAGGCTCCTAACCTATTTTTAACAAAAGAGCCGCGGTGGAGAGTCTTTCACCCGTGATAACAGGGTGTTTTGGCATTTGTTTGTAACCAATGCCATAGTTCGCTTTTCAAAGAATGATTAGGCGTGCACCCGTTTGGCGGCGATGCAAGCGGCGCTAATAGCATGACTAACAATATCTTGAACGATTTTAATACGTGGCTGCTTCAGGGCATAGCGTTTGATTTCATCTTCCTCGACCGGTTCGTACATGTAGGTATCCATGGTCACTTCAAGCTGAATAACATGAATATTTTTGGCGGGATCATGGTGCTTGCGAGTAATGAAGCCACCGGAATAAGGCTTATTTTTACTTACAGTCAAACCCAACTCATGAACCGCGGCAGCCGATTTTAAGGCTTCAACAAAATCATAAATAATTTCAGAATCGGCCGATTGATCATCCAGGGTGCCGACGACAAAGTTGCTTCGGGGCTGCCCTTCATCATAAACGCGCCCCCATCCCACCGAGGACATAGAATGGGCATCGATGATCAGGGCATATCCTTGCTCATTGATCATTTGTTCTGATAAATATTCAAGGATAGAATGATAAAGATCGTAATACTGGAGAGCGCTTTTCTTTTCACGTGAATTATAAGGTTCATTCAAAAGAGTTTTGTTTTCGATGGTGTAATATTCGGTGGCGGGATTGGTCAAATGAGAGGGCATTTTGGTATCATCAATCCCATCCCGGGATCGATTCACATCGACAAAGAAAGGCGCCAATCGGTTTACCACTTGTAAACCTCCCAGACCTTCATAAAGTATATCGCTGAGTAAGTCAATTTCTTTTAAACAGTTTGGGCCAAGATCAAATTTTGAAACATAGTCTTCTGGAACCAGGATGCCGGAGTGAGGAAGCGACAAAATATAGTCATTGGAACGGGGAGTAAAATCGATCAAATCGTAAATATGGAGGGAGTAGGATTCGCGGCAAAAGACATCAAAGACATCTACGTTTGAAACGAAATCTTCATAAAGTTTATAAATATTACTCCAAGGAGTAATGGAGGTTTCCACTAAGGGGGCCGAGATATCTTCGGTAGGAAGCGGTAAACCAAGGACTTCGGCTTCCAGTTTATCCAGGACGATCTTGCCGACGGAGATGCCGTAATTTTCATAGAGCCCCCGCCCACCTGGATAAGCGTTGATTTCAAGCACCTTGCCGGTTGTAAGCATATCCACAGAAGCGAAGCGTATTTCAGGGAAGGCGGCGATCACTTCGCGAGCAATATGTTCTTGTTCTTCGGTAAGAATATGCATTCGTTGGCTGGAACCAAAGGAGACATTGGTTTTCCATTCGCCCCAGGCGGGTTCACGGCACAGTGGAGCGATTAGTTCTCCATCAAAGAAGGTGATAACCAGATCGCCGTTTCGTACCTCCGGGCAATATTCTTGCAAGATGATATGTTGGTAATTGGAGACATACATATCGAGGCAGTTTTTCAGTTCAGGATCATCGAACTCAATACGATGAACCTGCAAGCCGCAGCCATAGCCAAAGCGGTCTTTGAGAATGAAATATTTGTTCTCTTTAGGCAGTTGTTCTACAGCTTGCATGGCTTCTTCGAGGGTATCGGCGGCGAAAGTGATCGGTTGGGGGACATGGGGGAGACGGCGAGTCAATTCATATTTATCCGTGGTCGTCAGGGTGGCTTGAATGCTTTCGATCAAAACCCCGTTTTTCTCAATGGTTTGCAAAAGGTCTAAGTTTGGGGTATTTTCATCTTTAATGTCATCCCCCCGGGCGAAACAAATATTAATGGAGGATAATTGTAAGGGGCGTTCTCCAGTCTTTTGTAAATATTGATAACTTAAAATGGGGTCACCTTCCCAATATTCCGGCAGTTCAAGGTGACTCGCCTTGGCATAGGGTTCGCCTTCGTGGAGGTATAAATCCGCCATGCTGAAGTGATAAAGTTCATGGCCTCGTGCGGCGGCCACACTCAAAATTTGAGTGATCCCGGTGTTATAGAGATCCACCGCATATTGACTGTATGTTAATTTCTCACTTTCAAATGCAATAATGAGACGGTTCGATTGTTGTTTTGATATGTCCATAATCAGTCCTTTCTCTGGATGAGATTGAATCTATTTCAACTCAAGTTATTGCCAGAAGTGTTTAAAGCGTTTTTTTTATATCGTTTCAAATTAATTTAACCTCTCTTGCTTTCTTCCATAAAAATGCGGTCTCCGATAACGCTCTGACTGGAGACAGGTTCATACTTAAGGCGGCCTGCCGAGACAGACGGAAGGACACTTCCATCGGGTAAACTTCCGCGGCCGAAACCATTTAATCCAAGACTTTGATCGTCACGAAAAAGGGATTCACTTGAAGAAGGCTTCACAGGCAATGTTTATCTGTGATATTGTCGTTTCATACCTGAGTTGCACAGAATTAAATAGTACTTAGAGTTATAAAAAACGCAATGGTATGAAAGGAAATAAATCATGGGAAAAGAAGCAATGCCCCGTAGAGGATTTTTGAAAAATGTCACCACTGCCGGGGCCGCGCTGGCTGGGAGTGCTGTCTTTACTACTCCCCATCGAGTGATGGGAGCGAATGAGAAGATTCGAATGGGGCTTATCGGGAGCGGCGGACGAGGCCACCGGTTGATGGTGTTGACCCAGGAAATTGAGCCTCAAGCCGAATTTGTCGCGGTCGCGGATGCGTATGAACCCAGGCGAGAACGGGGGCTGCAGGTCGCGGGAGACGAGGCCAAAGGGTATGTGGATCACCGAAAGTTGCTTGAACGGAAGGATATCGACGCGGTGATTATTGCTACTCCTGAACATTTGCATGGTACCCAAACGATCGATGCGGTGCAGGCGGGAAAAGATGTTTATGTCGAGAAGCCGATGGTACGCTCGGTCGAAGAAGGGGTTCAGGTGATGAAAACGGTACGCGAAAGCGACCGGATCGTGCAGGTGGGGATGCAGCGGCGCAGTGCGCCGATGTGCATCGAAGCGAAGCAACTGGTAGACGAAGGTGTCCTCGGCGAGGTAACCCTGGTGCGGGCGCAATGGTTTTGGTTGGTTTCTCCTTTGAGCCAGGAAGTGGAGATGCAGGGGGATTTTGATTGGGAGCAATTTTTGGGCCCGGCTCCCAAGCGTCCCTTTGATCCCCGGCGAGCTTTGCAATGGAATTGGTACTGGGATTATTCCGGGGGAATGGTGACTGGCCAGGGGGTTCATCTGCTTGATTTGATCCAATGGTTTATGGACAAGGGGACGCCACGTTCGGCGGTCATGCAGGGAGGATCGTACCGCTTGGGAGGAGAATGTCCCGATGTATTTGATGCGGGCTATGAGTATGATGGATTTACCGCTTCTTGGATTTTGAGTTATAACAACAGTTTCGATAACGGTTGGAAGGTCACCTTTCAGGGTACGAAAGGAACCCTGGTTATTGGAGAGCCAATCTTTGCCGAGGGAGAACGTGGGTACCGGATTTATAAGGAGCCTTGGCGAGAAGTTGAAAACCGCACTCCCATCCATAAGAGCGAGGAAGGGCTTCCCACCGCACCGCATATTGAAAATTGGCTGGAATGCATGCGGGAGCGGAAGGAACCTAACGCGCCGGTGGAGGTGGGGCATGCTTCTTCCTCGGCCTGCCATGTCGCGATTGCCGCTTACCGGAATAAGACCGTCGCTCGCTTGGACGAAGACTGTACAACAATGACTCTGGGTTGAGAGAGCGAAACGGACTTTTCTTTTTTGATCAAAGAGACTTGAATAAAGAATAAATCATTTCAATAGAAGAAAGGAAAGCGATGAAGAATTTAAGATTGAAGCATGTATGGATTATGGTCATTGGGATACTCCTTGTTTATCCATCCTACGGGCAAAGTGAGGATCAGCGTATACGTCCGTATGATGAGAATCCCTCTTATTGGCAGTATGAAGGCAAACCGGTGATGCTATTAGGCGGTACGAAAGATGATAATGCTTTTCAATTACCGGATTTGAAAGAGCATCTCCAGTTGCTCTCCAAAGTGGGGGGGAATTACATACGCAACACCATGAGTGATCGTCAGGATAAGGGATTCGAGCTTTATCCTTTTAAGAAGTTGGATAATGGGAAGTATGATTTGGATCAATGGAATAAAGAGTATTGGCAGCGTTTTGAAAACATGCTGCGGTGGACCTCGGAGATGGATATCGTCGTGCAAATTGAGGTATGGGATCGGTTTGACTATTCGCGCAACAATTGGATCCCGCATCCGTATAATCCCAAGAATAACGTGAATTACACTTATGAGGAGTCGGGATTTAAAGAGGAATATCCCCGGCATCCGGGGTCAAATGAGCAGCCGTTCTTTTTCACAACACCCAAGCAGCAGAACAATAAAACGGTTTTGCCTTTTCAGCAGAAGTTTGTGAATAAGATATTGGATTACTCGTTGGATTATCCCAATGTGCTCTATTGTATGGATAATGAAACCTCGGGCGAAGAAGCCTGGGCGGTGTATTGGGCGGAATTTATCAGTAAGCGGGGCGAGAAGGAAAATAAACCCGTGAATGTGACTGAGATGTGGGATGATTGGGATTTGCGGGCGGATCGGCACCGCCGGACGTTTGATCATCCCGAACGTTTTGACTTTGTCGACGTGTCGCAGAATAACCATCAGCGCAATCAAACCCACTGGGATAATTTCCAATGGGTTCATAATTATTTGTCCTCGCAGCCGCGGCCTATTAATAATGTAAAGATTTACGGCGCGGATGGAGGGGCGCATGGCGGCGGTCATAAGGATGCGGTGGAGAAGTTCTGGAGGCTGATTGTGGGAGGCGCGGCTTCGGCGCGTTTTCATCGGCCGACCTCCGGTATCGGGCTTAGCGAGCTTGCCCAAACCCAAATCCGCAGCGCGCGTATGCTTTTGCAGGAATTTTCCATTTTTGAGGCAACTCCGGATTCGAAGAGCGAACTCTTGTCTAATCGGGAAGAGAATGAAGCGTATCTTACCCGCATCGAGGATCAGAAATACGTGGTTTATTTTACGAACGGAGGCGAAGTGCAGCTTGATTTATCCAATCCACAAGGCGAGTACTCGCTTCGATGGCTCAATATTTCGGAATCGAAGTGGCTGGAAGCCACGACAGTCACCGGAGGTGAGAAGGTCGAGTTAAAGCCACCGGTTGAAGGGCAAAGCGTGGCCTTGCTGGTGAAGAAGTAAGGTAGAACACTTAACAAAGATACCACGGCTGATGGAGGGGCCTGCCGGGGAAGTGGCAGGCCCCTTTTCGTTTAACGTGAAGTAACGTTGGCCGTGGGAGTCTCTTTTGCTGCGTGAAAGAGACCCGCTTGAGAGATTGTGATTACTGCTCGGCAGACTGGTGTTTCATTCCTAGATCACTGTATCAGTACACCACTGGGAATTCGCTAATCCGCAGGGTGGTGCAACCATAGGGGATCAGGACGATCTCTTCGAAATCATGGCCTTCCATTCGATTCTTATATTGAGGGCTAGCGGGCAGAGGTCCCGCAACCTCGTGATAAAGTTTCCAGAAGGGAATACGAATGCCTTTGGTTTTAAGGCGGATTGGGGCGTTGTCCGGGTTCCAGGGATAATCGGCAATCTCTTCGTCTTGTTCTACAGTAAAGTGCTCATTGAGGTTACGAAGAGCCTCACCCATGATTCCATAATTCCAGGGCGTTGTTGGATAAACTTCATAATAGTCTTTATGGTTTTGATCGCTGACTTTGCGCCAATCTTCACCGATTCTCAGCCCGTATACCAAGGGGCCGCGTTCGATCGCGACTGAATCCTGATACCATCGACTTGTACGAATTTCCATAGGTAAATGCAATGTCACTTGATCGCCAGACTTCCACTTTCGATCAATTTGTACGATCGTTCCAGCCTCTGGCTGCTTCCAGGATTCTTCGTTGATGGAGATTTCGGCTTTTTCACACCAGGAAGGAATTCGCAGATGGAAGGGGAATTCGACGGGATGATCGCATTCGATTTGAAAACGAATTGTATCCTCAAAAGGATAGGTTGTGTCTTCCACAATGGTTACTTCATTCCGTCCGGCCACCACGGCTCGAACTTTGCTGGGAGCATAGGTAAGGGCGGCCAAGCCATTGTTGGCGGAAGCGAACCAAAGACGCTGGGTAAATTTCGGCCAAGCCTGGTGCATATTGGTGGTACAGCACGGATAGCCGGTCAATAGTCCATAAACCAGCCGGTAAGGGTTATCGGTATAAAAGTTATGATGGCCTTTGGTAATTAATACCTGATTGGCTTGTTGGTAATATTGTCTGGCGGTGAAATCATCATTGGCTTGGGTTGGGAGTGAATTGAAGGCGACTTTTTCCAAATGATCGGCGAATTCAACATCGCCGGTAATTCGAATCGCGTTTTCCAAAGAAAACATCATCTCTACGGTAGAACAAAATTCTGAACCTTGGGTGGGAACCCGGCCATGCAAGGGTTCGTCAGCACCATACATGCCTTGAGGTTGGCCATGGAAGCGGCGGATATCACGCAGGGCGGTTTTTACCGCCTCGTAGTAGCGTTTCTCGGGGTGTTGTTGATAGTAGATCAAAGGTTGTTTCAGTCCCTGGGCAAAGTTCACACAATGGAGGGATTTTTGCCGGGAAAGGGTTTGCTTTTCCAAGAAATGCTCGGTCCAAGGATAGGTTTGCTCATGGAGTACTTCGGCTAAATCCAGCAAAAATTGATCGCCAGTAATGTTATACAACCAGTAGACCACCATCATATTGTCACCGCCCCGGCGATTGCCCCAGAAGGACCAATGCCCCAGGGGGGTTTCTTCCAACTCTTGCAATTGATAGCGGAAATATTTTGTCATTAATTCAATGACGCGTTCATCCTCGGTAGCCATGTAGTATTGCCGAAGTACTTTCAGCATGACCATTTTTGGCCACCAATCACGCCGGGGGGTTTTTTGTAATCCTGGTTCGTATTCTGGTTTTTCTTCGAAGGGGATAGGGCCGAAATAGCCGTCTTCTTGCTGATTGTTGAGTGACCATTCGATCCACGGTTTGGTTTTTTCGATTAATTCCTCATCCTTCAGAATATAAGCCAGAGGGAGCAATCCATCCAACCAATAGGGTCCACGTTCCCAACCGTCGCCATCACCGCCGAGCCAGCCGTTGCGGGGGCCGCATACCTCGGCATAGGCTGTATCCAAGTAACCCGTCATCCCCTTTTTCATACGCAGTAATTGTTCTTTTAACCACCCTTCCGGTTCAATCGCACCTAAGGGTAGTTCAGCGTAAGGTTCTGCGAGTAAGGGAGGGCGATTGGTGGGGTAATAATCATTGCGTTCGCTCTTTTCCT
This sequence comes from uncultured bacterium, assembly GCA_964419335.1. Classification (GTDB taxonomy): domain Bacteria; phylum Hinthialibacterota; class Hinthialibacteria; order Hinthialibacterales; family Hinthialibacteraceae; genus CAYQOX01. Next base: position 17,182 of record CAYQOX010000017.1, on the reverse strand, counting down.
TTGCGAATGCGAGCGAAACCTGTAGTACAATCCCTACGATCAAGATTCCCGTAATGCGTTTCATTGATTTTTTACCTCACTTTATCTTTTGGAATGGAAATATTTTATTAATTGTGAAATCTGAAATCGAGAGGATAAGAATAGATTTCGTATGATATGAAGAAATCGTATGATTTTGTTACTCTCTTTTCTTAACGAGACTACCATAGAGATAAAATGTTTGATAGTCTCTGCCACAGTACCAAAAGTGGGGGAACGGTTGAATTCTCATTCATCAGAGGATACGTAGGAGACAATGGATGAAAAATACATTAATATGGGTTAGTTTTCTCGGAATAGCCTTTTTCATGGGTGGATGTGCGGCGACTCCCCAATTTGATGAGCGTAGTGAAGTGCGGGGAGAATTGGTTCCTTCCCCGCCAATGGATAAGGCCATCGTGCTTTTTATCCGATCCTCGGGATATGCCAGCGAAGAGGATTTCTTCATTTGGGATCGCGATGAACTGCTTGGGATTTCTAAGGCGCAATCTTATTTTGCGTATCAATGTAATCCGGGTGAGCATCTCTTCATCGGTATGGCGGATAATCATGCCGCTCTCAAAGCGGAGTTGGCTGGTGGGAAGAAGTATTACGTAGGTATTACCCTTGGAATGGGGGATTGGCAATCTCAATTTGATTTTGTTCCTGTGACAAAAGATTCTCAATTTTGGGATCAGGTAGAAGAGTGGGAACGGAATTTAAATTATGTGGAATATTCTCAAGATGCGATGGAACATTATCAAGCCCAATATGAAACTCAGATCGAAGAACTTCTTGATTTTTATGAAGATGCAGAGCAAAGGATGAATCTCGTCCATTTATCTCCGGAAGATGGGACGTGATAGGAAATAATCGACTTTTTTTATTCGATAAGTAAGATTTGTTTTTGTTCGAGTCTGTTGTTTTTGCATGGGGTTATGTCCGGTTTTCTCGGTTTCGTTTCAACGAGGTTGCTATTATGAAATGGGGAGAGATTCCATCAAAAATAAAGTTGTAAAAAAGAAAATTTAAGTTGACAAGTTTTATATAAAGGCGCTAGTATAGATATCCACACCTGAAAGATCCCTCACCAATGATAACTAAAATTAAAAAAAAGAGGTAAAATGATGATGGGACGAAAATCTTTGTTAGCAGTATTTTTTATTCTGGGATGTGGATCGATTGTTTGTGCACAAACCGTGACCGTAAATTCATCAGGTGGTGCTGATTTCACTTCGATTCAAGCCGCCATCGATTCCATTGATCCAACGAACGGAGAGCCGGATATCATCGAGATCCAAGACAGTGCTGTCTATGAAGAGCAGGTGGTACTCGGTGGTCTGCCGCCGATCGATTCCGCCAGTGGGAATTTTATTACGGATTTGGTCGAGCAGAACCGCGATCCACTCATTCTTCGGGGCCCTGAAAGCGGGGAGAAGCCTGTGATTGATCCTGATCCTGCTAGTTTGCAAGCCTATGGGGTTTTCGAGGATGATCTTGGGGATGCTTTCAATGCCGGCGTGACCTTTTTTGGGAAAGGAATCACCGTTGAAAATGTGGTGATTCGTCAACCAGGCGGCAATGAAGCTTATGGAGTGAATGGTCAGGGCGTTGAAGTGACGTTTAAAAACATTCTATTCCAACCCCATACAACGACACCCGAAGAAGATTTCATCAATTTCAATAATAGCGATCGAGTGGCCGAATTGTTTGATGGGGTAGGGAATCAATATCTGTTTGAAGATTGCGTCTTCGATGGAACCCGCGAAGATGACAGCGTGGGAGAAGTAGAGCTTTACTACCACGGAATGCAGCCCTCTTTCAAGGTGGTTGATGAATTTGTCTTTCAGGGCTGCACCTTCCAAAACATCGATGGTGGGGTAACGAATTTACGTGCCCGGGGAGCGGATCAGCAAGATTCCAATCAACATATGATTGATTGCTTGTTCATCGATAATCCTGCGACGATCCTCAACTTCAGCGGTGGAGGAGAAAAGGTCGTTGATGGCTGCCGCTTTGAAAACAATACCAATGCGCTGGAAACCCTTCCCACTGAACAAAATGCGACGGTCATCTTATCCGGACGATCTGGGCGAACCGGTGAATTGACCATTACGAACTCCATCTTTACCAACAATGCGAGTAATGGAGCCGAAGATCATCCCGGCTTTGATACGTGGGCAACCGTTATGGTTCGCAATGACGGAGAGGATGGTGACGTCTTGATTGACCATTGTACGTTTGACGGCAACGGTACGGCTGTGCGTTTCTTGGACCCAAATACACGGCCTCGAACCGCGGTAGTCTCCAACAGCATTTTCTCGAACAATATCTCAGGCGGTGTTTCGGGAGATTCTCTCCAAGGCAGCTATGTCGAAAGCGGAAATGAAGATGCCTTGGATTTAACCATTGAAAACTGTTTGTTCCATAATAACCCTGTGGACTTTGATATTGGCAGCGACTCGGGAACCATCAATGCGGATCCCTTGTATGAAGATACGGAGACATTCGCCTTGCAAGAGGATAGTCCCGCGATTGGGGCGGGAACCGATGGAAGCGATATTGGCGCGGTTCCCTCTGGACCGGTTTCGGTTGGCGAGTTTATGGTTTACTAGTCAACCCAGCTGTAAATAATTAAGTAGAAAGAAGGCGCCTGCTTCGGTGGGCGCCTTCTTTGTCTCTAAATCAAGGCTTGGATGTCGGTTTCCAAATCACTAGATTCAAGCAGGAGGATGGTTTTTCGTCCCAAATAGGCATATTCAACCTGCTTCCCTTTTTGCTTTACATGCTCTACGGCAGGAAGTAAATCCGCATCATTGCTGATCAGGATGGCGGTGTCGTATGCATTCTCATAAGCCAACGCGATCATGTCGACTGCGATTTGTACGTCAATCCCTTTTTCTACATGGGTTGAACCGCGTTGTTCGATGTGGCCAAAGCGCAATTGCAGGTAGGGGGTGTTTTTGAGGTAGGAGAAGAATTTTTGTTGGTCGTGATAACTATCATGGGTGGGATCGGTGGGCGGACAGACATAGTAATAAGTGCGAATCAACTTGCGTTTTGGGGTAACCAGTGTTTGCGAGAGATCCCCGTAATCGATTTTGGTATTTGTTCCTGATTCTTTTAGTTGATGATAAAAATTACTTCCATCGATAAAAATACATACGCGTTCAGCCATGATTTACATCTTTCTTTTGTGTTTGAAACGGATAAAAAGCCGGCCAAAATTCTTACTGTCTTTGTCGATCCGGTGGTAAAGTTTTTTGATATGCGGTTGATCGAGGAAGCGAATCACTCTCTTTTTGAGTTGTCCTGAGCCTTTTCCTGGAATGATTTCGACGAGCGCGATTCGCTTATTGAGGGCTTCGTGAATCACTCGTTCCAGCTCCTCGTCGATTTGTTTCCCTTTGTTGTAGATATCGTGTAGATCCAATTTCAACTTGGCCATAAAAGAATGCTGAAATCTTTTCAGCTCATGTATTGGGATTCAAACTCTTCTACAATCTGTATAAATGGAGAAGGTAAGCGCTGATAGAGTTGTTCCCGCATGGTGCCTGGAATGTCGCCATAAAAAGCCTGCGCCACCCCTCCGGCGATACAGGCCATGGTATCGCTATCTCCGCCTAGCGAGATAGCGTTACGAATAGCATCTTCTAGTGAGTCGGATTCGAGAAAAGCGATGAGTGATTCGGGGACAGTCCCCTGACAGCTGGGATCAAAGTGATAGATTGCCCGTATGTCATCCAACTTGCGGTTTAAATCATAGTTGAATTGCTTTTCAATATGGGAACGAATGTCTTCCTTGCTGGAGCCTTGGCGTGCGAGAAAAACGGATACAGCCGTAGCCTGGGCGCCTTTGATTCCTTCGGGGTGATTGTGGGTCACCTCGGCGGACTGTTTGGCCTGTTCCATCACTTCATTCAAGGAGTGAAAGGCGAAACCGACAGGGCTTACGCGCATGGCTGAACCGTTTCCCCAACTATTGTAAGGTTGCGGATCGTGGCTAAAGAGCCAGCGCATAAAGAAGCCTCCATAGCCGGCATGAGGATAGGCGCGGCCGTAGGATTGATACATTTCTTGGTAGTTGTGTTGGTTGAGGATTGCATCGGCGGTGGCAATGGTGAGAACCGTATCATCGGTATACTGAGAGGCAGAGATAAAAAGGGGAAAATCTTTGCGTTTGTGAGGCCGTCCTTCGTAGGGCGCACCAATTATATCGCCTGCGATGGCTCCAAGCATGATTTAACTCCTATCTGATTGTATGGGAAGAGAGGATGGTAAGGAATTAGCGTTCATTGTTACGGCTCCGTTGCTCCAACTCTTCCCAGATTTCTTCTCCATCCTGACTGAGACGGCAGATTTCTTCTACCATTTCTTGCTCTTCCGGATCAAGATCACGACGATACGCCACGCTGATGCGAATTTTGCGCAGGTTGTAGATGGATTCCACGCTTCGTAGAGAAAGACTTTGGGTATTATTGAGTTCGGCCTGAAGCATCTTTAAATTTCTTCGGGCTCTTTCTAACATGGTTTGGATTTGATCGTCCATTTTTTGATCCGGGATATTGGACATATGATTTTCTTCATCCGCCTTATCGTAAAAATTCAAAAAGCCTTGTTTTTTCCTATCATCGCTGGGGAGTGAGCGTTTCAGAGTACAAGGTTTTAAAAATTAAAAATGGCGATTCGCAAGGAATCAAGAGTAACTCACGTCCATGGAGCAAGTTCGTGAGAATAGAATTCTCACTTTCCACTTAAAAGATTCTGTCAGATTTACGCTATGATTTGTATTTCATTGATTTTTCTTTCTCTTTCTCAATTGTAGCAGCGTTATCAGGTATAATAATCTCATGAGAAAAGATTTGTTTTGGAGAAGAAGAAAAGGTATTATCATTCATAAGTAGAAATAGAGTACTTTATGAGACTTGGCGTGAAGATACGCTTGAAAACGCAATCTCCAAAAGAGTAATTCATCATGGCAACGCCCGCAATCGATAAAAATAAAAAACCGTTAGATATCGAGGATGATTTTCCGATATTGGAGTTAATTCTCCGTAATTATTTATCGGATGAGGACATCATGCGCATCCGGCAAGCCTATTTCTTTGCTTATGATGCCCACAAGGATCAACCTCGTGCGAGCGGTGAGCCCTACGTTATTCACCCCATCAGTGTAGCCGAAATCTTGGCAGAATATCAGATGGATACCGACACGGTCATGGCGGGCTTGCTTCATGATGTCTTAGAAGATACGGACTATACCTATGAGGATTTAAAAAAGAACTTTGGTGAGAAAGTGGCCACCTTAGTGCAGCAGGTGACCAACGTCAGCAAGAATGTCAATCAAATGTTGATTGGCGATCGGGGAGAGTTAGAGGTTGAAAACTTCCGCCGCATGTTGGTGAGCACCGCCCGGGATCCCCACGCGTTGATCGTTAAATTGGCGGATCGGCTGCACAATATGCGGACTTTACAGCATTTAAAGCGCCAAAGCCAACTCCGGATCGCCAAAATTACCCTGCAAGTTTATGCTCCCTTGGCGCATCGTTTGGGGTTGGGGCAGATTAAATGGGAACTGGAAGATCGTTGCTTCATGTTCCTGAATCCCAAGAAATATCGTTATATTAAAAAGAGTATTGCCCAAAAAAGGCGTGAGCGCGAACAAACCATTCGTCAAGCGGTGGATGAATTACAAGCGGTGCTCAACGAAAAAGGCTATCATGCCACTGTGGAAGGTCGAGCTAAGCACTTTTACAGCATTTATATGAAGATGCTGCGCGATCAGAAAAGTTTCGATGAAATCTTTGACTTGATCGCGCTGCGGGTCATTTGTGAAACCATCGGTGAATGTTACGCGATCTTGGGTGAAGTGCACACCATGTGGCGTCAGGTGGAAGGACGCTTTAAGGATTATATATCCAATCCCAAAGCCAATAACTATCGCTCCATTCATACTACCGTCTTAGGCCGGCACGGGCGTATGATGGAAATCCAAATTCGAACCCAAGAGATGCACCAGATTGCGGAACATGGAATAGCAGCTCACTGGCGCTATAAACAAACGGATAATCGCCGAATTAGCAAAGAAAGCAAATGGTTTGATCTTGCCAACAGTCTCCCCGATACTCAAAACCCCGATGAATTTCTCTCCTCTTTAAAAAATGAATTATTCTCTGACGAAGTCTTTTGCTATACTCCGAAGGGATCCATTATCGCTCTCCCGAAAGATGCGACTCCAATCGATTTCGCTTATAAAATCCACACGGAACTGGGTCATCGCTGTGGGGGGGCCAAGGTGCATGAGCGGATTGTCCCTTTGAATTATTCTTTAAAAACGGGCGATGTGGTAGAAATTTTATCGAATCAAAACAGCCATCCCTCACCTGCATGGCTTGATATTGTAAAAACCTCTTCTGCGCGGAATAAAATCCGCCGCTATTTATTGGATTCGCGGCGGGAAGAATTACAGAAATTGGGGCAACATCAGCTTTCGCAGGATTTGAAAAAAGCGGGGTATAAACCTCTGGAATTTTATAATTCCGAAGAGGCTGAAGAAATCGTTCAATCATTAATTCAAAAGAATCTTGAAGATCTCTTCGTACATATCGGCTTTGGTCGTATTTCTACCAAACAGGTCTTATCACGCTTATTAAAGATTCATCAATCCCCCGATAAGAAGAAAGACGATCAGAAGCAAAGTGAAGAGAAGGAAGCCAAGGAAACCCAACAATTAAACCGCTCGATCGTACGCTTGGGGGATATAGATAACATTATGTATCGGCGGGCGCTATGTTGTAGTCCGCTCCCCGGGGATGACATCGTAGGTTTTGTAACCCGGGGACGTGGAGTGACGATCCATAAATCCTCTTGCTCTAATCTAAAATATTATTCCTCGGAAAGTGAACGGATTTTACCGTTGTTTTGGGAAGGTGAGCAGGATAAGCCGATTATCGTAGCGGTAGAGATCCGCGCGCGCGACCGAAAAAACCTACTCAGCGATTTATCCCAAATGATCTCTTCTTCAGGGACCAACATTGTTGGATGTCAAAGCGAATCGAAGAACTCGGTGGCCACCCTCGTCTTCAACGTCGAAGTCACCAGCATTACTCATCTCAATACAGTAATGCAGCAGATTCTGGGCATCGAAGGGGTAAAAACGGTTAAGCGGCTGAGGAATGAGAAAGGGAAGCGGCGTTTTTGAAAAAAAAGGTTGATGGGGGTAAGGTTACGCTTTGATATCCAGAACGCTTTTTGTCATCTCATCGGCGGTACGAACGACGGCCGCATTGGCTTTTGTCATATTCTCTTCCAGCCGTAGATTGACCGCTTCTTCGGCGATATCCACGTTGGACATTTCCAAAAAACCACTTTGTATGGTACCAAGTCCATTTTGTCCCGGGTTGTCCACTTGCGGTATTCCCGAAGCCCCGGTTTGAGTTAGAAGATTTCCACCCTCGCGCGATAACCCATCAGGATTGCTGAATTGGGCTAACTCGATTTGACCTGCATTCACGTTAGTTCCCTCCGCAAGGCGGGCTGAAACATTTCCCTCAGGACCGACCGAGACCTCGGTCGCGTTTTGTGGAACTTGGATGTTGGGATCAAGGCGGAAGCCATGTGAATTGACCAAATGACCGTTTTCGTCAGGCCGGAAAGAACCATCGCGGGTAAACCCAGGGTTGCCCTGATTATCCACGACTTGAAAGAAGCCGTTGCCCTCAATGGCCAAATCCAGTGGGGTTCCCGTAGGCTTCAACGCCCCTTGCGTTGAACGAGCACTAACGCTGGTTGCAGCCGCTCCTCCGCCAGGAACATCGGATGTATTCGCGCGCTGGGCGCGATATCCCGGCGTGTTCATATTCGCGAGGTTGTTTGCGGCGGTGGCGGCACGCAGGTGAGAGGCGTTGAGTCCATTTAATGCGGTTGAAAAGATATCAGCCATAATAAGTTTATTATAGCCACTTTTTTCTCTCCATGCAAAGAAAAAGGTGAATCCTGACCGCTCGTTTCTTTATGTTAAGATTGCAGGTTAAATTTTTCTGGCTCATCACGAAAGTGAGTACTTTTTTTGGACAAAACGCCTTGAAAATGTGTTCCGTTTGTTTCCGCGCGGCCTTAAGGGCCGCTTGCTCCGAAAGCCGCTCCACACCATCCTCTTCAGCGTTTTGGTTCGATTCATATCCATTGAAAATAGCCATGGTTCTTACTTTAGGATCAAGTTCGGTTTTCTTTACCATGTCGTCAAATACAGGATGAACCATTCTTCTATCAAATTTCTTGGTTGAACCGATAGGCAAAATAAGAAAACGCGATTAATCTATGCGTTATAGAATAAGAAGGATTTAGTTAAAGAGACGAGTTTCTCATCCATCGTGAATCGTTTGATCTATTTCTTTTTTGGATTTGTATTAGTATGCGTGCTAGTGGCTTTATTGTGGGCGGCCAAAACGCATGAAGAAGCGATACAAAGTTTGCCCGAAATTGTCGCCCGGGATTTCACCCCCTTATTGCAAGGTGAGACGGTGGCCGATATTAACACCGGCTTGATAGAGAAGCGGGTCGAAAATCTCAAGGAACGCTACCCGTATATCGAAAAGATTCTTATCCGCAAGATGCTTCCTGATGGGAGTGAAGCCACGGTCTATCCCTGGTACTATGATGTCGAGCATCCCGACACCTTATTCATCGATGAGGTGAATTATATTACGAAGAGCATCGTCGACGAAGAAAACGATGAAGTATTGGGGATGCTCCATCTGCGGATTAGCGCCCGCCGTAGTCAATTATTTAAATTGGCCATCGGTGGCAGCATGATCGCTTTAGTCCTAGTGATCGGACTGGGGCTTTATACAATTCGCTCGAAGGAGGAAGTGGTATGGAAAACCACTACGTTGTTGGAAGAAAAACAACGGGAGTTAATCCATTTGGAGCGCTTAGCCCTGGTCGGGCAGGTTACGGCTAATCTTTTACATGATCTTAAGAAACCGGTGCTCAACATTCGGGCGGAATTAGAACAGTTACCCGACAGCGAGGCGAAGCAAAATATTGTGGAAGAATCAGACTTGTTCCTCAATATGCTTCGGGAATTGCATTTAGAGGGGTTTTTGCGCCAAGATGTGGAGAAAGCCGAGTTTTTGGATGTGGCAGAAATCCTGGATCGATCGTTACGCTTGGTAAAGTATGCGCGTGAAAATGTAGAAGTGGTGGTTGATTTACCCGAAGACTTTCCTTTTCTTTTTGGTCAGCGGCATAAATTGATCCAAGTCTTTTCCAATATTCTGCTCAATGCGTATCAGGCCCTTGAGGGAGAAGGGAAAATCCACATCTCGGGGGACCATATCATCGAGGATGAGGAAGAATGGGTGATGATTGCCATGACGGACAATGGCCCCGGGATGCCTTATGAGGTCTTGTCTCATATATTCGATCCTTTTTATTCCACTCGAAAAGAAAACGAATCCACCGGCTTGGGGCTATATATTACGAAAACGATTGTGGAAAGTATGGGTGGCAATATATACGCCAAGAGCATTCCGAAGCATGGTACGACTTTCACCCTTTATTTCCCTCTTTCTCAAGAAGAAAGAGAGTAAAGGAAAATGGCTTTACGAAACCGGCTTCGGTTTTTGTTCATTTCAAAACCAAAGTGGTGGATTCTTCGTCAGCAGAGGAAGAAAAGAATCTACGTTTCAATGTGGCTCGAAGTACGAGGATTTTAAAAGGGATAAGACTACGTTATAGTAATGAGCAATCAAAATGTACTACATTCGATATGAATTTATGAAACTATGAGAACTCGTTTTCTCGTTTTTTTTATACTACTTGTGATGGTGGCTGTGCTCCAAGAAAGGAGTGTGAGTGCACGCATCTTTCAAGGACAAAAGGGAGATAAAACCTTTTGGCTTGAAACAACTTTGATTAAAGAAGTGGAATATGTGCGGGCGGTGGATGTGATCAGCTATTTTCAAGGGGAATGGGAGTACGATTCTTTGTCGGGAACGCTCACGTTTGAACCTCCAAATGGGGAACGGATTGGAATCAAGATCAATTATTCTCGTTTTCTGGTGGGGAACAAAGTATTCCAACACACGACCGCGCCTCCGATTCGGCGTGAGCAGCATATTTACATTCCTTTTTATTTCGCGATGACGTATTTGTTTCCCCAAATCGAATTGCGTGAAGTGGAGGAGAAAGGCACGCCAACCCAAGAACCTTCGCAAACGACCCCAACCCTGGTACCGACCCCTCCGCGTTATATTTTTCAACAACCAACAAAGCTAGAAGCCACTCCTACCCAAAAACCGATGGTTTTTGACCGTCCTACGCCGACACCGACTTTATCAGGCTTTATAGCGCCGACCCCCACTCCGGTTGAACCCATCGAGCAACAGATTGTGATTCTGGATCCTGGCAATGATCCAGCGAATCCGGGCGCGGGAGTCATTCAAGAATTACGGGAATATGAATTAACCCTACGAATCTGCGAAAAGTTGGCCGAGTATTTGAGGAATAGTCAAAATTTTGAGGTTTTACTCACGCGAGGACGTGATGCGAGTCAGCCGGTTACAAATACGCAACGTATCGCGCTTGCCAATAAGAATCAGGGAGATTTATTTGTCAGCGTTCAATGCGGATCGCTTTATACGTCCGAGGTTTCATTGGGCAGTGTTTTTTTTATGAATCCCGAATTGGATCATCCGGAAGCCTCGGAAACCTCTTCCTCCTCTGAAGAGGTTCAATCCTGGTTGGATAGTTACAAGAAATATGTGTCGGAGAGTCATCAACTAAGCCAAATGATTCATAAGGAATTACGGGAGTGCTATCGCGTCCAAAACATTATCAGTATGGAGTCAAATCCCCGTCCGGGACGATTTGCCATTCTACGGGGATTAACCATGCCCGGGGTTGTGGTAGAACTAGGGAATCTAGCCCATCCCATGACTGCCAGTTATCTTGCCAGCGAACGCATCCAGGATGATATCGTTTTCCATTTAGGCAAGGCGATTACAGATTATCTCTATGGCGAATCCGCAGGAGAGTAATTTAACAGAATGAAAGATTTTCGCACGCTTTTGATTCTCTTCCTTATCGTGCTTTTGCTTTGCAGCCTCGGGGTGATTGGTTATCTCTATTCGAATACCGAGTTTGAAACCGTGGTAATCCCTGTGCCCCAAGTAACAAGCACTCCAACGCCTGTTCCTACCCCGAAACAAGAGGAGAACCAACCTGATCTTACCCGTATGGACATTCATCTTTATTTCCTGACGCCCAATCATCGTCAATTGGCGGTGGAAAACCGAGAGATCACCTCGACTCATTCTATCACCGAACGGATTCGACAGGCGGTGGAAAATCTCTTGGAAGGTCCAATAAGTAGAGAGTTAATCAACCCGATCCCCAAGGAAGCCGAGCTGCAAAGTGTTTTTTGGGATGAAAAGGAAGGGCGTGTCTATGTAAGTTTTACCCCCTCTTTGCTAGACAACCCAACGGGTCATAGCCTTAGTGAATGGGCAACGATTTATAGCATTGTCAACACGGTCGCCGCTCAATCATCTGCCATCAAGGATGTTCAACTTCTGGTGGATGGGCAGGAGGTTCAATCTCAGCAGACCTTGTGGGATTGGTCCTTGCCTTTTGAACCCGATACCACTTTTGTGCGCTATTCAGGCTCTGAGGAAGAACGCTAAACACCGACCCCTTACGGGGGATTGGTTCTTTAGAGTTGGGACTCATCAAAAGGTGAGATCAAGGTGCGATCCTTGTCTTTTCCACCAATGTCATAAAGTGCTTCATCGGGTGTTAGTGGATTAAAATCACTTTTGGTTATACTCTCGTTAAAGATTTCCAACCGATGAACAATATCAGGCCGCATACTCTCGGTGGGTTCAGGAGATTGAAGAACGATCTTCTTTCCACTTTGCATGGCGTAGATACGGGTCATTTGTCCCGCAGTAGGCACGGTGTTACGCCCTTCGGTGCCAACCACCACCTGTCCTTCACGTACTGCCACGGTGGTGACTTTGCTGGGGCCGGGAGTGACTTGAATGTAGAACTGGGTTCCCGCCACCGTAACCCGAGCGTTGGGAGAGACGACGCTAAATCCTTCTTTTCGCTTTTCTACGTCAACGAAGAGTTCGCCCGATTGTAAGCGGATGCGACGTTCCATTCCAACATCATTTTTTTCTTCCTGATCGGGATAGGCCTCGATGGAAAACAAGGTCTCGGGGGTGGCATAAAGGATGGAACGATCTTCAAATTCAAAATATTCGCCTTGGGGGCGATAGACAAAGAACGGTTGTTGAGGAGAGCAGCTGTAGATGGTGCCACTTCGCTTAAAATGAATCGAGGTGTGGCCTTCGACGTTACCTAGGTTCAGGGTGGCAAAAATTCCAATAACACAGATTAGGATGGAGGCAGCAACCGCATAATGGCGGCGTCCCTTCTCTAATAAGGTATCGGATAGTTCGCAGGTTTTATTCCACAAGGCTTTAGGGAAGGTGAAGCTCTGCGAAGTCGGTAGATTCATCATCACCTGGTCCGTAAAAGCGAGATTGGGAATATAAGACTTTGTTTCTTGCCGAACAACACCGGCAAGGAGAATTTCTTCGCGTTCCATTTGCTGATAAAAGCTTTTGCACAGTGGACATAATGTCAAATGTTTATCCACTCGTTTCATACCTTCGTTGGACAGTTCGTTATCCAAATAGAGGATAATTTCCTGTTCCCATTCTGTGCAGCAACCCTTAGCCGTCATTCTCAATACTCCGAATCTTTTGCATTCCTTCTCGTAAAATTCTACGCCCTTCGAACAATCGTGACCGCACTAAATCCACAGGAAGATCCAGCATCTCTGCAATTTCTTGGTACGAATAATCTTCCAGATATTTCAGTCGCAGCAAGGTGCGGTACTTTTCAGGAAGAGTTTCCAGACGTTTCAACAACGTATTTTGTAAACTATCACCTTGTTCGGTGATAGGGACCATGGGAACCACATTAGGCAGTTGATGGTACTGTTGTACATCGTCGAGTGATTCGGGTTGAATTTTTTTATTTCTCAAGTTGGAATAGCAAAGGTTGCGGGTGATGCCGTACAGCCACGGTCCGAATTTTTCGATATCTTTTAATTCTCTTAGTTTGCGATAAGCCAGCAAAAAGGCTTCTTGAGCAATATCCTGCGCTTCGGAGGAATTACCCAGTATACTGTTAGCCAGGAAGAACACCCGTTTTTGGTATTTTTCCATTAAAGGTCGATAAAATTCTCTTCGTCCTGCTAACACTTGTTGTATCAAGGTGGCTTCCGCGTTATCGTTAACCATGATTTCGTATCGAACTTTCTTCGTACATTACTAAAGTTAGCACAAGGATGTAGATTTGTCTTCTAAATTATACTTCTATTTTCATTTTTTAGAAATTCTTACACACTTTTTTGAATCGGAAATTCATTAAGATGAAAAAAATCAATAGGATCGATTTATAAAAGTAATGGGAGATTAGTTACCGGATGCTTTCTTGGGAAACTTTCCTTGACAAAAAATTCACCTTGCGTACGCAAAATTATTTCTATACATTGCCTTTTTTTGTAGAGAAGGCTTGTGGGAAAGTGAGTGTGCGTATCCACAATTTCACCTTGGACGATTCAATCGAATCATTTAGGCAAGATTTTCTTTTTCGTAAATATTGTGATCATCCCGCGGTGGATTCTAGCAAACAGGTTTTGCTTCGCCCAAGTTTTCCTGACATCATAGAAACCATTTTTCAGCAATCCATTTACTTGCATCTCTATGATCCCCAAGAGCAGCTGTGGGGGCGTTGGAAGCCAGGGAATTGTGAGTTGGTGTTCACTTCCAAAAAAGCGAATCAACCGCTTCCGGTAGGGAGATGGTCAATGGTTGTGGTATCTACGGCTTTACCTGAAGTGAATGTACGTTTTCACTTTCAGGTTGAGGCTTTCCCTCTTTGCGAGGAAAGCGTAGTTACGCCGCTGCACCCTTTTTCGTCCTCCAACCCCGAAGAAAAACAAGAAGAACGCTGGTATATCGGCGAACTTCATGAACATCCATCTCAAACAAAAACACACGATGATATTCACTTAATCCAGCGGTATGAGAAGTTGGGGTTCCAATTTCTTGCGTATAGCGAGCATGACCAAGGAATCGCATTGAATGAAGACTCGGCTTCGAAAATATGCCTCCTTCCTTCTCAGGAAATCCGTACGCCGAATGGGCATGCGATGCTTTTTGGTCTTTCTGAATTTTTACGGTGGTATGAAGAGGGGAAGTGCCTTTCACTGCGTGAAATCATTAGTGAAACTCACAGCCGCAGAGGATTATTTTGTTTACTTCACCCTTTTTCTGTACATCTAGACCCGTCTGGTCCACGATGGAAGGAGGATGAAGAATGGCTTCATATTGATTTACTTGAGATTTGGAGCGGTGCCTGGAGCCAGCGTTTTCCAGAAATCTTAAAGACATTCGATTTATGGGATGAATTGTTGAATCGGGGGTTGCGTATATATGGGACGAGTGGCAAGGGCTCGAGTGTTGCCATGAATGATCATACGGTAGATCAATTGCCAAAAACCGTGGTCTTTAGTGAAGGGGCGAACGAGACTGATCTTTTAAGTGCGTTAAAACAGGGACGATTTTATTCCACCCGGGAGCCAGCGATTAATGTTTGGGTAGAATCCGAATATGGGGGTGCGATGCTGGGGGATGAATTACGTTTGCCGGTGAGGGCGCCTTTTTTAATCCGCATCCAAATTTCAAGAATGGATCGTGGATATATGCGGATTTTTACCAATGAAGGGATTTATTGTGAGATGCCGATTTCTTCAACGAAAGACTTTGATCAGAAATTTATTGAAACCAGTAAGCAAGAAACCCGCTGGTTTCGCTTGGAAATTTATCAATATTCCCGGCCTATTGATGAACTTATCGCGTTTACCAATCCTATCTTTGTGCGTGGGATCAGCAGCATTTCGTAATATTTACACTTTCGGAAATAAAAAATAGGACAGTGAAAAAGCCACTTAGCCTTTCACGTCAATTTTTTCTCCTGGAGGGTCAGGCGGTTCAATATTCGGCATAATAACGATTCGGGCGCGGCCACCATCGACGGTGCGTTCTCCAGTACGGGGATCCACACGGCTATGGACCGCAGCCGAGGCAATAATTCGCTGTCCATTGAGAATGGCTTCGGAGGTTTCCCGGCGAATGTGGGATAATTCATGCTGCCGCACGGCAAAAGGGGCTTGGGCGGGAGTTAGGGGTGTTTCTGCCTGAAATGAAATCCCTGAATCGCTTGAGCCATCACGATAGGTTCTTGTTTCACGTTCGCCGAGAAGTGCTTTTGCTTCATGGTCGGTATTCGCACGGCGATCTTCGGAGGATTCCATTTGAGGAGATTTCTTATCCTCTTGGGAAGCGTTAGGGTCTAAGGATGGGAGATTCTCACGATCTGCCTGAGTCAGGCTTTCTGCCTGGTTGAGAGCCTGACGTGCAATCCGATGGGCTTCAAAGGTGTTGCTTCGCGATAAATTCTGCTCGGCTTGGTTCAGTAAGGTATAGAGATGTAGCGCTTTCGCCCCGGTGACCTTATTCTGTAGGATCAGCCTCCGTGCTTCATTGATAGAGCGGTTGGTCTTTTCTTGAATCGGTTGTGTCTCCCGAGACGATTGAATGGGAGAAATCGGTTCGATTGAGGTTTCCATCCTTGTTCCCCCTTATATGAACCCGATTTTGATTTCAGATTATCAATCATTATAGCAAACAGTATATTATTTGGCAACAAGATTATTCCGATAGAATCCGCTTTTGGTGCTTCGGGAGGGAGAAGCGTGGGGAGAGTCGATGAGAGAGGGCTGCAAAACTCGTTTGTTTGTGCATATTTTTCTCGAAGCGAGAAAACTTTATGAGCAATATTTGCGCAAGTTTATATCCATTCAAACTATTAGGTATGAGGATATTTCATGGAAATTAGCAATATTTATTTTTTATATAGGAAAAATGAGCTGATCTCTTAATAAAAAAGAAAAATTGCTTGGTGAATGAGGGCACAATGACCGCCTTCCTCACAGTTGGCCCTATGCTTGCTGTTTAAGCAAAGTGTTTCGTAAAAACTTTGGTTTTTGAAAGGGGATTGTTTCATGAAGAGAGTCTTGTCCATACTTTTTGTTGCATTACTCGTATTGACCGTATCGGTCGATTTCGCCTCCGCTCAACGGGGTCCAGGCGGACGTGGTGGTGGCCCAGGTTTTGGAATGATGGGAGGCGGTGGTCCCGCTGCTTTTATTAATGATGCTTTCGTACTTGATGAAGAACGTGCGGAAGAGGTCGAAAAGATTTTTGAGGCCGCCGGAGAACGAATGATGGAAGGTTTCTCCCGGGAAGATTTTATGGAAAGGTCTCGGGAAGAGCGCATGCAAGCATTTCAAGAGAGACGGGAAGCCATGCATAAGGAGTTGATGGAAAAGCTTCCAGAGGTATTGACGGAAGATGAAGTTGAATTTCTTGAACCTCTCTTGAATATGCGCAGGCAAGCCAGCCTACCTGAAATTTCTGCACTCCGCCAGATGGAGGGAGTTGAGTTCGAAAAGGAAACTCGAGGAAAACTCCAAACCGTGGTTCTTATCTACCTAACCACGATGGAAAAATTGCAGCCTGAGCGTGGAGAGGGGCCTCCCAGGGGACAACGGGGTGGACCGCCCGAAATCTCTGAGGAAATACAAGCAAAAATGGATGAAGCCCAAGAGACGCTGGTGGCCGATATTGAAGAGATTTTGAATGAAGAACAAATTGCGGCATGGAATAAGAAGACAGAAGAAATCGAAAAGGAAATTGAAGAACGGCGTCAAGAAATGCGGGAACGTTTTCAACGTGGAGGCCAAGGACGCGGTGGTCAACGACGATAAGTTTGTCCAATTAAGCACTCGCGCAGCATAGTATTTCCTTCCTACCATGATATTAGGGAGCAAGCCCATTAGTGGTTTGCTCCCCATTTTTTCTTTATACGGGGTGTAGGTCCAGAGCTTCGGGACTTTCATGAACATACGCGTATAAAAAAGCAAGGCTCATCACGAAAGTGAGTACTTTTTTTGGTGAAAACGCCTTGGGGATGTGTTTCGCTTGTCTCCGTGCGGCCTTAAGGGCCGCTTGCTCCGAAATCC
>CAYQOX010000016.1:49971-81638 GCA_964419335.1 uncultured bacterium | reverse complement strand
GTAGAGCAGTGGAAAAAGCCGAGGATTCCCCCGAACACGGCGCTCAAGAAATCCAAACCCGCAAAGTAGGACCTGCCGATGTTGTGATAGGCATTGCGGCATCTAGCACAACACCTTTTGTAGTCGGTGCACTTAAAGAAGCCCATCAACGTGGGGCTAAAACCGCTTTCATCACCTGCAATCCGGATCAGGATACCTTCCCTGAAGCCCATACGACCATCACCCTTTTGGTAGGCCCCGAGGTGATCACTGGTTCCACCCGCATGAAAGCCGCTACGGCGTCGAAACTGGTGCTCAACATGATCACCACAACCGCCATGATTCGCATTGGCAAAGTCTATCAAAATCTTATGGTCGATCTCACTGCCACTAACCAAAAATTAGAAGATCGATCACGTAGAATCATTTCTCTATTAACCGGTTTGTCTTACGAAAATGCCGAAAAATTAATTCAACAAGCCCGTGGCCGTCTTAAAACCGCATTGGTCATGCACTATTGTCAGTGCGATGCCCACCAGGCAGAACAAATGATTCACCAACATCAGGGACGCATTCAAGACATCATTCCTCAAGAACAACGCTGAGATTTGTTTTCCTATGAACTTTAACCTTGCAGGCTAATATCTCACGTATTCTATTGTTTCCTATTTCATCTAATGATATACTTAAAATATTGGTACAGATTGTAATGCCCAAGGATAGACAAATAAAACTTTTATACGAATTTGGATAAAACCTGGGGATTTCACTTCATCCCCAAAACCTTTTCCTTATCATATAGAGTAGTTGGGTTCTGTTTAGATTTGTTGGAGATTGCTTTTCATAATACTCGATTTATTAATACGATTATATGAATAATTTAAGTGAATCTATTTGTTTCTACTGTTTACGGCGAAATGGATAAAGTTAAACTTTACCGGAACATTGCTCGGGTACGTAAGCAAATGTTTGCCATCATTAGTCTTGTTGGCTTCCTCGCAGTCAGCGTGGCAACCCTTTTGGGTCACGGTATGAATTTCATGGTGTTATTCCGCAATTCCATCATTGCGATTTTATTATTTGGAATTTTATCCTATGTTTTAGGCATGATATATGAAAAAATTATTGAAGAACCTTTAGTCGATTCTTACCGCAAAGAGGCGAAGGAGCGAATCGAAGAATTAAAAAAGTCCGGAAACCAACGTATGGCCATGAAAATGAATGTCTCGGATGCGGAACCGGGCTATCGCGTTGTAGAACCCATTTATAGTAAAGAAGGGGCTTTGCTCGTTCGCGGGGGAGCCACTCTCAATGAGCGTTTGATTAAAGTGTTAAAAGAAAATGACGTTCAACAAGTCAAAGTCGAGGCGCAACGTACAGTCCAAAGTGAAGGGGATGAGTAAGGCCAATCTTCATTTGATATACCATCAAGGATGATGCGTGTAGGTATGAGAATTCATGCGATACTACAATGTCGTTAAAGAAAAAATCTCCCCCGAAGAAGAAAAAAAATTATGGGGAGAATTTGCACAATCCGGTTCTCTCGAGGCTCGTGAAAAACTGGCCGAGAAATATATCCATTTGGTCAAATATGTGATCAATCGGATGCTTGCAGTTTCTCATATCGAAAGCGAAGTCCTTGATTATGATGATCTCTATTCTTGCGGGGTGATGGGACTCCTAAGTGCGATCGATCATTTTGACCCCAAACGCGATGTGAAATTCATCACGTACGCTATTCCCCGTATCAAAGGTGCGATTATTGATGAACTGCGCTCGGTCGATTGGATACCCCGCTCTCTTCGCCAACAGGTTAATAAACTCCAAAATGCATTCGCTGAACTTGAAGGGGAACTACTCCGCCCCGCCCAAGAAACCGAACTCGCTTCCAAATTGGATATGGAAGTAGATACTCTTCATAACTTACTTCATCATGCCAGCCGATCTACCCTTTTATCTCTGGATGAAGTCCTGCGTATTTCCGAAGAAAATACCGCCACCCGAGCCGATATCACCCCATCACGTAAAATTGATGATCCCCGCCATACCATCCAACAAGAAGAAATCGTCGAACTTCTCACTGAAGCGATCGAAAACCTCCCTTCCAAAGAACGTCTCGTCGTGGTGCTCTATTATAACGAAGAACTTACCCTGCGTGAAATCGGCGAAGTCCTGGGAGTAACCGAATCACGCGTTTGCCAATTGCATACCAAAGCGATGCTGCGTCTTCGCGGGAAACTCCAAAACTGGCAGCAAGATATTATGACCTGAAAAAGGGATCATGCTTATCATGAATACTAGGCTCCTACTCTTACTTCTTTTCGCACTTTACATTACCCCCTCTCCTTACGCTCAACGTCAAATGGAAAACCTTACTCGAGGCATCGTCGCGATCGATCAAGGGGATGGTAATATCTTCATTAGCTGGCGTCTGTTCGCCAGCGATCCCGAAGATATTTTTTTCAATCTTTATCGAACAAAAGGAGAAGAAAAACCTCAAAAGATCAATCAACATCCAATAGACGATCGCACTTATTTCATTGATTCTTTATCAAATCCCGATGCATCCATCTCCTATTTCGTCAAACCTGTCCTTGATGGAGTAGAACAAAAAGCCAGTGACTCATTTTCCCTCATCCCAGATCAGCCTTATCTCTCCATCCCACTCCAAACCCCAGAAGGAACGACTCCAAACGATGCCTCCGTGGGCGATCTTGATGGTGATGGGTCCTACGAAATTGTTTTGCACCAAGCTTCCCGGGGGCGAGATAATTCTCACCGAGGCAAAACAGGTCCTCCCTATTTACAAGCTTACAAACTGACCGGAGAATGGCTGTGGACAATCAACCTTGGTACAAATATTCGTGAAGGTGCTCATTATACGCAATTTATGGTGTATGATCTTGACGGCGACGGGAAAGCCGAAGTGGCATGTAAAACCGCAGATGGTACCATCGATGGTACCGGAGAGGTAATCGGAGATGCTGATGCCGACTATCGTAACCCCGATGGATATATACTCTCCGGCCCTGAATATCTCACGATCTTTGATGGAGAAACAGGGAAAGCGCTAGCCACTACTGATTATATCCCGCCCCGTCATCCAGAGACCTTACATCCATCGCCCGAACAAATCGATGAAATTTGGGGAGATGATTACGGCAACCGGGTCGACCGTTTTCTCGCCTGTATCGCTTATTTAGATGGGAAACGCCCCAGCCTGGTCATGTGCCGTGGTTACTATACACGGACAGTGCTCGCTGCCTGGAATTGGCGCGACGACAAGCTGACCCATCTTTGGACTTTCGATAGTGATGATGGCGAAGCCGACCATCACCTTTATCGCGGCCAAGGGTATCACAGCCTTGCCGTAGGCGATGTGGATCAGGATGGGAAAGATGAAATCATCTATGGCGCATGCGTGATTGACCAGGATGGGACGGGTCTCTACTCCACAGGTTTAGGCCATGGTGATGCCCTTCACTTCTCCGACATTGATCCAGATCGTCCCGGGCTGGAAATTTTTGGTATTCATGAACGCCCCGATCATCCCCACGGCACCAACCTGCGTAATGCAAAAACCGGTGAAATCTTATGGAGCCTTGATCTCAATGATCCCGGCCGGGGGTTGGCCATGGACATCGATCCTCGTCATCGTGGCTATGAATGTTGGACGAATAACTCCAACGGTTTATATAGCTGCAAGGGTGAGAGAATCACTTCTTCAAAACCCCGTTCCTGCAATATGGGCATTTGGTGGGATGGAGACTTATTACGTGAAATACTCGATGGGGGGCGACATGGTGCTTTTATCGATAAATGGGATTATGAAAACAACCGAACCATTCGCCTGCTCGATGGGCGTGAGTATCAATGCGTCACCAATAACGGCACCAAAGCCAATCCCTGCCTCCATGCCGATATCCTGGGTGATTGGAGAGAAGAGGTCCTCTGGCGCACGCGGGATGGCAGCGAATTACGCCTCTTTACCACTACGATCCCAACGAAACACCGTTTATACACCCTTATGCACGACCCCATCTATCGCCTTAGCGTAGCCTGGCAAAACGTGGGTTATAACCAACCCACGCAGCCAGGCTTTTATCTTGGGGAGGGCATGGACACCCCCCCAAAGTCCAATATTGAGTTTATCCCAGGAGACTTCTAGGCTTTTCAAAAGAGTTGCTGCAAGGTTGATAATATCCCAACTATAATAAAAACACCTCCTGTAATCCGTCTCGCCCACCATTCGGCTTGGGACACACGGTTATAGGCTTTACTTAGGGTACGAGCCCCCATAGCCACCAAAATCGCAAACACGACAACCGGCAAAGCCGTGCCAATCCCATAAATCAAAGGCAACACCACACCCGATTGAAACTGAATCGCCATCGGAATCAGACTCCCGAAAAAAATAGCGGCCGAAATAGGGCAAAACGAGAGGGCAAACACCAAGCCCAAAGCTCCCGCACCCCACAATCCCCACGATTCCGCATATTTCTGGATCCATTGCTGTAATCTTGAATTACCAAAATTCACTTGGATCAATTCCATCAAAAACATCCCTACAAGGATGAGCAAAGGCCCCAAAAACATGTGAAAATATTTTTGCAAATAAAACGAGAGCAAGGGGGTCGCTAAGAGGCTTGTGACAATAAGACATCCTAAAGCAAAATAGGCGAGTGCTCTTCCTAAGGTATAAAACAAGCCAGACCACAATACATACCTCGGCTTGTCCACTTTTTGCCCTATAAAAGAAATGGCTGCAATGTTGGTCGCCATCGGACATGGGCTAATCGAGGTTAAGATTCCTAGCCAGATTGCACTCGCAAGAGCAATAACAAGTTCCATCATCCCATTTCCTTCAAGTAGGCTTCTGTTTCAGTTTTAATGTAATCAAAAAAACTCTCTCTGTTTCTAAGTAGAAACCAGACTTCTTTTAGCTTTTTCCATTTTTTTAGTTCGCCATTTTCCATCTTCGCTAAAACAACCATCTTCATATCAAGTTGAAAATCATTAATGTAATGCCTATTATCAGGTGTTTCCACATTCACAGGTTTCCATACTATGAGTTTTGAATCTAGTTCATCTTTGAAATACGTTTTCAAGCATTCCTCTGTGTATGCTTCGAGGTCCCTACAAGTCACGCAGCGTTGGTAGCCAAAAAAGTAATAAACGATAATTTGTTCGGGCAGTTTTTGTTCGGACAGTTTTTCTTTATTAGAGTCGATTATCTTACTGTTAACATCTTCTGAAGAAGTGGATTGAAATTCTTGAAAGATCATGGCTGTCACTGTACTGACAACAAATACAAGCAAAACAATAGTGATAATTTGTTTCTTTTTCATAGCAATATCCTTATCTATCCGTTCAGGAGTTTCCGTGCTTCTGTGAGTGCTTTCTCAATTCGCTCTTGTGACACAGGAGATTCGCCTTTTTTCATTTCAAGCGTTTCGAGTTGCAGGTGCTTGATATTGGTAAAGCCCAACTTATTCAATATAATTTTGGTGCAATCTTTATCGCATCCATCAATAGCAAGAATATCCATTGCATTTTTTGTGGTCTCCAAAATGTCGGGAATCTCAGCGCCAACCGCGGCGGTGCAGCACATCGAAGCCGTTTTTTCTTCTTTCAATTTACGGGCGGTTTGATCGGATATCGCCCCTACATCAGCCGCACCTGAACAAGAGAAAACGAGATTATATTTTATTTTTGAACATTGGCACGCTTTCGTATCCATACAATTCCTCCTCCTTAAACATTATAAATATTGCTTAATTTCTTCTTTGGATAAAATTTTACCCGATGAAACTACCTGGCCATCCACGCCCAAAGCAGGGGTGCTCATAACACCAAAAGACACGATATCGTTGATCTCCTGCACTTTTTCAATTTCGTATTCAATTCCGAGTTCTTTGGCGGCTTCTTCGGCATTCGCCGTCAAAGTTTTGCATTTGGGACAACCTGTTCCTAAGATTTGAATCTTTTTCATGATACTCTCCTCCTTATTTCTGTTCATTATTAGAAACGTTCTTGTTTTCGAGGCAAAATAAATGAGTAATAACGCCAATGAGAATTCCTATCAAACCAAGATCAAACAGAGTATAAGCATGACGCGTTATAAGTCCGAGTCCGGGTAATCTTAGAAGCATTAAAAAACCGGTAACTAACACTACGATTAAAGAGAGGGTTAATCCTTTTGAAAAACATTTTAGACTTTTCGTTAAGGACAAATCTGACTTGCATGTTATTCCAAAAACCCCCAGTCCAGACAAAATCACAAAAGCTGAAATCAAAAAGTGATGGCTATCCAGCCAAAACCGAGAAGGAAATATGTATTCCACTAAGGATTGTTGAGTCAATAAAAGAAGAAAACCAATGCCGGCAGCAATGTATATCCAAAATAGGAGTGAGTCCCATGCTTCGCTTTGATCTATAATCATTTGCTTGGCAATAAAGTAGAAGAAAGTCAAAATCGTCAGAACAATCAAAATATAGTAAAGGGGTTTCAGATAAGTTTCGCGCCATACACCAGGTTCCACCAAAATTGCCTGGCGAAAGTGCCCACTGGCACCGCTCAGATTGATCCTGTGTAGGTTTTTCGTCCGCCCCTTGTTGGAAATGATAACCTTGCGTGATTTTTTCATAGTCATGGCATTTCCCGCACGTTTGCTTTGGCGAATAAGGCTTATCTGCATTTATTCCTTGAATGGGATCAATTATGTTCCCGTTTTCATCCAATAAATGAAAAGTAGGACAAACACCAGGAATTTTTTGACTTAAATTTACAGCAGAGGTAGCTGTGCACGAAATTCCAATAAATAGGAATATACCAATTATGGCGAAGATGAATTTTTTGTTTACATACATTCTCTAATCTTACCTCATATTGTTTTTGAATCCTTTTTTGTGACAACGTAGAAACATGGCATCAAAAATAATACGACGAGCACCTCCATAAGCAAGCCGCCAATCGCGGCAGCAGCCATGGGCTGAAGCATATCACCACCCTCCTCAATGGCCAGTGCGAGGGGGATAAAACCAATAAGTGTACAGATGGTGGTCATGACCAGTGGACGCAATCGGATTCGGGCTGCCTGAATAATTGCCTTGTTGGCAGAACAGTATTGCCTGGATTGTATTTCTCTGGCGAATTCGAGTAAGAGCACTCCATCATTAACCGCCGCTGCGACAATCACAAGAACACCGATGATTACCGTAGCGCCTAAAGGAAGGCCTGTTAAATACATAATAAACACCAGCCCCGCCATACAGAAAGGTATGCTGCCCAGGATAAGCGCTGGAAGTCTAAAACTATCGAATTGAACAGCCAGCACTACAAAAGCAAAAAATAGAGCGAAAAGCAAGATATTGGTGATTGTCTGCTCCATTTCAGCCATCATCTGAGCCTGTCCACCGTAGCTAAAATCGTAGCCGGTGGGACGGTACTTTTCCCCAATAGCCTCTTGAAGTTCCGAAAGTGCTTGCCCTACACTCACTCCTGCGGCATCGCCGCGAACAAGGACCTGCTTGATCTGATCTTCGCGAACGATTTCGACTGGGCCGACAGCCTTTCGCACCTCAGCTACATCTTTCAAACGCAGATATCCCCCCTGCGCACATTTCAGTGGCAGGTTCTCAACATCCCTCCTCGCATCCATCTTTCTTTCCGGAATCATTACCCGGATGTTGTAGTATTCATCCCTATCGCGAAATTGCGTAGCCACTGCCCCAGTGATCAGAGATCGCATAGTGTCAGCTATCTGGCTAATGGTAACACCTAATTCAGCCGCCTTTATCCGGTCTACCTGCACTTGGTATTCTGGTTTAGTCATGTCCATCGAGACATAAACGTTAGTAAAATGCTCAAGATGATTCATCTCGGTGGCAGTTTGTTGAGCAAGATTATAAAGTTGATCAATATCCTGCCCCTTGATTTTGACTTCGATATCAGCTTCACCGAGTTTACGAATGCCCTTCAACTTCATCTGCATGACCATCGCTTTTCCCCCCGGTATGGAGATTTTACCTACGATTGGCCGCAGATACTCAATATATTCTTCCGTACTGATTTTGCGCTCAGAGCGGGGAACTAATTGAATATTGAGTTCTCCTTCGTTGGCGATCTCATAGGTGTAAAGTCCCCATACTTTTCCACCCGCCAGCGTAAATAAACTTTCGATGCGTTCATCCCCACCAATTCTCCTTTCGATCTCTGATAAAACCTTATTCGTTTCGGCTACGGAAGTTCCGGTTGGCAGTCTCACCTTGACCATAATTCGCCCATCATCCATCTTGGGCAGAAATTCACTCCCAAGACGTCCTGCTAGAACAAAGGCGAACAACAGGATTCCTAAGAATACTGCTATTGTCATCCATCGAAACTGAATAGTCCGCTCCAGTATTCTAATATAACTATCTGTCAGTCGGTTAAAGAACTGGTCAAAACGGGTGAGTTTGCTCTTGGAATCCGATTTGCCAAAAACAATTGACATCAACATCGGTGTCACAGATAGAGCAACAAGAAGGCTGATAATAACAATTCCCGCGATAACCAAAATCAGTTCGCGGAAAAGAAGGCTGACAAGGCCAGGCACCAGCAGAAATGGTACAAATAGCGTCAAAAACGACAAAGTTGCAGCCAACACGGCCATGCCAACCTCGGTCGTGGCGTACACCGTTAATAGATTTATCGGTTTTACGTACGAAAGTTTCTGAATAATATTGTGTG
Source organism: uncultured bacterium (assembly GCA_964419335.1). GTDB lineage: Bacteria > Hinthialibacterota > Hinthialibacteria > Hinthialibacterales > Hinthialibacteraceae > CAYQOX01. The sequence goes on along the minus strand of CAYQOX010000016.1, from coordinate 72,928 downwards.
CCTTCTCAGTGGCGTCCACCCTGAATAGATTCATTGGTTTTACGTTAGTATCATGTTGAAAACTTACATTGGATAGCTGACGCCATCGAGTAATGTTTTCGATGACGACAATCGAGTTGCTAAGCAGTACGCCGATGGCGATAACCAAGCCGCCAAGAGAAAAGATGTTTAATGAGAAACCGGCTAGTTTCATCAAGCCGAAGTTAAGAACCAGTGTTAGTGGAATGGCGATCATTAATACCAACACTTGCCGCCATGAACCAACGAAAAGCCAAACGATCAGAATGACAAGAATCGCCGCCTCGATCGCGGCATTACGCACCCCGGTAATTGCTGCCCCCACATAATCTGCCTGATTTTCCACCATGCCAAGTTGAATCCCTTTGGGAAGAGATGGCCCCAACTCTGTGATACGGTGATTAACAGATTCGGCCACCTCGACGGTATTCGCATCGGCTTGCTTGAGTACACTCAGTTTAACACAGGGTTTACCGTCCAGGCGTGTGATCACCCGCTCTTCCTCGTGTGAATCGAGCACATCGGCCACATCGCGTACATAGACCTTGGCCTGACCGTCGCGCGTAAGAAGAACGTTGCGAATCTCGTCGAGCGATTTGTACTCTCCCATTGTACGGGCGATGATTTCTTTGGGACCGACCGTTACGCGACCGCCGAACTGCTCAATGTTTTCCTCTCGCAGGCGCTTCAGCACATCAACGAGACCAATGCCATACTTCTCCAGCGCATTGGGATCCAGATGAACGCGAATTTCTCGTTTCAGACCACCAACAATCTCAGTACCTGCTACACCTGGAACTGCTAGCAACCGGTCCTGAAACCATTCTTCAACCCATGTGCGTATCTGTACCAAGTCCCACTCCTCACTGCTGATGGTTAATTGCACCACCGGCAACTGCGATGGGTCGGCCTTGATAATGATCGGTGGATCGATGTCGCTTGGTAACTGCCGATTTGCGCGCGCCATCGCAGCCAGGGCGTCCTGATACGCCACGTCTACGTCCACGCCATACTTGAAGTTTGCTAGCAGAGTGTACATTCCCTCAATGGAAGAGGACTCGAGATAGTCCAGATTGTCCACTGTGGCCATTTGTCGTTCGATGGGATCGGCAATATTTTTGTCGATTTCCTCGGGCGTGGCCCCCCGCCACCATATATGGACCTTGATCATCGGATAGGTTACACTAGGAAGAAAATCCACCGGCAGGCGCAACAAGCCGTACAAGCCCAACACTACTAGCGCTAGTAGAACAGCGCTGGTAGCAAAACGGTGGTGAATGGTGTAGTGGGTCAATTTCATTGGGAAACCTCGACATGGCTGCTTTGTTTGTCTTTGGATTGACCACTGCCTTGCACATTGGGCTGACGGATTTCCGCGCCATCCTTTAGATTTTCCTGTCCTGATATGATTACCTGTTCCCCCGAATTAAGGCCGGAAAGAATCTGGATTCGTCCACTTTCTTCAAAACCGGTCTGAACCTTACGTTGCATAGCCTTGCCGTCTTTTGCGACAAAGACTATTGAAGTACCTTCTGAAGAAACCATTACGGATTGAACTGGTACGGTGATCGCGTCAGGAATGGTGTCAAGGATTAATCGAACCCTGGCAAACATACCTTGAGCAAAATCGACTTCGTCGTGAACCATTAACTCAATGGTTCGCGTTCTCATGAGCGGATCGAGTTCAGGAAAAACGCGGATGACTTCGGCAGATAGGACTTTGCTTGGAAGAGCATCCAGACGAACATCTGCTTTCATTCCCCGACGGACAACGGAAGATTGGGCTTCCGGCACGGCACACCGGACTACCAATGATTTTAGATCGGACATTTCCAGTAAAGGTGATTTTGCAGTCGCTGTGTCTCCCTCATGAACATAAACTTTGGTAATAGTTCCGGCAAAAGGGGCGGTGATCATGCTTTCACTCAAACGCGCTTTGGCCAAGTCGAGTTTTGCTGAAGCCTCCTTAACTTCCTCTTGTTGAACCGCGATAGCCGTGCGTGTGTGACCTAACTCAAGCATTTCAAGGTGCTTACGGGCTGAGATCAATTTTGCCTCCGCAGAAGTCAGTTTGACGCGAGATTTCTCCAATTCCTCACCCGGCAACGCTCCGGAATTAACCAATTGAGTAATTTTATCGAATTCGCTTTTCTCAAAATTGAAATTCTGCTCAGCTTCACGCACACTTTGGCGAGCCTTTTCGATTTCCTCAGGTCGTGTGCCTTCCCTCATATCGTTCAGTTTGGCCTCCGCCACAGCTAGAGCGGCTTCAGCTGCTGTGACCTCAGCTCGATAAATCTCACGGTTTATCTCAATGAGTTTTTCTCCATCTTCCACATGGTCTCCTTCACGCCAAGGACAAAATGTGATAGGGCCTTCTACCATGGAACTAATCAAGATGTTTTTGACTGGAACGATTTCGCCAGTCAGTTCGAGTGAATGAACAATATCACTCACCTCAATCATTTCAGTAATGACCAATGGATCTTTCTTAGAAGAAATTGTATCTCCTTCTACGCCACCGCAACTTCTCATAAGTAAAAGAACTAAACTTATCGAAAGAGCTGTTCCAATAATAAAATTATTTCTCTGCAAAATTAATTTTGTGGTTTTAATTATGCCCATTAATACCGTTCTCCCATAGCTAATTTGAGTTGCGCGTGAGCGATGTTTAAATCAGATAGCGCACGGTAATAATTCGATTCGGATTCAAGCAACGCTGATTGGGCATCTAGCACATCGATGATTGTTCCTTTGCCGACATGGTATTTTTCTTGTTCAATGCGAATGCTTTCTTTTGCTTGATCAATTGCGGTTTTCGTAGCGAGAACACGTTGATAATTAGAACGAATCGTTTTGATGGCAGAGTCGACTTCCAATTTAATTTGCAGACGGCGTTTTCGCACTTTCTCTCGATAAAGTTCTTGTTTAGCTTTTTCTTCCCGTACTTTTGCTTCTATACGCCCACCGACAAAAATAGGGAATTCAACAGAGATGCCAATCATTCCCGTATCATCCAATGTAGCCGCTCCGAGTTGCTTGTAATCTGGATCAATACCCCCGTTGCCCCCATAAGAACCAAACAGAAAGATGGAAGGCCACCTTTCCGCTGCGCTTACTTCTATGCGGTTAGTTTGAGCCTGGTATTCCGCCTTATCCGCTTGGAAATCAGACCGATTCTCGTAAGCTTGGTCAAGTATAGAATATTGATCTTCTGATAATGGTTTTTCTTTCAACTCACCTTCTATTTCCAAAGATTTGTTGGCATTTTCAATTCCCATGAGATTTGCTAAAGTCTGCTTTAGAATATCCAGCTTATTTGCTTCGCTGATTTGATTTTGTATTACATTAGCTAATTGCACTTTCGTTCGCAATAAATCCACTTTGGCGGCTCGTTCGGCTTGAATTAATTGCTTGATACGTTGTTCGTGTTCTTCCAATACCTTCTGAGAAAATTGCAACGAATCAACTACGTTCTTTTGCCCTAAAATATCGTAAAACACACTGCTTATATTAAAAACTAATTCTTTCCGGGTACGAGCCAACCTTTTTTTGGAAGATAGGTGCAATAATTCCGCTGCTTTGATGGAATGAATAATTCGCCCACCGGTAAACAAAGGTAGGCTTAAGCTAATGTCTCCTTCCCAAATGTTCTTACTAAATGTGGATGGTTCGTTGGGACGTCGGATCATCCTCACCCTCTGCGGATCCATGGAATGGGTGTATGTGCTTTCCAGAGTTATAGCAGGCCAACGTTCGCCTCGAGTAAAGTCTTTTTGTGCATCCGCAACGGCAACGTTTTGATCAGCCATCCTAATATCCGGATTCTGTTCCAGTGCCGTTTGAATACATTCTTGCAATGTATATCCCAGATCTTTGGTTTTGGAAGTAGAGTTAGCAATACTACAAATTAGAAAAAATAAAATGGAAATAATTATATATCTGACAATCATTGCTTAGCTCCAGATCGCTCCAAAAATCATCCCGCTCATTGTCGCCATAATAACCACGAGGGATATAAAGACTAACGTCTTTTTTGTTCCCAATACGCTCCGAATTACAAGCATATTGGGAAGGCTTAATGCGGGGCCAGCCAACAAAAGCGCCAACGCAGGCCCTTTTCCCATGCCGCTTCCAATTAACCCTTGCAAAATGGGAATCTCTGTCAGGGTTGCAAAATACATAAAAGCGCCAAATACGGAAGCAAATAAATTCGATTGCAACGAATTACCGCCTACCGCTGCGTTTACCCATTCCGACGGAATCAGTCCTTCCTGTCCCGGGCGCCCCAATAACAAACCAGCGACCAATACACCGAACAATAAGAGCGGTAAGATTTGTTTCGCAAATCCCCAGGACTGCTCAAACCACTCACCCAATTCATCTTGCCTAATGCTAACCAGCACAGACAAACCAACAAAACCTGCCGTAAACGATAGCACCGGTAGATTTGGATAAGTGATCGCCAAAAGAGCCGCCGGTGCAAAAGCAAGAACGACTTTCCACCAAGCCGCCTGAAACCAAAGCCACAATAAAACCGCTAAAATTATTCCAAAGCCAGCCGTCAATAACCACTTAAAAGAATAAATCCCATACCAGAATCCTGTTTCATTCTCTGGTTTTGCCCAATTGGCAAAAACCAAGATGCCAATCAAGACGAAAAAATAGAAAGCATTTTGCCATAAGGAACGCTTGGGGACTTCCTCTTCCATCATCGCCATGCCATTGGCTTTTTCCATCTCTTCCTTCCGAAAGAAGAAATGCATCAAAAGCCCAATGACAATGCTAAACAAGACTGCCCCGAGGGCTCGCGCAAATCCTAACTGCCACCCTAGCACGTTGGCTGTTAACACGATTGCCAAGACATTAATTGCGGGACCGGAATAAAGAAACGCGGTTGCCGGACCAAGGCCTGCTCCCATACGATAAATCCCTGCGAAGAGCGGTAAAACTGTGCATGAACAAACCGCCAAAATGGTGCCTGAAACCGAACCCACCCCATAAGCAAGTACTTTGGGCGCCCTTGGACCAAGGTACTTCATGACCGCATTTTGGCTAATGAAGACCGCGACAGCCCCTGCGATAAAAAATGCCGGAACCAAGCACAAGAGCACATGTTCTTGCGCATACCATTTCACTAAATAGAACGATTCTAATAGAGCATTTTGAAACCGGGGTGATTCTACTGGTAAAGTAAAACATACGAGAAACACCCCAATGATCAATACAAGTTTTTTCCACTCTTCTTTCCAATTCATGTTGTTTCCCTCGGTTGCCTATTTTGCCAAAATACCAACTAAAAAAGTAAAAAAATTTACACGATCTCCATATAATCTTGCCGGGATTCATCAATGACCCGCTCCACGCACTGTAAAAAATTCACCAAGCATGGGGTCCTCAGTTTATAAAAGATTTTATTCCCCCGTTTTTCATCTTGGATAATTCCGGCATTCTTTAAAAGGGCGAGATGTTTTGACACTGTTGATATATCCGAACCGATCAACTCCGTAAGTTCACAAACACACCGCTCGCCTTCGAGCAAGGTTTGCACCACGAATAACCGGGCGGGATGGGCTAAAGACTTAACAATTCTCGCCCTTACTTCTAACTGACGTCTTGTTTTCTCATCCATCGAAAACTTATACCTTATTTATTTAACGTTTAATTAACTCCACCATCTCCGCAATCCGCGCACCGAGATTTTCCGCAGTCCTTGTACCGAACTCATCATTTTCAATCTTCCCTTGATTCCAAAGCGTGGCACCAATACGTCCTGTGGGTTTTCCACTACCAACCAGAACGACATCTTGTCCTGTCAGGGACGCCTGAATTGACTGAATCGTAATCTCTTGGCCTCCGTTTCTTACCCCACCGATAGCCAATACTCCGGCGACTTTGTTTCTCAAGGAAAAATCATTTCTGCGAAATACAATGCATCGATCCAAGAAAGCTTTACATAAAGCCGTCATATTGTTGAAATACACTGGTGAACCAATAACAATCCCTGCGACAGAAGGATCTTCCAATTTCTCTACGATTTTGGGAAAATCATCCTTTTCTCCCTCTTTTAATGGCAAGCCTGCTGCCACTTGAGGAGGTATACTATACTCACCCAGTTCAATCAACTCGGTTTCCAAATCCGGATTTTTCTTTTTAGCCGCTTCCAAACATACTTTCAATGAAGCCGATGTGGTCATTTCCTTTCGAGGACTACAATTGATCCCTACAATTTTCAATTTTTCTTCACTTTCTTGTCCAAAGGCTTTATGACCGACCATTCCGGTAACGGCTGCCATTCCTGCGGCTCCCATCCATTTTCTTCGTTGAATCTTCTTACCCATTTTTCCTTCTCCTTACACTCCTCAACATGATTCAAAAACATTCTATTTGGCATTTTAGCCAAATAACCAATTATGTCAATAACATGATCTAAAAATAAATAAATTATCAAATTCCTATGGACGTTTCTTCCTCTAATCGATTAAACTGAAGACATTAATGAAAATATAAAATCTATTCATAAGAGGCATTATGGAAAAATCAATAATCTTCCTACTCGCAACGTTATATTTAATTGTATTGGTTCCCATTTCTCAGGCGGAAATAGAATTCAAAGCCGTACTTATTCCTGATACAAAAATAAAAGAACTCAAACAAAAGATCGAAGCCAAGCAGCAACCAACCTATTCAGCGTACATTGAAATGAAAAAAATCGCCGATCAAGAAATCGATCGCACGGCATCTGTACCAGAACATTGGTACATTCCTGGCTATTACCGCGACGCTGAAGGACATACCCAATCCAAAGCGGTTTTACAAAACGACGCCAACATCGCTTACCAACTTGCCTTAGCTTATTGCATCACCGAAAACGAGGTTTATTCCCAAACCGCGGCCCGCTTGGCTTATGATTGGGCAACCGGCATAAAAAGCATGAGTAAAAAGGATGATTCCACCCTTTCGTTTAGTTATCACTTTCCTGCAATGATTTTCGCCGCCGACTTGATCCGTGGCTCAGAACATTGGACAAAAAACCATGAGCAAGCTTTCAACACTTTTCTCCGCGAAAAAGCCTTGCCCATGAATACCATGAACCGTGATAACAACTGGGGCAATTGGGGACTCGTTCTGGTCATGTCCTGCGCCGCTTATCTCGAAGACCAAGACCTCATGGAGAAAGGGATCGATCGTTGGAAAACCTTTATTGAAACGCAAATCGCAGAGGATGGTCACATGCCTCATGAGGTTCATCGCAGCGAGGGAATGCGTGGTATATGGTACACCCATTTTGCCCTCTTCCCTCAAACCATTGCTGCCGAAATAGCCCGAGTAAACGGGGTAGATCTCTTTAACTACCAATCACCCAATGACTGTACCCTCAAGATGGCCTATGAACTCGCCTCGGAGTGGGCAAACAAACCGGATACATTTCCCTATCTCGAAGATCCAAACAAAGAACTGCGAGGAACTGACTATGTCTCTTACTTCGAAATTCTCTATCCCCGTTGGCCAAATTCAGACGCCAGAGAAATTCTCGAACGCCTTCGCCCAATGAGCGCACGCCATTCGGCTCCCGTGTTAACTCTGACCCATGGAGTGAAATTTAATTCACTTTACGAGGAGTAACTTGTTCGAAGATCATGATTTTGCTGACAAGAATTGGTAATTTTATCTTGCAATCTATAAAATCATGATATAATACAGTTTAATCAATATACTTTAAATGGTAGAAATTCAACCTTTGACATTCCCCATTGAATATGGGCACGAGGAAGGAGAGCGGTCATGGGACTTGCTGACTTCCAAAATCCGCTTGCGAATATGCCTCATATGCAGCAATTACAGCAAGCACAAAATACACAAGCTCAATTCGCGCCTTCTCTCATCAACGATTCGATGCAAGACGAAGTCGAGGAAAAACTGAACACAGTTCAGGAAGCCGAGGAACAAGAGGACAGCGACAAAATCAACGAAGAAGATAACCCTCGTGGGGATCAACGTCGTCAACGTCTTCGCCGTCGGGCTAAAACAGAAGAAGAAGGTGAAGAAGAACCGAAAACCCGGCTCAGCGATGGTATACACGGAACCCATCTTGATATTCAGGCTTAAATGATACATTAAGCCCCATGAGATTATGCAGGTTGAGGAATTTCATGATCACATTAATGGATATGCTCTTGGCAATCGCCATGATCGGCTTGTTGATGTGGGTGCTGCAACTGAAAGCTCGCATTAAGCAGCTGGAATATGAGCAATCTACCCGCCCGCCAGAAGCCCCCCCTCTCTCAGCCCAGGATCTCCGTAAAGTTCAACAAGCCATGGTCAGCCTAGTTCAAGATGTTGAATGTTATACCGAGAATCAACTTACCAAAATGAAACAACAAAACCAATCCATACAATCCTTGGCCGATCACCTCGAAGCCAAACTCAAAGAGATGGAAGAACCACCCCCTCCCCCCTCTGATTCTACCGTAACCCGTGTCGTTCCCTTATCCACACCTCAAGGTCAGGGTAATCACCAAAATCGAGACAAGATTATCCAACTCTACAAAGAAGGCTGGCCGGCAGAAAAGATCGCCGAAGAATTACGTATCACCCGCGGCGAAGTCCAATTGATCGTGAATCTTATCTAAATCAACCTAACAAACCTCCCATAGACTCTCACAGTCCATTTAATGTCCTCTCCCACTTCTCTAAATGCTTCCATGGTGACACAATTAGAGAGAATGTATTATCTACCTTTTTTGTATTCCATTGGATGAATTGAATGAAGATCAACCAACTCGAAGATAAAATTCTTGCTGGAAAACGCATTAACGAAGAAGAAGCGCTTTTCCTTTTTAATACCCCCAACATCCATGCCTTAGGCCGGATGGCAGAACATATCCGGCAGCGCTGGAACCAAAATTACGTCTATTACATCATCAATCGCCATATCAATTACAGTAACGTTTGTATTGATTCCTGCCGTTTTTGTGCTTTCGCTCGTAAACCAAAAGAAGAGGGAGGATTCACCTACTCCATCGAGGAAATGCTCACCCGTGCTCAACAGGGTGTGGAGATGGGAGCCACCGAATTTCACATCGTAGGCGGTCTCCATCCCGAATTACCCTACGAGTACTACCTCGATCTGCTCCGCGCACTAAAAAGGCAATTCCCTCAAATCCACCTTAAATGTTTTACCGCTGTAGAAATCTCCCACCTCGCCCGTATATCAAACCGCTCGATCGAACAAGTACTTACCGACCTCGTCGAGGCGGGATTAGGCTCTCTTCCAGGAGGAGGGGCTGAAATGTTCGATGAACGGGTGCGTGAATCCATGTGTCCAGGAAAACTCTACGTCGAGGAATGGCTTGACGTCCATCGCATCGCCCACCATTTCGGTTTACGCAGCAACGCCACAATGCTCTACGGCCACATCGAGCGTCCCGAGGAAATTGTCGATCATCTTAGCCATCTTCGCCCACTTCAGGACGAAACCGGTGGTTTTCTCACTTTTATCCCACTGCGCTTTCAATCACGCAATACTCGCTTAACAGGGGTGATGTGTACCGGATTGAAAGACCTGCGCGTTCATGCCATATCCCGTATTTATTTGGATAATTTCCCCCATATTAAGTCCTATTGGACTATGCTTGGGGTGAATAGCGCTCAGGTCATGCTCAATTTCGGCGCCGATGATTTCGATGGGACGGTCATTGATGAAAAAATCGTCCACATGGCCGGTTCAACCTCGCCGAAAATCCTAACGGTCTCTATGATTCGCCGCTTAATCGAAGAAGCGGGACGAGTACCCATTGAACGTGATACTTTATTTAACCCAGTGAAACGCACACAACCCCTTCCTACAGCGGTGGCGTAAATCCTATTCTCCTATTATCATGGGCTATTCCATCCGATTATGAGATTGTCTACATTTACGCACCAAATAATACGAGAGATACTATTGAATAAATTATGGCAGAACTTCCATCCACACTCAAAAACATCGAAATGATCATCCTGGATATGGATGGTGTACTCACTAGCGAAGAAGCCTATTGGGATACAGCCGGCCTTGTCGTTCGTGATATTTTAGAAAGCCCCGCTTTCTTGGGACTCAGCCCCCAAGAATACACACCCGTCATGGACTTATACTACAATCGTTTGATTCGAGGGAATCGCACCGATTGGCGTAAGTTCTTACCTCGGCAAATGATCGTTAACTGTAAGTCCCGCGGTATTAACAGCAATTGGGATCTTGCCTATCTCACATTGGGAGTATATTTAGTTACTCTCTTTTCTCCCTCTTTTTACGTTTTCAACGAATTTCTTGAATTGGATTTCCAAGCCGAAGCCATCGAAGATCCAGCCAAAGCGCAATCCATCCAGATCAAAGCCAAAGATTCACTTGAACCTGTATGGGACGATCTCCGCTCCATTGCAACCCAAGGCAGTTGGTCGCAATTTTTGCGACTGAAAGATTTCCACTTATGGGGAAATTATTTTCGCCGCCAAAAACGTCTGGTCGCACCACTTAAAAACATCGCCGTACAATTGATGGACGATTTCCATCCCGATATCAAAGGCTTGCACCTGCTGGATGAACTCAATACCCTCCTGCAACGACACCCGTCATTACGTATTCCACTCTTTGGACGCAATACGGCCTTATGGCATGACTGCCGCGATCTTTTCCAAAAATGGTATCTGGGTGAAGAACTTTACGAAAAAACTTATAATCGTCCGGTCATGTATCGCCCTAAACCTGGCTTAATCCATAATGAAGAACCCCTGTTAGGTCGGGAGAATACCCACCAATGCCTTACCCAATTAAAGGAAGCGGGTTACACCCTGGGTATCGCCACCGGACGTCCACGTATGGAAATCATGACTCCCTTGCAAAAGTGGGATATGCTTTCCTACTTCGAACCGAATCGTATTGTCACCTTTGACGAGGTCGAGGAGGCAGAAAAACAACTCCACCGTCAACAAATCATGAAAAGTATCGGCAAACCGCACCCTTTCCCTTTTTTACGGGCCATTTATCCCGAAGGAAATGTAACAAACCTATTCAGCCACGATCCGGGGTCTCTTCCCGATCCTTCCAAGGTGTTGGTAGTGGGCGATGCGCAAGCGGATATTTGGGCTGCGAAACAAATCCCCTGCCCCAGCGCGGCTGTCTTGACAGGAGCAATTGGCCCATCTGCCCGCCAACATCTGGAAGACGCTGAACCAGACCTTATCTGTGAAAATCTCCTTGAACTCACACAGGCATTGGTAACCGCCAAACAGACATGAAAAACCTAGCGAGCTGAACAGAGGAGACAACTATTGGAGGTTTGAGATATGTACCCTGTCCCTGGACATGTTGCGGTGGCAGCCTTAGCCCCACGTTATTTAAAAGTGGAATGGATCCCTGTGATCATAGGTGTAATGATTCCCGACCTGGTCGACAAACCTCTCAACGATGTCTTCTCTCTCACTCCACACGGTCGATGCGCTATGCATTCATTACTGGGATTATGTCTTGCCACGTTGATCGTTTATCTAATTTGGGGTCGTACGAAAGCGTATAGCTATGGGGTTGGCCATTTCAGCCATTTGCTTGGCGATCTTGATTTTGTTCCCTGGTTCTGGCCTTTTATTGAATATGATTGGCCGGATGGAATCAATGTTCTTGATGCGACCTCTTCGCCTCTGAAAATCTTTATCCCCTGGTGGATTTTTCTAGAAACCGTGTTACTAGTATTAGCCTTATTTCTCTATACCCGCTATGCCAAGAAACGCTCCATTCAGGCAGCCATTCTTACCGCTTTTATCCTGGTGACGATTTACCGCTTAACACGCGAGAAACCGGAAGGCATGGCTGCTCCTGGGCGATGAATTATGGCTTTTGGCATACAAAGTGGATTCGTTCGCTTTGATTTTGTGGTGGATTCTCTGTCAAATTATGGAACATGCCTAAAATCTGAAATCCTTCGTTTTCCAACATCTCGCGAATATCTGCGTTGGAATAGACTCGCTGTACGTGCACTTCAATATAGCGGTTAAATTGCTTCTGTTCCTTCATAAACATGGTGACTTTGGATTTACAAATCTTTCGTACGATATCATATTCATTTTCCCAAATGTAGGAAGCATCTTCAAAATTTTCCGCAAAAACATATCCGGCAAAGTTATGCAATAGATTGTATTCTGTGGTCACATCAAAAATAAAGGCGCCCCCCGAGCGTAAATGATTATAAACTTCAGCAAAACACTGCATGACCTCTTTCTCTTTTAAAATGTAATTAAGGCTGTCATAAAGACACGTGATAAGGTCATAATCACGTTCAACCTTCAGATGTGAAAATGAATCCATCGAAGCTTGATAAATAGGGACCTTGAGCTCATCCTCCCGTAGTTTCTTTTTGGCGAGATCAATCATCGGCTGGGAATAATCGATACCGCTAACCTCATAACCTTGCCGCGCCAGACGCACAACGAAACTTCCGGTCCCGCAAGCAATGTCCAATATCTTGTTCACTTCGATTCCGTATTGTTGAGCAAGATTGATAATGTGCATCGCCCAACTGTCGTAGTCCACATCCCTCATGACGCGATCATAAATTTCAGCGAAAGCGGAGTAGGTTTGAGATTCTTTCATGTTGTTTTATTCGCTTTCATAACCTCGTGATAAAGATCAAGCATTTCGTTGGCGTTCTCGCTTATCGATTTGACATCCGGTATTCTTCTTCGCAAGCGCTCCAACCGCCCGGGCTCCTCGATCATCTTCTCGATGACAGCACGTAGGCTTTCGGGATCCCGCTGGCGAAACGTAATCCCCCCTCCCTGGGAAACCAGTTCCGCCATCCCCCCATTGTCTGAAGTGATCACCGGCAAGTGGGCCAAGAAGGCTTCATGGATGGTTAAGGGAGAATTTTCATACCATATCGAAGGCATGATGAGACAATCCATTTTTTCCAAAAGGTCAAAAACTTGGTTCGGTTGATACTTCCCACGAAATTCTACAGCCTCACCTGCCAGTGAACGCAAGTAGATTTCATAATCTTCATAGCCATCATAGCCAGGGAAATATCCATGAACAATAAAACGAGCATCACGGGGCGAAATAGACTGAAATGCCTTGAGAGCGATGTCTAAACCTTTGGAGGGAATCCAGGTCCCTATAAAACCAAAAATAAGGGGTTTTTGAATCGGCTTGAAGGGGATAACACACTGGGGATAAACAAACCCATAATCTGCGTAAATGATTTTTTCTTTTGGCAATCCATGACGAATATAAAAATCCATCAAAAAACGTGAAGGAGCAACAAATTGATCGACCTGCTCCAACACCTGTTGCACCCATTGCTTTCGATGATGAAGCCCTTCTTGAGCGAGTACTGAAAAGGCCGAAATCGTATCCGCCACATGGGTCATGGCTCGATGAGCGAGATCTTTGATTTGTTGCTGTCGTTCGGAGCGTAATTTTTTCTCAGGTTGAATAGATTCATTTGATTCTACACGGGGCAAGTGCCAACCGGCAGTACAAAATTGCGGATCATCCGAAGTCGGGCGAGTTCGAAAAGTGATTGTTTCACTCCTCGGGGAGGTTGGCTGTAAAGGGATTTCAACTGAATGCCAGCCGTGATCAGAGCGTGATTTTTTTGGATGTAATTCCCGTGAAAAAAGAAGTCTCCCTTCATATTCAATCTCGAACAAAACCCCCTCCCCCGCTTTTTCATAGGTACTGGGATGCATAGCAATAGCGGTTTTAAGGATTCCAGGCTTAGAAATGGAGAGCGGGAAAGTCACTTCCGCAGGCGGATGGGTGAGCAGCGTTTCCCCCGGAGTATCTTCCATCTCAAAGCATGTGAGACCCACATAATCGCGCACCGGGGTTTGAATATTCGCCTGACGCAAATTGGTAAACTGCCTCAATACGTTATTATGAGAAGCTGTGCGTTTGGGACGCTGTAAAAGAGGGCTAACCCACCGCTTCATTCTTCCCTTAAGTAATTGCAAGGACAAACATTCACGGCACCCTTCCATGGTTGGTCCCGTACAGAGAGATAAATCCCGCTTGAGCAGCTGCCCACGTTGGCATAGCAGCCAATAATCATGAAGAGTATATACCACCGCACATCCCGCGGATTTGGCTTCCTTCACCAGAGAGAGGGATAAATTGGTGGTGTGATTGAAATGAACAATATCCGGTTTCCATTCCCGCAAAAAATGGCCGAACTTGGCCATGATCACATTATCGAGATAAATATCCTGAAACGATTGAACATAACGGTAAGTATGATTAATTTTATAAGTAGGAATACCGTCAAATTCATCTCGCTGGATGAGATACTCTTCTTTGTCTGGATTTGCATAGCGATAAAAGACAGCGGCTTCGTTTCCCTGGCGGTGCAACGCTTTGGCAAGATGTAAAACATAAATCTCTGAACCTGAAAAACTTTCTGGCGGAAATGTGTGATTAACAAACAAAACTCTCATCATTCAATAAAAAGAAATTTAGGATATTCACGTAGATTCAATCCACTATCATAGCGTAAGTTCTCCGATTTGCATCCCTCTTAAGCACAAAGAAAGCCCGATGAAATTGAACACATCGGGCTTTCTTGAGTTCATTTGAATAAAAAAGTTATGCCAATTCCACCATTTTTTGTTTGTCATAAATCTGTAGCTTGCGGTGGAGTGTCGCTCGATTAATGTCAAGAATATGGGCTGCTTTGACTTTGTTCCCTCGGGTCGCTTCCATCACCCGTAAGATGTAGCGCCGCTCAATTTCACTAATCGGAGGCAAATCATCCACAGCCACGCCCATGAAGACATTACCAACATCGTCATGAAATTGTTTCGGTAAGTGATTGGGTTCGATTGGGCCGTCTCCAGCGACCAAGCAAGCATATTCCAGTGTATTTTCTAGTTCCCGAATATTGCCAGGCCAATGATAATCCATGAGCAACTTAAGGGCTTCTTCAGTAATCTTCAGGGGTTCAGTGCCTCTCTCTTGCGCAATTCGGTGAAGAAAAGTCTTCGTAAGTACGGGAATATCTTCTACACGACGCTTCAAGGAAGGAATTTGCAGGGTAAAGCGGTTAAGACGGAAGTACAGATCCTCCGAAAATTCTCCTTTAGCCACCTGTTCATCAAGTGATTGGCTGGTTGCAGCGAAAATGCGAACATCCGCTTTACACACCGTCCGTGAGTTGACCCGTGTGAAAGACCCATCCTCTAAGAAGCGCTGGAGTTTACCTTGGACATTCGGAGAAATGATACCGATTTCATCCAAGAATAAGGTACCCCCTTCACACATTTCTAAAAAGGTGACATCTTTCTCTGCCTCGGGAGAACCGGGATCACCTTTGCCAAATAATTCAACTGCTAAATCCTCATTGGAGAACGAACGACAATTAATCGAATAGAAGGGAGCATGACGGCGCGGACTGTGTTCATGGATGGTTTTCGCTAGAAGTTCTTTTCCGGTACCAATCCCTCCCACAAAGAGGATGCTGTCGTCGCGTCCTGCAAGGATATCCGCCAGTCGCACGATATCCTTCATTTCCGATGATTTTACAATGACAGGACCATATCGCTCCACCGAAGATTCGGGGCACTCATAACGTGCAAGACGTTTTTTGAGGAGATGAGAATCCAGGGCTCGTTCAAGCAAAATGGAAAGTTCTTCGGATGAGACCGGTGTAGTCACAAAGTAGGCGTTCAATCTTTTTGACCAGCTGTAGGCTTCATCCGTCTTTCCTTCGCTCGCAACCACGATGATCTCACTGCCTAAATCTTCCAGTTGCTCAAGATTTTTGGCCTGACGTTCAGAAAATTCATCGCACAATGAGATTTCCACCATCAACACTTTCGCAGGGTTCTGACTGACCTGCTGTAACAATTCGTCTAATTCCGAGGCGCAAATAGGTTTACACCCCGCTTTGCTAAGAGTTTCCGTTAGCGCGTTGGTCGTTCGCCCCTTAGGGGCTAAAACGGCTACACCAACGCCTTTTAATGTTTCTTTCGCTTGCGTTTTACTTTTCATTTAAATGCTCCACATCTTAATAATATATTGCAAAAATATTTATGTAATAAAATCCAAAATCACAGTTCAGTTTTAGTCTTATTATACCTATTCATAAACAAAAAGATAACGAGAAAACCCAAATGTATCAATAATTTTTACCTGTTAAATTATTAACATACAACGCTCTCCTTTTTTCCCATCAAAGTATAATGATCATTATGACACAAATCAAATGACATATTAAATCTATTTGGCTTGACGTGATTGTGCATAACTCGTTTTTAGGTTAAAATCAACACATACTTTTTATAATTATTATACAAAATAATAGGGATCATGAATAGAGTAAATTCGCGTTTTGCTAAGAAAAAGCTTTCCATGTCACGCTTTTTCTCATCAAGAAAATCCTAAAGAAACATTGATTGTATTGAAGGATTAATAATTTAATGAGATATCTTTTTATTTTGATGTGGTGTATTATACTACAAAACAACATGGCTCTCCATACCCAATCTCCTATTGTTTCCTCATTGCATGTCCATATGTTTGCTCTTTCGATTATATTATTTTTCCATCATGAACATTGTAATAATACTTTTATTTACTTGTAAAGGACTTGGCGAATAAACGTAAAAACTTTTTTTCGATATGCAAATACCTGCTATTTCCCTCAGTATCGTCATTCCCACTTTTAACGCGGGAGAAGAATTTTCCCGGATGTTGAACCAATTGCGCATACAAGAAAATTATTCTGATGCAGAATTGGTGGTTTTAGATTCAGGCTCAACAGATGGAACTTCTGAAACCGCAAAACAATTTGGAGCCAAAGTAATCCCCATTGATCCAAAAGAATTTAACCATGGGCTAACAAGAAATCTTGGCATTGCTCACGCTTCGGGTAAATGGAACGTATTGTTAACCCAAGATGCGTTTCCTGCGGATCGCTGGTTTTTGCAAAATTTTGTTAATGCAGTAGAGCGAGAAAACGCGGCTGGAGGATATGCAAGACAAATTCCTCGCAAAGATGCCACCCCTTTGGTACGAAGAGACGTAGGAAACTGGGTCACTTCCTTGTTGGAAGCGAGAGTGATTTCTTTGCACCAATATCCCAACTTCTTTGCGGCTCATCCAATGGAAAAACTTGTTACATGTGCCTTTGATAATGTGGCAAGTATTATTCGTCGCGATGTTTGGGAAAAAATACCAATTCCTCCAGCCGCTTTCGCAGAGGATCTAGAATGGGGATACCGGGCTCTATGTAATGGTTATAAAATTATATATGAGCCCAAAGCCGCGGTTATTCATTCACATGAGCGATCTGCCAGTTATCAATACAAGCGTACTTTTCAGAATCATTATCGTTTGTATGAACTCTTTAGGTTGAGAACTATTCCCTCGCGGTGGAAAGTATTTCGTTCGATATTTTTAACCATGGGTAACGATTGGATGTACCTCCTTCGAAGCCGGAAACTTTCCTGGAAAATCATAAAATGTTTCCTTAATGTACCCCGCTTTGCCTGGGCTTCAGCGTGGGGGCAGTATCATGGAGCAAAAACCGCAGCCATGGGATACCCGATACACCAAATGCGGGATGTATAAACAGTGAAAGCCATGAGCAAAATTCGTCTGGATCAACTACTCATCAATCATGAGTTGGCACAAAATCGCGAAGAAGCCCAACGCCTAATCCGTGCGGGCAAAGTCTTGGTCGAAGAAAAGGTCGTGGACAAACCAGGACATAAATTCACAATGGATACAACGGTGCGAGTAAAGCAAAAAGAAACCTCGTATGTAAGCCGAGGTGGACTGAAACTGGAAGCAGCACTCAGACGTTTTTCGATTCATGTACAAGATTGGGTGGCCGTAGATTTAGGCGCCTCGACAGGAGGCTTCACCGATTGCCTGCTGCGCTTTGGTGCCAAGAAAGTGTTTGCCATCGATGTGGGATATGGGCAGTTAGCTTATGAACTACAAGTTGATCCCCGCGTGGTGGTGATGGACCGTACCAACTGTCGTTATTTAAAAAAAGAAGATTTTGACCAAGCGATTGATTTAGTAGTCGGGGATTTATCTTTCATCAGCATAAAAACGGTTTTCCCCGCAATTCGCAATATCCTTAATGGAAAGGGGGAATTGGTTTTATTAATTAAACCTCAGTTCGAGATTGGAAAAGGACGCGTCGGCAAAAAAGGAATAGTACGTTCCAAAGAGGATCATTATGAAGTGCTGAGCCATTGTTGCGCCTTTTTTTTCCAAGAAAAATGGAGTGTTTTGGATTTAGCCCCTTCGCCTTTACAAGGAAAAACCGGTAATATGGAATTCCTTCTCCATAGTAAACCAGGTCTCAGTCAACCTATCGATGAGGGTGTGATTCGACAAGTTGTAGAAGAAACCTACGCAAGGATCTAATTATGCAGGAACCTCCAAACATTCATTCTGTTTTAATTGTTTGTAACTGGTCGAAACCCCATGCCCACAGCGCGTGGCGTGAAGTACAACGATTTTTTCACCAGCACAATATCGAGACCCAAACAGCTGAACATCAGCAAGACGAATGTGATCATTCCAATGATCATCTCCAAGAGAAAGTGAATCAATGTGATCTCGTGGTCGTCCTCGGGGGAGACGGAACTTTATTGGGCGTCGCCCGACAGCTCGCAGAAAATCCCAAACCTATTCTTGGCGTCAATCTGGGTGGATTTGGTTTCTTGACTACATGCGGTTTTCATGAAATGCCAGAAGCCCTAAAATGCGTGCTGCAAGGGCATTATCAACTGATTACCCGCTATCTGATGGAAACACGAATTCTTCGCCCCACTTTTACGAATCATGAAGAAGAAGTTTTTAAAAGCCTGGCCTTCAACGAAGCCTTGATCACTCTCTTACAACCCGGACGATTATTGAACATCTGGCTGGGAGAAAACGAAGACGATGCTCTGGCCTATCGTGCCGATGGTTTAATTGTGGCAACCCCCACTGGCTCAACCGGGCACTCTCTCTCGGCAGGAGGTCCCATACTTGAACCACATCTGGCCGCGCTGGTCATCACCCCAGTCTCGCCCCATTCCCTATTTAATCGCCCTTTGGTCTTTGATGGAAAAAAAGAACTAAGCATCTGGTTTCATGAAAGCGCGGCTGACTTGGTACTTATCCTTGACGGACAAATCCATACGACTCTGCATTCTAGCGATCGGGTGCTGCTTCGACGTTCCTCCCACACGGTTCCCATGATCCAACTTCCGGGACGCAGCTTTTCCCAAATTCTGCGTTATAAGTTCAGCTTGGGAGAAAGAGCATGAATGCATTCAGTCCGCCTTTCTTCTTCGGTTCTATTCTCCCTAAACCTTAATTTTATCATTTTTGAGCGGCAAATGATCGAATACTTCCTTTGGCATGCCTGTGCCGGGTTCAAGATTAATCCAAAGCAGATGATTCGTATTAGCCTTCATGATTTTCTGCATAAGATATGTGTTGGAACAATAACGTTGGGTCGGTATGGTGATTTCTGCATGCGGAGAATATTGCTTGCGAAGGATTTCTATCTGGTGTGAAGATAATGTATCGGGTAAAATCAACGCCGTACGCTGCGATGCAGTGTGAATTTGTACACGAAGCCAGTTTCTCCAATGTTGGGCAAAATCGCGTTGTGATTGCTGAATATATTGGGTGATCCGTTGGGCTAGGTTCATGTAATCCGGCTGAAACGCCTGCTCATGGGTTTGATATCCCCAAAAGAAAACGCTTTGATTTGCCCCAAACCACGAGTAACTCTGAATAGCTTGCTGAACTGCGTTTTGAAGGTCGGGATTAATAACCCAAGCGATCTTCTGTGATCGGAATACCTCCCGTAAATCACTACAATGGCATGCTAAATTGATCATGGAAGGATTCTCTTCCAACACGACAAGTTGAACCTGCGGATAGGTTTGGAGCGTAGCGCTTATTGCCCGAAGGCGATAGCCTAATCCTAGACCGAGAAGGAAAAAGAGATCGGCTCCATGATGAACTGCGTTATGAATTTCCTGACGGAAAGTATATAGATCAAGGGCGATATTTTCTTTTTGGGAAACGGTATAATGTCCCTCGTCACCCCATATACGAGCATAAAAAAAGCCATCAATGCGAGCGACAGGTTGATAACGATCGTTACCAATCCGCATCCCGGGGTGATGATTTCGCACGCATTCGAGATTAACTCGATAGAGGGATTGACTCATGATGAGTGTTCCCCTTTACGCACATGATGCATCAAGGTTTGAACCCGACATTCAACCGTATGGTTTTCCAAAACCCAAGATCGTGAATTTTGGCGTATATACGCACGTTCATCGGGATGAGTAAGATAATATTCGATTTTGCTTCGCCACTCTTTCTCATCTTTTACAACCACACCATGTTCCCCATCGCGAAACTCCGTTCTATCCATTTCCTCAACCCAGTCGGTGAGGATCAGCCCTCCCGCATAGGGAACATCATACACACGAGGATTGATTGCCGTCGGACATTGCAGGCTATGAAGGTTCAACTGCATTTTCGCAGAGGCATAACAATCGGCTAGTTCCTGTTGATCAACGGTTCCATGCACACGATGAGAATATTCATCTCCTACCAAGGGCAGCCAATCATTGGGGCCAAAAATATGCAATCCCAAGGGAAGCAGTTTTTTTACGAGGCTCAAGCGTCTCTGAAAGGTGGCAACGACATAAAAGAAATAATCCAGGGCTTGACTGGGATCTGAAAAACTTTTCTTCATATGGATCTGCAAAAATTGGATCGCACATTGCGTGAGTTCATTGCGGATAGAAGGCTCTAAAGGGTACTCCTTGAAATCAAGGAGAGGAGTCCGCTTTCCCTGCATCTCGTGGATCCCACGATTGAGTGTCTCACGTGAGGCGGCGGATAAAGTCTCTATGGCATTTTGTGGATTAATAATACTACCAACATAGACAATTGGGTAATCAAAATGCTCTTGGTATTCACCTTGACAATGGAGAGTAGCGGCATGAGGAAGATGAAAAAGCGAACGGGATCGATAAGGTTGAAACCAAGGGATATAGGCACGATCGCATACTGCAATATGGTCTTGTTGACAGGACTGAAACTTGCTGGATGAACTTGTAAGAAAACGAGGATGATCTACATACCAGGTTATCGTTTTGGAAGGTATTTTCTGACACATCGATTGTGGAAAGCCAAGATGATTAAATATATGTTGACTAGGACCATTGATAAAAAAACAAAAATCAGGAGCGAAATTAACGAATTCAGTCAGGATTTTCTTATCGCTCGCCCAACCAGTTCGTAAAAAGGAAACCCATGTGGAGCATCCCTGCGATTGAATGGCATTTATATAAGCATGCGTCATTCCCTGATAGATGGCTGCTGACGGCTCACAATGAGTCCAGATCCGAGGAGATTGACTTGGCGAAGTTTTCTGGATGAAGTTTTTCCACTGATCATTAAATTTATTCCGTGCTGTTGTGAATGCTGAAGGAAGAATGTCGTATATGAATGATGAAGAAGGTGGAAAGATATAACAAGATTCTGTGGGATAATGAAATACCCCATGCTGATAGATAAATTCACGTAAATCCTCTTCCCATTGATCGCCTACAAACCAAAACACATAAGGACTGAGTATAGTTTCCCGCCAATCATAGAGAAAGAATATATCACGTAAATAGGAAAGCTTGGGTTCGATGATCGCAATTGCACGATCGGCTTTCCATGCCCAGGTGGAATAGAAGAAAGGCAATGTGTCGGGATGTTGAAGGACCAGAAGCCGGGTTGCTTCGGGAATCGAAGCGTCAGGATATGTGGGGCACCATTCTATGGAGGAGTTCGGCGGATTGGTTGGAAGATAATCACATTTGGGAAAACGATGAATCCAAGCTCGAAGATTAAGTGTATACAGATCGGCTACAGGAAAATAGGCCGTCATCTCAGGATGTACATCCCTACATTAGATTCAAGTCGAATATATGTTAAATCCATGATAGATCGATTAGAATGCACTCTCACCTTCTTCGCCAGTACGAATGCGGTAAATTTCATCCATACTGGATACAAAAATCTTTCCATCACCAATATTTCCGGTACGCGCGGTTTCCATGATGGTTTCCACAACCTGTCGTGCGAGTTCCTCTTTTACCACCACTTCGATTTTAATCTTTGGCAAAAGATCCACCACATATTCACTGCCACGGAAGAGTTCTTTATGGCCTTTTTGCCGCCCAAAACCACGCACTTCAGAAATAGTCATTCCGACAATCCCGAGATCATTAAGAGCATCTTTCACTTCATCTAACTTAAAAGGTTTAATAATCGCTTCAATTTTTTTCATGATGTTTAATCTATGTATTTTTAGAGATCACATGCAATACGACATTGAACACATCTTGTACGCCTATCATCATCCACATGAATCACAAGAAATTAATTTGCCGGCTCGAGACATAAAATGGTTCGCTCTTTTGGGAAATCTTCCTTTTTTATCATCACTTCAGAACCTTGAGCCCGTCGGACATTGCTTTTGTTTTGTAAAAAGGCTTCCACCGGTTCGATAGGAAAAGCGCATCGATCAGTCTTAAAGTGCATGGGAATGGCAATCTTCGGATCAATCTGATCAACCACCTCGCTCGCCTGTTTCGAATCAATCGTATAAGTTCCGCCGATGGGTACCAGCAAGATATCAACCTTGTCGATTTCATCGAGTTGTTCTTGAGTTAAGAGATGTCCTAAATCGCCAAGATGGCAAATTCGTATCTCATCCAAACAGAAAACGGTTACCCGGTTAGAACCACGCTTTTCTCCCTGCTGATCATCATGCCACGTTTGGACAACATCAAATTCTACCCCCATCGCCCGACAACCCGCGCGAATCATCAAGGGTGAATTGGGTAAGTTTTTCACTTCGGCATGATCCTCATGCTCATG
>CAYQOX010000016.1:44410-49961 GCA_964419335.1 uncultured bacterium | reverse complement strand
AAGCACAACAATATCCGCAGATTCGGTAACCGGTACGTAATTTAATGCGCCTCCATAAGCGCCGGATTTATAAGGATCTGTTAAAACTGACAACCCCTCTTCTGATTTAATATAAAAACACGAATGACCTAAAAATTTGATTAACATAGGAGTTTCTTTCGCTTTGTTGGAGTTATTCAAACCACACCGCGTATGGAACGAACACAAACGCGGTGTGGTTTTATTGTACCGGTTATAACCCCAATTCGCCAATGCTTTTACGATAAATCTCTGCAGAATTTAATAATGCTTGTTCCTCGGCAGAATCAAGGTTCAATTCGATAATCTCAGTCACTCCTTGGCGTCCTAATTTGGCGGGTACACCCACATAGAGGTCATTAATTTTATATTGTCCTGTGAGATAGCAGGAGCAAGGCAAAACATGATTGGAGTCATGGAGGATGGATTCTACCATTTTCACGGTCGCCGCCGCGGGAGCGTAATAGGCGCTTCCACTTCCTAAAAGCTTCACGATTTCTCCACCCCCTGTACGAGCGCGATCACTAATGGCTTTAATTCGATTGGGTGGAATCAACTCGGTGATGGGAATGCCTGATACGGTGCTGAAACGTGGTAGTGGAACCATCGAATCACCATGTCCCCCCAAAATCATAGCATTGACTTCTTTCGGTGAAACTCCTAATTCCATTGATATAAAGGTCGCGTAACGAGCGCAATCCAGAATTCCAGCCTGTCCAATCACACGATTGCTAGGAAAGCCAGAACGCTTATAGGCAAGGTACACCATTACGTCGATTGGGTTGGTCACCATGAGGATGATCGAATCCGGCGAGGTCTTTACTACATTATCTACAATTTCACTGACGATGTTGGCATTTTTTTCAAGCAATTCTAATCGATCCATCCCGGGTTTACGCGCAAGACCCGCTGTGATGATCACGATATCGGAATTCGCGGTATCATTATAATCATTAGTCCCAACCACGTTACTGTCAAAATCGAGAATGGAAGAGCATTGTAATATATCCAAGGCTTTACCTTGTGGCATACCTTCAACAATATCGATCAGACATAGATCTCCTAGTTCCTGCTGAGCCAAATAAAGAGCACACGTAGCGCCCACATTGCCCGCTCCAACGACTGTGATTTTGTTCTGCATGATTATCTCCTTGCTCCATCAATGAATTTTGAATATTTTTATGAAAAAAAGCATCGTTGCATTCGAATGAATGAATACTATTCCTTAAAAACATTTTATGATTCTATTATTTTTTTTAATTACTTTGGTTCATCATTGGAAAAAATGATTCTGTATTATATTGATCATACGTAGAATGATACGTGTTTGCTCATTTTTTTTGAAGGGGATAAATAGGGGCCCTTAAAGCGAATTGAATACTAAAAAACCCGCCGCAAGCATGACACCCACGGCGGGAGTAAAGATACCAAGACGTGGTTAATCTAATTCATTATTCCTCTAAAGACCAAACAGGTACACCCGGAGTCTTCAGTTTGACCGCATAAAAGCCGTTACGCGCGGTAATATAGAGAGTCCGATTTTCAGGGCCTCCAAAACCACAGTTGGCAGGATGCTCACCAACCTTTATCGCGCCGATACGAGTTCCATCGGGAGAGTATACAACCACACCATCTCTGGTAGTGGTATAAAGACGTCCCTCGACATCCACTTTCATTCCATCTGATCCATGATCCGCGAATTTCTTACCATCGGTCAAAGTTCCATCATCTTGCACTTTATATACCCGAATCTCATTCCCACTTGGATCCGAATCAGCGATGTAAACCAGTTTCTCATCCGGGGAAAAACAAATACCGTTGGGCATAACGAAATCATCGATGAGCAATACCGGATCTTCACCGGGCATCACACGAAAGACACCTTTGAAATCCAATTCCCGCTCGCTTTCTTGCACACCATAAGATGGATCCGTGAAAAAGATCATCCCATCAGAACGCACATCACAATCGTTGGGACTATTGAGGCGCTTTCCATCATAATGGCTCGCAATAACAGTGGTCGAACCATCACTCTCCGTACGGGAAACCCGACGGTTTCCATGTTCACATGCAATCAGACGACCTTCATTGTCGAAAGTTAAGCCGTTGGAATTCCCGCTGTCTTCACGCCATATACTAAGTCCATCACTTGCACTCCATTTCATGATATGATTGGCGGGAATATCGCTGAAAAGAACATATCCGTCCTTATGCCAGACAGGACCTTCAGTAAACTGGAGCCCTGTACCCAGCTGCACTGCTTCTTGAGCCACAATATCGGATAGATCTTCAGCATAAGTCACGGGAGTGAAACTCACTGCGGTTAATACTACGAGCGGAAGGGTTAGACAAATCGTCTTCGTACGCATCGGTCTTTCTCCTTTTTTCTTTAAAATATGATGGGTAAATGATGTTACCCTCGATTTACTCTTCCTCCAGAGGTTCAACTTTGATGGTGTCCCCTTCAATATCACGTAACTGGGTGGCATCACCTTCTATCTTCCCAAATACGGTCACTGCACTAGCGGCACGTGGCTGCTCATCAGTCGAAGCGGGTGTTTTCCCATAAAAAATACAAAAAGCGTTCCCCGGCGGCCAGTAGGCCAAGTCTCCCACTTCCACAATCTCTTGGCTTTCTTCCAAATCCAACGGCGCGGGTATGCTAAAATAAATCTCATCTCCCCACCGACTAAAAGGGAGCTCCAAGGGAAGAACATTATAAATCGCTTGGGCAGTTGCATTGTCATATAATTTCGCAGTAAAAGTCGTTTCACCTATGGATATTCGTATCTTCAAAGTAGACCTCCTACTCGCTTAAGGTAAATCCTCGCTCAAACCATAAATGAAAGGTGTAATCGTCGTGTCTTGATCACATTTCACCAACCACGATATCTGGCATTCCTTTGGATTCAATGGAATCCGATATCGTTGGGGTAATAACTGTTGTTTTACAGGATCATATCTGTATTTCTCTTCTCCTTGTAAATAGATTCCATCCCATAAAACAGAATGATTGATTGGGTTTATCCTATCAGAATCACTTTCAAGAAGAAACGGGGGAGATGAGGAAGGTATCATTTCCATCGCATAAATTCCCGTTTTTTGAGCCTTTACCTTCATCGTGACCCAGCAGACCCCTTCTTCCACTCCGGTTGATTTTAATAAAAGACCTAAATCAAAGGAACCATCCTCATTCGGAGATAGGGTTTCTTTTTTAGGGAAATCATTTTCTTTGTTAGAATAGCCCAACAATAACTTTTCACCATCTTTTGTACTTACTGTATGCGGCTCATAATCTTCTTGATCCGCGGGATTCAACTCAAATGGACCTTCTACAGCCAAAGTAGGAGGTGTATATTTAACCGGTTTGAATTCAAAAGAATCTAATCCTACCACAAGACCTTCTGAATCCGACGATTTTCCTTTTATTGAAATGCTGAGCTGAATAGGACTAGAAGCATGGAGAAAAATCGGCTGGGATGAAACAATACGGCGATGGCTTGTGTTTTCATCATATAAATCAATAGAAGGAAAAATCGTTTTGGAATCAATACGCAATTCCATCTGCGCACCTTCAGGAGATTGCGTCAGTTGGGCAACAAAATCGTAATACCCCGAATATTCACGCGGAGGCAACTCCATACGAAAGGAAGCGCCTTCACCAAAGGCTTCTAAACGAAGTTGTTGGTTATTGCTCCAATCGGGTCCATAGGGACGCATATCTTGAGGATCGAATATGCCCCCGTTGGTGGTTACCACATAATCTTCCGCTTCAATGGGTCGCTGCGGGACTCCTTTTTCTTGATCAAAAATATATATAGGTTGAGTCGTAGATGTTGTGCGATAATGTCTTCCCTTAGAAGGAAGAGGCCAGGAGAAACGTTCATGTGGTTCTTCTTGATACCAGTAGGTTGTGGTAGCGATATCTTTGCGAAGCATGTTGGCATTCCCATGCTCGCAACTAAAATAAATTCCATTATCAAATTGCATTATTGAAGGTAAAAAAAGCCGAAGTAAGCCATTCAAGGATTGAAAATCAGAAACACCGGCCGCTAATGGCCAGTTGGTCGTAAGCACCCTTCCTCCTTGATCATAAAAACCCGATCGTCCAGTACCAGGCAAATCAGGGATATCATCAATCTGGTCGATAAACACCATAGTATCGCTTTGTGGAGATGGCGTACGCAACATATAGATCCCTACTACATGACCACTTCCCTGAACAAACAGAGCTGAATAATTATCCTTAACGTCAACCACGGGTTCGATGGTTGATTTAAGGCGTTTCACCTCCTTTATGGTTGTGTCATTATCACGTTCCCAATAAGCATGAAAACAACGTAGAGGATGAGGAAGATTCGCTTGTTCTTGCACAAAAAGTCGCAGGTCAATCTCCCGGCTTTGGGTCTCATGACTATTGGTGAGTTTTAACTGGGCATGCGTCAAAAACGGCATAGGAAAATAGCAATAACGCCAACCGTCTTTGTACTGCCCCAATGCAAGAGAACGCACACGGTCGGCAAAAAAATCACTAACGGGAGCGAGAATGCTGGGATATTTCTCTTGATCCCAAAATCCCCACAGCAATAGCTCACGTCCAATCTCTGGATGACTATCAGGCCACTTCATAAGCATTCCTTTAATAATGCCCGGGCCTTCGAGATTGGCTATATCAAGGGTTTCTCCCGCAGGAATAGTGAGTTTTACATTATGTTCTTTTATCTCGTCAGAAGAAAAAAAGGGTGGGTTCTCAGAAATTTGAAATTGTTTGCCCGTATCGGTTAATTTTATAGAATCCGTTTGAGTGATAGGGTATTCCAAACTCCTTACCCTTTGATCTTTAGGATAAGTAATATAATCAATTTGGTAATAACATATTTCATCCAAGGTTATTTTACATGAGGTTTCATAAGGAATAGGAATATAAGACCAGGAAGGACCGGTTGTTTGAGAAGAATGATAAACAAAAGGTTTGACAAACGGTTTACGACTATTGCTAAAGATATTGCGGAAGGCTCGTTCCATACGAGGTTTCTCTTCCCCATCCAAATAAATACGAATCGTTCCTTTTGGGTTGCTTGACCATATTCGGGTTATCGCCCCAGGGCCTTCCATTTCTGCGATTACGTAACGATCATCTTCCTTGAATAAATAACCATTCCCATCACGATTTCCACCTTGGCGATCATAACTCGAAAACATCCCTATAGTATACTCAGGTTTCAGAAAAATACGATCTAAATCCACCAATTGGTTCATCAACGTTGAAAAAGTAATGGGTTGTTCCTCGCTTTGGCTAGAAACGGAAGAACTACCAGAGGAGAGGATAATTATAAGAAAAAAAAGAAGGAATGTTGGATTTTTCATTTTGCACTCGCACTTCTTTACTTAACAAACCGGGGATCCATATCGTGTAAATCATTATTCGTGGATCATATTATAACTAAGAATGATTGCGAAGAATAGAAAACGGGATGGTTTTAGCCATCCCGCTATGAATGTAATGGTAGAAATTCCAATAGATTCTATAAGA
>CAYQOX010000016.1:0-44310 GCA_964419335.1 uncultured bacterium | reverse complement strand
TTTTTGAAACAATTCAACTCTAGTTATAAAAATATATGGCTTATTTCTTTTTAGTAGATTTCGAAGTTGAACTCGAGGAAGCAGTCGATTTTTTCTGAGATTCTCCACCGCGGGCATCAGGACCCGTCATCGTTTGTTCCGGTTCGTACGTAATAATGTTTTCCACTTCCTCATGTGGGCGTGGGATAACATGAGCCGAAACCACCTCACCCACACGTCTCGCAGCAGAAGCACCCGCTTCCACGGCGGCTTGAACGTCGGCCACTTCTCCCCGCAACTTCACCGTCACAAGTCCTGGAACCGTATATTCAATTTGCGTCAACACCGTTTCGGCCGCTTTCACGGCCGCGTCTGACGCTTCAATAGCACCTACCAATCCCCGTGTTTCTATCAAGCCTAATGCTTTCATCAGCCAGATCTCCTCACTCAATAATTCATACTTTCTATTTATCATAGGCGGGTTTTGAAAAAAGAAAAGGTAAATGGATTCACCGGAGAAGTGTTTATCCGCTCTTGACCGCAAAACCCCCTTTCATCGACAAAACAAAACACCGAAATTCGCACTGATAATTTCTATCCCAAAACGTGGTATTTACTATTGACATTGGTACCTATTTTCCATTTAAGTAAATCAAGAACAATCTTTATTTTCTCTTAAGGAAAGGAAGCAAAATGAAAAATGCACTCTATTTATCACTCGCTCTATGTTTAGTAATCTCGGCCTGGTCAGACCCAGGTGATATCGTTTGGGAAGATGATACCGCCCATAATCCTGTCATTGTAGAGCCAGGTTTAACCGATGCGAATCGAGCCTACTACGCAACTGTAATCTATGATCCCCATGCTAATATCTGGCGCGCATGGTTTGATGCGAGCAGTGGAATGGACGTTGCCTATGGTCAATCGAGTGATCCAGATGGGATCGATTGGGGAAACTATGCTCTCTGCGAAGGTTTCACCAATTCTTTTAAACAAAGTAAGCCATTTGTCATTCAACTTGACGAAAACTTGTTCCGGATGTGGTATATGGCGGATGATCGCGGTGGTGGCTATTACATTAACACCTGCACCTCAACCGATGGTGTAAATTGGACAGACGATGAATGGGTTGTTGGAATCGCTGAACCGGATGGATCGACCTACGGACCGACAGAACGCTTTACCGCGGTTCTCTTGAATGATGGAACCTTCGTGGCTTATGTCCGTTGTGAAGAACCTGATATCGAAGAGGCTTTGGAAGGAAAACGCTTATCCCGTTATACCTCCACGGATGGTGTAAATTGGACGTGGACGAACGATACCCTGGTGAATGACATCGAAGGTATGGGGAGTATGGAATTTTCTTCGGTCGTCAAACATCCTGATAAAGAGGATGTTTGGTACGCTTGGGGGAACCCAGCCAATTCAGAAGGTCCATATCAGTCTTTTGTTTCAATCGATGATGGTGAAACATTCCTCTTAGATGAAGACCCGGTAGCAACCATTGGGGAAATAGGAACCCAAACCTACAACCAAGACCGTAACTTTCATCCTAGTGCAACCTATCTCGGGGACGGACAGTGGATTATGTTCCGTTCAGTCGCTGAGCCAAAAGCAACCGCCCGCGCCACCGGGGAAGAAGAAATCCAAACACCGATCAACCATTGGCCAATTTACTGAGTAATATTCATTACGTGATATAAATAAAGTTTCCTGTGGGTGCCTTTGGCTTAACTGCAGGCTCTTTCCAGATTTCGTGGAGAGTGAAATTAACGAAAAATCAAGCGGTAAGCGGTTGTTTCTCTTGACTCGGTATCGGTTGTTTAAGAGGATGAACGTAGCCGGTGAAGCGAACGTGGGCTCTGCGGGAGCGCAACCCGCCAGGGATAGCTGGCTGGGTTTGCGACAAAGTATTGTCCGGTGCAGGAGTTTTTCTTGCCTCCCCCCCACTTTGAGGCCATCAAAACAATACTTTTGTGCATTCACCCATACCTTTAAAAAATTCAAAAGATATACTCCATCAGCTAGACTTTTATTTCATGCTGAACCAGGACAATGAAACAAGAAACAGCCTTCGAAGAACAACCTATTTTTGTCGCAAGCAAGCCTTCGTTATACACGATGGATTACGAAGATTTGGTTCATTGGCTTAAAGAACGAGGTTATGCGACATTTACCGCCGATCAGATTTTTCAGTGGGTATATAAAAAGCACGCACATTCCTTCGATTCGATGACCAATCTTTCCAAGGCGTTGCGGCGTGAGTTGGATGAATCCTTTAGTTTAACCTTACCTCCTATTGTTTCGCAACAACAAGATCCTGCCGATCTTACCGTGAAAGTCCTTTTTCAGTTAGAGGACGGGGAACGGATTGAATCGGTGGTTATGCCTCATTATTCTGAAAAACTAACGACGCATTTTAAATCGGGTAAAATTGAAGCGAAAGAGGAAGCGAAAGAATACACTGTCTGCATCTCCACTCAAGTAGGATGTATGTACGCGTGTCGTTTTTGTGCCTCTGGACAATCTGGTTTGAAGCGCAATCTAGAAGCAGGAGAAATCGTGGGACAAATAATGGGATTTCTTCATGAAGGCTATCCTGTAACTCGAGTTGTGTTTATGGGTTCAGGGGAACCTTTGCATAATTTTGATCAGGTTAAAAAGAGTATCGATCTTCTCACGCATAAAAAAGGATTGAATTTCTCTAGCCGCAAGATCACGATTTCTACCGTTGGCCTGGTTCCCGAAATGTATCGCCTTGCCCAAGAAGAATGGAAAGTAAAACTTGCTATTTCTTTGCACGCGACCACCGATCAGCGCCGAGCGGAACTGATACCCTTAGCCCGTGTTTATCAACTAGACCAACTAATAGATGCTTTACGATATTACCAGCGTTTAAACAGCCGTAGAATTACCTTTGAATATCTAATGCTTCATGGGATAAATGATCATAAGAATGATGCCCGACGTATGAAAAACCTGACCGAAGGACTTATTGCGCATGTCAACCTCATTCCTTATAATTCAGTCGAGAAAAGCCCTTTTCAATCGCCTTCTCACAACGCGATGCAACATTTCAAAAAAATGTTGCATCACGAAGGATTAGACGCTACCGTTCGCTATAGCCGTGGAGGAAATATAGACGCCGCATGTGGACAATTACGATTACGTTATGATGAATGAAACAAACCTTACAGCCATTTATCCTCCCCCACCATGGTTTTATTCAGGGGAGGGACTCATTGTATTTACATTACGTAAGAAAGCAGGAAGCCTCCCCGAGGGATGCAAGTTCGCTTCTCGTATACCTTTTCGTACATTGTCTGGATATTATATTGGCCAATATCATACTCCTCTTATCGATGATGAGAATCTACCTTGGCATGAGTGGGGTAATATTCTAGGTTCAATTAAGAAAAGCAAGACACGTGGTTTTTATATGAATGTCATGGGGGCTGATTCGCCTTCGGCTTTGTGCGGAGGTAAAGATTTATGGGGCTTGAACAAAGTCCAATCCACTATCCATTTTCAACCGAAAGGCGAACAGGGTGAAGCCAGCCTTGAAGAAGAGGAAGGGAGCATTCACCTTCGATGGCAGGAAAAAGGTCCGATTGTACGCCGGAAGCAGGATGTGACATTCCTAACTATGCTTCGTGGAGAAATGCTGAAATTCATTGTGAGTATGAATGGGGAATTTCGCTTTTGCCGAGTTGAGATTGATCAACAAGAGAATCCATCGTTTGATGCACTCCAAGCACGAAATTATTACGGTATACGATTTATTAATACAAATCTCAACATCATGCCACCAATGCAAATTACGTAAAATCAGCGTCTTTTTAATAAAATCCGTATAAAAACCGGCCCTCCTATAAGGGCTGTTATAATCCCCACCGGCAATTCACGGGGGCTTAAAATCGTACGAGCGATGGTATCACAGGCTACCAGAAATGCTCCGCCGAGCAAAAAACTTCCTGGCAGCACGATACGCTGATCATAGCCGCTCAGTCCCCGTACTGCGTGAGGAATAATCAAACCTACAAAGCCAATAGGACCTGACAAAGAGACCACCGCCGCCGTGGTTAATCCTCCTCCGAAAAAGATTCGCCGTTGGACCGAGGCCACATCCACCCCATGACCGGCGGCTAATTCTTCTCCTAGAGAAAGATGATTGACTTCCACCATACAAGAGAAAAGCAATCCTAGCCCTGGTAGAAGTAGAGGAAACAAAGCCGACAACTCTCGATATCCTACGACATCCAATCCCCCCATCAACCAGCGGTCCATCTGCATGAGGTAATTGGGACTTGCGACGTAGCGAAAACCAAGGATCAAGCCGGCGGAAACGATCGAAATAGTGATCCCTGCCAGTAAGAGAGTATGAATTGCAAATCCATCCAATTGCTTCGAGACAAAATAGAGAAAGAACAAAGCAAGCATTGCCCCTAGTAAAGAAAACAACTGAACCGTTGAAAAAGGACCCCATGAGATGAGCAATCCTGGAATTAGAATCGCAGAGACCGCCCCTACCGAAGCGCCTCCTGTCACCCCTAGGGTATAAGGTTCTGCCAGCGGGTTATGGAGAATGACTTGGAAGCAGGCACCGACTAGGGCTAAAGAGCCTCCGACACACGCTGCCAATATTACTCGGGGTACTCGCTGATACCAAAATATTTCTACATGAACCGAAGACAGATCGCTTTGCCCCATAAATAAGATATCGCGAAAAGGAATTTTGGTTCCTCCAATAAAAGGCGCGATAAGAAGGGCTATGACAAAAACGCTCCCATACGTCAATAACACGCGCGCGTAGGCTTTACCATCAAGGGTGGTTCTCACGAACCAACTCCTTTCACATTGGGGAAAAGCATGGGACGCCCCGTTTGTGGATGAGCGATAAGCGATACACAATCACCATAAATTTGTTGGAGTAGATGAGGGGTTAATAAATCTTCTGGGGTGCCGGTGTGTGTTAACTGTCCCTGTTGAAAGAGACACATGCGATCGGAAAATTGTGAGGCCAGGTTGATGTCATGGGTCACGACCAATACCCCCATTCCTTCCTGCACCAGTTCACGCAATAGATTAAACAATAAAACTTGATGGTGTAAATCTAAAGCGGTTGTCGGTTCATCTAAAAGAAGAAACAAGGGTTCTTGGGCTAAGACGGAAGCTAAAAACACCAACTGCCTTTCGCCTCCGGAGAGGCGCGACAAGGGACGTTTTCGAAACGCGAGGGTCTCGGTTTGTTTCATGCAATCTTCCACTTTTTGTATATCTCTCTCCCTCAAAAAACCCGTTGCACTTTGATGGGGATAACGTCCTTTGGAGACAACATCGACGACTCTTAAATCAAATTGATACATCACATTCTGGGGTAAATATCCTACAAAACGGGCGATGTGTTTTCGTTCCATCAAGTAGAGGGATTCATTACCCAGGTATACCTCCCCTGCCTCTGGCGGCATAAGACCAGCGGCAATTTTTAAAAAAGTGCTTTTCCCTGAACCGTTAGCACCAATAATGGTTGTGATTTCACCTTGTTTGAGGGAAAAAAAATCAACCGATAGACGCCAATGTGATTCAGCATAGGAAAAATCAATATTATGGATTTCAAGGTGAAGGTTATTCTTCATAAAAACACTCATAAAAAATTTCCGCTATTTGGGGCATACGCGGTCCAGGAATCATAATATATTCTTGGGTGAGAAGATAAACCCTCTCAGAAGCCACCGCTGGCAATTCAGGTAATGATTCCCAATCTTTGATTAGAGATTTTCCTGAATCGGTTACAGAGTTATCGCCGACATTCATTTCTAGAATCACTTCTGGAGCCCGTTTGAGAAGTGCTTCTTTCGATACTTGGGGATAAGCCCCCGATATATCGGCGAAGATATTGGTACCACCGGCGATCTCTATTAAATCATGGAGAAAAGATTCCCTGCTGATGCTGAACAATCCATTCAGCGAACCGGCTTTTCTTCCCATGCAAACAAACACACGGGGAGATTCTTTTTCGGCCGCTTTTTCCTGGATGTTGGCTAAATCCTTGCGAATGTTTTGTACCAAAGTTTTGGCTTCTTCTGTACAATCAAGGGCATTGCCAATTCGCTGAATGTCGTCTAACACCGTCTCAAGATCCATCATGGTTACATTCATATAAGCAATATTTTTTTGCTCACAGAATGCAGTGAATTGATCCATCTCGCCCAGAAGGATGATAAAATCGGGACGCAATAACAGAATTTGTTCAAAATTAGGATTAACAACCCCACCAATTTTTTCTTTTTCAGCCGCTTCAGGTGGAAAATGGGTAAATTGACTTACCGCAATCACCCGGTCGCCCTGCCCTAAAGCAAAAACCACTTCAGCGATCGAGGGGGCCACGCAAATAATTCTTTCTTTCTTGGATTCTGTTTCAGAATCTAAATCACTTTTATGCCGCTGATGATCCAACGACCACAAAAGCAAAGAAATTACCACTCCGAGGAAAGTAAGTCCAAGCAAATAATATTTATTCATGTTTAAACTCCGGAACAACAAATAACACCATTCTATCTATCGAAACAATTAGAAGAAATAAACAAGTGTTATGACCTCTTTTTGTAGAATAATAGAGGTAAAAATCAAGAGAACAACCAAACCAAATGCATGTTTTGTTTGTCTTTTTAATGTTTTTATGAAATTGATGAGCAATAGGTTAGAAAAAGGATTCCTTTTTAATAGTATAACCTATTGATTCTAAGAGTCTTAGTAAATCATGGAAAAAAAATTCTATTTTTTGAAAATTAAGCTAAAGTTTTCCTTAAGCCTTGCCGATAGTAATTACGAAAACGCTGAGAAGTTCATAAAATTAAAGCCGTAACTTCGCATCCCGGCCAAGGATTCGTTTGAAGTGAAGTGCGACTTTAATCGACCGTGGCAGCCAAGAAGAGAGTGGAAGGGTGTTATGCTGATAGCTTCCATTCAAGTCAAAACTTTATCCCACCCTATCCGCCTAGGCTACCACTATTTACAATGAGTTTGCGTTCCCTGGTAGGCGTCTATTGACGCTGAAGTGTGAACTCACTCCTGACCGCTGCGGAAATACCGTTTCCGTAGGGAGTTCAACCAGCGTAATAGGCATTGAGAATCGGATGGATTCCGAGGCCCAACGATTCAGACCATGGGGACGCAAAGAAAGAAAATCGCGCAAGCGTTTGAAATATATGTGTTTTTGCCTAAACTTCTAAGAAAAAGGTTGAAGGGCATCATTCGGATAAAAAATTAAGCCATAACTTCGCATCCCGGCCAAGAGAAGTGAGTTATGGCTTAATCGACCGCCGCAGCACACCGCAGAACCAAGAGAGCGGGTGCTACGCCAAATTATTTTCAACCGATTCACATCAACATAAGCAGCATTGCTTTGTTGATAAATAACCTCGTTCTCAGTTATAGGCAAAAACCCGTAAAACTTTAGCCAAAAGTCACAAAAATCGAGTTTTATTCATTGCTTGTGTAAAGATTTACGGGAGAACAATATGGTTATTCAAGGCTCCGTAGTGAACCTCTCCAGCAACCGGATTATCCAATCGTTGGAACGTTCCCAAAATATGCTGAAAAGCAATTTGGAGCGATTGGGTACGGGACTTCGCATTCGTGGAGCCAAAGATGATCCCGGAGGTCTGATTATCAGCAACCGGCTTGCCTCTCAATTCCGAGGATTAGATCAAGCCTCTGTCAATGCCCAGCGAGGCATAAACATTGCAACGGTGGCTTCTGAGGGGGTCAACAAAATAACGAGTCTGCTTCAAGATATTCGTTCTAACGTTGTCGCAGCCCAAAATACGAACAATAGCAACGAACATAATTCTTACCAGCGTCAGATTCAAGAAAAACTGGAGGAAATCAATACGATTGCCTCTGAAACCAAGTATCAAAATACAAGGCTCCTTGATGGAACCTACTCATCCAAATCCCAATTGCGTCCAGGCACCAAGCCATTTGGTGGGAAAATATCGTTCGGCCCTGATTCTTCCGTTCTTAGCCAAGGGCCGGCTTTTCTTAATATTACCAAAATTCAAGAAGGCCGGGAAATCATCAAAACGGGTGGTGATAAAACGATCAACACGGGAATTCGGATGGGAACCGATATCGCGGTCTCTTTTGGTCAACTGGCTTTGGGAAGCGACCCCGCCGAGGCCTCGGATACTTTGCATGGTTTATCCTTCAACCGGGTTTCATTGCAAAATCAAGGCTCTATAGTTTTTAGCGGTACGTTGGCGAATGGGAAAACCAACTTTGGAGGTTCACTCAGCATCGCGTCTTCAACCACCATTAATGACCTGATTACCAAAATTCAAGGCAAGATCGATAATGCAGAAAATTCAATCGGAATCGATGGAAGTGACAAGCAAGAAACCAATGTACGATACAATAATTCATCGGGACGGGTAGAGTTCTACAACAGTGAAGAAGGAGCAATCTCGCAGTTCAATCTCAATTTCACTGTAAAAGATGCGGGGGATACAAAACAGAGTTCTTTTGGCGTGCTTCGTACCCAACATGTAGAGAATGAGATGATTTCCAGTACAAGCCTGGGAGGGAAAATTGGGAATAGCATTTCTGCAATAACCGGATCTACTTTTTCGAGTGGAGAATATGAAATTCAAGTCAACGATCTTCTTTCCCCGGCGAACCGTGAAATTCAAACAGAAGTGGGTTTTTTCAAAAACGTGAGTCTCACCAATCCGGTCTCCCTAAATACTCGACTTAAAAACACGTTTGTAGACGGGGTTTCCCTCGCGGAAGGGGATGTGATTACATTCAATGGAATGGAAGTGGATGGGAGCACTTTTAAAACGGCTTTCACTGTAAATAATTCCGCTGGAAGTGAAGATTATCGCGAAGGGCGGGTCTCCAATTTTGGTGATTTGATCAATGGATTAAATAATCGTAATCGAGCCAACCCAGCCTTCGGTTTCAACCAATCCACGGCTTCGCTTAACCCGGATGGGACCCTATCGCTGCAAGACGATATAGCGAATACTTCTTCTACCAATTTATCCTTCTATATTACGAATATACGCACAGAAGGTTCAGGGGACGATATAAGCATTGTTTTCGAAAATTCCCAAACCTTTGATTCCGAAGTTATTACCGCGGGGAATCCTGAACAGGCTTCGTTCTCTGTCGAAAATGGTCCCCAAGTGACCGCTTCTGCTGGGGAGGTAATCACTCTACAGGGTGGAAATGTGGTTGAAGAAGGGATTCCGACTCCTGAGCTAACTTTCCGCGTAAGTAATAATTTGACGGAAGGAAATGACCGATTGGTTGTTACAGAAGAACTCTATGAGGGTTCTTTAAATGATGGACCTGCGGTTCAGTTCCGTAATGGACAAAAGAATGTCATCTTCACCTCTGGATCTCAAAGAGATAGCGCCAGTTATCAACAAATTCAATTAGATTTTGATAATGTGTTAGATATAACGTCAACCATCCGTCAAGGTTCGGAAAAATTTGTACTCTCCTCGGCCACCCGTGAATTGAATTTTCAAGTGGGTGAAGGTCCGAGAAGCACCAAGCCGCTTTTTATCCCAGACCTTCGTACCCACAATCTCGGATTGGATGAAGAAAATACCCTCGAAGATATTAACGTAACAACATTAAGTGGAGCAAATAAAGCCTTAGAGATTGTGGATCAAGCGATTGAAGAAATTTCCCTTGTCGAGGGGCGGTTAACCTCTTTTACAAACCGTTTGCAAGAAACGACGCAACATTTAGATTTCACTTCGTTTATTATCGAAGATTCTTACAATCAAATCACAAATGTAGATATCGCCCAAGAAACGACGGACATGCTAATGAATTCGATCTATTTGGAAACACGGGCGGCGCTATTAATGCAGGCAAATACATTGAATGAAAAAGTATTTGAGATTCTATATGGACTTGAATAATAGGCAATGCGACCTATTTCAAGATACAATATTATAAAGAGATCATGGACACGGGATCACATTTTTCATGGAGGAAAACATTCATGACTATTGACAATATGAATAATAACTTAGCCTCACTTTCTTTGCTCAATGTACAAAATGGAGTGGGACCCCAGTTACAACAGAGTTTCGATCGTTTGGCGAGCGGTTTACGGATTAATCAAGCGGGAGATGATGCCGCTGGATTACAAAACGCCAGTCGCTTGCAATCTCAAATATCGGGGTTAAACCAGGCTTTTGAATCTACCCAAATTGGCATCAATGTAGCCAATATTGCCGATGAGGGGCTTAGTGGGGTCAGTGATCGGCTACAGCGTATTCGAGAATTGGTCGTGCAATCTGGTTCGGAAACCCTTGATCAACAAGCACGAGAAAGTATCCAAAATGAGATAGAACAAAATGTGAACGAAATTTCTTCAATCGCCAATAACACCCAATTTGCCTCGCAAAATCTACTCAATGGGGATTTCAGCTCTACCGAGAATGTCTCTTCTGGAGAATCCTCCAATCAAGAACAAACTAATGACATTTCCACAGCCAATTTCCAGATTGGCGCCAATGCAGGAGAAAGTACCCGTCTTGCCTTCGGCGACGTGCGCCCTCAATCCTTAGGATTGGGAGAAGGACAAAACTTAACAGATATTGATGTTAGCGAAGAAGGAGGCGTAGAAGAGGCTTTGCAAATTGTGGATGAAGCCTTATCCCAAGTCGATGACATTCGCAGCCAAATCGGGGCTTTTACGAATGGTTTGGAAGCCACGACAAATCGTTTATCGGTAGCTTCTGAGAATTATATGGCCGCTCAATCCCGCATTGAGGATGCGGATATTGCAGCGGAAAGCACACGCCAGGCGACTAATCAAATGATATTGCAATCGAATATTATGGTTCAATCGCAAAGCAATGATTTACAAAACAATATGTTCATCGACTTACTACGATAAGAACAATTACGTTTTTACATACAACCACTGGGGACACAACCGACGTTGTGTCCTATTTTTTAGCTATCCCGCTGGAATTCGATTCCGTCTTTAATCATGTAATAATAGGCTTATCAAACTTATCTCAAACGGAAAGGGTTTTCCAATGACACTCTCTTACCTGGATGTAGCCAAAATGATAGACCATTCGTTATTGCACCCGTCTCTCCCTATGGAAGAACTAGAAGCCGGCTGCCGCTTAGCGCGCGAATATGAGGTCGCCAGTGTTTGTATTATGCCTTATGCTTTGAAACGTTGTGTGGAATTATTGCACGGGAGCTCTGTGAAAGCGAGTACCACGATTGGCTTTCCCCATGGAGCACACACCATGGAGGTCAAAATGGCCGAAGCCGAACGTGCCTTGTCCGATGGCGGCGAAGAACTCGATATGGTTATCAATATTAGCAAAGTACGGAGTGGTGATTGGTCGTATGTAGTAAAAGAACTACAAAATCTTACCGACCTGACACATGAGCGGGAACAAAAGATCAAAGTCATTTTTGAAAATTGTTATTTGAATGAAAATCAAAAAATTAAATTATGTGAAATCTGTGGTGGTATTGGCGTGGATTGGGTCAAAACATCCACGGGTTATGGGACAGGCGGAGCCACGATCGAGGATTTAAAATTGATGCGCAAGTATTCTCCCGAATCAGTACAGGTTAAAGCCGCGGGAGGGATACGTGATATCGATACCCTTCTTGAAGTACGAGATTTAGGTGTTACTAGGGTTGGAGCGAGCCGCACGAAGGATTTATTGGATGAATGGAGAAAGCGACTCGCTACAGAATCTTAAAAAAGTATAGAGTTCTTTTTGTGACTCAAAATCCATTTCCTGACATGATAACGTATAATAAGATCATGCCTAGGAAGCCCATGATTAAGATGATGATTTTTCGCATGGTTGAAACAGGATGTTGATAGACCACTTCGGTACCTGCTATCCAATCATGCAATCCTGCTTTATTACGGTTGCAGGCAATCATTAAAAAACCAAGAGCATTAAAAAAGACGCTTAAGCCATACCCCATTGTACGCAGCAAGACTTGAAACGCGCTAGCCGGTTTCCCGTTGGTTTGGTCTATTCTCAATCCCGCTAAATATTTTCCAATCGTCGTCTTAAAAATGGCTTGGAAGAGAAAAAAGTATAAAAATAAACTGGTATACATGGCGATCATCATAAAATATTGGAAGGTGAGATCGTCCATAGTATTGAAATCGTAGATTTCGTATCGATATAAAAGCAAATCCAAGGGATACAAAATCCCATTCAAGATAAATAGACAGACAAGATAATCGATGATAAAAGCAGCGAGGCGAATCCAAAATCCACCCCGCTGCCGAGAAGGTTTGGATGAATTCATGGTTTGCACATGCTCAGTACGTATGGTGTTGTTATGTATGGTAGAAGCATAGTACAAAAATACCAATCATTCCATGAATCCAATAGGCTCACGTGTATTTTCTTGCGTTTGCAAAGCAATCGAGGCTAAGTTTAAGTAACTACAGATACAACCACTTGCGGCATTCGGCATGAGAAGCAAGCCCCCAGCAGGAATTGCATTGATCCAACATCCGGGGCGAATCCCGCCATAGTTTTGGGTCTCTTCATCTTTGTTTAAATCCCGGTATCCCAAAGTCGCCGAGCGATAAACCAATAAATTTGTAGATCCCGCGAGAATTCCACAGCCATACGAACGAGAGAAATCAAAATCTTTCTTTTCGCCGGTCAGTAGATCCCAAGCCGAGGGTTGAGCGTAAATGGTTTGATCATTGATTAAAGGACGGGAGGCGTAATTGGCTTCAATATCCCAAAGCCGCTCCCCGGTGGAAGCGCGGAAGGCGCTCATCGTTCCCCCTTTTTCTGAGTCCAAACGAAAACGGGTGGGTTGGTATGTCATCAATAGCACGTCATATTTTTCGCTGGCGAGCAAGACCGTACCATAGATATCCTCTTCATCGCTCCAAAGGACCTCTCCGGTTTCCTGGTCGAATGCATAAAGGATATTAGGGTCTTTCTCAGAGGACTCGATTCCTCTTCGGGC
Source organism: uncultured bacterium (assembly GCA_964419335.1). Lineage (GTDB taxonomy): Bacteria > Hinthialibacterota > Hinthialibacteria > Hinthialibacterales > Hinthialibacteraceae > CAYQOX01. The sequence continues at coordinate 31,323 of CAYQOX010000016.1, read as the reverse complement.
TTGTTGTTCTTCTTCGATACGATCTTCGAGGGATAATGGTGAGTCGATCAAATAAACAATGCCATTCATGATGGCGATGGTATTATGGCGTATTGAAGATTTCGCATTATGTTTCCACTTCATATTCCCGCTCTTTGCATCCAGAGCAAAAAAGCAATGGGATTCGGTGAATTGTTTGCTCATATCTCCTTTGAGATAACGCCATTTTACAATATGGTCGGTATTGGCACAGGAACCAAACAAGGTATCATCTACGCAGGCGATAAATCCCCACACAGGAGGGCTTCCTTCTTCGTCTGTAGGGGTGTGGTATTTTTGTACAACGTTCCCACTCTCCACGTCTAAAGCCAAACAGACGGATTCAGTGGCCACATAGACCCGCTCCCCACTCACACAGAAATTACTACCGGTTCCAGCGGTGCCCATGAGGTGATCTTGATCATAGTTTTCGAGAATATTAGGAAGTGGATACTCCCACAATGTCCTTCCGTTATAAGCATTCACCGCACGAAGAGTATGAAGGCCTTCGACGAATATCCGGCCGTCTTTATATAACGGCGCCGGCCCCCGTCCATGGCGCTGCGGCATTTTCTGATCCGCATCGCGAAACCATAGCATCCCTAATGGGCCAGCAATTTGTTGATCTTGACTGCAGATGGTATTGGCGGGATCTGCGTATTGATGAGTCCAGGTATCCTCTCCCGGTAAAGCCCCACGTACATTTTTCGTAAGTGAGTCTTGATAACTCACCATCGCCATGCCCCCATGGGGGCGTTGCAGTCGCTGCACTTCATCCATAGGGATTTCAGAATCATTCATTAAGGCTTTGCCCGAGACAATTAAATCGGCAAAATAATCGGGCAAATGAGTTTGAGAGGGATCGCCATGAATGACGGTGACGCGAGAGCCATACAATCCCGCACGATCGAGTTGTTCACGGGCTTGTTTGACTAAGTCCAGATCCTCTTCGACTGCGTAAATGACCAAATTTGATTTATAGGCTAATGCTGCGGCAAGTGTTCCATCACCGCAACCCAGATCCAAGCAATACCCTTCATCGATACCCACTTCTTGAAGAATATTGTCGGCCATCTCGTCGATCGATGGATCAATAAGGACTTTTTCAGTTGGGTGGGGAATGTGGGAAATCTCTGAATCATCGGAAGGTTGATCACTGAAACAATAAATCGTCCCTTGTTCTGTGCTCACGTAAAGGGCCCCATTGGCGAAGGCTAATCCATAGGCGACACCTTTGATTTCATGTTGAGCGGTGACTTTGTTGGATTCAAGGTTATACTGAAAAATGCCCTTCTCTCCCCCACAAAAAACGGTATTCCCCGCTACGATAAGAGAAACACCGGGAAAAGGAATCGAAGTTGATTGTATTTTTTCTACTGATCGTATGGTTTGAACGTTCCCCTTACGATCCGCGGTTTCCTTGTCAATCCACCGATAGGTCGTCAATTGATCTTTCTCAGTAACCACACATCCTCCGGGAATAGCGGCAAAGGTATCCGAATGTAGATCAATGTGCTGCATCCCATTGCCTTGATAAAACAAATCCCCATTATTATGGAAGAATTCATCCGCCATCGTGATTCCGGCGCCGCCTTGTTGGCCATAGCGCTGCAGGTGAAAGTATTGAAAAGCGCCGTCTTTAGCGCTCAACGCGGCAGGAACCGCGCGCCCCGTAGGAATCAACAACCAATCCTCAGAAGCAGCGAGATAGCCTTGGGCGGAGATTCCACTTTTTGCCCGAGCACCTCCATGGGGTTGATCGAGTTCCAAGCCTCCGGCTTGATCGTTGAGCCATTCCACTTCACGTGTGTTCAAATCAATGGCATACACATAAATTCCTTCAGTGGGCCAAATTCCGGCTGCGAGATAGAGTTTATCCTCGCGCAGTACCATACCACCTCGAATCGGCCATTTATTGATCATACGGTCATTCCCTAAAATCCACTTTTTTTGTGGTGCACATAATTTCTTCCAACGCAAGGAGCCGTCATGAAGATCAAGGCAATATAAAAAGCCATCATCGCTACCCACGAACACAGAATCTTTCCAGATCACCGGGGCAAATCGAACCGGGGCTTCAGTATAGAAAGACCAAATCTCTTCCCCTGTCTTGGCATCCAGCCCATAAATCTTGCAATCAGCCGAACTCCCGTAACATAAAATTCCATCCGCGATCACTGGATGATAGGTATAATCGAAGGGCATACGTGTATCCGGAGATTGCCAGGCAGGCCTAGGCTTCTGTTTGGCATGATACACCCAAGCGGGATTGAGGTTTTCTGGAGATTGTTCTTGGGTAAAGCCACTACGTGAGGCATCATTACGATACATGATCCAATCGTCCGCCCATGTCATCGTGAGCGAAAAACCAATAAGTAAAGTTACAATAGAGATTCTCATCATCCACCACCTAAAAATAACTTTTTATAAAAACTTTGGCATTGCTATTACCGAAATAAAATAGATTTTTCAAAAATGCTTCTCTCGCGCTTCTTTTGTTTTATCCTGTCCATAGTAAACAATTGTGATCACAACCTTCAAGAGGTTAGCGTCGATGAGCCAAAAAACCTATAAAACCGCTGTTGTTCTTATTCCGCCCGATAATACATGGCCTGCTATTCAAGCCATACGAGAAAAGTACGATTGTCACGTCCATCGTTGGATGCCCCATATCACCTTGCTCTACCCTTTTCGACCCAAGGAACAATTTGAATTGATTCTCCCTTTTTTCCAAGCAGCGTTAAAAGAAACCGCGCCATTCTCATTAACATTGCAAAATTTTCGCTTTTTCACCCAGCGACGTGGTTATACCCTCTGGCTGAAACCGAAACCGACCCAGCCCCTCGAGACGTTGCAATCATCGCTGCAACAATGCACGCCTGACTGTGATGATGTACATAAACACAAAAATGGATTCACTCCTCATCTCACTTTAGGACAATTCCCCAAGCATGAATCGATGGAAGAGCGAATGACAAGTTTCCAAGAAGATTGGCTCCCTATGCATTTTCAAGTAAAGTCAGTACATTTATTATGGAGAGAGGATCCACCTAACGATCGTTTTCAAATTGCTCACACCCTTTCTCTAGGAGATGACGAATGAGAGCTAAACATATAGGAATTGTGGGATGCAGCGCAGAAGGCGCGGCATTGTGTTATAGGACAATCTGCCTTGAAGGTAAAAAGTATATGGGTGAACACAACCACCCTGAAATCACGATGCACACACATGCCCTTCATCATTACACACCTTTATTTCCAGAAGGTGACTGGGAGGGTGTAGCCCAGCTGATGCTATCTTCCGCCCATAAGCTTCATCACGCAGGTGCTGAGTTTCTTATCAGTCCCGACAATACGATCCACCAAGCTTGGGACTGGGTGGTGAAAGAGACTCCCCTGCCCTGGTTACATATCGCTGATGCGGTAGGTCATGAAGCTTCTGGTCATAGTTATCAAACGTTGGGCGTATTAGGAACACGTTACCTAATGGAAGGCCCGGTTTATCCTGAACGTTTGAAAAAATATGGAATGAAAACGAGGATTCCCGAACCGGAGGAACGGGATGAAATCAATAGCATCATATTTAATGAGTTGGTTTATGCGACAATAACAGAAAAATCTCTTTCTCGTTTTCAGGCCATCATCCATGGGTTAAAAGAAAAAGGATGCGATGCGGTGGTGTTGGGATGTACAGAAATCCCTCTGTTAATCACAAGCGAAAATTCTCCCTTGCCTCCTCTCGATTCCACACGTTTACTGGCTCGCGCCGCATTATCCAAAGCATGTGAAAAATACCAATAATGGAAGCACATAAACCAAAGGAGTTTTATTGATGTATATTCGTAGGGTTCTATTATTTCCTGTGTGGGCGCTTCTCTTTACGGCCCTCTCAATACACGCTCAACCAACCAGTAATCCAGCCCCCTATGATGCAGCCACATGGACAGCCGATCTACCCTGGGACAACGTGATCGATATTCAAGAAGTCGAAGGTTCTTCATGGGATGAAAAAGTGAAAGAAGCTTGCACGCGCCTTTCCCAAAATGGCGGAGGCGTACTTTATTTTCCCGCGGGTGACTATTCCTTCGAAGAAGATATTGTTCTTCCTGATGGTGTGATTTTGCGGGGTGCTGATCCTGAAGGAAAAGCGAAAGATGAGCACTATAACCCACCCACGCAGTTTCACTTTCCCAAATATAAACCGAGTTTTGAAGGTTCAGGAACACCCAACGACACTGCTTTTAAACGCATTCTTTTGCAAAACCCTGAGTCGGATAGCCATTGTGGAATCGTCAACATCGGGCTTCATTATGCCTCGATCTATTTTCCCGGTGGGAAGCAGCAACAAGCGGGGAAAAATCGTATTGTACATGGATGCTGGTTAAGAGCGTGCGCGCGTCCCATCCCTTCTGTGCCTCAATCATGGCAGCATTCCTGGCAACGATTCACTCATCGACATCGCGGGGCGATTATGGTGTATGTAAGTAAAAATGCGCTCGTGTCCAACAACCGGCTGGCTAATTCGCAAGAAGAAAATTTCACAATGTCAGATTACTTAATGAAAAAGGACGATAAAATTATTTCTTTTGATAAGATCGTTTTTGACTATGACAATCGTCCCGGTATCGTAGTGAATGGCTATGCCATCGGTGGAGCTGGAGCCTCAGGGAATGACGGGACGCCGGAGACCCATCCCCATGGCTTCCGGCAAGGTGTGCGAATTCTCGATAATCGAATTTTTTCTACTGGCGGATATGCGATCCTATTCACTGGCGATGGTACCATTTGTGCAGGCAACGAAATTCAATTCAAAGAAGAAGTGAAGCGATATACAGTCACGGGCGAAGTGCCGGCTAAGGGGTCCTCGACAAACGGGAATCGCGCGGTAGAAATGCGTGGATGGAACTATCTGGTGAAAGATAATCATTACGAGGTATATAGCAATCGCGCAGGCGACAGTGGTTATTATATCAACGACGGCGAAGGATTAATGCACGAAGATCATGTTAACAGCCTGATCAACGATAGCCGCATTATTGGAAATGTCGGCAACACCTATATTAGCATTTATAAAACCGGCGGAATCGATGGGCTTATTATTAAAGAAAACGAGATTGAGTCACAAATTTATGTGGTCGCCAATCGCAATCGAGGCGATTATTTTTGTAACAATGTTTTGATTGAGAATAATAAAACCCCCGTGATTCGAATAGAAGGGAATCCTGCTAAAAACAATGTGATTAAGGATAACGTGAGCCCTGCTACGCAAGGGGAAATCATCAACAAGGCCAAAGCAAAATTGATCAATAATAAAGGATACGATGTGAACTAATTTTTAAATATTATTATGCCACAAGCACGCAAATATCTTTTCGGGGTTCTCACCTTTCTTTCAAGAAAGAATAAAGATGATGGCCACCTATTTTTATAGCCCTAAAGCCGGATTGAACATCATAAAACTCATTGCTCTGTCTTAACTTATTAACAACAAACATAAAGCCATTTTCTCGAGGGATGGCCAATAATATTTTACAAGCTTTTAATTTTACCTTGGCCATCAACTTTATCGAGTTTTTAGATCGCAAATATCTAACACAATTCTAATACAATTCAAAAAAACAAACGAAATCAAGAATTTATTGCATATTTTTCATTATTTTTACATTAATCTACATTCATGACAATCTATATTGTTTAAAAAAGTTTTTTTTGTCTGTTTTCTCTCTTGATTTTTCTTGCAAATTACTCGAAAAACTTGTACCATACAGTTTAATGAATTAGTTTTTATATAACCTCAATTAAAATGAGGAACTTTGATGACCGACAAAAACGAGAAGAACAATCCCAAAAATGAAAATTCTGAATTCGACGAGAAAGAGATCGAAGAAGCAGATCAGATTTTCAAGGATATTGCCGAAGAATTCGAGCAGGAGTTGGAAGGCAAGCAAGATAAGCTTACCCATGCCGATCAGATAGCCGACAAAATCAACCAAGGGACTGCGGCTTCGGAAGCAGTGCGAGAAGTTCTTTTCAACTCACTTCGGGAAACATTTGATGAGGGAGAACTTGCCGAAGAAGAAGTCAATGCGTTAGCCGACGATGGTTTTGATCTGATTAATCAAAAAAGAAAAGAACTATACCTCCTTTTAGAAAACCTTGATAAAGAGCTTGTTCATAAAGATGTAAAAGAAGTAACCGCGACCTTTTCAGCCATGCTTGATATTCAGGGGCAATTATGCGTCCAAAAAACGGAGGGCGTTATAACTGTACGTTCGCGGTTGTTCAATTTTTTTGATAGCAAAGCACTATCCAGCAACGCCAAGCAGGCTTTACGTCAGGAAATCACACTTCTTTTTACACCCGAAGAAATACGAGCCATGCGGATAAAGCTGGCGAATCTTCCCGAAGATGATCCTCTCGCTAATTTTTTTACGATGATTGTGGATCAAGCCTATGATGTGGTTCAATACAATGAAATGACCAGTTATCTTTTGCTGGAAATGTGTAATTATTTTCTCAAAAAACTCGATCATAGCGGCTATGCTCAAGCCCCCAAGGTTTTAGAGTTCAAAGAGCGGCGCGACCGCTCACAACTTTCTTTAAATAAAGCCATTGAAGATCTCAAAGATCTGGAAGCGGTTATCAATAATCATTTGCACGAGCGACCCGTACTTTTAGAATTACCAAAATATATTCGTGCCCTTATCCAAATTAAACTAGGATTGCTCAATGCGAAACATCTTCCCACGGTGATCGATGCCATTAAGAAAAAGATAGGAGAATATGCCCGGGCGCGAAGTAATGTCGCTTTCGATTTCAACCGTCTTCCCTCTTTTCAACACGGTTTACATTTACGCCAAAGCATCCTTTTAAATTTGCAGAAAGATATTTTAGAATATAGCGCCGATGTATTTGAAAAAGAATTTGCCGCGATCAAAGATGAATTCTCTGAATTCCTCAAACAAATTGAAGCCGCAACAGAAGAACTCGATCCGAATTCGCCCGAATATCAGGAATTAATGAAAAAGAAGGCCTCACTGCAAAAGAAAATCGAAGCCCATCGCCGCCGATGTGATGTTCTTAAAAACCAACAGAAACTGGTCGATGTGCAACACTCCATGGTGTCTGACGCCATTCAACGGTATAACAAAAATGAGGCCATGCAAAAACGGGCTGAAGAAGCGTTGCAAGCCCAAGCCTCGGTAGACCCGGATAAAGTCCGTAAAGCCGATACAGGAGAAAAGAAAAAACCGAGCCGTATGGTGATGGTCCGCCGACACAAGCGTGAATAACCTCAGCCCCCTCTTCTTCTTATAATCCCACTTTGATTCGTTCTGCCAACTCGATAGGGAGTTGGGCCTCTATCATACGTTCTGACTCATGCTCGATGTTGTAATTCATTCTCTGAAAAGTCACCACCATTTCTTTCGAATCAAAAACCACAAAACTCAAGCGTGGATCCCCATCCCGTGGTTGTCCAATGCTACCAGGATTAATTAAATAACGTCGATCCCTTTTTAGATGAATCATACGTTTCCCCTGGATGGATTGCATTGTAATTCGTGGACACAACCTACCATTTTGGCCCGGCTCTTCTTCAAAGATCATTGGCAAGTGGGTATGGCCAAAGAAACCCATTGGGGACATCATTGCCTTGAAGGACTTTTCGGCGGCATACACATTATCGACATAGAAAAAATTTGAGGGAGAAGAAAAGTCGGAATGCGTCACAGAGAATTCTTCTCCAAATTGACGAGTAAAAGGTAACTCTTTAATAAATGTATTATGGACATTTTTGATTATTTTCAGTTGCCAATAAATCGCTTCCAGTGCTAATTGATTGAATTTTCTCCGTTCTGAAGTATGAAGGAGAGCGTAATCATGATTGCCTATGACCGTTGGGATATTATATCTTCTCAGTAATTGAATGCATTCATTGGGGTGGCTGGCATACCCAACAACATCGCCTAAACAGATCCACTGAGAGTTTGGAATATTCTTTGTGGCTTGAATCAGGGTATTGAGGGCTTCTAAATTACTGTGGATATCACTAAAAATTATATAGATCATAAGTCTTCACCATGCAAAGATTTAAATCATTTGCCAACATAAAACTCAACATATCATTGCTATCTATATTTACACACATGCCATATAGGAATCACTATTATCAATCCTACCCTTTACAACAATTGCTTGAATCTCTCCGCTTGAACTTTCTGCTTCAACTCGGTCATATCTACTCCAAGATCTTCTGCTCTAAGAATATGTTGCCAGGCCCCATTGATCTCTCGCATCGCATAGCAAATTTTCGCCAATTCGGCTTCAAAAGTTCCATCTTGATGATCCGTATAGGCTGCTCGTTTCCACGCTTGCATGGTATTCACTGGGAGGCGAAGTGATTGATAGACCTTTCCTAGACGATAAAGATGATCAAACGACATGTTTTCGCTTTGCAAACAGCGATCGGCATAAAACACCGAGCTACGTGTGTTTTTTAATTTTAGTGAGTTTTCGGCTAAGCGTATCATCAACTCTGCATCATTGGGAAAGCGCTTCAAAGCGCTTTGTAAAAGGGTATTTTCTTGGGAAAAGTCACCCCGTTCACGCAAAATCTCGGCTTTCATTATCATTAATTCATAATTGTCCCGGCATTGCTCAATGCCATGATCTAAAACGCGAAGTATTTTTTCATGCGGTTGCTTGCTCTTTCTCAGTAAAGAAACAAATTGCTTGATTAAACTTAAACTTTTAGGGTTCAACCGGAAGGCTTTTTCATAAAAGTGGAGGGATTGATCTTCTATTTCACAAGCGAGATAAATATCTCCCATGGAGCGATAGATCGCTGCGGATTGAGAGAGATATTTTACGGATTCCTCCAAATAGCGTAGGGCTTTTTTCTTATCTCCTTTGATGGAATAGATCTTGCCTAATTCCAAGAGGATATCCCCACGATCGGGCGATAATTTTCTTGCCCAGGACAAATCTTGCTCAGCAAAATCCAATTGGTGAATTAGCAAAAACGATTTGGCTCGTTCTAGATAATCATCGGCCGTTAAGTGTTTACCTTCAACAAAACTTACGGGAGAATCTCCTACCCAATCTTGATAAATCGCAATTAAATCGTCACGCAATTCATTGAAGTTTTGATACCGCTGATCTTGTTTTTTTGCTAAACACTGGAGAATACATTGTGCGAATTCGGTGGGAATCTCAGAATTAAACTCATCGGGCGAAGGAGGAAGTACATTCATATGCGCATGGACATATTCTGAAACCTCGTTTTTCAAAAATGGAGGCCGTTTCGCGACCAAATGATACATCATACATCCCATAGAATAAATATCGGAGCGGGTGTCTAAAGGTTTACACATACATTGCTCGGGGGAAGCAAACGCAGGCGTACCTTCCATTTTATTGGCTAGAAGGTAGGGATTCATACGTGATGGGTGATTATGAATTTTGCTTTCTTCGGTAAAATCCTGTTGCAACCTCAAGGTCATTCCAAAATCCGTAATCTTGGGCAAGAAATCATCCCCATATAAAATATTTTCCGATTTTAAATCCCGATGGACAAAAAAAGGAAACTTTCGCAATGCGTGAATCATCCCATCGCATACATGGATAGAGATTTGCAGAATCTCTTTGGTCAAGAGAGGGAAACTAAACATGTAGTCTTTGAGGGTAACACCACGAGAATTATTGGGGATCACTCGTTCGAGAAGTAAGTGCAACTTGCCATGAAGTTCTTTTAAAGCATAAGCCCGGATAAGATTGGGGTGATGATCCAAGCGAATCCACATCGAGGCTTCTTCAAGGAAACGCTTGCGGCTTTCTTCTGAGTCGAGGTATTGGTCTTTAAAAGTTTTCAGAGCGATCGGAAGATTGGTTTTTTGATCTACACAGAGATAGACAATTCCCATATTTCCACGATACACCCCTTCCACCCAATAGCGATTTTCAATGAGATCACCCTTCATAAATGGCCATTTTGCTTTGTGTTCCACTTCAACCTCAACCTCACTTTTCCCATTATTTCTTATTTTCTTTACCAAGAAGAGGCCTGGAAATCTTGACGAAACCTATTTTAATCTCATAGTCTAGGGTGAATTGTGTCAAGAAGACATCTTTTGTTTTATTTTCAACAAATATTATAACAAAAGACAAACGCTTCAGAATAAATTATTTGAGGAGAAATCACCATGGTAGAGTATTTTCCCGAAGTCAATAAGATTCAATATGAAGGCCCAGATTCCAAAAACCCTCTCGCATTCAAACATTATAACCCGAAAGAAGAGGTGTTGGGAAAACCGATGGAAGAGCACTTGCGGTTCGCAGTTTGTTACTGGCACTCCTTCATGGGAGCAGGTGCCGACCCCTTTGGCCCAGGAACCATTCAGCGAAAATATAATGACTATGATGACCCAATGAAAGTAGCGGAAGAGACCCTCCATGCGGCTTTTGAATTTCTGACCAAACTTGGGGTGAACTTTTGGTGTTTTCATGATCGTGACATTGCTCCCGAAGCCGAAACCCTCGCTGAAACCAACAATCGCCTGGATCATATCGTCGAACTTGCCAAAAAATTACAAGAGGAAACGGGCATCCAATTGTTATGGGGTACGACCAATGCTTTTTCCCATCGTCGTTTTATGGCCGGTGCCTCTACGAATCCGAATCCTGCGGTTTTTGCCTATGCGGCCAGCCAAGTAAAGAAAGCCATGGAAATCACCCATGAACTTGGAGGGCATGGTTATGTCTTTTGGGGAGGACGTGAAGGATATGAAACCCTGCTCAATACAAATCTGAAACGAGAGTTGGATCATATGGGACGCTTTATGAATATGGCGGCCGACTATAAGAAAAAAATCGGGTTTGAAGGTCAACTCTATATTGAGCCAAAACCTAAAGAACCCACAAAACACCAATATGATTTTGACGCAGGAAATTGTCATGCTTTCTTGCAAAAATATGGCTTGATGGATGACTTCAAACTCAACATTGAAGCCAACCACGCCACCCTGGCAGCTCATACGTTCCACCATGAACTCGAATACAGCGTTGCTAACGGCCTTCTCGGATCCGTCGATGCCAATCGAGGCGATCTGTTGCTCGGATGGGATACAGACCAGTTCCCCACGGATATTTATGATACCACGTTGGCTATGTATACCATTACGCGCGGAGGAGGATTTACGACCGGAGGACTCAATTTCGATGCCAAGATACGGCGTCAATCCATCGATCCGATCGATTTATTTTATGCCCACGTCGGTGCGATGGATGCCTTCGCTCGTGGACTCAAGAACGCAGCAGAAATGATTCAAGACAAAAAATTTGAAAATTTCGTGAAAGAACGTTATTCTGGATGGGATGAAGGTATTGGTTCCAAAATTGAGAATGGGGAAGTCTCTTTTGAAGAACTGGAACAATATATTTTCGATAATGGTGAACCGGATGTACAAAGCGGGCGTCAAGAAATGCTTGAAAATATGCTCAACGATTACATTAAATGATTATCGAGTAAATCGGTATACGAATGGAATAAACTCTAAAAAACAACGCGCCATTACATTTTAGAAGTAACGCTTTTCTTGTTGTGACCGCTTCATCGCATGTTTTCTGAATCGAAAATGATGAGTCAGTTAAACATAAACGATGAACGGTTTCTTTTATCAAGAGTCTTAAGAAAAAGTTTTTTTCGTTTTTTGAGTAGATTCGATGCCTATTATGTATAAATTGAACCGTTAAAACGTCACAAAATGGACCTAAGTAATGGCAAACGAAACCATTGTAATCGTTCCCGTCCATAATGAGGAAGATAGTCTTGAAAGGCTACTCTCGGAATTACTACGCAAATGTGAAGAGATCAATGCAGATATTCTGGCGATTGATGATGCCTCAACGGATCATTCCCTCTCGATCATCAAGAGATTTGGGATTGATTATCTGCAGCATCCTACCCAACTTGGCTATGGTTCCACGATCCAAACGGGATATAAATATGCGAAGAAACATAATTACAACTATCTTATTCAAATCGATGGAGACAATCAACATGATCCCCGTTTTCTTTCGGATATTCTCCTTGATCTTAAAACCAACCGGGCGGATTTAATTATTGGTTCAAGATTTCTTGCCCCGCAAGAAAACCCTATTGAACCTCGCTATAAACTGTACAAAGGAACAATAGTAAGGCGGCTTGGAATATATATTTTCCGAGCGATTCTCTACATTCTTACGTTAAAAAAATTTACCGATCCGACCAGCGGTTATATCGGGATGAATTCGAAAGTGGTCACGTTTGCTTCTGGAAAGAGTTTTCCGTTCGACTATCCCGATGCCGATATGATCATTACATTTTTAAAGAATGGATTTCGTATTAAAGAGATCCCTATTTATATGTATCATACAAAGAAGACCCAATCCCTCCATCGTGGTTGTCGCCCTTTGTGGTATGTGATTAAAGTTAGCATTGCTATTTTGATCGCCTGCATACGAAGAAAGGAAATTGTTCAATGATACCGGAAGATTTGCCCATTCGACAAATTTATTTCATTGTCATTTCTGGCTTCTTTTTATTGATTCTCATCCTGGAGTTAGTTCGTCGAAGGAAACTGCTTGAACAATATTCGGCCATGTGGTTGGCCATAGGGATATTTTCGATAGCGTTTGTTTGGATTTATCCTATAATTCAAGAGGTCACCCAAATCATTGGGGCTGGCCAAACGACCTCAACAATACTCTTTTTCGCGTTTTTCTCCTTACTCATTTTGAATTTACAATTGTGTGTTAAGATATCGGAATTTTCCTATAATATTAAAGATATTGCTCAGGATAATGCTCTTCTCCGGAAAGAATTAGAAGATTTGAGGAAGCAAAATAAGGTGAATCCATCCGAAAACTCAGTTCGTTCGAAAGATGATTGAACTACTTTTATGCCTGAGAATGCATCGATGGATACGCATGTAAAAAGCGGAGGGGTTGCTCCTCCGCTTTTTTTTCTAATTGATTTTGATTAAATTTAGATTTTATCCTTGTCCTTAGACAACAACCTCTTCGTTTTCGGCATCCCAGCGGGCTTCTTGTTTGGTTTGGAAAGATTTTACCGCCATGACCAAGGTTGCGGCCTCAATAAAGGCCTCGTCCTCGTTACATTTCGTTTTTCCTCGGCCACGTACACAATTGATGAAATCTTCCATATGGCTGGGTTGCTCGGGAGTTTTCGAGGAATCGTAGGACATAAAAGGCTCGCCCGGTTGAATCTCACCCTCATTGATCTCTTCTTCGTATTTTTTAGAACGAGGTTCGGCATATACATCAAAAGTACTGACCGATTGTGCGATCGAATCAAACTTCAGCAATGCTTCTTTGCCGCGAAACTCTGGAGGTTGAATCAAAGCGCAGGAATTCATACTGCAATCAAAGGTCACAGTACAATTTTTCTTTTTGTAATTAAAGATAGAAATCCATGTGTCGGGCACTTCACGTCCATCATCCAGCAAATTATTATGGCCGGTACTGGAACAGGTGTCAGGGATCCCTAAGCGCAGAACCGAATGCACAAAGTCAATTTCATGAGACAAGAGATCGCCGGCAATACCGGTGCCATAATCCCAATAACAACGCCAATGCCAAAAGTGTTCCATGCTAAAGGGGCGCCCCTCGTATTGATCGCTCAGCCATTGATCCCAGTTCAAATTCTCAACAACAAACTCAGGATCGGGGCGCTCAAAACGGTTATACCATCCGTACCAGCGCCAGATATTTTGTCCCAAAGGATTGTTTTCAAAACGCCCGGTACGCACCATGGTCACATCTCCGATGAAACCGTCGCGAATTAAATCCGCCGCTTGAACCCCAGCGGTACGTGCCCGGCTTTGGTGGCCAAGCTGCATAACAACATCATTATCCTTGATCGCCTTGCGCATAGCCTTAGCTTCGTCCATGGAACGGGTCCAGCCTTTTTCGATGTAAATGTCTTTCTTTGCTTTGGCGGCATCCTTAAGCATTTTTGCATGCCAATGATCCGGGGTAGCAATCACAACCGCATCGACGTTGGGATCCGCCAGAAGTTCCCGGTAATCCTCATAAGCCTTAACCTCTTCGTTCATGCTGCGCTGGATGCCTTTCTCGCGATGGGGTTCGTATACATCACACACCGCAACCACTTTTGTCCCCGGAATACCGCCGCCCATTTGACGTCCCGCAACCTGAGTCAATAAAGTTCCACCGCGTACACCAAGCCCAATATGGCCGACACCAATGGTGTCATTGGGTCCAGGTTGAGAACGAACAACGTTTGAGTTCACGACCATCGCGCCTAACGTTAAGGCACCACTGCCGGTCGTTTGCAAGAAGTTTCTTCGACTCACTTGATTCTTTTTCATAATGACTTCCACCCATTTTTTCTATTGGATTTGCCTTTCAAGCCAACTTATTTCTCTCATTATTTTTATACAACGATAACGAGAATGAAAGTTACCTAGCCTCATTTAAAGATGAATGTTTGTAAATTAACGTTTGTATCCCTCGCCCTCTTGTGTGATTAAACGAAACGCAAGAACAGGTCTTCCTTGATTGCCGAATTCTCCGCGTAGTAATATCCAAGTATCCGTTTCCTCGGTGACTTCATGTTGAGGAACAAGCACATCAGCTTGCCATTGGTGGCGTTCCATAGGATCGAGTTCTACTTCCCACGAGGTTTGAGACATTTCCCAACCTTCAGGAAGATGTTCGACGACGATTTCTCCTTGGACTGACTGCTCTGAGAAATTATAAACCGATAATGGGAGGCGAGTTTTTTGTCCCATCGAGACAAAATGCTCATGTTCAATCGACCATGGTGTAACCTGGACGGGCTTCGTCAGATCTGGTGATAAGGAAAGTTGCAATACAATGGGAGAGACCTCTCCTTCACGTAACGATCTTTCTTCCTTTTTTTCTAATGGTAGAGATCGTGCCGTGTCTGGAGGCATACACAAAAAAAGAGGCTCTGAGGTCAATTGTTCTGGCATATCCGCTTCGCGTTCACGTCCAAGATAATCCACGATACGGTTCAGTTTCAAATTGCTTGGTAATGGATTATCACATACAGTAGCACCGCGTCCACTCCATTCGGTCTCCTCTTCGGCCCAGACCACCAATACGTCCTGCTCTTCTCCATCTGGATAGGAGCGGAAAGCATAAATATGGGCTAGAGGTTCATCTTCTGGCATCCAACGTCCCAGGCTTTTAGCCCCTGCCAACATCCTTCCTAGTGCGGCAAGAGCCACATAAGCGGGACGTGGAGTCAAATCACGCCGTAATAAACCGAACTGTACTTGATGTCGGCTCTCATAGTAATGCCCCAAGATGAAATGAAAATGACGTTTACATCCAGCGAACAAACTGCTGGCGTAGGATTGGGCCATAAATTGGGCTTTGCGAATAAGATCTTCTCTGTTATGTTCGAACCATGGTTCCTCAGTCACATATTCCATGCCTCGATCACTTTCTGTCAACCATATGGGTTTACCACAAGAGGCTTCATGCACCGGTTGCCATAGTTGATCATAAGATTCCGGCCAATCATAACTGTGAATATTGTAGGTATCAAAATAAGGCCAAGTCTCGTTTTTTATCACGTTGCGGGTATGCAAATTAGTCGGGGTTCCTGCATAAGCATTCATTCCGACAATCACCTCGGGATTGCCTGCTTTAAAACCGAGGTAAGCGGCTTTTTGGTAAGTACACATTTCATCCGCCGTGTGTCCGCCAAAATCAGAAGCATTGGCTTCGTTCCATGGTTCCCAAGCTTGGACCGTGCCTTCGAAGTGTTGGGCCATTTGTTCACCAAATTGATAGACTACACGTAAGTCATCGACGAAACGGCCTTGATCGGATTCCTCTTCCACCGCCCATCGGGGGGTATCATGGAAAACCTGCAGCACTTTCAACCCCGCTTGGTTTTGAATACGAGCCGCTTCGTTATAGACAGTCACCGCTTCGATCGTATCGCTCGCCGGTTGAATATCCCGCCAACGCAGGCGATCGCGGATCCAATTGACCCCTGCGAGGGAAGCCAATCGGGCAAAATCTTTTTGTTTCTTGATATCTTCACCAGAAAACCAAGACAACGCACCATCCACACAGATAGGAGAATCCATGGGGATCGGTTCTTTAAGTTTGGCCAATACAGCGCAAGTTGTCCATTCTACGAGTTCATTTTCTTCATTCAATAATTCAACTCGATACCATCCGATGCCTAATTCACCTAAGTCTAACGTATTTTGTTCATTTGTAAGGGAACCTTCGGCAACCTTTTCATAATAGTCATTTAACATGCGCCATGAAGTTGATGCTTGAATGACCTCTTGGGAGATAGAAACAGTGACTTCTTCACCTTCAAGAAAAACGTTCCCAGGATTATTGCCACTGGTCGGTATTGATCTTTCAATTGGTGGTATTGGAATCTCTGCATGGATGGAGAGACATAAACTACCAAGCATTACGATGATTGCGAAAGTTAAAAAATGACTTTTCATGGATTTTAACCTCTATGTAATTATTTTTTTGGCAAGCCAACCACTCGCACTTTTTCTTATGCCTATTCTATTGAATAATAGAGATAAATTTTACCCCTCAAGAAGAAAGGACAAATGAAATGAACCTTTCCCGCAGGATGTTTCACAAGACCGCACTCTTGGGTGGAGTGGCCGCCATGGGGGCCGCCTCTCATGCTGCAGAGACCCGTTTAAAACCGCGTATCAAACTTGGGATTTCTACTTATTCTTATTGGCACTTCACGAAAGAAAAATATCCAATTGAAAAAGTGATTGATCAAGCAGCCATGTATGGAGTGGAAGGAGTCGATATTCTTCATCGTCAAATGGAAAGCGAAGAGAACCCCTACTTACAAAAACTGAAACGCCACGCTTTTATCAACGGCATCGACCTCATCTGCCTTTCCATCCACCAAGATTTTGTTTCCCCCGACAAAGAGACTCGACAAAAGAACATCGAGCATACTATCCATTGCATTGAACTCGCTTATGCGATGGGGATTCCACTAATTCGCCTTAACTCTGGAAGATGGGGAACCATACGCTCTTTTGATGAGCTCATGGAACGCCGGGGCTTGGAACCCCCCATAGATGGCTACGACGAAGAGGATGCTTTTCGTTGGTGCATCGACTGTATCGAACAGTGCATGCCAAAGGCTGAGGAATGTGGGGTGATCCTCGGGATTGAAAATCATTGGGGACTTACCCGAGAACCAGAAGGCGTATTGCGTATTGCCAACGCCATCGACTCGCCTTTTATGGGCGTGCTTATGGATACGGGAAACTTTTTAGAAGAGCCTTATGATAAATTAGAGCAACTCGCATCAAAAGCGGTTATGGTCCAGGCCAAGACGTATTACGGCGGGGGTGAATGGTATACACTCGATCTTGATTATCAGCGCATCGCGAAGATATTGCACAAGGTGGATTTCCAAGGATATGTTTCTCTTGAATTTGAAGGCAAAGCCCCTGCTGATGAAGGCGTACCTAAAAGCCTGAGTCTATTTCGTGAAACTTTTGGTGCATGAAAGGAGATTGAAACATGAAACATTTTTTTCTACCACTTATTTTCATCCTATTGTTCATCACCCCCTCTACTTGGAGTGCAGATGAAGCGCCTCTAAAAATCTTGATTGTTTCGGGATCGGATGAGTACGAATCCCAGGTATCCATGCCGAAATTTGAAGATTACTTAGAAAAATATTACAATGCTGATTGCGAGATTATTCAGGCGCAAGGATTTGAAAAACTTCCCGGCACAGAAAAATTAGAAGACTGCGATACGGCTCTGTTCTTCACGCGACGACGACGCATTGAAGGGGAACCGCTGCAACATGTGATTGATTACTGCCGCTCGGGAAAACCCGTTGTCGCGGTACGTACGGCAAGCCATGGATTTCAAAATTATCTTGAATTCGATAAAGAAATCTTGGGGGGAAACTACCACGGACATTATGGCAACGGACCGACGCAGATTGCCGATATTGTAGAAGAGAACAAAGATCATCCGGTTCTGGATGGGATTACTCAAATTCGCTCCCGTTATAGTTTGTATCAAACCTCCCCGCTGGCCGAAGATTGCACCTTGCTAATGGAATCGCATATTCCAGGTGAGGACCCTGAACCGGCGGTATGGACGCGAATTAATGACGGTCAACGAGTTTTCTATACTTCCCTTGGGGGCGTTGAAGATTTTGAGAATGATACATTTAAACGCTTGATTGCCAATGCGCTCTTCTGGAGTGCAGAACGGGAAGCGGTTAAAAAAAATCCAGAGGTCTCTCCCCTGCCCGAAAAAACTGAGGGGAAACTTCATTTAAAACTGCGTACACGGGTTCAGATGTTCAAGTCACAGGATCAGTGGAAACCGGTCTATTTGCAGCGTGAAATCCCAGTGGCGAAGACGGCCATTTTGATTTGTGATATGTGGGACAAACATTGGTGCGAAGGCGCCTCACAACGCTGCGAAGAAATTGCCAAGAAAATGAATCCCGTTTTGCACAGAGCACGTGAAAATGGGATTCGCATTCTCCACTGTCCTTCGGGAACCATGGCTTTTTATCGTGATCGACCGCAACGATTACGTATGCAAAAAGCGAAGAAAGCAGAAAAACCAGAACCTTTATCGATTCCTGAACGTTCATTACCGATCGATGATTCTGATGGTGGATGCGACACAGATCAGGAACCCTGGTATCGTGCCTGGACACGCCAAAGTAAACATATTGATATCGGAAAATATGACGGAATTACCGATCAAGGAGATGAGGTGTTTAATTTCCTCCAACAAGAAGGCATCGATACCGTCTTCATAATGGGAGTCCATACGAATATGTGTATATTAAATCGCTCTTTTGCGATTCGTCCGATGACGCGTCTGGGGATGAATTATATATTAGTACGGGACTTGACCGATGCCATGTATAATCCTGATGCTTCCCCATACGTTCGTCACGAGCGAGGCACTGAACTGGTAATCGAGCATATTGAAAAATACTGGTGCCCTACCATCACCAGCGAAGAATTTGTTAATAGCCTACCGAAATAATCATGCGTAGAATAATATATCCTGGGGCGCGGGAGTCTCTCCCACGCCCCCTGATTCATGAGAAAGACGTTTGTTGACTTACGCAGGTTGTAAGGTTTCTTGTCCTTTGCGCCATTGACAAGGGGTCAACTCACCCGTCTGCAATGCATCCAATACGCGCAACACTTCATCGACATTTCGTCCCACATTGAGGTCGTTAATGTAAATGAAGCGTATCTTTCCTTCGGGATCGATCAAGAAGGTCCCCCGAAAAGCGGCACCAATTTCCTCGTTAAGAATGCCATAACCGGTAGCGATTTCTTTTTTGTAATCCGCCAAAAGGGGAATTGTCAAATTTGAGAGCTCGGGATGTGAATTCGCCCATCCTAGGTGGGAAAACTTGCTGTCCGTACTCCCACCAACTACGCTGCAATTCCTTTCTTCAAACTCACTAGCCCGATTGCTGAATTCAACAATTTCTGTGGGGCAAACAAAAGTAAAATCCAGTGGGTAGAAAAAGAGACACAACCACTTTCCTTTGTATTCATCCAAAGAAATTTCTTTAAATTCCTTACCTACCAGGGCTTCGACCTTAAAATCTGGCGCCTGTTGTCCGATTTGTACTGCCATGGGTTACTCTCCTTTTACTTGATTTTGTTTATTCAATAAATCATATTAAATATATTTTATAAATCTACCCATATTAGTCAAGTATAAAAAGTATTTTCTTTGTATAATCTAGAGGGGCGGATGGAAGAAAAGTATTTAAGTATTGATTTTTTAGAAACTTAAATTAATCGAAAGCATCTTCGTTTGTTGTTGGATATAAATCGCTAATTTCTGTGGATTGAGGGATGGGATCGCTTATTTCCATGGGAATGCCCAATTCATTATTGACACACTCAACAAAACGCTTAAATTGATCCACCATATAGGGCGATATCCAATATTCCATTCGACCTTCTTCGGCCGATTCTGTCCTTACAACGACCATGCCTTCATGGTCGTCCAGCAGTGAATTGATAAAGCAGATTTCTTTAGAGGGTAAGCGCCCTGGAATAATCACGCAATCTTCTTTTGGTGGTCGCCACATAATTTTCTTCTCTATTTTTTTTGAATATTTTTTCCTATAGTTTATTATACGTTTCACTCATCCAACGCGCATTTTCTTCAATCCCTTTGACTTCGTTAGGGTCGGGACGTATTGAGGAAAGTAATGCGGGATTATTAACACAGCGTTTTAAACATTCATATAGTTCATTTGCATTTCCTACTTCGAACAATAATCCGTTCTCTTGATCACGAACCAGATTCGCCATCCCGCCAAAACGCGATGTAATCACCGGAACCCCCGCGAGAAATGCTTCATGAATGGTAATGGGAGAATTCTCAAACCAAATAGAAGGAATCACCAAAGCGTCGGTTTGATGAAGGATGGCAGGGATATCACGGTTCTCAATGCGCCCTTGCAAGGTAATGCCGGGATGGCTAATCATGGATTGAATACATTTGACATATCCTTCAAATTCATTCAGACTCCCGTATACATCAAGGATGGCTGAGCCCTCGGGCAAGCGATTAAATGCTTCAATGAGAACGTGCAACCCCTTGTGTTCCACCACAGTCCCTACAAAGGTGAAGCGAATCGGAGGAAAAATTTCACGTGCGGAAAACTCATAGGCGTCGGAAACAATACCATAATCGGAGTAAACAATCTTGGAAGAAGGTAACCCATACTCGATGAATTTATCGCGTAAAAAGGGCGAGGGAGCAATGAATAAATCAACTTGGTTAAAAAGATCTTTAGTAAACCGTGTACGTCGATCCACCCAACGCTTCAATTGTCCGCGACGAAGATAAGTCAGAACCGTTTCGCCAAGGTGTTGTACATTCTGAGTGAGACTCGGTTGATAAGAGACTTGATCTTGGATAATAAATTTCGGTTCTGCCCAACAAGCAGTACAAAAATCATTGCTTAATCCCGGCTTTGTTTGCGTTTCGAAAACCAATCTTTTATTTTTTCCGGAATACCCATTGAGAGGGATCGTTAAGGTATGCCAGCCGCGGTCTTCTTCCTGTTCCTTGGCATGGAGAAATTTTTCTGCAAGGGTTTGGCCTTCGCATAAAACACGGAATAAAACCCCTTCACCACTTTGATCATAAGTACTAGGATCCATAGCAACCGCCAGAGAGAGTTTCGCCTTGGATGGAATTGTGGTAGAAAAAGTCAATGTAGAAGGAGGATGAGCGAAAAGCACTTCTCTTTGGATGCCTTCAATTGTCTGAACCCCACGCCATACATAAGCTGGATCAGGAGTCTCAATTTTGGCCTTTTCCATCGCTGAAAGCAAAGTTGGGTCGTGCACCTTCTCAAAGGGAGCCAATACTTTTTTTACAAAGCGAAGCATACGGCCGCTGGGGAAGGAATAACGGCTGATACACTCTGCGCATAAATGAGTATCCACATCATGACAAACCAATCCTTCTCCACGAAATCGCTGGCCGCCACCGCGGGGACAGGTGAGCCAATAATCATGAAGCGTAAAAACCACCTTACAGCCTTTTTCTTTGCTTTGGCGAACTAAACCATAGGATAAATTCCATAGATGATGAAAATGAACCACCTCCGGTTGAACCTCATCCAAATATTGCGCGAAGACTCTTTCTACTTCAGGATTCTCATACGTTTGTTCGAAAGAAGTATAGGCATGATTGTTGACAATCTCGAGGAAAGGCAATTCGTCGTACGTACCCCTGCGAGTTGAATAGGAAGGGCGTTGATGATCGATTTCACTGTAAAACAAGCGTACGTCATGTCCTCGGTTTTGTAGGGCTTTGCTTAGGTGATAACAATAGAGTTCTGATCCTGCTTGATGGATAGGAAGAAAATCATGAATCACTTGCAATATTTTCATTCTTCCGTAATATCCTCCGGTTTGGGAATCCACCCCAAATAAGCCAATAAACGATAGGCGGGTGAGCGGCAAATGCCTTCCAATTGGGTCTTATGTTTTTCTTGTTCATCGAGCCATTGAACAATTTGATCGCGCAAAATCCTACTTGACTGAATCCGTGATGGGTTATGATCGAGCCCGGCGACACGTTGGATACGTAACCATTCGTGGTCTAAATTACGAAGATAATCCAGTACAACCCTCAGTTTCATTTCGAGATGTTCTTCTTCGTTGGAAGGGACAGAATCAAGCGTTTCATAACTCCGCAATTGATTAATAATCTCTTCCACAGCTGTGCGAATTTTTTGCAGTCGTTGAGTTTCCTTCGCGAGTTGAAGATCTTTGTCCTTGAGCAAGACCTCTAGATTTTTTGAATGAGTGTGCGTCGAGGTGAGAAGCGATTCCAAATTCTTGCTATGGGCTCTTTGCTCATTTAAAGCCTGCTCATAATGCGCCTCTTTTTGATTCAATATTTCCTGCAAGTTGTGTGAATGTTTTTGCTGTTCAGACAACAAATGCTGAAGGTGAGTTGCATGCTCCTGCATTCGATGGATTAGATTTTCAGTGTCCTTATAATGTAAAACTAAATTATTAACATGTTTTGCCAAGTCAGATTGTAGTTCTTTTTTTTGCTCGATTAACAAATGATCACAATGCGCTTGCAGCGATTGCAGGTACTGGGTTTGGGATTGAATGATTTGATCTAAATTTTCCGTGTGTTCATGTAATTTGGAACGCTCGCTGCGTTCGTTGGAGATGGCATTTTCTAAATTATTCAAATGATCCAATAAACGTGCCACGTAAACATCCTGTTTTTCATTGGCACGTTGTAATTGGTTGGAATGATCTAAAAGATTGTCGATTCTCTCCCCCTGAGTTTGCAAGTGTTTTTCTTTTTCCTGCAATAAACTGAAATGAGAAAGAGAAACAATTAACGAAGCAATGTTCCATATGACAGAAGTAGGCTCTTTTTCGCGTGAAGAAACCAGATTTTTTAGAATTTGCTTAAACGAATGCGAGAGCCCTTCGCGGCGGGAAACCATAACTATGCGATAAGCGGGGTGCCGGTTATCCATCGTGTAATAGTGAGAATTATATAACGTATTTAATTTATGTTTCCCCTCAATTAATTCAGGAGCAATCCCCAACGCAAAGCCTGCCAATTGCATCGATAACCAGCGTGGTAAATACCCGTTGGGAAGTTCCACCGTAGTAAAGCCGTTATCTTGCAGCCCTTCCAAAGTCTCTTCCCGTTTGGGCAGGGTGAACATTTGATGTTCATCCAGAAAACGATCGCTGCTCTTTAATTGAGTCGTAATAAACTCACGTAAGACCATTTCCGCATCGGCGACATGAGGTTCATCAAAGGGGCCACATACAATAACCATATCACGGGAGACGCGCGTAAGATCATCCAAAAAAGATTTCCGATGGGCAGCAGGTATGTGCTCTAACGTATCGACAGAAAGAACCAGGTCGAAAGATTGATTTTCGTAGGGCAAAACGTTTCCATCATAGCCAACCGCGCAAGGATGGTCCTCCCACGTGACATCGGCAACGGTAACATCATAATCAGGAAGGAAGAGAGGGAGATACCCATAGGCTCCTCCGACATCGAGAACAGAGATATTCCGCGCATCCATTTCTTTCAGAATGTCGACGATCAATTGATATCGTTGATAATGGTCAAAGGGAAGTTCTTTTAAAAATTGATCGCGATCGATATCGTGGGCTTTGATAATAAAACGTTGCACGTTCAACGCCTCCCCTGAAGAACGAAAGGTAACAAATCGTCCTCCGGGAGGGACATGCACGGCCCGCCATTGATGTAAATACGTTTCTCCTTCGTGGCTCATGCCCTCATAACGTAGTTTTAAATCACCCAAATACACATCGGGACGATGTTCTTCTGTGCTTTGGATGAAAAAGAGCATGCGTAAAGGCTGTTTAGAAGCATTCAATACATACAATGCGGTTTCATCATTGAGTTCATCTTCAATCCCCATACGGCGAGGAATGCAATGCAGGTCCTCATGCTCTACCGCCATTTTGTCGACGAAGCCAAATCGCTGCTTTAAATAATCCGAGCAGAGCTTCACCCAATTTTCATGAGGCTTACGAGTTGCGATCATTTCAATGGTATACATGGGATCGCCAAAACGCAGTTGTACTTTGTAGCCTTTCCGCTGCAACAAATCCACCCAATAAGAGGGAGGTCGTTCATGCACATGAGTGGATTCTTTACGATCAAAATATATAGGATCTGGAGTAGATAAAAACAAAAGTCCTTCGGGTTTTAAGACTCGAGAAACTTCATCGATAACCTGTTCCGGATGTGGAACATGTTCGAGAATGTCGAAAAGACTCACGACATCCACACTCTTTTTATGGAAAGGCAACTGCTCTGCCAATGATTGGACAAGCTGATTGCGCACACTTTTTTGCCAGCGTAACGCATAAGAACTAATATCCGTACCAAAAGCGGGGATGCCAACATGAAGCGCTTGTTGAAGTAGAAATCCATAAGCACAGCCAACATCCAGCCACAAAGGGGTTTTCGTAAAATAGGTCTTTACCAGTTTTAATAGCGGGGTCCAATCTTCGTGTTCTTTTTCATACCCCGCTTTTCCATAGCCACTCCCTACGCCATGGAAATACCCTTTATCATATTGTTGGTCTAATTGTTTAGAGATCTGTTGTTTTTTCATAGATTGCTTCAGAAACCAAATCTTCGTATTGTTTTACGATTGTTTTTATTTTACGTTAAGGAGAGACCATTCCGTATCCATAGCGAATATCCCATGTTGATCGTTCATACGTTCGCTTATGGTAAAAATATAGGCCCGCTCCCAATGATCGACCGCCTGGGGAAATCCATCAAATTGATTATAACAACACATCGTAAGATAATACTGCCCTGGCAATAAGGGAAGTTTGGGGATCACGCAACGGATACGTCTGCTTTCGCCTGGGTTGAGAAAGTCATAAGCTTGTTTTTGCAGATGCCAAAAATGATTCGATCCATGGACATAGGTCCCATCGGAACGGTAAATTTGATACCCAAAAACAACTCCCTGGACGGGAGCATGGACCTGGAAATCGGCATCAATCACCACCCGATCTCCTGTATCGAATAGAGAAGATGACGTACCATTCTCTTTGTACATCATGATCTCATTCACTTCGATCTCATGCGAACCCCAGCGCGGTTGCCCATAAGCCGGAGACAACAGAGGGCGTTGGGTGGAACTTTGGTTATGGACCATTTCTAAATAATGATCAAGTACTTCATCGGGTTTTCCCAATGCAATGATTTTGCCTTGATCCAACAAGGCGACCTGAGAACAAAAATGACGCACCGTGCTCAAATCATGAGACACCAATACAATGGTTTTTCCCTTGGCTTTAAACTCATTCATGCGGTCAAGGCATTTGTTACGGAAATGCTCATCTCCAACCGAGAGAGCTTCATCTACAATAAGTATATCGGGATCCACAGCGGTCGCCACCGCAAAAGCCAATCGTAGATACATCCCGGTAGAATAGGTACGCACTGGCTGGTCAATAAAGGATTCCAATTCAGAGAATTCTAAAATATGGGGAAGAAGGCGGTCGGTCTCTTCGCGCGTATAGCCCTGCAGCGCACAATTCAAATAAATGTTATTACGACCCGAAAATTCATGATGAAACCCAGTTCCTAGCTCGAGGATCGAGGCAATCGAGCCTCCCACCTGAATGGCCCCCTCCGTAGGATGGGTAATGCCGGATAGCATTTTAAGTAAGGTTGATTTACCAGCACCGTTATGTCCTACGATGCCAAAAGAGGAACCGCGATTGATAGTAAAATAAATATTCCGCAGTGCCCAAAAATCCCAATGAAGAGATTTCTTTAAACCAACCGCTTCGATTACACGATGTAGTGGATGACGATAAACCGGGTAACACTTACCCACATCGATGGCTTCAATCATAATCCCACCATGAAAATAAATGTTGTTTCATGGCGACATTGTAGCGCAAGGAAGACGGTTAATTGAGGCGTACATTGGGAAAGTCCGAGGTTGGCTCCGAGGGAATGATTTTCGGACCTCCCTTCTTCAACATACGTTCCATACGTTGTATCAAGAACTCGGCACGTTTCCCAACATGAACCTCGCCCAAAAGATAGATCATATCTTCGATGGGGAGACCAAGACACGCCGACAAGATGTCGGTTAAATCGCCTATTTTGAGTTTCATCGTAGACAAGGTTGGATATTCGATACCTGTTCCCGCATATTCTATGACGGTTTCCCCATATAAATTAAACAGGTGATTTTGTAATTTCTTGGTTTCTTCTGGAGAAAGAGAGTCCTTCTTATCTTCGAGTATCTCGACTTCAGCCGATCGGTACGGCCGTGGTTTTACAATATTTTTGATCTTTACTCGTTTTACACCGAGAAGAAGAATGTTGCTGCGGCCGTCTTTGAGTGGTTCATGCTCAACAATAGAGCCCAGACAAGCCACCGAATAAATATCGGGATTCCCCTGGTATTTTTCTTCCCATCCGGGTTTAAGCGTCGCCATTCCGATCATCTTTTCCCCTTTGAGTGCATCCTCTAATAATTTTCGATATCGTTTTTCAAAAATATGAAGGGGAAGCATGGTATTCGGAAAATGAACGACGTTGGGTAGAGGAAATAAAGGAAGCACACCGGAAAAGTTTTTTAGATTAACATTTTTCTTCATTTTTATCCCATTTTACAAGCCATTATTACATGAAAATAACGTCTCAAGTTACAATTTTAAGAAACTTTAAATCAAAGGTCATAAAAAAGGGTAACTTCCATCTTCCAATCTTCAAGTTTCCTATGTCCTTATTCCTATGATTGTATGGCTTGTCCTCATCCTTAGAATTACTGTATGGTCCCATATTACATCGACTATTATAGTGAATATCGGAGAAAAGAAAAAGCATTAGATTCCACTTTTCTTCATCACTGGCACAATTCCCCGGTAACTCCATAGAAGCATTAATAACGAAGCAGCTAATAAAAAGGCTCCAACAATCTGATGCAGAGTAGTGAATACGATATCGACTTTTGTGGGCACGCTTTCTACTTCTGTGGTCGATATGGCATAAAGAGCACAAAACCCTAGAACAATTTGCAGAACCGCCAACGTAATGAAAGTGGGACCAAGAATTTGAAAAAGGCGCTGGGTCGGATAGAGTCCCCAAACCCGAAGGCTGTTAATCATGATGAAAATAAAAATAATGGAGGCTAAAGTGATATGAACAAGCAAACCGCCTTCTATGTGGCGTAAGATTGCGCCAAAAACAAGTTGAAGGAGAAGCAAAGAGAATAATATTATGTTAAGTTTACGCTCGGTAGAAGCGGAAGGAGAAAAAGTGACCGTGGGGTTTCGCTTCCAATAAGTTGATGCGAAAAAACTAATGGCTACCATAAGCGCAAAAAAGATTTGCCCCGCCACGCCATGAAGAATCGCAAGATAGATATTAGGGCGCGTATCGTCAAAGGAGTCGGAGAGAGTAAAATGACCTGTCACACGCAGCCCTCCCAGCACACCTTGAAGAATCACTAAGACAAACGCAATTACGGTAAGCCGTCGAAGCCAACCACGCGATTCTACCAAGTAATAATTGATACAGAGAATCATGGTGGTCAAACCCACCAAAGCCCCCAACAGCCGATGCGAATGTTCGTAATAAATCCCGCCCGTCATTCGTGATAAAGGATATAAAAACATGTTATAGCCATACGAATTTGGCCAATCTGGGACTGACAATCCTTCCTGAAAACTGGTAACCAATCCCCCCGCGATAAGTAAAAGAAATGTCGCTATCGCAGCCACATAGGCGAGTATAGCACACCAGTTAGGTTGAATCGATCTTGGTGACTGGAGAGACCCAAACCATCCACCAAGAGTCCCCGTCATAGCAAAGAATAGAAAAGAGCCAGGGAGCCAAAAGAGAGCACTCGGCACGATTTGATTTGGTTGATCTCCGGTGATCAAACTTCCAAGAATGAGCAAGTTCAACACAGAGATAAGCAGTGAGGCACACAATCCACCTCGCCAACCATAAGCTGTATAGCGTCCCGCAGCATATCCTCCCAACAGCATTATAAGAAATAACCCTAAAAATAGAATCGCTGGTGACAATTCCACCCATGGAAAGCGGGCAACATAACCAAAAGCCCACATGGCTACAGTGGTTCCGAATCCCACCGCAAGAAGATCGGTATGACGAAAAATATGTTTGGGATGGGGCCAATTTTTTTGGGCAGAAATTGGGGGCATCTCCTTTTGATTCATGGCAGACTCCATTTTCAAGAAAAACCTTGGATATCATTCTAATTGATTTTGTCCACTGATTTCGGATAAGTATTGTACTGACCTGTCTTCAATGGTTTGTTGTTCCATCCGCATTCAAGCATCCTTAATCTATTGAGGTAAGAGTCTAGCCATAGCGAAAATCAAAGACTATTCCATCGAACTAAATACGTATATCCAAACCCTCTTGGGAAAATGAAGGTGGAGGAGAATTTTTCGGTTCAAGAGTGGTAGGAATCTCATCGACGTGAACATGAATCGCCTGGACGACAAAACCTTTCTCGCGCAGGGTTGATTCGAGCATATGGACCGAGTCTTGCAAAAAATTCGAAACATTCTCACTTTCACAAACAAGAGAGAGAGTAAGGCTTTGCTGAGACCATTGAATTGAAATGAACAAGGGTCCAAGAGATGACAAATCTAAACGAAGATCAAGATTGCCGGACTTATTACCAGAATCTTTTGATATGTAAAGTAATTCCAGTGTTTGTTGTTCGTCATCAAGGCTGATGGGGAGTTGAAGATAAATCGGCGTCTGGAATGAATCCTGAAGGGGTTGATTGCGCAATGATTGGCTTGCCAGTGCTTCGTAGGCTTCTTGGGCTTGGGAAAGAAGAGCACGCCATTTTGCTTCCTGAGCAGTCCCCTCAACCATAGGCTTCAATTCATGCAACAAGATCAATAATCGAAGATGCAATTCAGCAAAAGAGTTCTTTCCTTCCGCGCCATGTTTTTGCAGCAATGCTTCTGACGTGGTGAGAACGCTACGAATCAACTCAGCCCACTCTTCTTCCGAAGGGGTATTGGTACTGGAAGAAAACGTGGGAATTCGTTCATGCAATTGATGCAGCAAATCACCAAGTTGATCGCGGTGATGCGGACGAATAAGGGGCTCTTCCAACTCGTCTAAATCGCTGAGTAATCCAGACAAACCTAAAAGAAGCCGGTGAGTCGCTTCGCCAGGACGCTGTCTATTAGAAAACAAACGTGTTAAAACTGAGACTAGTGAGGGAGTGATCACAAATCCGCGACTCAATAAATAGGTCAATCCCGCGGTTTGCTCAGAAAAGATTTTTCCCAATAGGTCGGTTAATGTTTTCAACACCTGGGGTTCAAGCGGCATTCCCGCTTGGATCATGGCACGGGCAAGGGGTTGAGATTGTTCTGAGGATACGCCCATGGCTGTCAGAGTGGAAGCTAAAGTCTTCGCACTCACGGTTTTTGCTTCATGCGAAGAACTACGAACGCGCGATTGAATAATAACCCGCTCGCCGGACATGCGCAACATAACTTGATTCCCCGGTTTGAACCCCGTCCCTTTGGTTTCCAATGTGAACGTTTGTCCTTGCAAGATAAGAGTAAGTTTGCCCCCGGCTGAATGATTTAAAACCGTGGCTTGTTGGGCTCCACCCTTGAGTAAGGTTTGGAGACTCTTAGAGAATCCCCCTTGCACCCACAGTTGCAAGGAATGAGAAGGGATGGCATCCGGCATCTTCGATCTATACCGCCAATCTCAGTTCATGGTTTCCTACGAAGCAATCTATCATTCTTTTTCGTCCTTGTCTCTGAAAACTGTAAAACAAAACTCCCTCCAACCAAGGTTAGAGGGAGTTTTCATGAACGCGTTTAACAACAAATTACGCCAAGGCTTCTTTAGCAAAAGCGACGTTGGTCTGCGTATCTTCGATGAAGTGATTCTGATGACCGCTTTCCTCAATCACAAACCATTTATCATAGTTGATATCTTTTAAGGCCTTGTTGATTTCAGGCCAATTCAATTGCGCATTTGGTTCATCAAACACAACGACATCCTTGCCATTATCCTTGAGATGAATTTCA
This sequence comes from uncultured bacterium, assembly GCA_964419335.1. Taxonomy (GTDB): domain Bacteria; phylum Hinthialibacterota; class Hinthialibacteria; order Hinthialibacterales; family Hinthialibacteraceae; genus CAYQOX01. The sequence goes on along the minus strand of CAYQOX010000016.1, from coordinate 1,108 downwards.
CAAATGCGGTCATTTCCCAGCATCCGAAGTTCTGAAGGGACATCGTAACCATTGCTGGTCGAATTCCCCACATCGTAATAGACCTGTACGATATCCGAGCCAACATGGTCGATAATCTCCAAGTTTTGTTCGGCCGTGAGCGTGTTTTCTAAGCCCAAAGCGATTCCTGCATCCTCGGCGCGAGGGGCAATTTGGCGAAGCGCTTCAACCACACGGGTGACTTTTTTACTATCGAGTTCATATATTCGATATGGCTCCCGACGTAACAAACGCATATTTCCGCGGCTGTCACGTAGACGCAAGTCCCCATTGCCAAAGAAAGCCATGAGGATATTTGTTGAACCCAACGCGGCCGCTGCTTCGACAGCATCAATCACATATACAGCGGATTGGGGTTCAGTCGCAAGCGGGATAGAGTTTAAAATACTTCCTGCCGCCACAGAGGGAAATTCGATTCCATGCTCTTTTCCCAATTCAATGTATTGTTTTCGAACTTCAGGGTCACGCAGAGGGATATTGTCGGGATTCGTTCCGACGCTGACTTGGATCCCATCGAGGTGGGCTTTTTTGGCGATCGGGATAAATTCTGGCTTACAGTTTCCTCCTTGATTCTTTTCGTTGCGAAGATTCCAATCGCAAATACCAATTTTGATCCCGTTATCTTCTGCGGCATACGCCGAAGAACCATAAGCACTCATGGCCGCAACACCCAGACCCGCGGTATAAAAAAAATGCCGGCGTTTCATGTTCATTCTCCACTCTCCTTTAGTAAAATTTTGTTCAATGATTGACCAACCCGATTCTTTCCTATATCCTATTATGAAAATCGAAAATCATAAAGAAAGCCAAACCAAAGAAATTAAATCACAATTTTTTTTATTAGGGCCTAGAACAAAGAAAGTAGTCTTGTTATAATTTGTTTACGCCGGGGCGTAGCGCAGTCTGGTAGCGTACCTGAATGGGGTTCAGGTGGTCGGAGGTTCAAATCCTCTCGCCCCGACCATTGATTTTACTGGACTTACAATCGATTATAAATCCTTCCAAAATAACCCTTGTACACAAATTTGTACACATAAGCACTCCGTCTTACCTCAAACATTTTCAAACT
>CAYQOX010000015.1:0-91605 GCA_964419335.1 uncultured bacterium | reverse complement strand
CATGTTCTGTTTTCTTTTCAATGGATCAAAAAGTACTCAAATCCAGGATGAACCAAAATATCTTTGTGATTGTGGGTTGACAAGGAATTTTTCCTATGATATTTATAGTGTCAGTGATCAAGGTGTTTACGCGGTCTTGATTGTGCACATAGGTTCCTGGAAAACCATTCATAACGGTATCATTGATTGATTCTTTATTTTATACTTATTTATCCTCCAGGAACGCTTTGGTTCTTGATTGAGAAAACGGCTTTATCATCTATGATTATGACATCAGGAACCAATCCCCTTCGTGGGGAGCACAACATCCTAAACACCATTTGGAGTAAAAAAAATAATGGAAGGAGGTGAACTTAGGATGAAAAGACTGCGTGGCTTTACCTTGATCGAACTTCTGATCGTTGTTGCGATCATCGGGATTCTGGCGGCGATTGCGGTACCGAACTTTTTGAACGCACAGGTGCGGGCAAAAGTGGCGCGTGCACAATCGGAGATTCGGAACATCCAGAACTCGTTGGAACAGTTCTTTATCGACAACAACCAGTACCCACCGATGAACACCGATCGTACAACCATGCGCTTGCAATATCGTGGTATCGAGCAGGACGATCCTTCTGCGGGTACCATTAATATTGCACACATCATGGTTGGTGGTAGCGGCCGGAACGCTCGTCGTATTTACTTGACGACGCCCGTTTCCTATATTTCTTCGATCCCCTTTGACCCGTTTCGGGGAGATGGAGCATCGGAAGGATATGGATATGGTTCTGACGGCCAGAGCTATTACATCATGACCAGTTTTGGTCCCGATAACCAAGATGGCATGGGTGGCAGTGACGGTGAATTAGACGAAAAGCAGTACACCGGTGCCCGTTTGGACGACAGAAAACGTGCTGGTTTGCGTGATTCCAACTGGTTTCTGTCCGACTATGTCTATGATCCATCGAATGGTACATCCAGCGCTGGAGACATCATTCGCATAGGACCATAAGACCTATAAGTAACAAATGGTTCATCAAGATGGGGGAGGTTTGCGAGACAACTCCCCCATTTCTTTTCTCAACTTTCAATAAAACACAATCGGTCCAGGGTATAATTGGCGAGATGTTGTTTGAGGGGAGCGGGACAACGGATGATGACTTGAATGCCTTGTTCGCGGCAATGCCCATTAATTAACAGCAGCCTTCCTGCGGTCTGATGATCGATTTTCACGTTTTCTTCAATTTGTAAAATCAGGGCCTTTCGATGGGGAGTCAAATCCCACGTTACGTTTGCGGGGATTTGCTCGAGTTTCTGTTGAATTTCCTTCCCCAAAGGAGGGAACTTTTGTGAGGTTTTATCACTCCACATGTTTTGATCACACCCGGCTTCCTTAAAAACTATTTTTTTGACAAAATAAGGTATGATAAAAACCATGCTTTTTCAAGGAGAAATGTATTTATGCGTATCTTTTCTGTGGTCTTGATTTTTTTATTCATGAGTGTCTTATGTGTGCAGGCCGAAGAAATATCGATTAACGCTCGGGAGTATGGAGCGGTAGGTGATGCCAAAGAGGATGATATGGCTGCGATCCAAGAGGCGTTGGATCAAGCCCATGAGAACGGGGGCGGGGAAGTGTTTCTGCCCGCAGGGAAGTATCTGGTGAAGGATTCGTTGTCGATCCCTTCGGGGGTGACCCTGAAAGGAGTTTGGAGCGCCCCGCACCATCAGGATCAAAGTTGGGGCACCACCTTGCATGCGGTCGCGCATCGTGGTGAAGAGGAAGGGCCGGCCTTTATTCAACTTTCGCCTAGCTCGGCGATTGAAGGACTGACGATCTATTATCCAGAACAGGTATTCGAAGATATTCAACCTTACCCTTGGACGATCAAAGGCAGCGGCATGCACGGCAGCGTCACCAATGTGACTCTGGTGAATGCTTATCAGGGCATTCATTTTGGGGTACCGCATGAATTGCACTACATCCGCAACGTGTTTGGCTGTGTGCTGCGGCGCGGGGTGTATATCGACCACTGCACGGATATTGGCCGGATTGAGAATGTGCATTTTAATCCCCACTATTGGAAACGCGCGAAACTGCCGGAAGAGCAACAGGTCAAGAATATGGGTGCCTTGATTGCGTATTTAAATGAAAATGTCGAAGCCTTCATCTTTGGACGCACGGATTGGGAATATGTACTGAACACTTTTGTGTATGGCTTCGAGAAAGGGTATGCCTTTATCCAAACCGAAAGCGGAGGCTGCAATGGAAACTTTCTCGGCATCGGGGCGGATGGCGGCCAATACGCGCTTTGGGTGGAGGCGACGCAACCCTATGGCTTGCTGATTACCAATGGTGAGTTCGTGACTTTTGCGGGAGATACGCCGACCGAGGTGGTGACCACGGAAAGTTTTGATGGGGTGGTGCAACTCAACAACTGCGCCTTTTGGGGGCCCGCCCACCGGAACGCGAAACTGCAGGGCACTGGGCATGTGGCGTTCCATCAATGCAACTTCCAACATTGGGGAAAGGATGACCTCGAGGCGGAATCGTTGCGCATCGAGGGTGGCAGTGTTTCGGTATCGAATTGCCGGTTTGCGCTGGAGAATCCGCATATATACCTCGGCTCGGAAGTGCTTTCCGCGGTGGTGACGGGTAACACGTTTGTGGGTGAGCGGAAGATTACCAACGAGAGTGAGGGTGAGGTGCAAATTTCCAATAACGTGAGCCGGAAAAAATAGAGAGACGTTAAAGAGTTAAAAATACACTTTGAAGGTTTTTATCTCGAAGGGCTTTATTGTGAAAATCAGTTGATTCTCTTTAAAAGAAAGTTCCTGGTCATCGCGTTCGAGTAGATTACACTGGGTGATTTTTTGGGGAGTGCGCATCAAGGTAAGGGTGACAGGCCCACGCTGATTGTAGGCTTCGTATAAGCGCAGGATAAGGGCATTGTCGTTTTCTGCCCATTTTATGGTTTCCAGAATTACATGATCCCGGTCAAGGCTGAGGAATGAATCGGACTCCAGATTGATGGAGCCTTCTGCGAGAAGAGGAGGGTGGTTCAATTCATAGGCGCGATGGGGGATTTTGGCCTCACGCCAAGTGCCGGCGTGGGGATAGAGGGCATAGCGGAAATGGTGGATTCCTACATCGGCGGAGGGATCCGGGGCACTGGCGCTTTTGATTAAGGTCAGACGCATGGTGTTTCCATGAACATCGTGGCCGTACTTGCTGTCATTGAGGAGGCTGACGCCGTAATCCCCTTCGGAGAGATCGACCCACTTGTGAGCGCAGGTTTCGAATCGCGCGAGATCCCACGAGGTATTGTGATGCGTGGGGCGCTGGACATGGCCAAACTGGATATCATAGGTGGCCATGTCGGCGTTGATGGCGACTGGGAAGGCGGTTTTGAGAAGCACATCTTTGTTAAGCCAATTGATTTGCGTGTCAAATTCGATGCGGCGTGAATCCCGATAGAGGGAGATCCATTGGAGCACCTCGCTGTCGAGAATGTTTTTTTTGATGAGCAGGGTGGCACGCAAAGGGCCCTCTTCCATGATTTCCACTTCGGTAGTATCTCCGGTGGGGAGCAATTTTTCTTGGTAAAAGAGGTCGATGTCCCAGGCGTCATGTGCCAGGGGTTTATCTTCGAAGGCTTGAAGTACATTTCCTCGTTCGCCTTCGGCTAGGACTTCACGCTGGGCTTGTTTATCGAAGATCGAGGTTAATTCCCCGCGATCATTGATTTCGAGAATGAGTTCATCGTTTTCTATGCGTTGGGTGGTGATAGAGAGGTGCTTGTCAGTATTTATTTCATGCTCGGGAGAGACGACGACGGAGCACCAGCCGTAGGCGGGAAGCGAATGATTTTCAAACAACAAATAGTAGTTACCATCCAGGGCAAGGATCGGTTGGGTTTGTTTATCCATCGCCATAAACAAGGGGAGAGCCTTTGCAGGTGGAAGGGCGAGGATCGGTTCCAATCGCGGCCAGCCGAGCGGGTTGATGAGAGTGAAAGTATGCGCTTCGGGGTTTGGTTCTGTAATGTGCTTTAAGGAAGATTGGGTGATTGAGTCGGTTTGTTCGTTGATCCATGTGTAATCCTGTTCGCAATCTTCATAGACTTTTGCGACGGATGAACCGGGCAGGATATCGTGAAATTGATTTAGGAGGATGCGCTCCCAGAGTTCACGGATTTTGTGGGTGGGGTATTTTTTTCCTTGCATGGCAGCGAGCGAAGCCAGGAATTCGGTGCACTGCATGAGCCGTTCTGCTGCGCGGTTCCAGCGTTTGATCTTGGCTTGGGATGTGTAAGTGCCGCGGTGGTATTCGAGATAGAGTTCGCCGTGCCACTCGGGGAATTGATCTTTATGGGTGACTAAGCGTTCGAAGAAATCGCTGACCCGGCCTTGTTGGACTTGAAGAAAACCGGGCATTGATTGCAGATCGCACGCGGTTTGCAGCATGGCTTCGGTGGGACCGCCACCACCATCCCCATAACCAAAGGCGAAGAGAATTTCTGATTGTGCCTCTTTTTGCTTGTAAGTATCCCAGGCACCTTGGAGAGTGGGAGGATCGAGGATGCCGTTATAGGTTTTGAACCAGAATTCGGATGGGGTGGTGATGAAATGGGCGAGGACTTCGCTGCCGTCCATACCTCGCCAGCGGAAGGTGTCATGGGGGATTTCGTTGAATTGGTTCCATGAGAGTTTGGTGGTCATGAAGGCTTCGATTTCCGCTTGGCGCATGATTTGGGGCAGCGCGGCGCAGAAGCCGAATACATCAGGCAGCCATAAAACCTTGGGCTTGACGCCCAGTTCTTTTTCGAAAAATCGGGTGCCGTAAAGGAACTGGCGTACCAGGGATTCTCCCGAGGGGAGATTGCAGTCTGATTCGACCCACATCGCCCCATCGGCTTCCCAGCGGCCTTCTTTAATCCGCTTTTTGATTTGGCGAAACAGATCCGGCGCATCATTTTTGAGATAGGCATAAAGCTGGGGCTGGCTTTGGAAGAAGTGAAAATCGGGATAACGATCCATTAAATCAAGAACGGTAGAAAAGGTATGAATCGCTTTTTCGCGGGTGCGTTCAATAGGCCAAAGCCAAGCAAGATCAATATGGGCGTGTCCTATGCAGGTGGCCTGGGGGAGGGTGGGAGGAACTTGGATGGTTTGAAGAGAATTGGTGAGATGCTCATGCGCGTTTGCGATAGAATTGTAAAATTCAGTGGAACGGGGGTGAAGATAATCAATGCGGTTGAAGCATTCGGCTAGTAAGTTTAGGAAATCGTGGTGTAAGCGAGAATTTTCGTCGAACGTTTGCGCGACCTCAAAGACAGTCTTTACTTTGGAATAAAAGTGCCAGGCTTCGGGTTGAAGGGTGCCCAGGGTGCATTCTGTGAACTGATAGGGAGATACGTGATTTTCTCCGATATAGCGCAGGGCTTGTCCGCTATATACGCGGATGAGGACCTCGTATTGTGGTTGGGTTTTGCCATGGGAAAGTCGGATGGTGTTATGTTGGCGGTCGATTCCGTGTTTTAACCGGTTGTCGATGAAAACCAAGGCTTCGGGAGTGTGGAGCGAATACTCGTTTGAAAGGGAGATCTGAAGGTCAATGATTTTATTTTGAAAACTCTCAGGGACTTGGATAGGAATATAAAGCCAATAATAAGTATCGAATTTAGGCCAAGATTGGCCAAGGGAGAAGGATTTCCACTTTTTTTGAGGGAAATCTTCGGGAGATTTGGCTGCGTTTTCGAGAAGTTTTACTTTTTGGATTGGTTGGAGATAGGAATAATGATATTGTTTTGTATGAAATTCTTTCAGGCGAGCTTGGATCTGTTCGGTTAACAGAGGCATATTTCCTTCCTCGGAAAAATATTATAATTTATATATAACTTTACAATCTATCTTACATACAATCCAATAAAAAAGGAATGGATTGGTTCCATTCCTTGAGAAATAAAAAAAGTTTATAGGATTAATCAGGCAAAACGTAAACTGTCGGCGACGGCAAATCGGCGAACGCGGCTAAAGGTTTTGGGGGTGCAGGGACCTTCGCCGGTTTGGCCTGCGATGGTAAAGGCTGTCCATCCTTCTCCGCCGTTGCCGAGGCAGGCGCCGCAAGGGCCATTGGCGACGAAGAGGTTACAATCCATCATTTTGGCAAAGGCGGTAATGCGATCCACGCGTTGACTGTGGATGATGGCGGTGTGGCCGAAGCCGTGTTCGGCTTCTTTGGCTTTTTGCATGGCTTCTTCGAAGGTTTGTACGCGTACAATACCCAGGACTGGCATGAGCATCTCGGTTTGAACGAAGGGATGGGATTGATCCACTTCGGCGATGAGTAAATCGCAGTTGGGTGAAACATTCAATCCCAGGGATTGAGCAATCACCCGGGCATCTTTGCCTACATAGTCACGGTTGGCGTGCCCTTCAACGACCAGCATGTTAGTCAAGGTGTCGGTTTGAGAGCGGTCCAGGAGGTGGGCCCCGCTTTGCTGTATGGCGTTGAGGAATGCATCGTAGACGGAAGAGAGAACGTAGCATTCCTTTTCGCAGATGCAGGGCATGTTGTTGTCAAAGGAAGCGCCATCATAAACGTCCTGGGCGGCTTTAGGGATATCAGCGGTTTCGTCCACGATGACGGGGGGATTCCCGGGGCCGGCGACGATGGAGCGTTTGGGGCTTTTTAGGGCAGCTTTGACGACCGAGGGGCCGCCGGTGGCGACGAGGAGTATCACGTCTTCGTGCTCCATGATGATTTTCGCGGAGCGCAGGCTGGGTTCCCGGTTGGCGGTGAGCAGGTTTCTAGGGGCGCCTGCGGCGACTAAGGCGCGGTTGATGTCCTGCATGCTTTGCAGGGTACATTGGACTGCGCTGGGATGAGGGCCGAAAACCACTGTATTGCCGGCAGCGATCATGGAGATTGAGTGATTGATGACGGTGGCGACAGGGTTGGTGGAAGGGGTGATGGTGCCGATGACGCCAAAGGGGGCGTATTCTTCCACCATCATGCCATTGTCGCCGGTGACGCAGGTAGTTTGAAGTTCTTCGGTGCCTGGGGTTTTATCGCGCGCCAAGGCATTTTTTGTGATTTTATGATCAACGCGTCCCATACCGGTATCACGCACGATGAGTTCAGCCCACTCTTGTTCATGCCGGCGTGCGGCTTCACGAATCGCAGCCACATAGCGTTCGCGTTCTTCCATAGAAGACTTTGCGAGTTGTTCGGCTGCGACTTTGGCCGCTTGAATTGCTTGTTCTATATCTTCGAATACACCATCTTGGCCACCGCTGACGGCGCCGCCTGCACATGTGGCGACATGCCCGGTTCCGGTGGCGGGTGATTGATTAGGCTGCTGTACTTCGGTGAGTACGCGTCGAACGATTTCCGCTATTCGTTGCTCATCCATTTCCCAAGCCATAACTCCTATTTCGTCAATATTTGTTCCTGTGAGAAACTCTCTTGTTGTACGATTCACTATTTTAACTAGGCGGAACGATAATCACTTCGATTCCCTCTCGGTTGAAATATTCCATTGCCAAGGGAGTGACCAGGCCACCGCGGGCGACTTTGACCACGGGGCCTTTGAGTTTGTAAGCATCTTCTTCGGTAATCAAGGTGGTGATCAGATTGGACCCCCCTTCGGCTTTGTTGAAGAGGAGGGTTTGTATTTCTTTTACCGCGTCATTGGCGGGGAGAAGTTTCATCCCCATGGTGGCTAATTGATCGCGGTATTTATCGAGGACATCTTGGATACCGGGGACATTATTGCCGCATACGATACAGGCATTCGGGGATAAGCCTTCATCCGTGGCGATCGTGGGAACCCCTTGGGCGAGCGAGGTTAGCATAAGATTGAGGGTGACATTGTCGGTAATTCCCAGGGCTAACTTGGCAGCGTGGGTACGGCTGACCGAAGGGATGAAGGTGGCGGCGTAGCGATCCATGTCGTAAATCATCTCGTGCAGTTCGGCAGGTTGATCGACCATACGAAAGCCGAGGGCTTCAACCTCTTGGATGGGGATGACATGTTTGGCGCTTTCGGAGAAAAGCGCGTCCAGGCGAATGCCGCTTTCCCGCCACGTTTGGAATGCTTGGCTTAAGGTATCCCATTCTTCACGGGCTCCGGTGAACAAAACAAGCACAGCGGTTTCGTCCGGCGGAGGTTGAAAAACGGGTTTGGCTTCTTGGGGCGAGGTAGAATTCTGGGGAGGAGGTGTAGGTTGTGGCGAAGCAGGAGCGCTACAGGAAGGGCCACTGCAAGCGAAGGAATCCAAGGTTTCATTTTGGTCAGCGGGGAAGGAGGTATCTTCACCGCGCTGCCGTTCAGCGATAACCTTGGAGACTTCTTCGGCCACTATGCGTTCAATTTCTTGAATATCCATGAATTCAACCTAGTATCAGGGTACGATTTCGACTTTTTCACCACCCCGAAGACCACAAGCATTCCCATCGTCGGTATCGAGATGCATTTCATCTAAAAATTTTTCGCTAACACGAAGTTGGCAATCTTCCAGTAAGGTTTTCTTGTTGGTTTCAACGCGCACGCTAACGTTTTGGTTGTCGTGCAATCCCCATTTGGCGGCTGATTCGGCGGAAAGGTGGATGTGGCGATTGGCGAGTATGACGCCTTGTTGAAGATGAACAACCCCCACGGGTCCCACCAGGATGATGCCGCTGCTGCCTTCGTGATTGCCCGAGGGTTTCACGGGGGGATCGATGCCAAGAAAAATGGCATCGGTACGAGAGACTTCCACCTGAGTTTTGCTGCGCAGGGGGCCTAAGACCCGTACTTCTCCCAAACAACGCATGCGGGGTCCTACAAGGGTGACGGTTTGCTTGGAGGCAAATTCTCCGGGTTGATAAAGGGGATTTCGTTCCTCCAGGTGTGATCCGGGACCGTAGAGAATATCCAGGTGTTCCTGACAAAGGTGGCAGTGACGCACCGAGATATTCACGGGGATCAGCATTTTGGAACTGGCAGCCGCGGAGGCTTCACGCAGGCGGGAAACCACTCGTTGGGTTACCTGCTGTACCAGATTTTCATCAATCGGGGGATAGGCCATAGTCAACCACTTTTCCAACCGTAGTCATCACCGAAGGTTTAATAAGTAGGGAAATGACCTTGCTCTTAAACCTATCGCGTGTTGGCGAATCTGTATAGATTCCACCACAGGAGTAAGCACGTTTCAAAAAACCAAGCGTGGCTTTCTGGTGCCACGCTTGGTCCTTCCAGACATATGAGGTTATGCGAATGTGTGTAGCACGAGGTTATTGTTCGAAGGATGAAGCGAATGAAATTTTAGTTCGGTGAACAGAAACCTCAGTTGATACACGCAACATGAACCGAATTCAAAGGTCCGCACGAGGGCAAGCGTGGCCCGCTCGTGAAATTATCCTTTTGCTGGCAGAACCCCTTCGATATCGCCATGAGGTCTGGGGATAACGTGCACGGAAACCACTTCGCCCACTTTGCGGGCAGCGGCAGCGCCGGCATCGGTTGCCGCTTTGACAGCACCTACATCACCACGAACCATAACGGTTACATATCCACCACCGATTTTTTCTTTACCAATTAACGTGACACTGGCGGCTTTGACCATTGCATCGGCCGCTTCAATAGCGCCTACCAAGCCTCGTGTTTCAACTAGTCCGAGGGCTTTTCCTTCCACGGGTTTATCCTCCATTTTTCGTTGATTCATCTCTAGGATGTTTTGCTTTCTCGCAAGTTAAAGTCTGCGAAAATCACTATGGATTGAAGACTACTTATCTCTTGGGTTTATGTCAAGTCGAAGAAGAAAGCCTCGAGCAATTTTTAGAAAAATTATTCCTTCTTTTCCAATGAAAAGATGCGTAAATCTTTGAATTGGATGGTGCTGTCTTTGCGGTGCATTTGCAGGGAGATGTGGCCTTCGCGGTCTACGGTTTCGTCGTATTCGGCCACGATTTTACCGTTGACAATGACTTTGGAGTGTTTGCCTTGCGCGATGACTTGCATAGGGAACCAGGAGAAATCGCTGGCATAGAGTCCCGAGGCGGGGGTGCGGTTGTAGATGCTGCCGGTGGGGTTTTTAGCTCCTTCGACGTTATAGATTTGGGCTTCGTGGCCGCGGTCGCCGAGTTTATTCCAGCGGTAGAAAATGCCTCCATTGGCGCGGCGGGTGGTTTTGACGTAGGTCCAGAGATGGAAATTTTTGTATTTTTCTTCGGTGATGAGGTAGCCGTTTCCATCTTTGGCGACAATCTTTTCATCTTCCACGGTCCAGGTGGCGTCGCCGATGATACGCCAGCCGTCGAAGTTTTTGCCATTAAATAGGGGAGTCCATTGATCGCGGGCATCACCGCCGAGGTCTTTGATGCGAAGGTTGCGAAACCAGGCTTTGGTGTGATGATCCTGGAGACCCAGCCAGCCAAAACGGCGGCGCCATTTGATTTGTTCGATTTCTTCGGCGTTGATATCCATCACTTCTTTGCCGTTGAGGGTGATGCGAATGACCGGCCATTGGCAGAGGAGTTCGAGATCGTTCCATTCGCCGGCGGGTTTTTCGTTGTTGATTTTTGGGGCGACGGCATCATAGAGGGCGGCGGTGATGTGGGGGGAAGGGTCTTGGCCATGGGTATCGCGGAGTTGGACTTCGAAGCCGACTCTGGAGTTACGGCCATGTTCAGGGGCGTGGAAAAAGATCCCGCTGTTGGCTTTGGGGGCGACTTTGTATTCGAGGCGCAGGATAAAATCCTCAAATTGCTTGTGATAGCGGAGGTAGTTGCCGCGGTTGGGATGGACTGCGATGACGCTGTCTTCTACGACGAAGGCATCTTCATTGCCCATGGTTTTCCAGCCGCTCAAGTCCTCTCCGTTGAACATGGAAACAAAGCCTTGCTCTTGTTCTTCGGGGGTGAGGGCGTTTCCGGGTAAACAAATACTTAAGCTCAGTATCGTGAGTAAAATGATGCTCCTATTTCGTATCACGATCAATCCTCCTGTAAAGCTGCGGTTTTTATGTCTCTTTCCATTATCCAGAGTCAGAGAAAATCCTCAATGGGCAACGCTAAAGGTACTGTGGGAAATAAAAAAAGGGACGGTGCTGGAGACCGTCCCTCTGGGGATCATTCTATGGAAGGAAAGGAGATCAGGCGGATTGTTTTTGTTGCTGGCGGATTAGGTTTAGGGCGCTACCGGCTTTGAACCATGCGATCTGGGTTTGATTGTAAGAATGTTCCACGGGGATTTCTTCCTGGCTGCCATCGGCGTGATGGATGACCAGGGTAAGCGGTTTCCCGGGAGCGAAATGTTGCAAGCCGAGAATGTCGAAGGTGTCGTCTTCCTGGATTTTGTCATAATCTTCGCGATTGGCGAAGGTGAGAGCCAGAATCCCTTGTTTTTTCAGGTTGGTTTCGTGAATGCGGGCAAAGGAGCGTACCACGACTGCGCGCACGCCCAGGTAACGGGGTTCCATGGCGGCGTGTTCGCGGGAGGAACCTTCGCCGTAGTTGTCGTCACCAACGACAATACTTCCGATCCCGTTGGCTTTGTAGGCGCGGGCGACGTCGGAGACTTCCTGATATTCACCGGTTAGATGATTCTTTACCTTGTTGGTATCTTCGGTAAAGGCATTCACGGCCCCGGAGAAGCAGTTGTTGGAGATGTTATCGAGATGGCCGCGATAACGAAGCCAGGGGCCAGCGGGGGAAATGTGGTCGGTGGTGCATTTTCCCAAGGCTTTGATGAGCAATTTCAGGCCTTTAATGTCTGTCCCTTCCCAGGGGGGGAAGGGTTCAAGTTTTTGCAAGCGATCGGAATCGGGGCGGATGATGACTTCGATTTGGCTTCCGTCTTTGGCAGGAGGCTGATAGCCAGGATCTTTGACATCAAACCCTTTGGATGGGAGTTCTTGGCCTTTAGGTTCATCGAGTTTGACGGATGCCCCCTCTTCGTTTACGAGGGGATCGGTCAGGGGATTGAAGGTTAAATCGCCGGCGAGGGCCATGGCGGTGACGATTTCAGGAGAAGCAACAAAGGCATGGGTGTTGGGGTTTCCGTCGTTGCGTTTAGCAAAATTGCGGTTAAAGGAGGTGATGATGGAGTTGGTTTCCTGTTTGTCGGCGCCGTGGCGTGCCCATTGTCCGATGCAGGGGCCGCAGGCGTTGGCAAGAACGACGCCGCCGATTTTTTCAAAGAGCTGCAGTAAACCGTCGCGTTCGACGGTGTAGCGTACTTGCTCGGAGCCTGGGGTGACGGTGAATTCGGATTTGCATTTCAATTTTTTCTTAACGGCCTGGTTAGCGATGGTGGCGGAGCGGTCGAGATCCTCGTAGGAAGAGTTGGTGCAGGAACCGATCAGGCCCACATCGAGTTTTTTGGGATAATTATTTTCGATGACCGCTTTCCCGAATTCGGAGATAGGCCAAGCACGGTCGGGGGAGAAAGGCCCGTTGATATGCGGTTCGAGTTTGGAGAGATCAATTTCGATTAATTGATCGTAATATTTTTCGGGATTTTGGTAGACCTCAGGGTCGCTGCGAAGATGCTCGCGAAGGGAGAGGGCCCCTTCGGCGACTTCTTCGCGTTTGGTGGCGCGGAGGTATTCTGCCATTTTGTCATCAAAGGCGAAGAGAGAAGTGGTGGCGCCGATTTCGGCGCCCATGTTACAGATCGTGCCTTTGCCGGTGCAGGAGATGGTTTCGGCGCCTTCGCCGAAATATTCAACGATGCTGCCGGTGCCGCCTTTGACAGAAAGGATGCCTGCGACTTTGAGAATGACGTCTTTGGCCGCAGTCCAACCGCTCATCCGGCCTGTGAGTTTGACGCCGATGAGTTTGGGGAACTTGAGTTCCCAGGGCATCCCGGCCATGACGTCGACGGCATCGGCGCCGCCTACTCCGATGGCGACCATTCCTAGTCCCCCGGCGTTGGGAGTGTGAGAGTCAGTGCCGATCATCATCCCGCCGGGGAAGGCGTAGTTTTCTAAGACCACTTGATGGATGATACCCGCGCCCGGTTTCCAAAAGCCGATTCCATACTTGGTGGAAACGGAGGAAAGGAATTCAAAGACCTCGGAGTTCATATCCAGGGAATTTTTCAAGTCATGTTCAGCCCCAACTTTAGCGAGGATGAGATGGTCGCAGTGTACGGTTGTGGGAACTGCGGTTTTGTTCTTGCCGGCTTGCATGAATTGGAGTAAGGCCATTTGGGCGGTGGCGTCTTGCATGGCGACACGGTCGGGGGCGAATTCTGCGTAGGATTCGCCGCGGGTGTATGCCTTCTGTGGAGGTTGATGATAGAGATGGGCGTAAAGAATTTTTTCCGCTAAGGTGAGAGGACGTCCTACCCCATTGCGGGCGGTGTTCACTCGTTCGGAGAAATGGGCATAGACCTGTTTGATTCTATCCAAATCAAAGACCATGATATTCCTTTCTGCGCATATTGCTATTTATGAATAAACCGTCGTAATTCAAGGATATCTTACAAAGGAAAAAGGGTGAAGATAATAGGCAAGTATTATTTTAATGAGAAAATTACATATGTGAATGAAGACGGTATTTACTCCTTGGGTCGCAGGCATTCGCCGATTGGTTCGCACAGAGGGCAGGGGCCATTTTGTGAACAGAGGACCCCTTCTTTATTCATGCGGGAGATAAAGTCTTTGACCCATTTTTTGTCGGAAAAGAGGATTTGAAGAAACTTGACGAGTGCTTCGGAGGATTGCTTGCTGAGCAAATGCTCCATTTTGCAAGCGTCCGATTTAGCGATATCGGGGGGAATACCTAAGATTTTTTCAAAGAAACAGTTAAGAAGGACGAAGTTATGTTCAACGTTGTGGGCTAAATTGGTTCCTTCTTTGGTTAATAAGAGAAAGCGGTTTGGGTCTTCGGTAACGAGGCCGCGATCTTTCAATTGAGTCAAGGCTAAAGAGGCCGCCCCGCGAGAAATTCCTAACATGCTGGCGACATCGGTAACGCGGGCGTATCCTAAGTTCTTGCGTAATTGGTCGATCGCCATAAGATAATGAGCCACAGAGTGGGTGAGTTTGTTTTCTTCAAAAGCGCGCCAGTGTTTTGAATCATTAACCAGGGTAGTATCTGACATCGAATTAAACCCCTTGGGAATTCTTCTCGGCTAAAGAAGCGAGATAAAATGCTTGTTTTAAGAATAATTATTTTATAATACCTTGTAGTATTATAATAGCATAACTTTTGAATTGTATGAAAACAAATCTGGGATCGGGTTAAAATTTAGCCTTTCAGAGAAAGGAACTGAGGTGACCACAGACTTTTTGCCCCGCGGCGATGATGGTGTCGCATAGTTTGGTCGCTTCTTGCAAGGAAAAGTGTTTTTGGAAGTATTCGGTGGTGTTCATGTAGATCATTTTTTCATTATAGTGGAAGCGTTCAATATCGGGAAATGTTCCTACGCCTTCTAAGGGTGCGAGTTGGAGCAGGTCATATAAGTTAAAATCGTTTTTGAAAACGTCAAAGATTCGAGCCATGACCAGAGGCCAATCCTTTTCCATATTTTTGCGCAGATTGGCCACTTCTTCAACGAATAAGAGACAGGCACCGCAAACATCGCGTACGGTGTGAAGTTCAAGGGGGGATTCATGTAAACTTTTTCTGGTTTTTTCAAGAAGTTGAGGATCAGAGGGGGATTGTTCAATGAATTGTTGGAGACGTTTTGTAACCCACGACCAGTAGAAATTACGTTGAAAACGATAAAGGATATGCCCCCAAAGTTCTGTAGGAACGAGTTTGGTGGCTTCGGATTCGGGGATTTGGGGCATTTTGGTGCAAAGCATGCGGATGCGGCCGCAGATTTCAGCGGAGTGGTTGGTGAATCCGGTTTTGTAGAGAGCAAAGAGAAGGCTTTGGAAAGGGAAGAGGCAAAAATTGTTGCGAGTGAGACAGAGGTGGTTGGTGCGTGGATGGGCCAGAGGGTTAAAGGCTTCTAAATAGAGGGCGCCATCCGGTTTTAGCCTGGAGTAAAACGACTGCAGCAGAGGGATGGGTTGGGGGGTGCATTCGAGGGCATCGAAACAAAAGATGAGGTCATACGATTCGGACTGAGAGGGAATTTCCTTCGTGGAGAGTTGATTTATGACCTCTGTGATGGAGAGGGCTTCATAGTCCCAGCCTTCTTTGGGCAAAAATGGATCGAACGTTTTTTTCTCAGAAAAAATTTCTAAGGCTTTTCCCGCCTGGCGGCCGTAGCCAGCGAATTGGCGTACCCATTCTATCGGTTCTAGGACGGGGGGTGTTTCTGGAGAGGATAAGTCAAAATCGGAGGGGGAAAAATCAAAATCCGTGGTGGTGTCGCGTGGGATGATGGGATTTTGGAAAATGGACGAACAATCTCGGCAAATGGAGAAGTGAAGGCGGGTATCCATCGCCCATTCACGCAGTAATTGGTCTTCTTTTTCCCAGAACCAAAAGGAATGAAGATGTTGGCTTTCACAGACAGGACATTGACGATCGCTCATTCTATTCTCTCCTCGTATTCATTTGGGGATTTATTATGAATTGAGAAAGCAAGAATCCGAAGCGTGGGATGAAGAATTCTTTAACTCGAGAGGAGAAAAAACTGTTGAGGAAGCAGGCCAGCCGATGCGGATAGGCATTCCGCACCGGCTGGTGAAACGCTTTCAGGTGCTGTTTATGTTTAGCCTAAGAGTGACAGGAAACTCTGAGGCAAGAAGTTGGCTTGGGCAAGCACAGAGACGCCGGATTGAATCAGGATTTGCTGTTTGGTGAAGGTGGTCGATTCTTTGGCGATATCGGCATCCCGTAAACGTGATTCCGAGGCGGTTAGATTTTCGGAAGAGACGCTCAGATTGCTAATGGTGCTTTCGAGGCGGTTGGTGGCGGCGCCGAGTAGAGAGCGGGTGCGATTGACTTGATCGATGGCCTCATCAATGATTTTCAAGGCATCGTTGGCTCCTTCTTGGGTGGTGACGTCGATATCTTCGACCGTGCGTCCGCTGCCTCTCCCGAAGCCCAGGTTTTGCGCGGTCAGGTCGCCGATCACGGTGGTGAAATTGTCTCCGGAGAAGGCTCCAATGTGGAAATTGACAGAACGATTGACGACGGAGATAAGGACCGTGGTGCCAGGGTCGGGATGATCGGCATCGGATTTGGTGATATCAAGAATGGTGTCGAAATCGACGGTCATCGTCCGGGCGACGCCTTCGCGGAAACTGCCATCGTCGATGAAGGTGACATCTTGGGCGCCGTTTTGGAAGGTGACTTTAGGGCCTCCATTCAGGGAGCCGGCGAATTCTTGGCCTTCCACTTCGATAATATCTTGACCCACGTTGAGGTTATTGCCGACCCGGAAGGTGACTTGAGGCTGCACACTTTGCTCTTTGGTTTCTTTGGGGCCGTAGGCGGTAATGACTTCTCCTGCTTGGGCACGGACTGCGGGGCCCCCATTGACGCGTAGGGTGGCTGATTCGGCGAAGCCTTCGCGCACAAGATCGGCGTCGTCTTGGATGGTGAAGGAGGAAGAGCGGGAGCCATTGTTGTACGTTAGGGTGAAATTGAGTTTAGAATCATTCCGTCCTAAGTCATCGACAAAACGCAATCTCCCTTCCGGGGTGACGGTGGCGACAGCGTTTTCGAAGCGTGAAAGTTTGCCATCCATGCTATTGACGGTGTAGTCGCGGGTACGATAGTTGAGTTCTTGAACGAGTCCAGAAAGGGTGGCGAATTGGAAGTCGTTTAACTCTGCATCGGTAGAGGTATCGCCGCTGATGGTGTAGGTGGCATCGAAGGTGGTGCCGTCCACTTCGACGCCGCGCAGGTTGATGGTATCGCCGATGGAGATGGAGACACCGCCGGTATAGATACCATCAACAAATGTACCGTTGAGTTTCAGACCTCGATCGCCACTGGCCAGGGAAGCGTTGCGGGCGATTTTCGCGCCAGAGTGGTTTTGGAAAGCGACGGTGGAGTCCATGGTGCGGCTTTGGGCGCCTTGGACATCTTCGACATCGATGCTGAAACTGCCGGATTCGAAGGTGCTGCCGGTGATCGCGGTGACGTTATTGCCAATTTGCCCGCCGCCGGAGAGGACCGAGTTGATGCCAATCCCACCCGCGCGGGTGGTGCCTTTGGATTGAGTGACGATATGGCTATCCCGTGTAAGGCTCATATTGATATTCGACTCATTGATGGTTTCCATGTCGCTGACCATTAAGAAGCGTCCACGGTTATCGCCGCTGCTATCCGCGAGGGTTACAGTGGTACGGTAGGCGGTGGGGACGCTGGCGGTGGAATCAACGCCAAATAGGCTTTTTTCGGCTTGGTCGATGGCTTCGTTAATCGCCCCAAGCAGAGAAGTTTGGGCGGCGGCACCGGTGTCGGAGGAAGAGCCCATGGTGGTGATACTGGAAGCGCTTAAGGTGCCGCTGAATTTGGTTACCCCATCGGCGAGGACTCCTTCGAAGGAAAGTGCATCGCCATCATGGATCGAGACGCTATTGAAGAAGCCGCCGTTGCCAATTTGGGCGGCGTTAGTGGCTGCGGTGCCGTTTAGACCGCTGGTGGTGGCGAATCGAGCGAGAGAGACGGCGATATCGGTGGAGTTTTGGATCCCCAGATTCATGGTACGAGATTCGCCGTTTTCGTCGATGCCGGGGGTAAACTGCTGATAACCGTTGCTGGTGCGAATGATATTGAGATAGTGCTCTCCACTTTCCAAGGTAGTCGAAGTAGATCCTTGGTCGATATTAATTCCAAAATTATGGCTTCCATCCTGGCCGGGCTTGATCCCGGCATCCACGCCGAAGTCACCATTGAGGAGATGATTGCTTCCGAATTTGGTGGTATCGGCGATTCGAGTGATTTCGTCGATACTTTGGAAGACTTCATCTTGAATGGCTTGGCGAGCCTGTCTGTCGTTGACGCCGGTATTGGCGGCTTGGATGGCGAGAACGCGAATCCGATCTAGCCTTGAGGTGACTTCTTCGAGAGCGCCTTCGGCGACATTGACCATGTTGACGCCGTCTTGGGCATTCATGATCGCGCGGTCGAGGCCTTGGACTTGGGAGCGGAGGCGGGTGACGACGGTCATGCCGGCGGCATCGTCTCCAGCTCGGTTGATCCTTAGCCCCGAGGAAAGGCGTTCGATGCTTTTTTGCATCGTTCTCCCGTTCATGGCGAGGTTTCGGTTTGCGTTAATGGCACTGAGATTGTTGTTGATTCGGGCGATACTCATTGGATTCCTCCGTGAATAGGTCGGCCGGCATCCGTGCCGGCGCTTAGTCTAAGCGGACGTGCCGCCTGAGTTCGTTGGGAGCACCCCGATGATTCACCATGGGTCGGGCGAAAGCATGCCGGGGAGTCGAGTGAGGCTCCCCGGCATGCTATAAACAACCGGCGCGATTGGTTGTTTATTGGTAGTGGGCTTCCATATCAACCGACCCGGCGCAGGGTTTCTTGGGGTGCTGTAGAACGCCTTTGTGGATGAATGGAACCACTTGAACGACCCACGGAAATGCCATAGGCGGAGCTGCCGTGTGAATGGCCATCACGATCAACCTCTCTCGTCGTTTCCAGGTAGTCAGCCTGGTCCATCGGTCCTCGTTTAGAGAGGATGGTGACGAGACTATGTAGAATTGGGTGACGTGGTTTTACTCCATACGTGTTTCCTTTTTTTTTATTTCTTATTTCTTATTTCTTACTACTTTCCTGAATTTATTGCTTACGTCCCGGTCGAGCTACGAAAACGAGTTCATTAGGTTTTTGCTGTTTGGGTGGATGCACTCGTTGGGGTGCTGGGTTCGTGGTCTCAAACACGGGTCGTATCTCCTGGTTCTGGGTTTCTTCCTCGTGTGGAGGAAGGATTTGATGTAAAGGGAGAGAAGGAATGTCCCCGATTGAGGTTGGCTCAACGGAGCTCGTTGAGCCAACCGAGAGGTCCATCTGAGCGCCTGAATTTGAGCCATGACTTTTACCCCGTCGGGGAAGCACCACTCCATCCCATGGACGGAGGAAGAAGAAAGAAGCCCATCGGATGGCATAGTGGATTCCTGGTCGCACCCAAGACTTCCGCCGAGCGTATTGTTTCGTGACCTCCCTCGCACCAGAAGGCCGAAACAAAGGGGTTGGGGTCATGGTTTGGTTCATAAGGCGTCCTCCTCAATTCGTTTTGGAGGGGAAGAGCGGTTCGCGGCCGTTCAAGCCCCTTCCGAGAAACGAATCGGATGTTTCCAATTCAAACACACTACTGTATGGCTGACTGTAGGCTTTTGTCTGATGACAAAAGCGGAAATCCATGTCTCCTAAGCAGCAGCGGTCATGTGCTTTTGCTTACCTCATGATGTTTTTCTCATTTTTTTCCGTTGGAGTTCGTACTGATTGTGTGTAACTCCAGCGGTGTTTTGAATGTTTCATCGTTTCAACCATTGCGCCGAGCGGGTGTGGGTCGGGAAACGATTGATACGATGAGAGTTTTTTTATTTTCTCTTTAGTCCTTTCTGCTCTTGGTTTTATCTATGTCGGTCGTGGGAGGGGTGAGGAGGCGGAGCTGGTGCTCCTCACCCCATAACCTCACGAAAGTGACCGAGTTATGTTTGCGTTAGTTACAGTGTGTGTAATTTAAGTTTTGCTTGGCTTGGCTGCATAGTTTGTATCAATTCGTGACCTCTTGTTTTTCTGTTAGGTTTCGATTTACCCCAGGAGTGAAAGAAGGTTTTGGGGTAAAAAGTTGGCTTGCGATAAGACCGAGGTACCAGCCTGGTAGAGGATCTGGTTGGAGGTGAATTCGGAGACCTCGGAGGCGATATCAACATCACTCAGGCGTGATTCGGAAGCTTGGAGATTTTCTTCACTGACAGTGAGGCTGTCGATGGTGGTATCGAGTCGGTTGGTGAAGGCACCCAGGGTGGAACGGGTACGGCTTACCTGATCGAGGGCTTCGTCGATGATATCGAGGGCTTCGTTGACGCCGTCGACGGTGGTGACATTGATATCGGAGACGGTGCGTCCGCTGCCCCGACCGAAGCCGAGATTATCTCCGCGCAAGTCGGGGATGTTGACTTGTAGATCCTGCCCCCGGAAGGGACCGACTTGGAAGTTTAGTGAATTATTGACGGTCGAGAAAAGAATGGAGAAACCAGTGTTACTGCTACCATCGCTTGGGGGACCGGTGACATCGAGAACGCTATCGAAGTCGAGCATCAAGGTTTCGGCGACGCCTTTGCTGGTTCCACTTTCAAAGAAGACGTCAGCGTCGCCATTTTGGAAGGTGACGCTGGGTCCGCCGTTGAGACGGCCTATGTATTCTTGGGCTTCGATTTCGACAGTATCGGCCCCTTGATTGAAAAGGGATTCGTTGAAACTTTCGCGAGAGCCGCCCCCTAATTTCATACGTAAACTGGGTTGGGATTCTTTAAATTTGGTTGGCTCTTGGCCGTAAAGGGTGACCTCTTCGCCGATGCGCACACGTTGGCGGGGGCCGCCATCGATGGAGACGGTGGCTTCTTCAGGGTTTCCGTCAATTTTGACTTGGGCTTTGTCGCTTAAGGTTTTGGGTTGTCCAGAGCCGGTATAGGTTTCATCTTGGGCTACGAAGGAGAGCGAAGAGTTGGAATGATCGGCCACATCATCAATGAGGCGTAAGGTGCCATCGCCTGTAAGGGTGACCATGGCATCTGTGAAGTGATCGCTGACGCGATCCGAGCCGTCAGAAGCGACATTGGCGCGGTAATTTAATTCATCGATGAGTCCGCCAAGGCTGGCGATTCGGCCATCCGTGAGGTTGGAGTCGTCGGCAGTATCGTTGGAGATGGTGAATTTGGTTTCGAAGGAGGTGCCATCCACCTGGGTGCCTTTAATCGTAAAGGTATCGCCTTCTTCGAAGCGAATGCCGCTGTTTCCGGTGGTAAAGGCGGAGTTGACAAAGGTGCCATTAAGAACGGCGCCGGCGGCCAAGCTGGTGTTACGGTTAATGGTGGAGCCGTCAGTGCGCCGGAATTCAAGCGTTGTTTCTACTTTCCGGCGATTGGGTCCGATGACATCGGAAACTTCGATATTGAAGTTACCGGAGTCGAAGGTGGAGCCGGTGATGGCTTGGACGGTATTGCCATATTGGGCGCCGACATCTTGTCCTTGTACGTAATCACGGGTGGAATTGACCGCATGTTTGAGATCCCCGGTTTGGTTCACGAGGTTAAAGCTAATGTTGAAATTGGAGGGAGCGTGGGTGACATCCGAATTTGTGGTTGTAGTGGTCCCATCGGCTTTGGCACTCATAAAGCGCAGGCGTCCGCTTCCTTCCTCGAGGGCGAGAGCGCTCGAGGGGAGGCTGACATGGGTTTGCACGAAGGATTCGGGAATGTCGCCGGGTACGCCGCCGAAGAGGGCGGTTTCGGCATCATCAATGGCGGTTTGGACTTGCTGCATAAGGTCTTGCATCGAGTTGGCACCGCCTGTGTCGCTTACACTGATGGAGCCAGCAAAGGGAGTGACACCATCGGATAAGACGCCTTGGAAAGTAATGATATCAGTGCCAGTGATGGAAACGCCGTCGAAAGTGAGTCCTGATAAGCCATCTCCGAAGCCGGCGGCATTGCCCCCGTTGAGGAGTCGGCCGGTGGTGACGGCGATATCGGTCGAGTCTTTGATGCCAGTGGCGAAGATGGCTTGATCATCTTCTTTTTTGTGAGGAAGTATATTTTCAGAGCCAGCGTGGGTGCGGATGATATTTAAGATGGAAGAGCCTGAACTGAGGTTGCTGGCGTTTGGGTCTTTTGAAATAGAAACGCCCAGTTCGTCTTGTCCCTCTTTGACTTGGGTGGTATTGGCATTATCTCCGGTGAAGAGGATACGGGTACTAAAGCGGGCGGTATTGGCGATCCGGTTGACTTCATCGACTTGTTGAAAGACCTCATCCTGGATAGCCTGAATGGCTTCGGCATCGTACGCGCCTGTGTTTCCAGCGGAGATGGCCAATTCGCGGATACGTTGGAGGCTGGAAACCATAGAATCGAGCGCCGCTTCGGTGGTATTCACCATGCTGATCCCGTTTTGGGCGTTTTGGATCGACTGATCGGTGCCTTTGATTTGGGTGCGCAGCCGTTCCCGAATGGTCATCCCGGCGGCATCGTCACCAGCGCGGTTGATCCGCAGCCCGGAAGAGAGGCGTTCGATATTTTTGGAAAGATTGGATGAAGTGCCATTTAAATGGCGTGTTGCAGAGATAGCCGCAACATTGTTATTGATACGTGTGATGCTCATTTTCGTATCCTCCGTGATACTTGTAGACCAGCAATCCTTGCCGGTTGTGCGTTTCCCTCCATCCTGGTTGGAAAACGTGAGCGTAGGGGTCTTTATTATTTAGTCCGCCATGCTTGAGAGGGTTAGTCTCGTTGCTCATCCATGAGCGGGGCGGAATTATGTTTTTTTAAAACCCTATTTCGGATAGCCTCCGATGAATGGTTTGGATTTCACTGATCGTTATCGGCGGTGCGAAATCGATCTTGAGAAAAATTTTCATTGGTGCGGTTTTTTTTTCTTGTTTAGACAATGTCACTAAAACACTATCGGCGGAGGGGATGGGGGCTTTAGTTTTCTTATAAAAAAGTTTAGGAGATTATTAGAGGTCAGGTAGTATCATCCCCGGCTTGATTTTATAATTCGCAAGCGTATGCCAACGATGAGCATGAAATGAGTTCTTATGCCGAAGCCGACAGTCTCTCCTGCACGTGTTACAGCCTTACAAATAGTAGAACAAGTTTTCGATCACGAAAAAACGTTGTTGGAAACGCTCTCGTCGATAGAGTCTTCTTGTCAAAAGAAAGAAGACCGGGCCTTGGCGCGTGAGATTATATCTGGGACTTGCCGCTGGCGAGGTCGGTTGCAAGCGATTCTGGAGCGTGTGGCGAAGGATTTGGAAGGATTGCCGAAGCCGGTACAGCGGATTCTGGAGATGTCGGTGTATCAATTGCTTTATTTGGATCGGGTGCCCTCGTATGCGATTATTTCGGAGGCGGTGAATCTTACGCGGAGGCGGGGCTATAAGAACCAGGCTTCGGTGGTGAATGGGGTATTGCGTAATGTGGATCGGAAACGGGAGAGTTTTTTGGACATACAGGGGAAGAGGTGGAGTGAGACGCTTGCGGTGCAGGAATCGTTTCCGGAATGGATGATTCAGGATTGGGAGCGTTTATGGGGGAGAGCGTCAACGGAGGCTTTTTGTTCGTTTAGTAATACTGTTGCGCCTTTGTCGCTGCGTCTACGGAGGGAGAAAGAGGCTTTGGAATTGTTGCAGAGGGAGGGGATTTCGTATAAACAGGATGCGCGGATTCCCGGGAGGATCGAAATCCCGCAGGGAGTGAATTTTCCGCATGCGTGGTTGCGATCTCCTTTGTGGACGGTACAGGATGGGGCTTCGATGCTGGTGCCGATGATGGTGGCGCCCGAGCCGGGGTGGAAAGTATGGGATGTGTGCGCGGCGCCGGGAGGAAAGAGTTTTTTTCTGGCTGATTTGATGGAGGACCAAGGGACGATTTGGGCGAGCGATCGTAGTCGGAAGCGCTTGGGGCCATTGAAGGATCGGCAAGAGCATTTGGGTTTGTCTTGTATAAAAACCCGCGAAATGGAGGTGCTGGAGGATTCTTTTCCATGGGAGCGGGAGATGTTTGATGCGGTGTTGCTCGATGTGCCTTGTACGGGATGGGGGACTTTTCGGCGGCATCCCGATTTGCGATGGCGTTTGCGGCCAGGGGATACAAAGCGGTTGGGCGAGATGGGAATCCGAATGATGGAGCGGGTTTGTGATTATGTGAAAGTAGGAGGGAGGTTGGTATATTCTACTTGCACCCTTTCTCCAGAGGAGAATCAAGAGGTGGTGGCGCGATTTCTTGAGAAGCATGAGTCTTTTACTTTAGAGAGCCGGGCTTCTTGTTTACCAACTGCATTTGGCGAGGCGTTTCATGAGGAGGGGTGGATCGAGATTTTCCCGCCCCGTTGGAGGATGGACGGGATGTTTGTTGCATGTTTGCAAAAGTCATGACTATTCCCTTTGAGTGAAATAGATTAAAATTTTCGTAGGAAATGGTTTATATCAAAGAATATTAAAATAAAAAACGTATCTACCATGTTTCGTTTCATAAAAAAAATAGTTCGAATTTTTTTTCAATTTATAGGTCTCATTGTTTTTTTGCTTCTTTTCTTAGGATTGTTGTTTACGGGAATTGGTGCAGGGGGGATTTGGCTGCTGGATTATTTAATCAGTGGGGAAGAGGTGGAAGTGCCCCGGGTGGTGGGTTTGACGAAAACCGATGCGGTGGAAATGCTGTTGGAAGAAGGGTTGATCCCGGAATTACCGGTCAAGCAGGTGATTAATGAAGATACGCCTGCTGGGGTTGTGGTGGAGCAACGCCCCTATCCGGATACGTACGTGAAAAAAGGGCGAACGGTGTTTTTGACGGTGAGTGCGGGACCGGAGCGTATTCGGATTCCGGATATCACCGGAAAACGTGTGGAGGAGATTCAAGGAGAGTTGCGCAATGTGGGGTTGCAGATTGCTAGCCGCGCGTCGGTGCATCATGGATCTATTCCGCAAGGGATGGTGATATCCCAAGATCCTTTGCCGGGGCGGCGGATTGTTATTGGGAAGCAGATGCATGTGTTGTTGAGTTTAGGGCCGAGGCAGCCGGAATATGTGATGCCGAAGTTGATTAATAAAACGTTAGATGACGTGATGAGCATGGTGGATGCCCAGCCATTTTTGGTGGAGGAAGAGAATATCGACTTTCGGGTTGTGGCGGATGCGGAGAAATGGAACCGGGTGTTGGAGCAAAGTCCACCTGCCGGGGGGAAGGTGGTTGAAGGAGAGATTATTCATTTGGTGGTGGGGTCGAGTGGAGAGGAACTATCGCCGATTCGTTATGTGAATGTGAATTTTTCGCTGCCTGAAGTTTATGTGGATCATGATTTGTTTCTCGCCGTCTGGGATGATGCTTCTTTGTTTAATACTTATCAGCGCTTCCCTTTGTCCATTAAGCCGTGGACAGAAGAGATAGACGTACGGATTCCTGTATTTGGAGATGCTTTCGTGGCGCTCATGGCGGAGCGTGAAGATGATCCTATGCCACTGGTCTATCCTATGGTGCTGAAGTACTATCCTTCCAATTAAGTGAAATAAATACAAAGTGTTATTGTGTAAAATGGCTTGAAGTCTGTGTAGATTTTACAAATTTCATGGTGTGTATTTCTTTGATTTTCGCCCCGTGGATTGATACTTTAATAATAGAAATAACAAATTTTATATAAAGTGAAGATCATTACGGCCATGAGAAATATTTATTGTTATAGAAGTACATGGAAGCCGTAGGTAAAAACGAGTATAAGAAATGAAACGAGATCGTAGTACGAGATATGAAATCTTAAATTTATTGAAAAAGAATGGCCGCATGACCGCGAAGCAGGTGGGGGATGAATTGGGGTTAACGGCGATGGGTGCGCGCCAGCATTTGATGTCGTTGGAACGTGATTCGCTGGTATCATCGGAATTTGTGCGTCAAAAAGCAGGGCGTCCGGCTCTCTATTTTGCGCTCACGAATAATTCAGAAAAATTTTTCCCGCAGCAATATTCCTCGCTCGCGGTTGGGATATTGCGTAATTTGGAAGAGATGGAAGGCCGGGAAAAGATTGGGGAATTGCTCAAGCACCGCCGCGTGAAGTTAGAAAAACTATATAAGGAAGAGCTTAATGGGGCAGATATTAAGGACCAAGTTCAGAAATTAGCGCAAATGCGGGATGAGAGCGGTTATATGGCCGAAGTCGAAGAGCGTGAGGACGGAATTTATCTTAAGGAATATAATTGTCCTATCCATGATGTTGCCAAAGAATATCCTGAAGTTTGTAATTTGGAATTGGAACTCTTTCAGGATTTGATTGATGGCAATGTTGAGCGGGTTGAACATCTCATTAAAGGCAAATCCGCCTGTGTTTATAAGATCCTTGACACCAAGAAGAGGAAAATGAAGAAGGAGAAAGAGTAGGGGGTTATTTCTTCTCTTGGTATTCCTCCAGGAACTCGTTTAAGTCAGGGAGTAAGTCGGAGTTGATGAAATCGATTCCGGTTTGGAGAGCGAGTTTCCAGTAAGACGGTTTATCGGGGGTGGCGTAGAAACGAATTTGGCGGTCTTTGTTGTGAATATCTTCGATGATTCCCAGTAGTTTTTCGTAATCCTTTTCGGGAATTGTTCCTTCCCCATTCCATTCAAACTCATTATTCCAATTAAGGGCGTAATAGCGCCATTTGTGATCGGCTGGGGGATCGTCTGCTTTATAGGTATTGCTATCGCGGCAGGCGAGGCGGGTTGCGTATTCTTTGACGTAGGCGCGTTTTGAGCTGGCATCGCCGGTGAGGATGACGGTAACGGGGTTGCGCTTAATTTTTTCTTTGGTGAAGACGGTTAGCATGTCTTGATATTCTTGGAGGAGATTATGGAGAACGGGACGTAGTTCTTTGCGAGCGTCTTTGATGTCGAGCCAGAGGTAGAAGGGTTCGCTGTCGTCGTGGACGGATTGATGTTCACGGACGCGTTTTTGCAGGGGATCTAGGTAGAGTTCGCGCAAGTTGCCTTTGTAGTCGCCTTGGTCGTGGGAGACCATGATCTTA
This sequence comes from uncultured bacterium, assembly GCA_964419335.1. Lineage (GTDB taxonomy): Bacteria > Hinthialibacterota > Hinthialibacteria > Hinthialibacterales > Hinthialibacteraceae > CAYQOX01. The sequence continues at coordinate 64,993 of CAYQOX010000015.1, read as the reverse complement.
TCATCCACCAGCCAGATATCGGCTTCGACGCTGTAGAAGCGATTTTTGAGCGCATCGAGCAGGGGATGGGTGTGTTCGTAGTCATTGTGGGCGTGGGCGTAGATGTGGAATCCCGCTTTGGGAGAAGGTTTTGCGGGTTGGGGGGTATGGGGATCACTGGCGAAGGGGGTAAGGCTTAGGCAAAAGGATAAGAGAAGAGTAGACAATAGTTTCATGGGAATCCCTTTTTAGTCGTTATTGTTAAGAAAAAACCAAGTTTAAGTTGCCGGTAAAGGTTATGAAATTAAAGGCGGTGTTGTGAATTCGCAGCAACACCGCCTCTATTATTAGCCTATAAAAGAGAGAGATCAATAGTTCGGTTCGTTGCCCGGTTTCCATTTGATGTTACAGCCGACACTTGGATTTTGGGGCTGGGAAATGGGCTGCCCCGCCAATAATTGATCCAAGGCGTTGCGTAAGTCTTTGCCGGTGACGGGAATGTCATTGCCGGGGCGGCTATCGTCCAATTGGCCGCGGTAGACTAATTTTTGGTCTTGGTCGAAGAGGAAGAAGTCGGGGGTGCAAGCGGCTTGATAGGTTTTGGCGACCTCTTGGGTTTCATCGAAGAGGTAGGGGAATGGGTAGCCGACGTTTTCTTTTTCTTCTTTCATTTTTTCGGGGCTGTCTTCTGGGTGGGTGTCGATGTTGTTGGAGTTAATCCCCACGATGGCAACCCCTTGGTTCATGTAATCGCGGGTGAGACGGGCGAGTTCATGGCGAACGTGTTTCACGTAGGGGCAGTGGTTGCACATGAAGATAACCAGCAGGGCTTTGGCGTCTTTGAGATCGCTCAAGGAGACCGTATTACCTTCTGTATCGGGAAGTGAAAAATTAGGGGCTTGGGTCCCTAGAGGCAGCATGGTGGAGGGAGTCAATGCCATCGTTTCTTCTCCTTTCGTGAACTAGCGTGAATTGTAATTATGCGTGTTCTCTTTATAATGAAGATTTTACAATGCTATTGGAATTGGCTTATTCTATTTAATTATAAACGGTTTTATTCATATTCCCAGTGTTTGAAAGAAGGGAAAGTAGAGAGGACGATTGAATGTGTGGACGTTTTGCGTTGATCAGTGCGGAAGAGATTTTGAAGCGTTTGTTTGCGTTGGATGAAGTGATTCCGTTGGAGCCGCGGTATAACATTGCGCCTACGCAGGAGATTCCGGCGGTGCGTTATGTTCCTGAGATTGAGAAGAATGATTTGTCGCGGGTGCGATGGGGGCTGATCCCTTTTTGGGCAAAGGATCCATCGATTGGAGCAAGAATGATCAATGCGCGGGGAGAGAACTTGTTTGAGAAACCTGCTTTTCGCTCGGCAGTCCGGCGCAAACGTTGTTTGATTCCCGCCAGCGGATTTTACGAATGGCGCAAACAAAACGGGAAGAAGCAGCCTTACTTTGTGCGCTTGAAGGAGGAGGAATGTTTCGCGTTTGCGGGATTGTGGGATCGATGGGAGAGTGAAGAGGGGGCTATTATTGATTCTTGTACGATAATAACGATGGAGGCGAATGAGAAGATCAAGCCGTTTCATGATCGTATGCCTTTGATCCTGCCTCAGGAAGATTATGAGAAATGGCTGGATCCGAAGAATGAATACAAGCGGGATATCCAAGCCATGATTCGGCCTTATGCTTCCGAGGCGATGGTGGTATATCCCGTGAGTCCACTCGTGAATAAACCTCAAAACGATGGGCCTGCGTGTATTAAAGCGGTGGAACTCGAGGAGGAATAGATTAGGCGAGTTTCAGTAGACGTTTTAGTTCGTGGGGAAAGAGCAGCCATCCCATAGCCCCGTAAACGAGAAAGCTTAAGGACATGCCTATAAAAATACGCAGGGAGTAGGTGGGGAGAGAGGTCCCCTCGATGGGGAAGTATGTGGTGGCTAGATAGCAAGCGAATCCCATGATCCCGGAGGCAAGTAAGACCCGGAAGCCAAAAAAGACGAGGGTGAGCAAGCGAAAATCGTGCATACGCGCCCGGATGAGCAGAGTTAAGATGAGGGCGTGGAGGCTGCTGGCGAGAGAAGAGGCCAAGGCCAAGGCCCATAAGGGCCAATCGATATAGACAAAATAGGCGCAGAAGAGGATATTGCTGGTGACGCCGATCGCGCCGGTGAGGACTGGGGTGCGAAAATCATGGTGGGCTTGGAAGGTACGTACCAGGACTTTGACTGAGGTGAAGGCGAGAAGACCCAGGCAATAAAAGATTAAGACGTGATAAGTGGGAAGCAGCATTTCGCCTTCGCGAAATTCGCGGCGGTTATAGATGGCACCTACAATATCTTCTCCCAAGGCGATCAGGCCGATGGCTGCGGGGATCATAAGAAGCATGAGGTACTTGAGGACATCGGTGAGGGTTTGGGCGGCTTGGGAATGGTGCCTTTTTTCGATTTGCTGGGCGATTTGGGGAAAGGAGGCGGTGGCGAGAGCCACGCCGACGACCCCCAAGGGGAATTGGATGAGACGAAAGGCGTATTGCATCATAGAGATGCCGCCTTCGCCGTACTTGGAGGCGAAGTAGGTTTGGGTTACAAGGGCGTTGATTTGGTAGATCGCCAGGCCAAAGACGGTGGGGGCCAGCATGCGGAGGAATTGTTTGACGCGGGGGTGGATGGGATTGGCGATGTGGTGGGGAAAATAGCCGACGGTCCGGCATTGGGGCAGCTGGACCGCGTATTGGAGAAATCCGCCGAAGATGACCGCGACCGTCATGAAGATCATCATGGGCATTCCTTGTAAGTTCAAATAGCCCGCACTTAAGAAGGCGCCCGCGATTACGCTGACATTGAAAAAGGCGGAGGCGACCGCGGGGATGAAGAAGCGGCGATAGGTGTTGAGGACGCCCATCGCCCAGGCGGAAAGGGCGACAAAAAGCAGAAAGGGGAACATTAATTGGGTGACGCGAATGCCGGCGGTGATGCGCCAATCGGTGTCAGGAGGGGAGGTTGTGGGTGAGGATAGGGCGGCGGCTTCTTCTTCCGGGAAGTCTAGGATGAAGGGGACGAACCAGGGGGCGAGGAGGATGGAGATGACTACCACCAGGGAGACGACGAGGAACAAGAGGGTAAAGATAGCGTGAGCGGTTTCTTGGGCTTTGTTTTCACCTTCCTGCTCGCGGACGCGGGTGAGGAGGGGGATGAAAGCGGCGGAGAGGGCGCCCTCGGCAAAGAGTTGGCGGAAGGTGCTGGGGATTTTGATGCCAGCCCAGAAGATATCCTGCCAGGCTTTGGGGAGGAAGGCGGCGATGCACGAATCGCGTACCAGCCCCAGAATCCGGCTCAGGAGGGTGGCGAGGCTGAAAAGACCGCTTGAACGCAGGAAGTTCTCTTTAGACATCGATTTACCGCAGTCAAGAAGATGTGCATAACAACGGATGAAATTGTAGGAGGGGATGGGGAAAAGTCGAAGCGGGAGGTGGTGAGAATGTCAAAAAGGGGACACTTTCACCTTATTTTGTAGTTATGATTACGATATAATCGATGAGATAAATAGGTCAGGAGTGATAGAAGGCGAAGAGTGACAAGGTTCCCTCTCTGAGAGAAGAGAAATGAGCCTGTAGGATTTGCCTTGGACCAAGCAATGAAAACTAATTAAATCGTGGGAGAAACAAGCATGTCCAAAAAGAATAATGTGACGCGAAGAGAATTTTTTGACCGGTCGGGGAAAGTCGTAGCGGGCGTAGGCGCGGCGGCTCTCGCGGGACCGGCGATTAATGTTCATGGCGCGAATGACAAAGTATTGATTGGGTTGATCGGACCAGGCCGTCGTGGACGTGCGGTAGCGGGTTTGGCCCTGCAGATGTCGGCTGAAACAGGAAAGCCCATCGAATTTATTGCTGTGGCGGATATTTTTGAAGGCTGGCGTAATCTCGCGGTGCGTGAGCTACAGCGGAATATGATGCGCTATGAGTTGGATCAAGAACATGATATAGAAACTTATGCAACGCATGAAGCCTTGTTGGAAAACAAAGATGTGGATGCGGTCTTGGTGGCGACTCCCGAACACCTTCATGCCAAGCATATGATTGACGTGATCGAAGCGGGAAAAGATATGTATATCGAAAAGCCGATGGTGCACACCGTTGAAGAAGGTTTGGAAGTGGTTAAGAAGGCGAAAACCAGTGATACAATCATCCAGGTAGGAACCCAGCGCCGCAGTGTGCCGCTTTATAACATGGCCAATGAAATGATTAAAAATGGAGACATTGGGCAAGTGAATTATTGTGAAGGTTGGTGGTTCCGAAATTGGGGTAAAGATGATTCGAATAAAGCCTGGCGCTATGATATTCCCGAAAATGCCAGCGAAGAAACCATTAAGTGGGAGCGCTTCTTAGGTGAGACACCGTATCAGCCCTTCGATGCGAATCGTTATTTCCAATGGCGCTGTTATTGGGAATATTCCAACGGGATTGGCAGTGATTTGATGGTGCACCAGTTGGATGCGATTAACATGTGCATGGGTACGGGAATGCCTAAGAGCGTGGTTTCGTCCGGTGATATTTATCGTTGGGATGATGGGCGTTCATCCTGTGATACCTGGAGCAGCGTGTTTGAGTATACGGAAGGCTTCCAAGCAAATTATCGAAGCCACTTTAGTAATTCGCTGCAGAGTTTTGGAATTCGGATCATGGGGACCGAGGCTACGATTGATATTATCGAATCGGCCAAGATGACAATCCTGCCGGAACCAGAACATATTCGCAGTAATAAGGATTTGGAAGAAAAGACGATCTATTATCCTGAAGATAATGAAGATGGGAATTTTATGGTAGCCCACTTCCAGTCGGTGAAAGATCACTTGGAGAATTGGATTGACTGTATTCATTCGCGGGAGACGCCGAATTGTGATGTTGTGACCGGTTTTGAAGGGTCAGCACTCTCTTCAATGGCGGTCGAAGCCTATCATAAGGGACGTCGTCTCAACTGGGATAAAGACCGCAAGGTGGTTTATGCCGATTAATTGATGTCTGACAATTTGGATGTTCGATAAAAAAGGGCGGCCTTAGTGCCGCCCTTTTGTGTCCATAGGTGGTTGACTTAGGTGAAAGAGATATGAGAAGATAGATTGATTAGAAAATCGAAACTAGGAAAAAACCGGAAGAATGAAACCTTTAATACAAGAAACGTTGAAAGGGGGGAGGGTGAGAGGATAAAAAGAATCCTATTCATTTAGGTATGAAAGAAATGAGAAACGTTAATGATTGAGTTTTTATGAAAAACGTAGTCAAAAAGTAGGAGGAAAGTGATTATGAATTCTTTTGTAAGAGGAAGAAACCTTGTAAGTTTGTTTTGCTTGGTTGTGCTGATTGGGCTGCCAGCGCAGGCAGCGGTGCAGTACAGCAATGATTTTGACGATCCCAGCAGTGAGAATGTACAAGAGGCATGGTCGGAGTGGGTAATATTTGAAGGCGGAACCATGCAAGCGGTGAATAATCGGATCGAGTGGGATGCGACGGGAGGCAATAACGATTGGATCCGCTTGGATCATGAATTGCCGGAGGAGTATACTTTTGAATTTGATTTCTTTATGCAAGAAGGTGTAAATGGCCGTTTTTCTGTGTGGCCGTTTGCCAAGTCTGGGGAAAGTATTTTTGACCGGCATAATTACTTCATGCGAAAGAACACGCATTATTTTGATGGATCGGATACGGTGCCTAGTGAAGGGGAGCGTGATTTTACGCTGCCGTTAGGGTCGGATCCCCACCGCATTCGGGTAGAAGTGAATGGGAATCATGTAGCGCTATTGTATAAAGATCAAGGTGTTGGTGGATGGATTCTGGTGGATGAGCGAGATTTTCCGGAAGCCGAGGACCCGCTCTATGTGCAATTGGGGTATAACCATGATGGCGGAGATATGGGATTGGTTTATGTGGATAATTTTGTTTTAAGTTATCGGGAAGTAGATGTTTTTAGTTACAGCAATGATTTTGACGATGCGGTGAGTGAAAATGTGGAAGAAAGTTGGGAAGAATTTGAAATCTTTGAAGGTGGAACCATGCAGGCGGTGAATAATCGGATCGAGTGGGATGCGTCTGGTGGGAACAATGATTGGATTCGTTTGACCCATGAATTGCCGCAAGCGTATATCATTGAGTTTGATTTCTTTATGCAAGAAGGGATCAATGGTCGATTTTCTTTGTGGCCGTTTGCCAAGGCGGGGGAAAGTATTTTTGACCGGCATAATTACTTCATGCGAAAGAACACGCATTACTTTGATGGATCGGATACGGTACCTAGTGAGGGAGAGCGTGATCTTACGCTGCCGTCAGGATCGGATCCGCATCGGATTCGAGTGGAAGTTAGTGGTATTCATGTCTCCTTATTGTATAAAGATCAGGGAGAAGGCGGATGGATTCTGGTGGATGATCGTGATTTTCCCCCGATCGATGATCCCCGTTATTTCCAATTGGGGTATAACCATGATGGTGGAGATATGGGATTGGTATATGTCGATAACCTTTCGATACAAGGATTGGCGGGAGAGCGTGCTGAAGTGGAGCGCGATATCCAAGCAGAAGAATTTACGGCGGATGAACCTGTGCCAGTTTCATTAACCGTGACTCTCTCGGGAACGATTCCGTCTCTGATGATAACGGAAGGTATTCCTGAAGACTGGGGCGTTCAGAACATCTCGAATGGCGGAGATCTTTCAAATGGGAAAATCATTTGGAATTTAAAGAATGTCAGTGAGTCTCTTACCTTGACGTATGAGGCGGTGCCGCCGCGATTGATTCGGGAGCGAGTGGCTGGATTTTCCGGCAGTGTAGTTTCCGGTGATGAGGAGGATCGAATTAAGGGTGACACAGCGATCTCGATCGATCTACCTTATTTGTATCGTGAATTGGTGGATTATGACTTTAGCGGTAGTCCCATCGATGGACGAAATTATCCCATAGAGCATGAATTGGGAGAGTTGTATACCGAAGGAATGGATGGGATCCCCAGTGATGTAGCGTATGAGCGTCCCACCGGAGATGAATCAATCCCCTCGCCTGGTGATGTGTTTGAATTTCCTGCAGGAGAAGATTTTCATCAAGCGGCACCGGAAAGTGCACGAGGTGATAGTTATGCGATGGATGATTACCGCGACCCTGGTGAGGTAGGAATGGAACGCGGCGCCAGTGATACAGGACAAGGCTTAGGTGGACTGTCTGCGGGTGACTGGTTCCGTTATACCTTTAACTTCGAAGAGGATACCGTCATTCTCATTAATATTAGCATCAATACGTGGGGTGAGGGTGACACGTTGACAGATATTTACATCGACAACGAGTTTGTGGATGAGATTCTCTCTCCCGGGACTCCGGCGAATGAATTTAATTTCTTTACGGTAGGTCCGGTGGCGCTGGAAGCGGGTGAGCATTCGATCGTAGTTGCTTTTCCCCCTGTGGGGAATATGGGAACGCCCGATTCTGCTGGACGTATGGAAGTGGTGAGTGTCTTGGGTATTGGTCATGTGACTCGTACGTTAACAGAAGATGGATTCTTTGATCCCAGTCAACCATTAGAAGTTAGTCTCAATGCGGCGGCTGAATATGGGGAATATGATTCGTTCATCATAGAAGAAATTCCTCCTGGGGCTGAAGTGACAGAGATGAGCCATGATGGTCAAGTGGTGGATCAAACGATTGAGTGGGATCTTGAGCCGACTGATACGAGCCAGGAGATTACTTACACGCTTCAGCCGCCGAGTGGAACCCGTTTCTTGATCTTTGAGGGAGCGGCTGATATTGGTTTGCCGTTGGCGGAGGATATTCGAGGCGATGTAAGTGTGGTGAATGAGCTGTGGTTGTTTGGAGAATCCACGATGGATGAGACGGATGAGTTTGAAGGGGATTCGCTCAGCGATCCATGGTTTATTGAATATGGCAGTGATCCCACTTTGGATGCCAATTATGAAGAGGATGTGGTGATCGAGGTTGATAGCGGGGTGCTGTGGTTTAATGCCGATACGATCGCTTTTCCCGGTAAGTTTGATGAATGGGCGAATGGCCGCCGGGCTCCCATGATTCTGCGAACCGATATCCCTGATGGCGACTGGCGAATAGAGACGAGCTATTCGTTGTTGGATACGTTTACGTGGGATGAATATCACGTTGGTTTGGTCGTTGCTTTTAATGAAGGGGATGATGAAGATGTGAGTGGAGACGAGTATCTCTTCGGTTTTCATTCCGACGATCTGCGGGCGGAACTCACCAATGAGGGGTCGAGCGGCATCTTGGAATACCATAATTATGCCGATGAACTTGAGTGGTTAGACGCGGTCTGGGCTGGCGAAGTGCAGGCGACCATCGCGGTCACGCGTCGTGGGGATGAATTGATCTTTAGTGCGAAACTCCCCGATCGTCCCTGGCAGTTGGTGGGTGCTCCCGTGCATGAAGCGCGTAGTGCGACGCGGATTGGATTGTTTAACAAGATCTGGGGTGAGCAGAACTTTACAGAAACCGAGTTCGAGAGCTTCACCTTAAGTGATCTGGAAGCCTTTACCGGCGTGAGTGAGTGGTCCTTGTATTAGTTAGATTTTTAAAAAGAGTGGAAAAGGGGCGGAGTTACGTACTCGGCCCCTTTTTTTTGTGGGATGGATTTAATTGTTATTATCTTTCTGTAAGGATTCGATGACGTCCGCGTCCCAAAAGTGGGGTGAATCTATGCGGGTTTTCAGTGCCACATCATCAAGGACGATACTGGCGGGGCCGCCGCGCAATTGGGTGATAATCCGGATTCCTTCGGAATTCACTTTTTCCAATTGAACCGGACACACGATTTTTGTCCATTCGTCGGAGGGGAAGCGTTCGAGGGGAAAATCCACATAGCCTACGCTTTCTGTTTCCAAGCCAAGGATGGCGAGTGAGACGATTCCATCTTGGCCGGTGAGGCGTTTGGCATAGGCTTCGGCATAGTAGCGGGTGGGGGAGGAGGTTTGTTGTACTTTTTCGTTGAGGAGGGTGGTGATTCCGGTTTGAATGACATCGTCTTCAGAGTTGGTGTTGAGTTGTAAAGCTCTGGACATGGAGAGGGGAAACTTGGTGCGGTTGTGATCTGTAGTCATTGTGTGGGAACCGCCTGCCGTAGAAGGCGGTTCGAAACGGGAAACGATGGTGGTGGCGTCACCGAAGTGATAAACCGGGGTGAGGGCGGTGGAGCCGAGGGCGTAATCGATTTCGTGGGAACCGCTGGTGACGCGGAGATTGCGGACGGTGATCTCGGAGGCACTCTTGGGATCGGCAACAAATTGAATCAGTAGATAAACGGAAGAGGCCTCGCCGGTGTATTCATAGGAAAAGTTACGGTCGACGCGGGGGATATCGCGGCGATACGCGAGGGAGACACCCATATTGCGGGTATCGTTAGAGTCGAGGATGGCCATGCCGGCTTGGGCGGGGGTGGTGCCGGTAATGGTGACACGGCATGACATGCTCACCGGGGGATTATTGATCGGGATGGCATCGCTCCAAAAGCGAACCGCTTCGCCTGGATCTAGATGAATGTTGATTTCGTCGGTAGCGGAATCGCTGAGGACCGTGCCCATGGGGAAAGGATAACCGACGGATTCATCCACGACGGGAACGAGGTTCAAGCCCATCTCTTCGGGGGAGGCGGCTAGAAAGGATTTGCCCGGGACGTGGGAAGAGGGCTGCAGAGGGACGATGAGTACGTCGTAATCTTCTTGGTCGGCCGGTTGGGCCATGACGAAGGGAGATGCGAGGAGGCAAAGGATAGCGATGAAGTGTTTCATAAGTCACCTAATTCACCTAATGTTTGTTCAATCCAATGGATATTTTGGATCTATTATTGTATTCAATACGAGTCTATGGGAGAAATTGTATCCTAATTTGATTCCATTTTGCTAGGAATAAGGTATTCGCCGGAGTAGGTGAAGTAGAGTCCGGCTTCTTTGACGGGCTGTTGGGTCATGCGCTGCCAGCAGGCGGCGTAGGTGTCGATTTGGGGACGGTAGGCGAGGGCTTTTTGCTGGATGGTTTTGGGGGTGCCGGTGTCGGTTTTGTAGTCGACGATAATCCATTCACCTTCTTCTTCGAAGGCGAGATCGATGATACCGCGAATCAAGACAGGTTGGGGATCGTTTTCGAGTTGAATAGAAAAAGGCACTTCCATGAAGCGGCGGGGGCTTTGCAGAGCGCGCTGCCAGATGGGGGATTGGATTACGGACTGAATGGTTTCCAGGGCGGCGGGAAGATGCTCTAGGTTAAGTTCCTCGCTACGGAAAGCATTATGGGCAAGGGGGGTTAGATCTGCGTGGGGGTTTTGCATGGCGTGCCAGAGGAGCAGGTGGATGACGTTACCCCATTTCATACCGGATTCTTCGGGGGCGGGATCGCCCGAGGGGGGCATGTGTGCCAGGGTTTTGGCGGCTCGGACTTCGTAGGTGGGTTGGAGGGTTTCTTCCCACTGATTTTTGATGCGCTGCACTGATTGTTTGATATCTTCTGAAACGATGGCAGAGCGGGTGATGATGGGGGTAGGTTTTTCTTGGGGAGAAGTGAGTTGAGGGGCGTTGGAGAGCGCTTCTTGGAAAAATTTCCAGGGATTACGATTTTGAAAAGTTTGCCGCTGGGAGATGGTGAGTTTCTCGCCCGCACGGGTGGCAGCGACATAGAAGAGGCGGGTGTCTTCGGCTTCGAGAAACTGTTTTTCGATGGGTTCGATTTTTTGCCATGCGAGAGGTTGGGCGATGGGTTTGGGGTGATAGCCTCTTTGTGCGGTGACGCATAGATAGCCGGTGGAGGTAGAGCCTGTACGGTCGATGTGGGTATCCACGCCGTGGTCAAAATCGCCGGTGGGATCGGCGAGAAAAACCACGGGGGCTTCCAGTCCTTTGGCTTTGTGGAGATTCATGATTTGGACGTGGCTGTCCTCTTGGGGCAGGGCGGGGAGGGTGTCATATTTGATTTCCTGGGTAATCATTTCATCGAGATGGGTGAGGAGATCTTCTAAGGACCAAAATGACTTTTGTAAATCGCGGAGTACTTCCAAGGCTTTGAGCAGCCCACCGGTTTTTTCGTTGCCTCCTGGTTCGAGTACGGCTTGGGCGGTTAGGCCTAAATTGTCCATGATTTTTTGGATCGCACTGATGGGGGGGTAGTGATGCAGCCAGCGGTTGTATCTTTTCAGGCATGCGAAGGCGTAGCTGAATTGTTCGCGGGTTTCCGCAGAGAGGTCTGTGGGCAGCTCATAATGATAGTGGAATGCGCCTCCTGCTTGTTTGAACTCGAAGAGTTGGGGATCGCTGAGGCCGAATAAGGAACCGCGTAAGACAGCGACGAGATAGACGGGATTGTCCGGCTGGGTGAGGGCTAAGAGGCAGGTATGTAACTCGCGTAATTGGCGGATGTCGTTGAGAGAGGTCCCGCCGCTGACCCGGTGGGGGATTTTGCGTTCTTGTAATTGCTGAGCGTAAAGGCTTAGATTTTTGGTGTTGCGGGTGATGATCATAAAATCGCCGGGTTGGCGTTGGTGGTGTTGGATTTGGTGAAGGATGGTGTCGGCGATGAGAGATGATTCGTGGAGGAGGATGTCGTCATTCTTCTTGTGTTCATTGGGGATCTCAATCTTTTGGATTGGATTATCTTCTTTTGCGTGGGGCTCGTTTTTGCCGGGGAGAAGATCGATGTATTGCGGGGCGTATTCATTGGCTTTCGAGGGGAAATGTTGAGCGAACACATCGTTGACCCAGGTGAGTACCGAAGGGATGGTGCGGAAATTGGCGGAAAGAGAGATTAGCTTGCCGCCGCTTTGTTGAATGATGGTTTTAACTCGGTTGTAGGTGACGATGTCGGCGCGGCGAAAACGGTAGATAGATTGCTTGGGATCCCCGACGACGAAGAGAGACCCCTTGCGCGGGCGGCAACGGGTCCAATCCTGCTCTTGGGGGTCGGTGGCGGTGAGTAAGAGCATGACCTCGGCTTGGATGGGGTCGGTGTCTTGAAATTCATCGATGAGGAGATGGGTATATCGCTGGCTGAAATCTTTGCGGACTTCGGGATAATTTCGCAGCAAACGGGCGGTGAGAAGAAGCAGGTCTTGGAAATTCAGACTGCCGGAGGCTTGTTTTAAGCGTTGATAATCGTCGATGGCAGGTTGAATGGCTTGGAGAATGAGATGGTAGCGGATGGCGTACCAGGATCGGAGATTGGGGGCGGCGACTTCGCGGATGAAGCGATTCCAAAGTTCTTGTTCGGCGAGGGCCTGTTCTTTTTTGCCGGGCCAATCCTTTTGGATGACTAGTTTCTCGCGTTCTTCGAGTCCGAAGCGTTCGAGGATATTCATCCAGCTGGCGAGGCGATCTTCCCGGGCGTAACTCACGAGGCGGGGGATGATGCGGTACAGTGGAATGAGTTTGTCATTGCCGCTATAGCCGGAAAATTCTGTTGAGAATTGTTCCATGTAATGAGCGTAGGAACGGATTTTTTGTTTAAGGGAGGAAAAATCGGGAGAAGGGGGGGGATCAGAAGGCCATTGGTCAACATCGGGAAAATCGGCGAAACGCATAAAGACCTCTTCGAGTTGAGGGAGCCGCAAGCCCAGTTTTTCAATCTCTCCAAGAATCGGGTCGTTATGCGCGTAGAGTCGGGCTACATACTCATCCCAGGCTTGTTTGCGGAGAAGCGAATCTTCGATGTCGTCCAGTTCTTGAAAGGCGAGATCAATCCCCGCTTCGACTGGGCGTTCGCGTAATAAACGTGCACAGAAGGAGTGGATGGTGCCGATGAAGCTTTGATCAAGATGGTCGAGAGCCTGGAGGAAACGTACTTTTGTTTGGGGCGATGCGGTTTTGGCTTCTTCTTCCAGTTGGGCTTGGAAGCGGGCGCGTAGTTCGGAGGCGGCTTTGCGGGTGAAGGTTACGGCGGCGATGTGCTCGACAGTGGTTTTCTTTTCGCGCAGAAGGGCGATCATGCGCTGGATCATGCCGGTGGTTTTTCCGGTGCCGGCGGCGGCTTCGACGAGGAGGGTTTGGTTGAGTTCGTGTTCGATGATCTCGCGGTTGGGTTGATCTGGGGGATGGGTGGTCATGATGATTTCTCCCGTAATTTCGCAAAGGGTTCGAGAGTCGTGTTTTTGGGATTGAGTAATTTCTTTTGACTGCGGAGAACGGTTTGCTGGAGATCGCCGCAGATGGTCTGGTAATCGCAATAAAGGCAGTCCTGTTTATCATCGGTAGCTGGAAAGGAGCCCGAGTCGATGAGGGAGGTGAGGGCGGCCAAGATGGTTTGGCCATCTTGGAGCATTTCCTGGTTCCAGCAGAGGCGCTCTCCCTCGCCGCGGATGCTGGGGAAGAAGAAACCGAAACGGAGAACTTCAGCCTGAGGGGAGTAATGTATTTTGATCCATCGATTGGTCATGAGTAAGTAAAGGATATGCTGGAGGAGGCGTCCCTGACGGAAGGGGTCTTTATCGACATGACTATAGGGGCGGCCGGTTTTGTAATCCCAAAGGGCAAAAAGATCTTTTTGGGGATCGAGGCGGTCTAAGCGATCCAAGCGGCCACGGACTTTGATTTCACTGCCATCGGGGAAGCGTATCCACCAGGGGTTGTCTTTCTCCATCCCGATTTCGGCTTCCAGTTGTTGGGGGTAGCTGGTTTTGCAGAATTCTTCTTCATCTTTCAAAAAAATGTTGATGGCTTCGTAGAATTCTTCGCGTTGGCGGTGAAAGGCTTCTTCGGAGGGAGGAGGGTAACGCCTTCGATTTTCATCAATGTGCCGGTCTAAGATTTCGTGAAGGAGAGAATAATGACGATTGTAGGCAGGTAATTCACCTTGATTTACGAGTTGGGAATAGAACTCTTCGAAAACGTGGTGGAGAAGGCTTCCATAGGCAGCGTGGTCTAGCCAACGATCGGGTTCGATGGTGAGTTCCTCGGGAGGCTTGATGCCCAGGGCATAACGGAAGAAGAAGCGCAGGGGGCATTTGCCTAGGTTTTCAAAGGAACTGGCGGACATGGTTAGGCCTGTGGTTTTTTTGGGAGAAAGAATCTCGCCCGCTTGGGTAATGCTGCCGTCGAAGGGGGTAAAGGTTTCGCTGTCGCGGAGGGATTGAGCGATGAAGCCGTCTTTGAGGTGGGGGTAGCGGAAAGCGAGAAGCTCACGCGGGTTTTTAGGTTGATCCTGATGGCAAAAGCGCCATAACCACCACTGGCTTTCGTTGAGGCATGATTCTTCTTTTCGAGGGGCGAAGGCTGCTGGAGGTTCGAGCCATTGGATTAAATCACAGTGGCTGCCGCCGGGATTGCCGGAAAGGATACGGTAAGCGGTGAGGAAGGCATTGGCGGGAAAGAGTTCGCGATCGTCGATGAGATCGTAGCAGGAGTAACTGAGGGTGAGTTGGCCACGCAAGCGGGCGATGAGGTGATGGAAGAGGTGGAGTTTTTCCTGGACTTTTTGTTGAGAAGGGGGCAAGTCGGGAGACAGGCGGGCGCGTTCTTTGTCGAGTAAGAGTGGATCCTGAACAGCTCCCCCCGGGAAACGACTGTCGTCGAGACCGGTGATGTAGGTGTGGGGGCGGCCTGAATAGCCGCCGGAATAGAGATTGGCGATATGGAGATGGCCGGGACGAGGACCGCTGCCCATGACTTGGGTGCGAAGCGGGAGTTGAGAGAGCCAGTGCCAAATGTCGAGGCTTGTGTTTTCTGGAGTGAAGTGAAGCCATTCGCGCAGGGTCGTGATCTCATCGAAGAATTTCCCCCGGGTGTAATTGTCGAGTTCCGTGGAGCAAGAGGTAAGATTTTGGAGAAAATCTTGGGCCTGATCCAGGATTGGTTCATTGGAAGAATGATTAAAGAGGCTATGATCGAAGAGAGTTTGGATGAGTTGGGTAAGGGCATGGATGCCGTTGATTTTGTTTTGGATCGATTGTTTATATTGTTCTTCGTCGAAGTCATCATCTTCTTCTAGGGGGTGTAATTTTTCTTGTAATTGATTTTCGTAGCCGCGGCGCTGGGTATCCAAGATTTCGAGATAACGCGGCTTGCCGCCAAAACCGATGGGCATGCTGCGTAAAAGGTTGGCCAGTTTGTCGTGATTGTGCCAGGGAGCAGGCAGGTCTTGGGGGAGTTGGATCAGGCGTTCGCGCAGCATAGGAATAAGTTTGGATTGGGGGTAATTGTTTTGGATCCAATCCACCCAGGCCATTAAGGCACGTCCCGGTTTGGCGTAGCGGGCGGGGATGCCGTCGGCGAAGGTGAGGGGGAGTGACTGGTTTTCGTCTGGCAGGGCTATATCTTGGGCAATTTCGTAGAATAGAGGGAGGTAGGTTTCGCGGTCGCTATAAAGGATTTCGATTTGATCGAGTTTTTCGGCTTGGGTGAGGCAGCGGCGGAAGACCTCGCGAACTTCGTTGCTTTCACCGATGGCTCGAAAAAAGTGTACGGTGCCGTCGTCTTTGGTTATGGGAGCGTTGGTGGGCGAGGGGAGCCAACCCAGGCTTTCAATTTGGGAAAAGGTTTGTTGGGAAGGGGCGGGCCCGGTTTTTATGGGGTCGACGGGCAAGGTAGCGCGTTTTTTCGGAGGGAGGGATTGCCAGAGTTTTTTTTCCAAGGGATTGAGTAACCTATCTTCGGGCATTAACCAGAAAACTTCGTAGGTTTTCCAAGGTTCCTGTTTGAGGCAGCGATGGAGGATGCCTGCGTAGTCGATGAGATTGTGTTGGGAGAGGGCTTCTTCATAGGCCTGATAGAGGGAGATTAACTCTTTGCCTTTGATGGGGACTTCAAAATGAGTGCGGTCGAGGTGGTTATGGGAAAGGCCGGAGAAACGGATGGATTCAAAGGTTCGAAAAAGGGTTTGAAAGAGTTCTGGGGTGGTTTGTAGGTTTGATAGATAGGCCGAGGGTGGGTTTTGGTGCCAGAGTTGTTCTAGTAAGAGGGAAGCGCCAGTGACATCCAGCCAGCGAAGGCCGGATTGGCGAAGGTCTTCCCCCATAAAATCCATGAGGAGGGCGGGAAACGTTTTGATGTGCAGGTTTACGCATGCGCAGCCTGTGAGACTCACATGGTCGACCATTTGTATGCCAATCCGGCGATTGGGTACGAGAAGCCATTTTTCGTCGAGGAAATGCGTTTGTAGCCACTGAGATAGTGATTCTATGAGTTTTGACATTGATTGGATTCCTTCCCATTGATCATTTTAATGTATTCGAATTGGATGATGGCGTAAATCCTTTTTTAAGAATATTTAGGGAGAAGGAGTAGAAATTCTTTTTGTAGGGAAAAATGGGCTGTATCTCTTGTGGACTGGTTACAAAATAAGAATAATACGCAAGAACCCGAGTATTTCAGGTTTATCACACTTGACGATTTATTCTCGTGTTTTAGACTCCAAAAAAGGAGTTTATTTAACTCATAAAGGAGTGAACGGATAAAAAGTT
Organism: uncultured bacterium; assembly: GCA_964419335.1. GTDB lineage: Bacteria > Hinthialibacterota > Hinthialibacteria > Hinthialibacterales > Hinthialibacteraceae > CAYQOX01. The sequence goes on along the minus strand of CAYQOX010000015.1, from coordinate 48,576 downwards.
GGTCTTTTTATTCGTTTCTCCGAAAATTCCCTTCGGGGCAGTTGAGGCAAAGATTATGGCAGAATTAAGCGAAAAATGGGAAGACAACGTGGCAGGTAAGTATTACATCGATCAGAACTGCACGATGTGTATGGTCTGTGTGGATATCGCTCCCAATAATATTAAAGAGAGCGATGAAGGAGATCATTGCTTGGTCTTCAAGCAACCGGAAAATGAGGAAGAAGAAGAGGCCATGAAAGAAGCCATGGCAGAATGTCCAACTGAATCCATCGGTGATGATGGTGAATAATTATTAATTCTTATTTAAAATATGGGTATTACTCTGTCTGAAAGTAGAGGATGACATGAAAGGTCATCCTTTTTTCTTGTGGTTTTTTTTGGTATTTTAGTTGCAAATTGCCTATGATTTGTTAGAATATACTTGGTGTTCGGTATGAAATGACAGAATTCATTACGTTTCTGAGAAATAGCGAGGCGGAATTTCTTGTTTTTTCGTAGTGAATTATTGAAGAACGTTTATTAGGTTTTATTCGGTGATGGGATTGGGCATGCTGAATTTTTGCATGTTATTCTTGGAGGGGGTTATTCTAGTTTTTTTTCGTTAATGAATTAAAGCGAAATGAGTAATGATATTGTTTTGAAAATGTTGAGGAGAAAATTGATGGTACCTATTTTGTTAGGGACTTTTTTAGGGTTAGGTTTTATTGTTTATGGAATATTCAAGTAATTGGCTGTTCTAGAGCTATTTCTTTTTCCTTCATGAACTTTGGTACAGTTTGGCAAAGGGATAGTTTTTTGTATGTGTGGGCAGTGTATCGATAGAATATTTTTAGATAGGGGGAACGAGGGGTGTGATCTATGGGAAAAATGTACAGCAGACCTGCAATATTGCTTTCCAACCATTTGAATGAATTCTTGCATTCAGCCCACATTCATTCTTTATCGTTTGAAAAACTCACTGGAAAAGAGCATCCCTGGGAGGTGGGAGAAGAGCAGTTTCAGCAACTGCGCCAGCAATTATATTCGATCGAGTATGAATTACGTAATGAGTATGACGGGCAAGGGCTTACAAGTGTAATTAACGGGGAGGGGGCGTTTTGGTTGTTAGAGGAACAACTTATTCAATATTTGCAATCAGCGGATGCGGTTTTACATAAATTGCGTGAAGAGGGGCCTCTGCCGACTTGGAAGTTAACAACGATGGAAATGGTTTCCACCCATGTAAGTAATATGAAGCAATTGATTATGGCGGTGGCTCATGATTTGTCGTTATTGGAGTTTTTGCAAGAGGCCTTAGGGAAGAATCGTACATTAATACAACGTCAATTTGAGCAATCGGAACGGTTTGTCAGCAATTTATTGGAAGAGATTCAGGAGATTGGGCCACAATTAGCTGCGATGGCCTCTGAAAAAACAGAACTGCTAGAACGTAGCCGAATTACCAAGCAAATGATGGAGCAGAATGAGTTAACGGAAGAAAAACTGGGGTATACGCTGGATGATCTTCAAAGGGTGGAGAAACTGTTGGAAGAGCAATGTCAACAAAAAATCGAATCTTTTCGGCAGAAATTTATGGCGGCTTATCAACGGTTACTGACGACTTTTCGGGATGGAGAAAGTACGCAGTTAGGGCGTGCAAGTAAATGGGAAATGACATTTGCACTTTTGGGTGAGATTCCGAATGGATTTGAGGGGCATGCGCATTTAACTTGTATGGAGCGTGAAGGGCTGCAATGGACGCTACGTTTTCGGGAGGGTGAATTGGGAGAAAGTGTGGGGGGGCAAAAAGCCTTGAGTGAATCGCAGAAGGTGGAACAAAAGAGCCGTTCCTTGTTTGAAACGGAGGAGGAAGAGGATTCCCTCTCGGAAGAAGTCGGTGCGTATGAAGAGAGTGGAGATGGGAAAAAACAAAAACCGCGGATGGCTTTTATGAGCCGCCGGGGAAGGTGATTATTTAGGCTTGGTTGAGAGATTCCGGGGGGGGAGGAGTTTATAGAGGGGTGATTTTTTCTTCTTCAAAAATATGGCGTACGAGGGCGATTTGTAGAGGTTCGGGGAGTCCTAAGAGGTAGGAACGCCGGGCTTCGAAGTAGGGGATGTGGTCAATTTTTTCGTAAGCTTGCAGGAGTTGGGGGAGAAGTTCCCACTTCAGTTCGTCAAACTCCTCTGCACTGAGAGACTCGGCTTTTTCTACTTTTTCGGAACCAAGAATGCGGATTAAATTTTCCCGACTAATGGTCATGGTTGTTTCCTCTTTGGCTCGGTATATTGTATAGTTGAAGAATAGGAGTTAGATTCTAGATATTATTATATCCGAGAAAGAAAAAAGAGGCCAGATGCGGCCTCTTTGAGGATGTTGTTATAAGGGATGGTTTAAGTTGCAGAGAATTAGAAATAGCCTTTGGTCATGAGGTATTCGGCGGCTAAAAGTTCGCCTTTGGCGGCACCGCGTTTCGTGTTGTGGGACAAAGCACAGTAAGTGAGACCCTTTTCTAGAAAGGCCTCGTTTTTGCGGATTCGTCCCACGGCGGTAGACATACCATCCCCCAGTTCGCGGTCGAGCCGAGGTTGGGGGCGATTATCTTCGTCTTTGATGACGATGGTTTCTTGGGGAGCGGAAGGTAATTCACCGAATTCTTTGTAGCAGGCCGTGTTATATTCCTCGATGGCTTTTTTGTAATCATCGGGGGAGCAGGGTTTTTCGGTTTCGACGAAGATAGAGAGGAAATGTCCATCGATGGTGGGTACGCGGGTGCATGTGCAGCTGACGGGAAAATCACAGGCTTTTACGTCATTCCCTTCCATGTGTCCCAGGGTTTTGACGGTTTCGATGACAACTTTGCCTTCTTCCTTGGCGATAAAGGGGATGATGTTGTCGACCATATCCATCGCCGGATGGCCAGGATAGCCAGCACCGGAAAGGGCTTGTAGAGAAGTCATAAAGACGCGTTTGATGCCAAAGTTGATGTGAATGGGTTTGAGAGAAATGATGAGTCCCATGGTGGTACAGTTGGGACCTGGGACGACAAAACCCTTCCATCCACGATTCTTTTTTTGTTTTTCGATTAAGGGGGAGTGTTCGGCGTTGACTTCGGGAACCAGGATGGGAACATCCTCCTCGTAGCGATAGGCTGAGGCGGTACTGATGACCGGTTTTTGTTGAGCGGCTTTCCCTTCGATTTCTTTTGCGATATCGGTAGGGAGCGCGGAAAAGACAATATCGTATTCATCCAACCGGCCGACCACGTCATCGATATTGGCGACATCCATGGAGGCAATCTCTTCGGGAAGAGGGTAAGAAGAATGCCAGGTGGCGGCGATCCCGTATTTCTTGCCTGCGGAGCGAGTCGAGGCGAAGAGACCTGAGATTTCGAACCAGGGGTGGCCAATCAACGCATCGATGAATTGTTGACCCGCGACACCCGTTGCACCTAATATCGCAGCCTTTTTCTTTTGCATGATTACATTTCTCCAAAATTTGATAAGAATTCCCGTACTCTATGTGGGGTTTGATGAGAGATTGTATCGTTTCTTTAATGGAAACCAAGGTGTAAAGTGGAAAATATAATACATTGTGAAGAAAATGGAAGAAAATCGGATATTATCTTATTGAATGCATTCGAGTTTTTGAGGGAGGGGTGGTCAGACGCGAATTCATAAAGACAGGGAGGGCTGCGGGAGGTTTTTCAAATCGAGGATACCCGAAATTAACCCTTGGTGGTTGAGAGAAGGGCGAGGTACAATAGGGTTGTTTTGAAGATAAGGTCTTAAGGAATTTTAGGAGAATGTTTGTCTTAGAAACATATTCCTATTTGACAACAGAAGTAAAACGAAGGACAATGCAGGGTACTTTTTGATGAGATTTAAATGATCGATAGGGAGATCGGATGGGCAAGGCTATTTCCCTGGATTAGAAATAGGATCAAAATTCGTTGGTTGATTTTGGCAACGATGAACGATAATACAAGCGAGCAAGACGGATTCCCTCCGTCGTGTGGGAATCGAAAAACAGGTCCCACGTATTTTTTTCTTCCTTTGCACGAAGTTGAGGTATTGCTTCGTGTGTCGATTGACAATTATGTCCAACAATTACTCTCCACGATGGTTTTATCCGGTGTACAACTCTTGATCTCTGAAAGAGAAGGCAAGGCGGGTGGTGCCTATAGGAGGAATCCGCAGGTGCCATGGAGTTCCTTGTTGTTAGGAAAAACTATATAAAAAAGGATGAAAACGCTCAGGATAGGATATGGAAACAACGCCCAAGAAAGCAGAAGTTCAACAAACGATCAAATTGCTAAATTTTGAAGAAACCCATGATCTATTCGGTACCCGAGATGAAAATCTTCGTTTATTGCGTGAGCATTTTGATGCACGAATTATCGCCCGGGGGGATACGATAACGGTTACCGGTGAATCGGATGAGGTGGTGCAGGTGGTGTCGGTATTTGATGATTTATTGAAGTTGATTCGGCAGGGGGATCGTATTACTCGCCGCGATGTAGAATATATTCTTGCGTATTCGAAAAAAGAATCGAAGTCGCCTGAGCCGGAAGTTTTTGATCCGGTGACCATGCCATTACGGGGGAAGAAAGGGGTTATTAAACCGAAAACCCTGGGGCAGCGTAAATATGTGAATGCGATAGCCAATAATGATATCGTGTTTGGGGTTGGTCCCGCGGGGACAGGGAAAACCTATCTGGCCATGGCCGCGGCGATCTCGGCTTTGGAACGCAAGCAGGTGCGGCGGATTATCTTGGCGCGTCCTGCGGTGGAGGCGGGAGAGTCGCTTGGTTTTTTGCCGGGGGATTTGCAGGCGAAAGTCGATCCTTATCTGCGTCCCTTGTATGATGCGCTCTACGATATGCTGCATATGGATTTGGTGAATCGGTACATTGAGCAGGGGACGGTGGAGATTGCGCCCTTGGCTTATATGCGAGGACGGACGTTGAATAGCTCGTTCGTGATTTTGGATGAGGCGCAAAATTCAACCCGAGAGCAGATGAAGATGTTTTTGACGCGTTTGGGGTTTGATTCGAAAGCGATTGTCACCGGGGATATTACCCAGATTGATTTGCCGGCAGGGAAGAAAAGCGGTTTGATTCAAGTGATTGATTTGCTTAAGCATATTGAAGGAATTTCGATCATTCACTTCAATCAGCAGGATGTGGTGCGGCATCCCTTGGTGCAGCGTATTATTGAGGCTTATGAACAAAAAGATCGTGAGGAGCAAAGACAAAAAGAACAATCCGGTGATTATTCACTGGACACTTCTGAATCGCCCCCCCTCTCCGATTCAGGGAATTAGGGTTTTCTAAATTATGAATACCTCTTCTTCACGATCTCCCGAGACAAAAGGGAAAAACGGATCGAATCGTAAAAAAGGAATCTTTTCGCCTGCCGGTTGGTTTGCGAAAAATCGGATGTGGAAAGAGCGGTTTCAACCTGCCCTTAATTCTTCACGCCCTCAGATTGTCTTTATTGGCACCCTGGTGTTTACGATATTGGTGATTTACTGGTTAATTCGCCCGCCAGCGTCTTTATTATTAAATCGTTTTGAACTCAATAAGCGTTCACCGCGGGTGGTGCAGGCGCCTTTTGAGTTTGATTATGAAGATCAAATCGCTACAGAAGCCAAACGGGAAGAAGAAGAGCAGTATGTATCTCCAATTTATAGGAAGAAGCCGGAGCAAGAGGAGGCGTTTTTTCAGCGTCTACGGCGGTTTGTCGATTTAGTCCAAGAGAGTTCCAAGGGAAAAGACCAAAGTTTGGAAGAGTGGTTAACTCCCCTTTTTGAAGAGGTGGGATTTGAGATTCCTAATCGCACTTATGATTTGAGTGAAGAACTAGCGGAGGAAGTCCCGCGATCGACGTATGAAAGTTTAGTTTTTTACCAACAATACAATTCGTTATGGCAGGAAATTCTCACTCATGTAAAGGAAGCCGCAGGGGTAGGCATTGCGGATGAGGTTACACCGTTACGCAAGAGAGAGGAAAAGAGTCCCCGGGCGGTGACTGTGGGGGCGGTCTTAGTGGATCCCGATGGGGACCGGGGGGTTACGCCGGCGGTTAATAAAATTCGTTCTTTTGAGGAATATCTCGAGGTGTTTCGGGAGCGATTGAGTGTTTCGTTTCCCGGTAAGATTAAGGATTATGCGGCAAGAGAGATGGCAGTCGATTTAGTTCGGGCGGCTTTTCCCGGTCCTTGGCTGGTGTATGACAAAGAGACAACGGAGAAAAATAAACAAAAAGCGCGTGAGCAAGTAGAAACTGTCATCCGGCATGTCAATAAAGAAGAAACGATAATTGGGAAAAATGAGAATGTCACTCCTCAGCATTTACAGAAGTTAAAAGCGCTTCAGGAACGGATGAGTATTTCGCCGTATGCTGAGATGGGGTATTTGACATTGGCGGTGATGTTTGTCTTTATTGTGTTGCGTTATTTAAAGGGGTATCACAAGGATATTTATGAACAAACCAAGCGGATTGGGGTGATTTTTGCGGGAGTGCTTTTGATGCTGGGTTTGTCGCGAGTTGGGATTCAACTCTCACTGATGGAATTAGGCAGCAATACGCTGCGGCAGGTGGGGTATAGCATCCCGATTGGTGCACTCGGGGTGATCGTCACGATTTTGGCTTGTTCTCGCCTGGCCTTGTTTTTGTGCATGTGGTGTGCGGTTTTTATGGGGATTATCTACAGCGGGGCCACCAATATGCCCAGTGTCCCTTATGTAATTGTGGCCGGGGTGACTTCTTGCGGTGCGATTTATACCGTGTCGAAGATCCGTCAACGCAGCGATTTGTATAACGCGGGGGGGGTGGCGATTCTGTTAGCGAGTATTACGATTCTTGCTTTGACTTTGCTTCAACATAATAGTTTGGAAGAGTTTTTGGAACATAGCCGGGAGGTGAAATTTGCCTTAATTTGGGGAGCGGTGAATGGGGGATTGATTTCGATTTTGTCGATGGCGCTGTTGCCTCTATTTGAAGAATATTTCGGGGTAACGACGGATATAAAACTGTTGGAACTCAGCCAGAAAAATGAGTTGCTATCGCGTTTGGAGCATGAGGCGCCGGGGTCGTATCAACACAGCATGCGGGTGGCGACCTTGGCCGAATCGGCGGCGGAAGCGATTGGGGCGAATGCGTTGTTAACCCGGATTGGGTGTTATTACCACGATATCGGGAAGATCCATAAGCCACAATATTATGTTGAGAATCAGCAGACCCGGGCTGATAAAGCCAAACATGACAAAATGAAGCCGAGCATGAGCTGTATGATTATCCGAAAACATGTGTCTTACGGGTTGGAATTAGCCCGGCAATATAAATTGCCGAAGGTGATCACTGATTTTATTCCTGAGCATCATGGGACCATGCTGATGACCTATTTTTATAATCAAGCCTTACAAATGAAAGAGCCCGAAGGTTCGATTAAAGAAGAGGATTTTCGCTATGGTGGGCCAAAACCTCAAAGTAAAGAAACAGCGATTGTGATGTTGGCGGATTCGTTGGAAGCGGCTTCGCGGACGTTGAAAGAACCGAGCGAGGGGGAGGTACGGCAGTTGGTGAAGAAATTGAGCAATGAGCGTTTTATGGACGGGCAGTTTGAAGAGTGTAACTTGACGATGAAGGAATTGCATCAGTTGGAGAATGCCTTTGCGGAAACGATTTTGCATACGTTACATCAGCGGATTGAGTATCCCAGTTCGGCCCGTACCCAAGGAGAAATGGAATTGCGGGAGAAGAGAGGGCTGCCATCGGCGAAGGAAGAGCAGCCTGTTTATGAGGAACGAGCGCAAAAATATCAACCCCGGACCGAGAGGTAAGGATAAAGTATGGAACTCTTGATGGATACGAGTGATAGCAATCTGCCGATGAATGAGAAGCGGCATGAGGTGTTTTTACAGGAGCTTCTGCACATTTTGGGTGAGGTTGATAGTGAGTTGAGTGTGACTTTTGTGGGAGATGAGCAGATTCAGGAATTGAATCGAACCTATCGGGGAGTGGATGCGGTGACCGATGTACTTTCCTTCTCTTTGCGGGAAGGCGAGGTGGTGGGACAGCAACGCGCATTGGGTGATATTGTGATTTCAGTGGAAGCGGCAGAACGACAAGCCCAGACTTATGGGCATTCATTGGAGGATGAACTCGAGGAATTGTTGTTTCATGGGGTCATTCATCTGATGGGATATGACCATGAAAGCCAGCCGGAAGAATGGAAGAAACAAGAAAAGAAACTCATCGATGGATTGCTTCAAGCGAAGGTAGAGTATGTTCCTAAGGGATTGCTCCTTGGGGAAGAACCCAATCAAGAGGGAGGCACGATTCATTAATCGGCTTGTTCTAAGCTGGAACGTGAAAACAAAATGGAGGAATTGTATCACTCAGTTCATTCTTTCCTGCCAGGGGTGCTGGCTGAAAGTGAAGGTTTGACTTCGTTACCGACGAATACGATCCTCATCATTCAAGTGATTGTATTTGCGATATGTTTGGTGCTTTCTGCGTTCTTCTCGGGGTCAGAGACTGCCTTGACCTCAATGTCCAAAATCCGGATCAAGCGGTTGTGGAAAGAGGGGGAAGATTCCTATAGCAAGTTAGAGTCTTGGCTGCATGAACCCAATCGTTATTTAGTGACGATATTGGTTGGAAATAATTTTGTGAATATTCTTGCCTCGGTGATTGCGGCCAATTTATGTGAAAATATTTTGCGGTTGTGGTTTGAGGTGACCCATGCGGTCGCGTATGGATCGGCTTTGGCGGTCGGTACAACCACCTTTTTGTTGTTGGTCTTTGGTGAGATCGTACCCAAGACTTATTGTAAAGAGCATGCGCCCCAGATTTCGTTGCTTGTAATTAGGGTATTGGATTACTTGTACCGGATCTTACGGCCCTTAATTGCGATTTTTGTGTTTTTGTCCAATACGATCATTTGGCTATTTGGGGGAGCGAAAATCCGCGAGGTGCCGTTGATTACGGAGGATGATATCCGGGTATTGATCGAAATGAGCGAAAGGGAAGGGGTGTTGGAAGAAGAAGAGCGGGAAATGATGCATAGCATCATTGATTTTGGGGATTTGCATGTGAAAGAAATCATGACTCCGCGGGTGGATTTTCAGGCGATTCGTTTGAATCTTTCTTATGATGATGCGCGGAGGGAAGCAATTAGCAAGGGGCATTCGCGTATTCCTGTATACGAATACGATATGGATCGTATTGTGGGGATTTTGTATGTTAAAGATCTTTTGCGGGTGGATAATCCAGAAAAATTTCATTTGCGGGATATCCTACGGCCGCCCTTATTCGTTCCTAAATCAGGGAAGGTGAATGAGCTGTTGGAAACGTTTAAGCAGGAAAAGAATCATATGGCGATTGTGGTGGATGAATATGGGCTGACGGCGGGATTGGTGACCATCGAGGATATTTTGGAAGAGATCGTGGGGGATATACAGGATGAATATGACGAGGAACTTCCGGAATATGAAGAGAATGAAGATGGTACCATTGTGGCCGATGCGAAGATGAATCTGGATCACCTGGCTGATTTACTCAATGTGGCATTCCCGGAAGAAGATGTGGAGACCTTGGGTGGTTTTGTGTGTGCGATTTATGGAAACTTGCCAAAAACGGGTGAGGAAGTGGAATATAATGGGCTTCATTTCAAGGTGTTAGATGCGGATGAGCGGCGCATCAAGCGGGTCAAGGTGACCCGCGTTCCTCGAGATGAAGAGAATGAATCCGGATTACGATCCTCGAATGGAGAGGAAGAGATTCCTTCCTAATACCAATGTGATCAAGAAGAGCCTTCCTGTTCCTGCATCAAAACTTTTGGTTGTGGTGATTCGCTTTTAACCTACGTAGAGATTGGTGGATTATGTTAATACGAAGAGTCAGAAATTATTTTTTGGCGGGGATCTTGGTGACCGTGCCGATCGGGGTCACGGTGTGGATTGTTTGGAGTCTGTTTAATTTACTCGATTCGTGGTTCCGTAAGTTACTGGTTTATTATGATTTAGTTGAGCCGTTGAGGACCTCGGGATATTTTATCCCACAACATGGGGTTGGTTTTTTAATGACGATCGGTCTTATTGTGTTAGTGGGTTTTGGGACGCAGCTTTATATAGGGCGGAAAGTCTTTGATTTGGTTGATTTGATATTTTTGCGGATCCCGGTGATCTCTAGTATTTATCGGGGATTGAAGCAAGTGGTAGAAGCCTTGATGGGGCGGCGAAAGAATATTTTTGAGCGGGCGGTGTTGATCGAATACCCACGCAAGGGACTCTATTCGATTGCGTTTGTAACGGGAAAAGATCAAGGGTTGATTAGTCCATTAACAAAAGAGCCTATGATTTATGTGTTTATGCCGACGACGCCAAATCCTACTTCAGGATTTTATTTAATTGTACCGAAGAGTGATTGTATCTCGTTGGATTTGGGGGTGGAAGACGCGATGAAAATGATTATTTCGAGTGGGATGGTGGTGCCGGAAACTCCCATTTTACCGCAGGAGATTCTCACGGGAAAAGCAGAAGGGGCGATCCCTTATAGTAAGGAAGAGAGTACCCCTTATAGTTCGGGAAAATGAAATGGCATAGGGGGTTTTAAGAGAAAAAAGAGACCGTGCATTGTTTAAATAATAATGTACTGATAAACTATAAGGTTGTCGTGGTTGGATTAAGAGCGATTGTAAGTATCTTCTCATTCATTTGTAATTAATATTGATTGATGTAAAACGAGGTAAGGATGTCATAAGTATGCTTTAAATAAGGGCTTACTTGGAAGTCAATATTTGAAAAAAATGTAAAAAACCTTAAAGGATATCATCAAACGATGCGTTATTTAGAATTTGAAAAACCTCTACGTGAATTGGAAACCAAGATCGAGCAATTGGAGATTTATGCAAAATCCAGGGATATTGATTTGACGCATGAGATTAAGCCGTTAAAAGAGAAACTTACATCGCATTTGGAAGAAATCTTCTCTCATTTAACCCCCTGGCAACGGGTCCAGTTGGCGAGGCATCCCGATCGTCCCTATTGTCTAGATTATCTCAATTTAATTGCAGAAGATTTTGTGGAGTTGCATGGGGATCGTGCTTATGCTGATGATGAAGCGATCGTGTCTGGTTTCTGTGCGATTGAAGGAAAATCCGTCGCTATCGTGGGGCATCAAAAAGGCCGGGATACTGATGAGAACATACGAAGAAATTTTGGGATGTCGCATCCTGAAGGTTTTCGGAAGGCACGGCGGGTAATGGAGACGGCGAATCGCTTTCGGATGCCGATCATTACATTTATTGATTCGCCGGGAGCTTTTCCAGGGATCGGCGCAGAAGAACGAGGCCAGCATTTGGTGATTGCAGAGAACTTGGAGCACATGTCGCAATTGCAGGTGCCGATTATATGTGTGGTGACTGGTGAAGGCGGCAGCGGCGGTGCGCTGGCGATTGGTATAGGAAACCGGGTATTGATGCTAGAGAATGCGTATTATGCTGTATGTACGCCGGAAGCTTGTGCGGCGATTATCTTACGGGACCGGACGAAAGCCTCTACGGTTTCGAGCACCATGCGCATTATTCCCTCGGATTTGAAAGAGTTAGGGTTGATTGATGAAATATTAACGGAGCCGTTGGGGGGAGCACACCGCAACCCGGAAGAAATGGCAAATAATGTGAAAGAGGCGATTTTGCGTCATTTAGAACCCATGGAGAAAATGGGACCGGAAGAATTGGTGCAAGACCGGTATGATCGTTTCCGGAAAATGGGAGTTTTTTATGAAGAGCCGATGCAAGGGCCTACGATTGCTGGAAAGCAGGAGTGAAGTTATTCTTTTACATTGTTACAATGCCTTAAAGAGGTAGAGAATTCGTATAGCGGGTGACAGGATTATTGGTTTATCAAAGAAGAAAGACGAGTTCACAGAGAAGATTTGAATGAGTAAAAACGAGACGAATATCAATTCAATGAACGCTGAAGATTTGACGCAGGAAGAATTGGAAGAGTTGATAGAGCAATCTGCGTCAAAAGGTAAGCAAGAAGATAGTAAGCCAAAGAGCAAGGCGGAGGAGAATCAATTTCCTTTGCTTCCGTTGCGGGATGTAGTGATTTTTCCTGGGATGATTATCCCCCTATTTGTGGGGCGGCCAAAGTCGGTGGCTGCGTTGGAAGCCGGGATGCAAGGGGATAAGCGAATCGTCCTGGTTGCGCAAAAGCGGATGGATGTGGATGAACCGAACCCGGATGATATTTATTCCGTGGGCACGATGATCAATATACTACAATTGTTGAATCTTCCAGATGGTTCCATCAAGATTTTGGTGGAAGGGGTTCAGCGGGTAAGAATTAAGGATGTGATCGCGGATGAGCCGTTTTTTCTTGCGCAGATTGGGGAGATGGTCGAGAAGCAAGAAAAGGGGACGAAGGTTAAAGCGTTATGCCGTCACGTGAATGAGTTGTTTGAATCCTATGTGAAGTTGAATCGTAAGGTTCCCCAGGAGACTTTGCTCTCGATTATGAATTTGGAAGACCCCGGACGGCTGGCGGATAATATCGCCGCGCATTTGTCGATCCGGGTGACGGATAAGCAGAAGCTGCTTTCTAGTTTGAATCCTTCCACCCGGTTGAATCAACTTTCTAAAATCTTGAATTCTGAATTGGAAATATTAGAGATGGAACAGCGGATCAAGGGAGAGGTCCGCAAGCAGATGGAGCAATCGCAGAAAGAGTATTATCTGCATGAACAGATTAAAGCGATTCAACGTGAGTTGGGGAAAAACGTTGATGGGATGGAAGACGGGGGAAAGTATCGGGAGCGGATCAAAAAGGCCAAGATGAGTAAGGAGGCGGAGGAGAAATCGCTGGAAGAGTTGGAGCGGTTGAATTCGATGCCCCCGATGTCGCCAGAAGCGACGGTGATCCGGAATTATTTGGATTGGATGTGTGATCTTCCTTGGTCGAAATATACCAAGGATCAGTTGGATATTAAGAAAGCCCAGAAGAACTTGGATGAAGATCATTACGGGTTAGAGAAGCCCAAGGAGCGGATCTTAGAGTTTTTGGCGGTGCATAAATTAAAGAAGTCGCTCAAGGGGCCGATTCTTTGTTTTGTTGGACCACCGGGTGTCGGGAAGACTTCTTTGGGACGTTCGATCGCCCGTTCGATGGGGCGGAAATTTGTGCGTCTTTCTTTGGGGGGAGTGCGTGATGAAGCGGAGATTCGCGGACATCGACGCACGTATATTGGTTCGATGCCGGGGAGGATTATTCAATCGTTGAAGAAAGCGGGATCGAATAATCCGGTCTTTTTGTTGGATGAGGTGGATAAGATGAGTATGGATTTCCGGGGGGATCCATCTTCGGCGTTGTTGGAAGTGCTCGATCCCGAGCAGAATAATACGTTTAGCGATCATTATTTGGAAGTGGAGTATGATCTATCCAATATTATTTTCATCGCTACGGCCAATGTATCGCATCCTATTCCACCGGCTTTGTTGGATCGGATGGAGATTATCGAGATTCCCAGTTATACGGAAGAAGATAAAGTTCAGATTGCGAAGAACTTTTTGATGCCCAAGCAGATTTCGAATCATGGATTGAACCGGTATAAACCTTCGATTCCTGAGGAGAGTTTAGTGCGTATTATCCGCGATTACACTCGGGAAGCGGGGGTTCGGAACTTAGAGCGCGAGATCTCGGCCGTATGCCGGAAACTGGCACGGAAAGTGACCACCAATGGAATGAAGAAGAACGAAGTGGTGGATCCGGATACGATCAATGAGCTTTTGGGGATTCCCAAATACCGGGAGCCTTTGCACGGGCGGGAGAACGGAGTCGGCTGTGCAACGGGATTAGCCGTGACCAGCGTAGGCGGCGAGATCCTGACGGCGGAAGTGACGGTGACGGAGGGGACCGGTCAACTGGTGTTGACAGGAAAGCTTGGGGATGTGATGCAGGAATCGGCCAAGGCGGCTTTGAGTTTTACGCGGGCGCGCTCAAGGATGTTGCATTTGGTGCGGGATTTCCATAAGCGTTTTGATATTCACGTTCATATTCCCGAGGGAGCGATTCCGAAGGATGGTCCATCCGCGGGGATTACCATGGCTACGGCGTTGATTTCGGCATTGACTGGGCGTCCCGTGGTTCAGGGGATTGCGATGACGGGAGAGATTACGCTTCGGGGAAAGATTTTGCCCGTGGGTGGAATTAAGGAAAAGGTGTTAGCGGCTCATCGTGCCGAGATGTATCATGTGTTGTTGCCGGAGGACAACCGGAAGGATATACCGGATATCCCGGAGCATGTCATGGAAAAGATGAATATTGAGTTTGTTAAGGATATGGATCAAGTGTTGGAGATTGCTTTAATGAAAGTTCAATAAGTTTATATAATTATATTTTTGATCGTTGAGATAGGGATGGAGGAGAGAGCCCTGTCTTGGTGTATGGGGAGACTTACCTATTGTCCATGCGGGCCAGCCAATTTTACATGATGTTTTCAGAAAGTTACACCAATTTATGTAACGTTTTGAGGCAGGCTTGTCTTTTCCCCAATTCGTTGCAGACAGGCGAAGAAAAAGTTTATATAAGATACTCAATTTTTGTGCCTTGGGTTATGTGATTGAATTGTGTCTGCCTGAGAAAAAAGCAAGGATTTATCTTGCTCATTTCTTTGATTTTACGATAAGTACGCTTCAGAAGATTACATTCTAACCTATTTTTTTTCCAATCTCTATACTATAATTTTTTTGTTGTAAGATAAAATTAATAAAATATATAACCTATCATATATTTTTCTTATTATATATTTTGCTGATGTTGATTCGTTGGGTTGAATTTTGGAAGAATTGAGGTTCAAGGACATATGGCGCCATGGATTGTGATTTTATTGATTTTGATAGCCATCGTATCCGGATTGATTGTTCTGATTCTTTATTTGTATGGTTTTATTTCTTCAACGGATTCGACCTCTGCTCAAAGTGATACATGGAAGAATTTTCTGCAGAATATGCGGCAAATGCAGAATCGAGGAAAGAATATAGGGTTGGTGGTCTGCGGGGAGGAGAAGAAAAAGGATTTATTGGAGCGGGTGGATCAGCGGTTGTTGCCTTGTGTGGAGTATGCGTTGGATCATTTTTATCCCTCGAACGCGTTACGACATGCTGAAGTGAATAGCAGCCGGGATAAGATGCCGCCGAATTGCCATGTGTTGGCGGTGTTTGCCCCCGAAGTGGAGGGGGATAAGTTCATTATTAAGGTGAGTTACTATACGACGAATGCGGCGGGGCAGCGTTCTGCTGAGCCTTTGCGTTATCATTCGGATGTGTTGAAGTTGACGTATACGGAGTGGAATCAGTTAAGCAAACGGGATGCGTTATGTAGTAGTTTTCGGCGTTATTTTCCCCGTTTTATCGCGGCGGTGGCGCGAAAGTTGGAATAAAATTCGGCTCATCACGAAAGAGAGTCCTTTTTTTTGGATAAACGCCTCGGGGATGTGTTCCGCTTGTCTCCGCGCGGCCTTAAGGGCCGCTGGCTCCGAAAGCCGCTCCGCCCAAGCCCCTTCAGCATTTTGATTCGATGCATATAAATTGAAAATAGCCATTGTTCTCACTTTAGAATCATGTCATGTTTTCCTTTCAATGCCTCAAAATGTACTCAAATACAGGATGAACCTAAATTAGAGAATTGTTTTGGTTTGTGGTTGGTTTCGGTGTGATGTTGTCTTTTGGAAAATAGAGTATGTTCTCATACCGTGTAGTGAAGGATAAAAAAACTAGTCTGGGATCTTCATTTTATAAAGGTTGTTTTTGCGGGTGGTATAGATTTGGAGGGAGGAGCCCCAGGTGCGGAGTTGGACGCTGCCATCGTAGTCTGTGCGTAATACGTGGGCGGAAATATCGTAGAGACGGTAACGGGTTTCCTCATGGGGGTGGCCGTAGGCGTTTTTACCCACTTGGATGACGGCGAATTCAGGGCGGGTTTCGGCGAGAAACTCTGGGGTGGTGGCATTTTTGCTTCCGTGATGTGCCACCTTCAGTACTTCGACATCCCAGTTTTCGTAAATTTGGCAAAGGAAGCGTTCGGTTGAAGCACCAATATCCCCGGTTAAGAGTAAATCAAAATCCCGATATTGCAGCAATAGAACTAGGGAATGCTCGTTGATATCCCGGGTCGGATGTTGTAAATGATAAGCCGGGTGCAATACCCATAGGTTAATATTAGGAACAAGCTGGATGAGGTGTCCTTTTTTTACTTGGTGGGTGCTTACCTGTTTTTGTTCCAATTGATTGGTGAGAGATTGGTAATCTTCATGGGTGGGATCGGGAGAACCTTCGAGGAAGATACCCACGGGAAAATGACGTACGACGGCTTCTAAGGCGCCGATGTGGTCGGATTGGGGATGGGTGAGGAGCATTGCATCGATGTGGTCAATGCCTTGGGCCCTGAGATAGTCTACCAGGAGAGAAGGATCCCGTTTTTGGCGAGGGGGGCCACCGTCGATGAGCATGGTGTGGTTGTTGGGGGTACGGATGAGGATGCAGTCGCCTTGTCCTAGGGCGAGAAAATCTATGCGAAGGGGGGTAAAGGGAGCGGTCACGAGAGGGAAACTGACTGCGAGGAAGAATAGGAATAGCGCGGCGTGTAGAGAAAAGATGCGGAGGGATCGCATTTGAAATACAACAATAAGAGGGCGGAAAAGAAGCAAAATTCCGAGAAAAACGAATAAAAGTGAGATGGTGGGGGGCGAAGGTATGGTGATATGAAACCAGGGTGAGGAACCGAAGAATTGGATGACGTGAAGTAAAAGCAGGGCGCTGTAGTGAGTTAGGGCTGCAAAGAATTCAGTGAGGAAGGGAAGCGAAAAGGCGGAGGCGAGGGTAAAGACATAGGTGAGGGGGAGGAAAAGTCCTAGTATGGGAATGGCGACGAGATTGGCGAGAATGGCGCCCCAGGCGAAAGTATGGAAATAGTGGATCGTGAAGGGGGCGATGCCGAGAACCACAGCACAGGAAGCCAAGAGAGAATTGAGGGTATATTGGGTATAGGGGGTATGGAACGTTTTATAGATGGATGAAGACCAACGCTGGGTAAGGATTAAAACCAAGACCGCGGTGAAGGAGAGTTGAAACGAGGGGAGAAACGCTTCGGCGGGATCCGCCCAGAGAATGAGCAAAGCGACAAGGCCCAAGGTGTTTAAGGCATCGGCTTTGCGTTGCAGCATCATGCCGCCGAGACCGACAAAGGCCATGAGGACAGCACGAAGAGTGGGGATCCGGATACCTACGAAATGTAAATAGAGCAGGGCGAAGAGGGCCATGATGAGGCCGGCCTGGCGGCGTTTGAAGCCCAATTTTTTTAAGAGAAAAAAGGTGAGCATGAGCATCAGGGTGACGTGTAAGCCGCTGATGGAGGTGATATGGGCGAGGCCGGAGGTTTGTAGTTGGCTGCGTAACTCGCTGGGCATTTGGGAGCGGATCCCGAAAGCGATGGAGCCGATGAGGCCGATGATGTTTTCGTCATTAGGATGAGAAGACCATTGTTGGTGCACATTGCGCATAAGAGTATGGGCGAAACCGCGGGCTGTGGTCGGGCTTTGCTGCGATTGTAAGGTACATTGCCCATTGTTGGGGAGGTGAAAGCTGGCGAACACGTGCTGCGAGTAGCGATATTCTTGAAAATCCATGCTGGTAGGCACATCGGGTCCGCGGACGGGAATCAGCCAGCCTTCGGCTTGAATGGTGTTGCCGGGGAGGGCATGGGCGAGTTGGTCTTGATAGCCGCGGAGTTCAACCAGGATGGGGAGTTTGTGGACCCGGGCATATTGTTCCAAGCGGACGTGGCTGATTAGGAGCGACTGTAAGCCACTGTCGTAGGAGCGTTTTTCTATGATTTGTCCATGAAGGATTTGTTGGTGAGAGCTCGTTCGTTGCGCAACCTGGTCTTGGTGCTTTTGCCATGTGAGCCACAGATATTCCATGCGTAATCCACCCAGCATAAAGGTGAGCAGCATGGCCATGACCCAATGGAAGGTATGGTGATGGCGGCTATATTCTTTGCGGGCGAGAGTTCCCCATATCATTGCGAGTAGAAATAGGAGCGCTAAGGCGGGGCTGAGTCCCAAGGGAAAGTAGCGGGCGTAAAGAATGCCAGCAAGGAAGGCGAGCGCGAGTTTGAACATAGGCCGAGGAAGGTCTTGGAGAGGGACGTAGGGATTGAGGTTTTGCGGTTGCGAGTTCATGTGGCTCTGCTATGATTTGCTCACGTGCCATGAAGGCGCGCATTCTCGGGAGTACGGTTAAGGATATTATGCGTTTTCCATGGTTTTTTCGTTCTCAAGAAATCTCGGAAGAAGAACTCTGGAATCAGTATCCAGAGTCACGCCTCAAGGATATTATTCTTTTCCTGACGGATCGATGCAATATGCGCTGTGCTCATTGTATGTTTTGGCGGCGTATTGATTCTCCAGGAAAAGAGATGGCGCTGCAAGAGATCCAGCAAATTGCGCGAACAACGCCACCTTTGCGCACGGTGGCGATGACCGGGGGAGAGCCCTTTCTGCGCAAGGATATCCACTCGATTGTGGAAGTCTTTTTGTGTGAGAATCAGACCCAGCATGTGCAGGTGAATACCAATGGGTTAGTGATGGACAAGATGGAACGTTTGGTGGAGAAGGATCTCGCGGCGCAGACACAGCGGTTTTTAACCTATCAAGTGAGTCTTGATGGGTTGGAGGAGACCCATGACCGTTTGCGGCAGTTGCCGGGGAGTTTTAAGAAGATTACGAAGAATTTGCGCCGGTTGGTGGAGATGACAAAGCATCATCCTTATTTTCGGGTGGTGGTTTTGACCAATGTGAATAAGGAAAACTATCATGAGATCGAGCCATTGGCGCGGCTTTTGTGGGAGGATATTGGGGTGCAGCATACGTATGATCTGGTGCGGGGGGCGGGATTTTCGGCTTGGAATGTCCCGCAAGAGATTTTTGAGTGGGAAGATCCCCGGGATTGTGCCCTGCCTCCCTTGGAGAAACTGGAATCGATCATGGAGACGATCAGGGAGATTAATGCGCGGGAAGGGGGGGCTTTCGATCAATGTATGCGGCAGTTGGAGATCCAAGTGGGGATGTACTTAAAGAAGCCAATGGCGTACCGGTGTTTATCGGCGGGGCGAACGATAGGGGTGATTTATAGTGATGGATCGGTGGCGGCCTGTGAATTTACCAAGCCGTTCGCGCATTTGGGTGAGTTTGATTTTGATATGAATCGTTTGTGGGAATCTGAAGAAGCGGAAAGGCGGAGGAAGCAGATTACGGGGTGTCATTGTACCCATACGTGTTTTGTGCTAACGAGTTTACAAGAGTTTGAAGAACGAAAAGCGTCATCTGTGCATGCTTAATTCTTGAGTTCTATTGCGGGATATCATTTATTTCTTTCTTGGGGGGCAACTTTAATTCTTTTAGACGGGATCGCGAATGAATGACTCTCTACCTCGTGTGTCTGCCGTGTTGATTAGTTGGAATCGGCTCCATTATTTAAAAAAATCCCTGTACTCTTTGCATGAACAGCAGTATCCAGATTTAGAGATTCTGGTCGTGGATAACGGTTCTTGGGATGGCTCCCGTGAATGGCTTTGGGAGCAGGAAGGGATTGCTGTGATTGAGAATGAGAAAAATGTGGGGGCAAGTGCAGCCCGGAATCAAGGGACGGCGCATGCGAGCGGGAAATATGTTTTGTATATGGATTCGGATGCGGAGTTGGTCACGGGGGGAGGGCTGGAGAGATTGGTGCGGTATTTGGAAGAGCATCCGGAGGCCGCGGGGGCTTCGGGATTGATCTATGCGGATGAGGCGCGAAAGAACCTTTGGTGTTGTTCGCCCAGTATGGATTGGGAGGGGAATCACGATCCCCAAGCGTCTTTAGAAATCAAAGAGAGGCCGAACATCTTATCGACATGTTTTAGTTTATTTCGGCGGGAGGCGGTGTGTGAGGTTGGGGGATTTGATGAATATTTTTTTTATTTGTATGAGGATGGGGACTTATGTGAGCGATTGGGGAAAAAGGGGTATATTTTTCGGATCGATTCAGCGGTGGAGATCGTGCATCATTATGCGGATCCAGGTCGAACCGAGCGGGGGGAGATTGCTTTTCATTATTATCATGAGCGTTTGCGGATGTATTATGTGATGAAAAACTGGGGATTGCGGGCATTTTTACGATCTTGGGGGCATAAGGTGAAAAAAGTCCTTGACTTTAAGAAAAAATTCCCTTATCTTCCAATTATATGCTATATTGATATTTACATTGTGAGGGCTTTTATGTTATTTTTGGGTTATCCATGGGTGAGATCCCGACGGGAGAAAAATTGGATTCTAGGTTATAAGCGGATTTTAAAAAAAACTCTTGACAAGGGATGAGAAATCCTTTAAAGTGTTTAACTTGAATAGATATTGATTTTTCCGTAAAAGCTCGTTAAGATAGAAAAAGTTTTTAAGTTGTCGTACGTAATTTGGAATGCTTCACGAGAGACAAGAAAGGAGGTAAGACCGACAGCAGCTCATTTGCTCCTCTAAACAATTTGGTGTAAAACACCAAAAAATCTAAAAACTTCCCAGAAAGGGGGGAAATTACGAATGAGAAAAATGCCGGTTCTTACTCTACTGAGCCTGGCGGCGGTAATGGCCTTTACGGCGAGTCCCGTATTGGCAATCACGAATGGCCCCGAGATCGATAACAACAATCGGATCGTGGGTGAACCAGGTGGTAATATCTTTTACAACGGTATTGCTCCAGGAGAGACCTTGTTGTCGGTAGAACCATTAGGCGATATTAGCCTTTCGCCGAATGGGGATGTGACAGCAACAGCCATGGTTACTATTGGTGAAGTTTCTCTGGATGCGGATCGCAATCGTTCTTCTTCAGTTGTGGAAGGCGGAGAGAATACCGCTGTATTGGATGGACAGTTAACGGCGACATTGAATGAAGATGGATCCTATGCGATCACAGCCGCGGATGAATTCGATAGCGAATACATCGTAACATTCGCCACGGCGGGTGATGACGTGGATGCAGTCCATCTTCTCGCGGCACCAGCGACGAATGTAGACCTTTCCGAAGGCACTGGATTTTTGAATGCCACAGGATTAGGTGAAGCAGAAGTCGATTTATCCGCAGATGAAGCCGTATTTACACTGCCACCTGAAACAGGCCGTCTGGTCTATGCCAGCGCTGTGGAAGTCGGTGACTATGCCACAGTTTCTCTGGATTACAATGCCTCGAGTGCAGAAGGATTGACTGTCGCAGCCGTCGGTTTTGATGGCGGTTTGGACGGATTGGCAGTTAGGTACAACCAGGTTTTGGGCACGAACGTAGAAGCGGACGTGACCAAGAACGTGGCTTGTTCCTTTAACTCCTTGACAGGGACAGTTGTTCCCGCATTTCAGGTAACTAACTCCAGTGATTCTGAAATGACCGTCACCGTCTCTGACGTGAAAGTGATTAATGCCCGACCCCTGCCAGACTATGCCTTGGATCCAAACGTTACCGCGGATGGAGTACCAGGTACAGACAGCACCGATGGTTGGAGTGAAAACATCAACAATGATGATGCTGGTTCTGTTAGTTCGGATGGCGGCGCATTGGTTCTTTCCGGAACTGAAGGTGGAGACACCCTAGCCAACGCTTATACGGATGGACAAATTGATGGCGGCGAAGCCGTCGCTGAATGCTATGTCCAGAGCGCAGATGATGCTGGTGAGGGCGCTTTCTTTGCCTTGGTATTGACCGATGGCGCAAATGCATCAGCTAACGCTTTCGTTCCCGCCGGTAACCTATCGAGCGATAGTATGTCGAAGGTCACTATCTCCAGTACGTTTAGTGAAGCTGGAACAGCGTTTGTGGTTGCACAGGCGTTTAACTTCACAGCCAACGTACAGGATGTAGCGATTCGCTTGGTTACTGACGAAGAAGGCGACTTTGATGAAAATCTAGTTCAGTAATTCGTAAATTCAACGTTTTCGAATTAATTTGGGGGAAGCATGTTCTTCCCCCTTTTTCATGCCTATTTATTCCTATCTTTTTACGAAATCACCTGAGGTTGTTGCGTTTAATAGATCTATTTCCTAAGAAGGTTTGTTACTAATAAATAAAAAAATAACTAACTATAAGCAAAATATAATGAAAAATGTTAGATTTTTTTTGATCTGAAGGTTCGATTAATTTGATTTACTAATAGAATTAAAATTGTTAGTTGTTGAGGAGTTATAAAATGTTTTGTGGTTATAGCGATCTTTATTATGGATAATTTTTTATCTTAAAAGAAGAGTATTTACTGATTTAAGAAAGGAAAATTGCAATGCGGCGTCCTGAACAAATACCTCCACCCAATGAGGATAAACGATGGCGCATGGTTCGTGCCTCGATCCGGCAGAATGGTTTCCGGCCGGATGCGTTAATCGAGGTTTTGCATACGGTTCAGGAGATGTTTGGCTATTTGGATGAAACTGCGTTCCACTATGTGGCGCAATCGTTACGGGTCCCGCTTAGTCGAGTGTATGGAGTGGCGACCTTCTATCACTTTTTTAGTTTAAAGCCGAAGGGAAAGCATACTTGTGTTGTGTGTACGGGTACCGCTTGTTTTATTAAAGGAGGCCCTGATATTCTGGAAGCCATTGAGGAGAAGTTTCATATTCAGCCAGGAGAGACGACGGAGGATGGAGAGGTTTCCTTGATGACTTCCCGTTGTGTGGGGGCGTGTGGATTAGCTCCGGTGGTGATTTTTGATGGGCAATTAGAAGGGTACATGAATCCAAAGAAGGTATTAAATCAATTTCAGGAGTTAATGAGCCATGAATCCTGAGGAAATAGTTGAAGTTGCCGAAGAAACGCGGGAAAAAGAGAAAAGTTATAAGCATTGTTTGTGTGTCTGTTCTGCGGCGGGTTGTGCCTCGAGTAACAGTTTGGAGATTCGAGATGCGTTACAGAACGAGGTGGAGAAGCAAAATCTTGGAGATGTATGCCAGGTAAAAGGGGTCGGTTGTTTGGGGTTATGCGCGGAAGGCCCCTTGGTGTATGAGAAAAATGAGGGGTATTTGTACCGCAAGGTAACTCTGGATGATGTGTCCGAGATTGTGCAAGGAGTAGGGAAAAAGCCAGTTGAACGGTTGACATGTGCCACGGATATTCCCTTTTTTCAACGCCAAACGCGAGTGGTTTTGGAAAATTTCTGGAAGATCGATCCCGAAGAGATCGAGGATTATATTGCGGCGGATGGTTATGAGGGGATGATCCAAGCAGTAACGGAAATGACGCCAGAAGAAGTGATTCATGAGATTCATAAAAGTGGTTTACGCGGCCGGGGAGGCGCGGGATATCCCACCGGTTTGAAGTGGAGTACGGTGGCGAAAGCTATGGGGGAGATTAAATATGTGGTATGCAATGCGGATGAGGGTGATCCCGGCGCTTTTATGGACCGCAGCATTCTGGAGAGTGATCCCCACCGGATTTTAGAAGGGATGGCAATTGCGGCATATGCGACGGGAGCGAGCCAAGGATATATTTATGTGCGGGCGGAGTATCCCTTAGCGATTAAGCGTTTGCGGAATGCGATCAAGCAGGCCGAGAAAATGGATTTACTGGGAAAGAATATTTGTGGTACGACGTTTCATTTTCATTTGGAAGTGCGATTGGGAGCGGGAGCGTTTGTATGTGGGGAAGAGACGGCTTTGATTGCCTCGATTGAAGGGTTGCGGGGGACTCCGCGACCGCGACCGCCTTATCCGGCGGAATATGGTTTAAGAGGGCATCCTACGTTGATCAATAATGTGGAGACCTTTGCCAATGTTCCTTCGATTATTCGTCAAGGTGCGGATTGGTTCGCAAGTATGGGGACAGAAAAGAGCAAAGGGACTAAGGTATTTGCCTTGGCAGGGCAGATTAATAATACTGGATTGATTGAAGTGCCGATGGGAATCACTTTAAGAGAGATTGTGTATGATATTGGTGGAGGGGTTCCTGAAGGGCGTTCGTTTAAAGCGGTGCAAACCGGCGGACCCTCGGGCGGGTGTATTCCCGAGGAGTATTTGGATTTGCCCGTGGATTATGAATCCCTGTCCAAGGTCGGTTCTATCATGGGATCGGGGGGGATGATCGTGATGGATGAAACATCGAACATGGTGGAAGTGGCTCAATATTTCATGGAATTTTGTTTGACGGAATCGTGTGGAAAGTGTGTTCCTTGCCGTGTGGGAACCCATCATATGTATACTTTGTTGGGAAAGATCTTAGACGGGAAGGCGACGCAAAAGGATTTAGATTTATTGGAAGAGTTATGTCAAATGGTATGTGAAACCAGTTTGTGTGGTTTGGGGCAGACGGCGCCGAATCCGGTGATGAGTACGCTCCGTTTTTTCCGGGAAGAGTATGAATCGCTGTTGAAACCGATCGCCTCGGCTGCGTCATCCTAATCGAGCTGGAAGGAGATTCTATCCATGACTCAATCCGTACGGATCAAAACATTACGAATTGATGACAAAGATGTCAGTGCCCGTGAGGATGAGACGATACTCCAAGTCGCGCAGCAGAATGATATTTTCATTCCCAGTTTGTGCTATATGGAGGGGCTTTCGCCGGTGGGTGCGTGCCGCATGTGTTTGGTTGAAATAAAGGGAAGCAGTAAATTGCTGCCGGCTTGTGTTACGTTGGTGGAAGAGGGGATGGAAGTGTATACCGATACCGAACGGCTGCGGGCTCATCGGAAGTTGAATCTGGAAATGATTTTTTCTGAGAGAAACCATACCTGTTCGGTGTGTGTGTCGAATGGGCATTGTGAGCTGCAAGACTTAGCGCAAAAGTTAGGGTTAACTCATATCCATGTACCGTATCGTTATCCACGGTTAGACGTCGATATTACCCATAATCGTTTTGGAATGGATCATAACCGCTGCATTTTATGTACGCGGTGTGTGCGGGTGTGTGATGAGATAGAAGGCGCGCATACCTTGGATTTAATGGGGCGTGGCCGGGATACTTTGGTGATTGCAGATTTAGGGAAGCCCTGGGGCGAGTCAGAAACCTGTACCTCGTGTGGGAAATGTGTTCATGTTTGCCCGACGGGGGCCTTGTTTGAGATTGGGAAATCCTCGGCAGAGATGTCGAAGCGGCAGCAGTTTCTTCCTTATTTGACGATGATGCGTGAGGAGAAATCATGAGTAAATTAACATTGGCGACGGTATGGCTGGATGGATGTTCAGGATGCCATATGTCTTTTTTAGATATGGATGAGCGTTTGTTGGAATTATTTGAGCAGGTGGATTTGGTTTATAGCCCTTTGGTGGATAGGAAGGAATATCCCGAGGGTGTGGATATTTGTTTGGTCGAAGGTGCGGTCAGTACAGAAGAAGATTTAGAGAAGATCAAGAAAGTGCGGGCGCGTACCAAGACTCTTGTTTCTTTGGGGGATTGTGCGGTGATGGCGAATGTGCCGTCCATGCGCAATCATTTTAGCAAGGAAGAAGTCTTGGAGCGTGCTTATAAGGAGAATGTGCAAAAGAAGGCTGCGATTCCTTCGGAAGTGATTCCTCAATTGCTGGATCAATCGCGGCCGGTTCATGAATATGTAGAGGTGGATGTTTTTGTTTGTGGATGTCCTCCTGATGCGGATACGATTTATTACGCGTTGAGTGAATTGCTGCAGGGACGGTATCCCGACTTGACGGAAGAGACACGGTTTGGAGCGTAGGAGTCTACCCATGGCAAAGAGTATAGTCATTGATCCAGTCACGCGGATTGAAGGGCATTCCAAGATAACAATTCAATTGGGTGAAGATGGGCAAGTTCAGGATGCTCATTTTCATGTCACCCAATTTCGTGGATTTGAGAAATTATGTCAGGGGCGGCCGTTTCAAGAGATGCCGTCGATCATGGCGCGAATTTGCGGGATTTGTCCCGTAAGTCATTTGCTTTGTTCGGCCAAGGCATGTGATACCATCATGGCGGTGAAGATTCCGCGGGCGGCGTATAATTTGCGGCGGATCATGAACCTGGCGCAGATTATCCAATCGCATGCTCTGAGTTTCTTTCATCTTTCTGCGCCGGATTTTCTGTTGGGGATGGACAGCGATCCGGCGGAACGGAATTTGATTGGAATGCTGCGTCAATATCCCGAGCGGGCGAAGGATGGTATCCGGCTGCGGCAAATTGGGCAGCAAATTATTGAGACACTGGGGGGAAAGCGAGTGCATCCCGCTTGGGTGGTTGCAGGGGGGGTGAATGAGCCGTTGTCGGAAGAAAACCGCGACAAGATTCAATCTTGGATTCCCGAGGGAAAAGAAATTATCCGCCGGACGTTGGATTGGTTTAAGAAGGACATGGGAAAATATCAGGATGAAATTCGCACTTTCGCGAATTTCCCGTCCTTGTTTATGGGATTGGTGAAACCCGATGGTGCTTTGGAAACCTATCATGGGCAGTTACGGGTGGTGGATGCGGTGGGGAATGTGTTACATGATCAATATGATCCCCGTCGTTATCAGGAACTAATTGGTGAAGTGGTGGAACCGTGGACGTATTTAAAATTTCCCTATTATAAACCGCTTGGATATCCTCAAGGAATTTATCGTGTGGGGCCGTTGGCACGTTTGAATATTGTGAATTGTTGCGGTGCTCCCTTGGCGGATCAGGAATGGGCTGAATTTCGGGCGTTAGGACGCGGGGCGGTATTAAGTTCCTATTATTATCACTATGCCCGGTTGATTGAAGTTCTGCTTTGCTTTGAGCGAATGGAGATGCTACTCAATGATCCGGAAATATTGAGTCCCTATGTTCGTGCGCATGCAGGGGCGAACAATTTTGAGGGGATCGGGGTATGTGAAGCCCCGCGAGGAACTTTGATGCATCATTATAAAGTGGATGAGAACGGATTAATTCAGTGGGCGAATTTGGTGATTGCTACGGGACACAACAACTTGGCGATGAATCGTGGTGTGAAGCAAGTCGCGAAGCATTTTGTGGATGGTACGAAGTTGGAAGAAGGTATGTTGAATCGTGTGGAAGCGGTCATTCGAGCGTATGATCCCTGTTTGAGCTGTTCTACTCATGCGGTGGGGCAAATGCCTTTGCATGTGGAACTTCGCGATGTGGAGGGGCGATTATTGGATGAAGCCAAGCGACAGTCGTGAGCGCGTCCTGGTTTTAGGGTTGGGCAATCCTTTGCGGGGAGATGATGGGATTGGAGAATGGGTTGCTCAACGTTTGGAGGAAGAACCGTGGGAAGAGAGTGTCGCGATTCGACATATTATCCAGCTGACTCCGGAATGGGCAGAAATGATTAGCCAGGCTGAGCGAGTTTATATTGTCGATGCCAGTGTGGAGATTGAGCCCGGGGCTTGGAAAAGAGAACGCGTTCAAGACATCTCTTCGGATTGTGTTTGTTCTTCTCATCATTTCACTCCGGCTTTGTTGTTGAGTATGGCCTATGAACTGTATGAGACGAGTCCATGGGTGTATTTGGTTACGATCGGTGTTTGGAATCTGGATTCAGGAAAGAAGCTTTCCGAGGGGGTACGTCGGGCGGGTGAAGAGGTGGTTGCTTTTCTTAAGAAAGAAATTCATGATTCTTCTGCTAGCGGTTATACTTCTTAGCGATGAGAAGAATGAGGATGTGATTTTTGTTCTTAGGTCATGAGGCCATGAGGGAGTTGAGAGAATATCGGATTCCCGAGAGTGATGAGAGATTGCTTTCGGAATGTGAGGTTGAAACTTTTGCTTCGAGCGGTCCCGGGGGACAGCATGTTAACCGGCGGGATACGGCTGTGCGCTTGAATCATTATCCGACGGGAATTGTGGTGACGTGTCAGGAGGAGCGGAGTCAATTTCGGAATAAGCAAATTGCCTTACATCGATTGCGGAATAAAATACGCCAGAAATGTACCCGTCGGACTCCACGAATTCGGACGAAGATGCCGAAACGGGTGAAAGAGCAAATTCGTCAAGAAAAGAAGAACATTTCGGAAAAGAAGAAACTGCGCAAAAATCCGCCGTTGGAAGAATGAGCGGGAGAAGCAGGGATTTTATTGTTGCAGGAATTCTTTAAGAGCCGCGGCGTTATTGTATTTTCTATCCTTGGTGGAATAGACGAGCGTTACTTTTCCTTCCTTACACTTTTGTTTGAGCTGTTCGAGTTTCTCGGACTGGTTTTGTAGTTCCTGGAAGTACTTTTCTTTGAATTGTTGCCACTTGGCAGGATCATGGGCGAACCATTTGCGTAGTTCGTGGCTTGGGGCGAGTTCTTTCATCCAGGAGTCGATATGGGCTTCTTCTTTTTTGATTCCACGCGGCCATAAGCGATCGATGAGGACCCGGTAGCCATCTTGTGGGCTGGGAGGATCGTAACTTCGTTTAAGGTGTGTCTCCATTTTTTATCTCCTTTCCTAAAATGGTTATTTTTATTCATTTTTGTTCGAATTTCTTTGTCATTTTGATAATGACAAGAGATTGTTTCTCATATTGTGAAAACTTATGGTTTGTGATTTTTATTGTAACTCCAAAAAATTAAATTGATTAATGTATGATTAGAAATATTGGTATGATTATTGTGATTAAAACTTGACATTGTTGTTTCATTATTATTTTGGGATGGGAGTTTTGTTTGGTGATTGATTCAATCTCTATGAAACTTACCCGTGGTATCCGGGATTGGATGCCCTGTTTTTCCTGCTTAGACTGTGGAATTATTTTACTTGATAAAGAGAAACAAATTCTGGCGATGAATGGGATGGCTCAACGGATGACCTCATGGCAAAAGGATGAGGAACGGGATGAGGTGTTGGATGAGGTTGTTACGTTAGAAAAAGAATACACACAGGAAAGGTTGTCGCTTTCTTTGGAGGATTGGCAAGAGAGTGAAACAAAAAGACATTATGAGCATCTTTTATTGAAGTCTTCACGGAATGGTTTTTCTCTGCCTGTAAAACTAACCCTTTGTTCGTTTTGGAAGCAAGGGGCTCAAGTGGAAGCGTGGATGTTGCAGATCCAGGATCAATCGTCGCAGAAAGAATTCGAAAGGATAAAGAAAGAATTCGTGCAGGCGGCTGCGCATGAATTACGGACTCCATTAACATCGATTAAGGCTGTGATTGAAACCTTGCAGCAGCAAAAGGGGCTGGATCAACATAAGCAAGATTATTTATTGCACATATCGAAGAAGGAAGTCGACCGCCTTTATCACTATATTGAAGAGTTAATCGAAGTGACAGAACTTGAAACCAATGCTCTTTTTTTTGAGCGGAGTTTGTTTGAAGTGAAGAAAGTATTGAATAATGTATTGGGGGCTTATCGGCCGATGTATACCCGGAAATCTATTCATGTGTATTATGATGTGTGTGAAGAGGATTGTGTGATATACGGTGATCCAACGCGGTTGCAGCGGGTCTTTCATCCGCTTATCGAGCATGCGGTGAAATGTACGCCCGAGGAGGGGATGATTGCGATTTATGTAGGCCGCAAAGAGCAAGAGGTGATTGTGCAGATTGAATACCGGGGAGAGGGGATGGCGGAAGATGGAGTGGTGGATCAGTTGGTGGGTTTTTCTTCGTCTGGCATGACGGAAGAAGGGTTACAACGCGGCCGGGGAAGCGGGTTGGATTTGGTCAAGCGGATTGTGCATCTTCATAACGGCGAGATGGAGATACAAAACCAGGTTGATCAAGGGACCCGGTTTACTTTGCGTTTTGCCGCTTATGGAGAGCCGGATTAATCATTGTGCTAACTTTCAGTCCATCGTATTCTATCTCAATCTTTTAGGCTCATCGCGAAAGTGAGTACTTTTTTGGTGAAAACGCCTTGGGGATGTGTTTCGCTTGTCTCCGCGCGGCCTTAAGGGCCGCTTGCTCCGAAAGCCGCTCCACACAAGCCCCTTCGGCGTTTTGGTTCGATTCATGTAAATTGAAAATAACCATGGTTCTCACTTTAGAATCAGGTTCTGTTTTCTTTTCAATGGATCAAAAAAGTACTCAAATGCAGGATGAACCATCTTTTATATTCTTTCCCATTTCATTCCTTTCAATTAAAGCTACAGAAATAGTCCTATTCATAAACAAACTCTAAAGAGCGTTGGATTATATACAAGTTGACTCGAGGCGATAAAAAACGCATACTCCAAGTCGATAGGAACCAATGAGTTTTATAAAAAAAATGAGTCTGGCCTACTGATTAAGGTGGATTGATAGGGGTTGGACGAACTCGATCCTGCTTATGAGGGAAAAGGATAGATGAAGAATCAGGAATTGACAATCACAGCCATTGTGATGGGGTTGATTTTATCGGTGGTGATGGGGGCTGCCAATGTGTATTTGGGCTTGCGGGCCGGGATGACGGTATCGGCGTCGATTCCAGCGGCGGTGATTGCGATGGGGGTGTTGCAGGGCGTGTTTCGGCGCAAGTCAATCCTTGAAGCCAACTTGGTGCAGACGAGCGCTTCGGCGGGGGAATCGTTGGCAGCGGGAATTATTTTTACCATGCCGGCCTTGGTGATGATTGGGGTGTGGGAAGATTTTGATTTTTGGACGACGGGTGTGATTGCGTTATCAGGTGGTTTGTTGGGGATCTTGTTTATGATCCCGATGCGGCGGGTGTTTATTGTGGAGAGTCCTGAGTTGAAGTATCCCGAGGGGATCGCGTGTGCAGAAGTGTTACGAGCGGGGGAAAGTGATACGCGAGGAGAAACCCGCTCGGGATCGTTTTTGGTGTTTAGTGGGTTGATGGTTGGGGGGGGTTTTAAGTTTCTGGTTTCTCTATTTGGTTTGTTGAAAGGGAGTGTGGCAGGGGCGTTTTTTGCCTCCAACCGAGCGTTTTATTTTGGATTGGATATTTCTCCAGCGTTGGTGTCGGTGGGAGTGATTGTGGGCTTGCCGGTGGCGATGCAAATTTTTTTAGGGGGTGCGATTGGATGGTTAGTGGTTATTCCATTGCTGAAGGCGGATCCCTCTCTTAGTGCGATAGAGGCGGCAGAAAAGTTATGGTCGACGCAAGTGCGTTATATTGGAGTGGGCACCATGGTCGTCGGTGGGGTTTATTCGATTTGGCGTGTGCGGAATGGTTTGGTGTATGCGGTGAAGGATCTTTTCTCGCAATACCGGAGAAAGGTTGAAACGCAGGAAGAAGAGACGGAAGTGAATTTGGGGGGGAAGGCGTTAAGCCTGTTTACGTTGGTATGCATTGGATTGATCTTTGGATTTTATTACATCTTTTTAGATCGGCATTTAAGTATTACCGTGTTGGTGACCGTGATTATGATTGTGATGGCGTTCTTTTTTACCGCGGTGGCGAGTTATATTGTGGGTTTGGTGGGGAACTCCAATAGTCCAGTATCGGGGATGACGATTACGACGATTTTGATCACAGGGCTGCTGATTTACCTGTTTGGCTATTCAGGAACAGAAGGGATTTTGGCGACCTTGGGAGTTGCGGGGGTGGTATGCTGCGTGGCTTGTACTTCCGGCGATGTTTGCAACGATTTGAAGACAGGGTATTTGTTGAAAGCGCGTCCGCGCAGCCAGCAGATATTGCAAATCTTGGGAGTGCTGGCGGCGGCTTTTATACTCGCCCCGGTGATGTCAGTGTTGCATGAGGGTTCTTTAAATCAAGGCACGGGAGGAATTGGCGGACGTGAGTTGCCTGCGCCGCAGGCTGGATTATTTGCTTCGCTGGTGGATGGATTTTTTGGAAATGGCCAGCTGCCGTGGGGGATGGTAGGCATAGGGATTGGTATTGGGGTGTTTATACTGCTTCTGGATTTTTTATTCGCACGAGGGGGGATTCATGTTCGTTTGCATGTCATGCCGGTGGCGGTAGGGATTTATCTTCCTTTAGAACTCTCGGTGCCCATTTTCTTGGGAGGATTGCTGCATTTCTGTTTGTCACGGCTGAAAAATGCAGTCTCCCTGCAACGCAACGGAGTGTTGGTTTCTTCGGGGGTTATTGCGGGAGAGTCGTTGGCGGGTGTGTTTCTCGGGTTTCTGGCTTACATGGAGTATCGAACCTGGGATTGGGGAAGCGGTTTAGGTCCGCTGGGGGGTGACCTGCTTTCAATTGTCATGCTGGGCTTGGTGATGGTGTGGATTGTTTGGCAGTCACGGCATTTTGCACGAAGTTGATTATGAATGGCTATTTCGTTCCTCGTGAGACGATACGAATAGAGCATCGAGTGAAGAATTCCCGCTTTATCGCGACGGCTGGCGCGGTAGCAAGCGCGGAAGAAGCCAAAGCGTTTGTGCAGCGGATTCGTGAAGAGATGCCGGATGCGACCCATCATGTCTATGCGTTTCGGATTGGTTCTGGGGCGAGTGTGACGGAAGGAATGAGCGACGATGGGGAACCGAGCGGGACCTCAGGGCCGCCGGTGCTTTCGGTTTTGCGAGGAAGCGGAGTTGGTGATGTGGTTGTGGTGGTGAGTCGCTACTTTGGAGGAACCAAATTGGGAACGGGGGGATTGGTGTCAGCGTATTCTGATTCGGCCAAGTTGGTGATGGAGCGTTTGCCGGTCGAGGAGAAACTGGATAAAGTCCGTTTTAGCATGGTGGTTCCCTATACGTATCATAACCAGGTGCAGCGGGTGCTCCAAGAATATGATGTACGGGATGTGCAAGAGACTTTTGTGGAACATGTGGTGATGAAGGGAGAACTTCCCGTTTCTAAGTTGGAGCCCTTGACGGAGGCGATCCATCAATTGTCGAATGGTATGATTGAAATTCAAAAAGACGAGTGAGAGAATAGGATTTTCGATCTACTTTGAAATGAAGAACGGGGAGGAAGATGATGACGACACGGCGCGACTTTCTAAAAACTGTTGGTACGGGATATTGTTTGTTAGCCCAGCCGTTTATTACTTTGGCTAACCAAGAGAAGAAGGCAAAGCCGAATATCGTATTATGTATGGCGGATGATCAAGGCTGGGGAGATATGGGGTATTACGGACACCCGGTCTTACAGACGCCTCACTTTGATGCGATGGCGAAGGAATCGCTGCGGTTCGATCGTTTTTATGCAGCGGCGCCGATTTGCTCGCCCACGCGGGGGAGTGTGTTGACCGGAAGGAACCCTAATCGGTTTGGGTGTTTTTCTTGGGGGAATACTCTGCGTCCTCAGGAAATCACCATTGCGGAGGCGTTGAAGACCGCTGGTTATGTGACCGGGCATTTTGGGAAATGGCATTTGGGTTCCGTACAAAATGGAAGTCCGGTTAATCCCGCTGCCAGTGGATTTGACGAATGGGTGTCGGCTCCCAATTTCTTTGATAATGATCCCATTTTGAGTAAAGAGGGAGATGCGGTTCCCATGTCGGGGGAAAGTTCCATGGTCACCGTGGATGCGGCGATTCAATTTATTCGTAAGCATGCGGAGAGTGAACGTCCCTTCCTGGCGGTGGTTTGGTTTGGCTCGCCTCATTCACCCCATCAGGCGGTGGAAGAAGACCGTGAGCCATATGCAGATGAGTCGGAGAAATTACAGCATTTTTATGGAGAAATTA
Source organism: uncultured bacterium (assembly GCA_964419335.1). Taxonomy (GTDB): domain Bacteria; phylum Hinthialibacterota; class Hinthialibacteria; order Hinthialibacterales; family Hinthialibacteraceae; genus CAYQOX01. Next base: position 15,067 of record CAYQOX010000015.1, on the reverse strand, counting down.
CCGGGATGGACCGTGCTTTTGGGAAATTGAGGAAAGAACTTCGGTCTCTTCAACTTCATGAGGATACGATTCTGTGGTATTGCAGTGATAATGGTGGATTGCCTAATCTGGGTGCGACTGGAGGGCGTGGAAACAAAGGGGATATCTATGAAGGGGGACTGCGGGTTCCTGCTATGTTGGAGTGGCCAGGACATATTGAAACGCCAAGGCAGAGCAATATTCCCTGCACAACGTCGGATATTTATCCCACCTTATTGGATATTGTGGGGGTGGATTTAGAGAGGCAGCCTCCCTTGGATGGGATCAGCCTTGCGCCATTGCTGCGAAATGAAATGGAAGAACGTCCCGAGCCAATCGGCTTTTGGAGTTATAAGAGAAGAGGGATGATCACACCAAGCAAAGAGTGGATGCAGGAATTATTGGAAGCCCAGCAGGAAGGGCAACAATATAGTAAGATATCGCGCTTGCGGCTGGAATCGGCCAGGATTGATGAAGAAGTGCCGGAGGATCGGTTTCCAGGACATGCGGCGTGGTTGAAATGGCCGTGGAAATTGCATCGAATTCAGAGGGATGAGGATACGGTAAAATATGAGTTATACAATCTGGAGAAGGATCCCGAGGAGGAAAATAATGTGGTGGAAGAACGTGTACAGATCGTGGAGGCAATGAAAAAAGAGTTGGAAAATTGGCAAATTTCTGTGTTGCAGAGTCTTAATGGGAAAGATTATGAATAGAATATGTGGTTTCTCAAGCAGTAAAAAGTTCAGTTAAAGAGGGTGAATGGCAAGCGTTGGGCAAACTAAATTTTTCTCTTTTTGACAAATTCAAATAAAAGGTTATAATTCTGATAATCTTTATCTGGTTTAATATGGTCAATGACTATTAATCCAGATTTTTTTTATTCAACCATTTTTATTTGAAGGGAATGTGAGAAAGGTCATTATGTCCAAGCAGAAAAAAAAACATTTTGAGACGACAGCGGTTCATACAGGAGTTATGAAAGATACGAGTTTTAACTCGGTGACGACTCCCATTTACCCCAGTTCGACTTTTTTCTTTGATGAGATCGAAAAGAACAAAGGCTATGATTATACACGATCGGGAAATCCAACCCGGACCGCGTTATCGGAGAATCTTGCGGCATTAGAGGGTGGGAAATACGCATGGTCGACGTGTACGGGGATGGCGGCGGAAGCTGCCTTGTTGTTTCTCTTTCAGAAAGGGGATCATATCGTAGCGGCGAATGATATTTATGGGGGGAGTTATCGTCTCTTTACGGAAGGTTTCAAGAATTTTGGGTTGGAGTTTTCGTTTGTGGAGATGGGAGATGCGGAGAATGTACGAAAAGCGATCCAGCCTAATACGAAGGGGGTGTGGATAGAGACGCCGTCGAATCCCTTGCTTAATATCGTGGATATCGAGGCGGTGACTGCGATTGCAAAGGAAAATAACCTGATCTCGATTTGTGATAATACCTTCTTATCGCCTTATTTTCAGAAACCGTTTGAATTTGGCGTCGATATTATTGTTCATTCCACGACGAAGTATATCAACGGGCATAGTGATGTGGTGGGGGGAGCGATTGTCGTGGAGGATGATGATTTGGCCGAGCGGGTGGATTTTTATGTCAATACGCTAGGGGTGGCCTGTTCACCGTTTGATGCCTGGCTGGTGTTGCGGGGGGTGAAGACTTTGCCTCAGCGGATGGAAGCGCATCAGCGGGGGGCGATGGCCATCGCCCGTTTTTTAGATTCGCATCCCGATGTGAAGAAGACGTATTATCCAGGATTGGAGAGCCATCCTCAGCATGAATTAGCGAAAAAACAGATGAAGGGATTTGGGGGGATGGTTTCTTGTGAATTGGATATGGAGAAGGTGGATCCACGAACGTTTTTTCATGCGGTTCGGTTGTTTTCGCTGGCGGAATCCTTGGGGGGAGTGGAATCTTTGATCGAGCAGCCATGGACGATGAGTCATGCTTCTATGCCGGAGAAAGCGCGTATGGAAGCGGGGCTGACACCGGGGACGGTGCGAATCTCGGTAGGGATAGAGCATCCTGATGATTTGGTGGAAGCCTTGAACGAGGCTTTGGAAGCAGCGAAGAAGTAAAAGGTAAATTAATTAGAAAGATAGATCATTTGCTTTTCTTTTTGAATTTACTTGTTATAATAATTGCAAGTTTTTTTTACGGCAAATTGAGGGATCGGTTCAAATATAGTTTTTTACAATTCATGAAAAATAGCATAGCAGCCTTATGGCGATTAGAATGCAGATACAAAAGTCTGAACATGGAAATGTGGTTGTTTTGTCGTTTGATGAAGATCATCTAAATGAACCTGAGAATATCAGGGAAGCGATTGATGTGTTGTTGAGTGAGGGTAGAAAGTTTTTTCTCTTTGATTTGGAGAATGTGACTTACATCAGCAGTTCGGTGTTAGGGTATATTATTACCACGTACCGGGAGATCGAAAAGAATGGGGGGGCATTAAAATTATTGCATGTGCAGCCTTGTGTTGCCAATATACTTCATATTACCCGCCTGGACCGCGTGTTGGAAATGTACAATGATTTTGATACGGCCCTGCAATCCTTCCATACGTAAAATCTCTTAAATAATTATAAGTAAAATGGGGGATGGTTCATTTAAACCATCCCCCTGGGTGAAATCACGCAGAGAAGTGAAGTATTAGTTAAGGAAATCGCGGATTTCCCGTGCGCGGTTGGGGTGGCGAAGTTTACGAATCGCGCGTTGCTCGATTTGGCGAACGCGTTCGCGGGTGATACCGAAGCGTTTACCGATATCGCCCAGTTTCCAAACTTTGCCGTCGCTTAAGCCATAGCGCAGCCGAAGAATGGTTTCTTCGCGTTCCGAAAGTTGCCCCAGCACATTTTCGATGCGTTGATCCAAGACATTATGGATCATGCGTGAATCCGCGGGTACTTCGTTGTTATCCTTAATCAGCTCGCCGATAGTGGTTTCCCGGTCTTCTCGAACTGGGGTTTCGAGAGAGAGCGGATCTTGCTGCCAGCCGAGAAGATCGGCGACCCGATCCTCTTCCATTTCTAATTGCTCGGCTAACTCGGCTACCGAGGGTTGACGACCCAATTTTTGCGTAAGTTCGGTGTTGGCGCGATCGACTTGTGCGATTTGGTCGGTTACCCCGGTCGGGAGGCGGATCGTCCGCCTCTGTTGCTTGACCGCACGAGAGATACTTTGGCGAATCCACCAAACGGCATAAGTGCTGAACTTGGTGCCGCGGCTCGCGTCAAATTTATCCACGGCGCGGGTAAGACCCAGGTTCCCTTCCTGGATCAAGTCCAGCATAGGGATGCCGCAGTGTTTGTAGCGTTTGGCGACAGAAACGACGAGCCGTAAGTTGCCGCGAATCATGGCTTGGCGCGCATCGCGGATTTCTTTCAGCCCTTCGCGAATGAAGAGATTGGCCTTTTTGAGGCGCTTGGGTGAATCGCCCAATTCTTGGACGAATTGGTCACGTTCTTTGGGCGGCATCTCTTTCATTTGGCGATAGGTTTCGCGCACTTCGCGTGTTAAGCGCCACAGGGCGTTAATGTCCAAGTCCATGTCGTTGATGATATTCGCCCATTTCTTGTAGCGGTTTTCCAGTTGACGTTCTGAAAGTTGACCAGAATCTTCCTCGCGGAAACCGCGCAAAATCGTGCGGATTTGTTTTTTCATTTCCTTGACGGCTTTGCTCAGTTCGGTCTTACGGCGGGTTCGCCCCGCGTCGGGATTGCGGAAGGTTGTATGGGGTGAGCGAACCCCGCTTTCGAGTTCTTCGATCATCTTTTCTAATTCCCGCATGGCGGTGCGAGAAAAAGAGAGGCCCTGTCCCAGCATTTGACGCCCCTGGTTAATGCGCTCGTAAATGCGGATTTCTTCTTCGCGATCCAGCAAAGGATAATTACTGATCTCGCGGAGGTATTCTTTTACAGGGTTATATGTAAGCGCACGATCTTGCTCGGTGCGTTTGGATGCTTTTTTCTTTTTGGGTTTCTTTTGTTCTTTTAGTTCTACGGATTGTAGTTCTGGATTATCCTCCTCAGATTCCATCTCCAGATCTACTTCCGTGAGATTGTCTGGAAGTGATTCCAATGCTTCCAGTTCGTCATGGAGTTTCGTGTCGTTGGGTGTATACATAATTAAATCCTTTTCTAGAATCGTTTCTCCGTTGGGTTCTTACATACTGATGTATTGCTACTATGAGTTAAGCAAGTGTTATACCAAGTTTTAAGTATGTTTAAACATGACTGAAAATACCAACTTTATTAAAGTTCACCCAATTTTTAAATCCTTGTTTAAGAGCGTGATGTGTTTAAATCGTGTGCCAAAGTGGAACACTGAGATTTTTTCTTGTCTCACTCTTGTGAAAAAGCCAGTTGATCTATTTGAACTAAGAAAGAACGAAAATAGGGTGAGTTATGTAACGAGGTATCTGATCGCGTTACATGGGAAAGTGAATTCATACGGGATTCGTGTAGTGAGTAATTTACGCATAATTAAAACTGTGTCTGATTGACAACTTGAAATTATAATTTTTGTATTCGCTACACGCCATTAAAACACTTTATCTTATGGAACGAGGTTTATGGTATGCCCATATATACGTGTATCGTACTTTGCTGTAATTGGCAAGAAACTTTTTCTTTGTGTGATGAACTCGTAAATGATTTACATTTTCTTCTTTTATTCATGATACCAAAAAATAGAGAGAATGAGAAAAAAGAATATCATTTTGATAAGAAACGGCCTATCGAAATGTTCGGCCGTTTCTTATCGGGACAATATTGTGTAATGGGCATTGCTCCCGTTGTTTAAAAAAGGGCACTACTCCAATTCGGTGAAGCCCATGAGAGATTCGTCCGCAGCTTTGGCGGCTTTGCGTCCATCGGCGATTGCCCAGACGACCAAGGAGGCTCCACGGGACATATCGCCTGCGGCGTAGATGCCCGGGATGCTGGTATGATAATTTTCGTCGATCTTGACATTGCCGCGTTCTGTGAGTTCGAGGCCTAAATCACTGATTAAGCCGGTCTTAACCGGGCCAGTGAAGCCCATCGCCAGTAAGACGAGGTCGACATCGAGGGTAAATTCAGTCCCAGGGATTTCTTGCATGGGGCGGCGTCCATCCGCTCCAGGTTCGCCAAATTCGATTTTAACGGCATGAAGACGGGTGACCCGGCCATTATCCCCTTCGAATTTTTTGGTGCAAACGCTCCAGTCGCGTTTTCCACCTTCTTCGTGGGAAGAGGAAGTCCGGAGGATGAAAGGCCAATAGGGCCAGGGCATGCTTTCGGTTCTGGTGGAAGGGGGTTTTGGCATAATTTCAAATTGATAGACATGGTTGGCGCCTTGGCGAAGAGAGGTGCCAAGGCAGTCGGCGCCGGTATCGCCGCCGCCGAGAATGACGACATTTTTGTTGGTGGCGAGAATTTCTTGTTCGGGGGGGATGGAATCGCCAGCGAGGCGGCGGTTTTGTTGTTCAAGAAATTCCATGGCGAAGTGAATCCCGTCTAATTCTCGCCCTTCGATGGGGAGGTCGCGGGCCTGCATAGCGCCGCCGGTGAGGATTACGGCGTCGAATTGATGGCGGAGTTCATCCGCGGTGATATCCACACCGACATTAACATTGGTTTTGAATTGAACACCTTCGTCGAACATTTGTTTCATGCGGCGGTCGATATGGTATTTTTCCATTTTGAAATCGGGAATGCCATAACGAAGTAAGCCGCCGATGCGATCGTTTTTTTCAAAGAGAGTGACCGTATGACCCACTCGGCGTAATTGTTGGGCGGCGGCCAGACCTGCGGGGCCGGAGCCGATGACGGCGATCTGCTTGCCGGTTTCGTATTTGGGAGGCTGGGGGACAATCCAGCCTTGTTGAAAAGCATAGTCGATGATGCTTTTTTCAATTTCTTTTATGGTGACGGCATCCTCATTGATAGAAAGTACGCATGCTTCTTCGCATGGGGCAGGACAAACCCGGCCGGTGAATTCCGGGAAATTATTGGTTTTGTGTAAGCGGTCGATGGCTTCTTTCCAGCGGTCGCGATAGACGAGATCATTCCAATCGGGGATGAGGTTGCCTAAAGGGCAACCCCAATGACAAGTTGGCACACCGCAATCCATGCATCGTGCCCCTTGGATTTGTAATTTATCCACGGGGAGATTGTGGTGGAATTCTTTGTAGGTTTTAATTCTTGCATCCACCGGATCCTCGAGGGGTTTTTCGCGTTTATATTCTAAAAAGCCTGTATTTTTTCCCATAATTACACCTCTTGTAGTTGCATTTCTTCTTTGCGCGCTTTTTCTTGGAGATAGCGTTTAAATTCCTTGGGCATGACACGGACGAATTTGGGGAGATAAGTCTCCCAATGGTCCAGAATCTGTTTCGCTACGGTACTTTGGGTATATTGGTAATGTTTTTGGATCATTTTGCGGAGTTCGGTTTCAGATTCTACGTTATCGACGGGTTCGAGTTCGATCATGCCCATGTTACAGCGTCCAGAGAATTTTCCGTCTTCGTCCAGGACATAGGCAACACCTCCACTCATACCGGCGCCGAAGTTACGTCCGGTGGGACCAAGAATAACAGCGCGGCCGCCGGTCATATATTCACATCCATGATCGCCGACGCCTTCGACAACGGTAGAAGCACCGCTGTTCCGCACGCAGAAACGTTCGCCGGCAACTCCGCGGAAGTAGCATTCGCCGCCAATGGCCCCATAGAGGACAACATTGCCAATGAGGATATTTTCTTCGGGAACAAAGGTCGACTCTTTTGGTGGATAGATAATGACTTTTCCGCCGGACATGCCTTTGCAGGTATAGTCATTGGCATCGCCTTCGACTCGCATGGTGATACCGTTAGCGAGAAAGGCGGCGAAGCTTTGGCCGGCCGAGCCTTTCAAGTTAATTATTATGGTATCTTCGGGTAAGCCTTTCATGGCATACCGTTTAGCAAGGTGATAGCTAAGCATGGTGCCGACGGTACGGTTGGTATTTCGGATAGGAAGATCGAACTCGACCGGTTTTTTGTGTTCGATTGCTTCCTTTGCCAGTTCAATAATTTTGTTATCCAGCGCTTGATCTAAACCGTGCTCTTGGGTTTCGCACCAGCGGATGGCAAATTTGCCGTTTTGGGTGTCGGGCATTTCTAAGATAGCGCCGAGGTTCAAGGTTTTGGCTTTCCAGTGGTCGATATGATCACGCACTTTAAGTAAATCCATACGGCCGATCAGATCGTCAACTTTACGGAGGCCTAATCTTGCCATGATTTCGCGAATTTCCTGGGCGACCATGCGGAAGAAGTTAACCACATCCTCCGGTGTGCCGTTGAATTTTTTACGCAGGCGTTCGTCTTGGGTGGCCACTCCCACCGGGCAAGTGTTCAGGTGGCATTTACGCATCATGATACAGCCTGAAGCAATCAAGGCGGCGGTAGAAAAACCCCATTCATCGGCGCCCAGGCAGGCGGCGATAGCGGCATCACGGCCGGTTTTTAATTGCCCATCGGTCTGTACGCAAATACGACCGCGGAGATCGTTCGAGACCAGGACTTGTTGCGTTTCGGAGAGGCCAAGTTCCCAGGGAAGTCCTGCGTGTTTGATGGAAGAGAGGGGCGAGGCGCCTGTGCCACCGCTGTCGCCGCTGATAAGAACGTGATCGGACTTTCCTTTGGAAACCCCAGCGGCGACGGTACCGACGCCGACCTCGGCGACGAGTTTGACCGAAATATCGGCGGTGGGGTTGGAATTTTTTAGATCGTGGATCAATTGGGCTAAGTCTTCGATGGAATAGATATCGTGATGTGGCGGAGGTGAGATCAAAGTGACTCCAGGGGTGGAATGTCTCACACGGGCGATCATATCATCGACTTTATGTCCAGGCAGCTGGCCGCCTTCACCGGGTTTGGCTCCTTGCGCCATTTTAATTTGTAGTTGTTTGGCTTGAGAGAGATATTCGATGGTAACGCCAAATCGTCCGGAAGCCACTTGTTTGATGGCGCTATTTTTACTGTCTCCATTAGGAAGTGGGAGAAAGCGTTCAGGATCTTCGCCACCTTCACCGCTATTACTCTTACCGCCAAGGCGGTTCATGGCGATGGCTAAATTTTCGTGAGCTTCTTTACTGAGGGCGCCAAAAGACATCGCCCCGGTAGCAAAGCGGCGGGTGATTTCTTCCACCGGTTCGACTTCATCGATGGGGATGGGGGTATCGCTCCATTTGAAGTCGAATAAGCCGCGGAGCGTATAACGCTCTCGGTTTTCTTCGTTGATGAGTTGAGCGTATTCTTGATAGACCTCATAACTGTTAATCCGGACCGCGTGCTGCAATTTGGCCACCGTTTCGGGATTGACCATATGCTTTTCGCCATAGAGGCGCCATTGATAGGAGCCGCCGATCATCAGATCGGGGTGATAATCGATGGTGCGGGGGAAGGCGTAATCATGGCGCATTTTTGATTCTTTGGCGATGATATCAAGGCCGATGCCGCCTAAGCGGGAAGTGGTATTAGTGAAGTATTTGTCGATCACTTCATAGCTAAGGCCAACACATTCGAAGATCTGGGCTCCACGATAACTTTGCAAGGTGGAGATTCCCATCTTCGAGAAAACTTTTAACAATCCCTTATTTACCGCAGTGATGTAATTGTTGTAGGCGGTTTCGATGTCAGGGGCTTCGATGCGTTTTTCTTCGTATAACTGCGCCACGGTTTCAAAGGCCAGGTAGGGATTGATGGCGCCCGCACCGTAGCCTACGAGCAAGGCGAAGTGCATGACTTCGCGGGGTTCCCCTGTTTCGAGTACCAGGCCAACGCGTGTGCGTGTGCCTTCACGGATTAAGTGGTGGTGGACGGCGGCGTTCGCGAGGAGAGCGGGGATGGGGGCATATTCTTTGGAAATACCGCGGTCGCTTAGGATAAGGATATCGTAGCCGTCGTTGATGGCTTGTGAGGCCTTAAGGCAAAGGCCATCGAGGGCGGAGCGTAATCCCGCTTCGCCTTCTGCAACTTTGTAGAGCGTAGAGAAAGTGACGCTCTTTATCCGGCCGTCTAACTGGCGGATTTTTTCAAGGGCTTCGTTGGTTAGGATCGGCTGGGTTAAACGTAATTGACGGCAATGTTCTGGGGTTTCATCCAGAAGGTTTTGTTCGGAGCCGATGTAGGTTTCCAGGGACATAATCAACTCTTCCCGAATAGGATCAATGGGTGGATTGGTCACCTGGGCGAAGAGCTGTTTGAAATAGGAGTAGAGAAGCTGGGGGCGATCGGAGAGGCAGGCCAGGGGGGTATCATTTCCCATGGAGCCAGTGGGTTCTTTGCCGGTTTCTGCCATGGGGCCGATCAAGATTTTGAGATCTTCGTCTGTATAGCCGAAAACTTGTTGTCGAAGGAGGCGAGGCAGTGTCTCTTGTTGTTCGCCTACGAATTGATCGGTAGGTGGAAGTTCATCCAAGAGCACGCGATTGTTATGCAGCCATTCACTGTAGGGCTTACGGGAGACAAGTTTTTGTTTAATTTCATCGTCATCGACGATGCGTCCCTCGTCGATATCTACCAAGAAGATGCGTCCGGGTTTGAGTCGACCTTTGGATTTTACATTCTCAGGGGGGATATCGAGGACGCCGGCTTCGGAAGCCATGACGACAAAGCCGTCTTTTGTTTCCCAATAACGGGAAGGACGCAAGCCGTTTCGGTCGAGGACGGCGCCAATGCGGAGGCCATCGGTAAAGGCGATGGAGGCGGGACCGTCCCAAGGTTCCATGAGGCAGGAATGATATTCGTAGAAATCTTTGCATTCCTGGGTCATACTTTCATGGCCACTCCAGGCTTCAGGAATGAGCATGACGATGGAATGCTGCAATTCTCGCCCCCCGAGAACAAGCAATTCCAGAGCGTTATCAATGATGGCCGAATCGCTCGCGCCCGGGGTGGTGATGGGGAAGATTTTTTCGATATCCTCACCAAACCATTCGGTTTGGAACATGGTTTCGCGTGCATGCATCCAATTGATATTGCCGCGTAAGGTGTTGATTTCTCCGTTATGGGCGAGATAGCGGAAAGGTTGGGCGAGATCCCATGTAGGGAAGGTGTTGGTGCTGTAGCGCTGGTGTACAAGCGCTAAGGCGCTCTTGAAGTCGGGATCTGCCAAGTCTTTGTAATAGCCTTCGATTTGATGAGCAATCAGCAAGCCTTTATAAACAATGGTTTTATAGGAAAGGCTGGGAATGTAGAAGTATCCTGTTTGATCATTCTTTTCACGTGCAGCCCGTTCAACCAATTTACGAATTACGTAAAGTTTGCGTTCAAATTGGGCAGGATTGTTGATTTCTGGAGAACGTTTGATAAAGATTTGGCGAATAACCGGTTCGACTTCGCGGGCAAGCCAGCCGATTTTCGTGTTGTCGCGAGGAACATCACGCCAACCTAAGACCTCCTGGTTTTCACCGCGAATGATGGATTCCAGCATACTGACGCAGTATTCACGTTGATCTTTCTCCCAGGGGAGGAAAATCATACCGACGGCGTATTCTCCGTAGGGGGGAAGTTCGAAGGGAAGGGATTCAACATGTTTGCGGAAAAAGGCATCGGGAATTTGGAAGAGCATGCCCGCGCCATCCCCAGTATCCGGGTCGCAGCCACAAGCTCCGCGATGGGTAAGATTGACGAGCACTTCAATTCCTTTTTTGATGATGTCATGGGACTTTTCACCTTGGATGTTGCAAACAAAGCCCACGCCGCAGTTATCATGTTCTGTAATGGGGTCATAGAGCCCATTGTTCATGGGAAGAGATCTTCTCATCATACAAACCTTCTCTTTCTACATTCCGTATTTGATACGAGTCGACTCGTATCCATGAGGTGAATTGTGTGTAATTATATTGTTATGACGATAACATGGGAAAACAATGGATGCTATCGTTTGTCATCGATAGGCAGGCTAAAAGCAAACCTAATCGTAATGACTACTAATCTTGAATTTTTTCCCGGCTAGATAGTTGATTGCAAGAACAAAAAAAGATAATAGTACAGAAATTAATTTACCTCTTTTAAGAACATTTTGTGGTTTTTTATGTTCTTTTTGAGAGAATTATACCGGTGACAGCAATGATGCATGAAATCAACGCGACAAGAATATGTGAGGTTTACTTGAGTAGCTGTCCTTGGTTGCATGGCCGGTGAACTCATTTAAATTGATCATCAATGTTCTTTAATTGAGGTATGGAAAGTATTTTTGATATTTCTCGTTTTCGCCCCTTTGTTTATGTTCGGTAATTTGAGGTTACTATTATATCTCGCTTTGTGAATAATTAAAGACAGTAAAAACCGATTCATAAAAAATAGAGTAAAAGTATAAGTTTTAAGAGTAGAGTATGAGGGGCTTTAGGATACCTTGTTTTGTTTGGCTTGCGAGCGTAGACGCTCAATTTCTTCTTTGAGTTGATCCGCAAGTTCACGATAGGACTGTTTTTGGGGGAGGAGAGGCTTACCAAAAGAAAGATGGACGGTTCCCCGGCGGGGGATGGGGCTTCCTCGAAGTAAAACGTTTTCTCCTCCATCGATGGCGACGGGAATAATGGGAATTTTGAGATTTTGAGAAAGCATGCCGATGCCTTCGCGGAAGGGGAGGAGTTGGCCGGTGAGGCTACGTTGTCCTTCGGGAAAGATGAGGATATTCCAGCCATCATCGACAAGTTCGCCGGCGTAGATCATGCTTTGGCGATAGGCGGTGGTTTGGGGGAAGGGGAAGATGTTGATCATAATTGTCGCGAATTGCCACGCCAGCCATTTACCGATTTTAATGTAAAAGGGGCGGCCGTGAGCCTCGAAGTATTCTTTCCAAGCGGCGGGGCAAATCCGGTGTCGAATAGGTTTGGGAGTAACGTTTTGCATGAGGAGGGTATCCAGGTGGCTTGTATGGTTCATGACAAAGAGGATAGGGCCTTGAAGGTCTTGGAGGTTTTTAAGCCCGTGGATGTGGAGATCGCAAAAGATTTTGATAAAAGGCTTCGCGATAAGAGTTTTGAAGAGAAGGCGTATAAATTGAAAGAAAGACCATCGAGTCCATCGACGGATGGGGAGAGAAGCGGTAGAACTTTTCCGTTGGGTAATATAGTCTTCAAGATCAGCCAGGGTGGAATCAGCGCGGATCATGGATTCGTCGACATCGAGATGAAATTGTTCTTCAAGATGGGAAAGTAATTCGACGCGTTCAATGGAGCTTAACCCGATATCTTTCGCTAATTCCATTTCTGGTTTGAGTTCGTCGGGCTGCAGGTGGCTCATTTCGCAAATGATTTTATAAAGGGGATTGGTGGTTTGGGTCGAAACGGTTTTTTTACTTTTGGATTGTTCTTCAATGGTTTTTTTGACTTCATTCTTTTTGATTTTGAGTGTGGTGGTTTTTGGAAACTCTTCTAAAGGCCAAAGGTGGAAAGAGGCGATTTGCTGCTCGGGTAAGAGTTTTTGATTGGCTTTTTGCACGGCTTTTTGAGGATCAGATTGAGAATCATTCATGAGAAGAATGGCGTATATTTCTCCGCCTTCTTCTCCCATGCCAAGAACGCAGGATTCTTTAATGGCTTCTTGTTTGTCGAGAACTCGTTCGATGTCTTCAGGGTAGACGTTGATACCATCGCTGGTAACGATGACGTCTTTTTTGCGGCTGCGTATATACAAATTACCTACATCGTCGAATTCACCAATATCCCCTGTGCGGAACCATTCCTGGTCGAATACGGTTTGGTTTAAATCTTCTCTTTTATAATAGCCGGAGAAAATGTTGGGGCCGCGAACGAGAACTTCATTATCCTTATCTAAACGAATGTCAACTTGTTCAAGAGGTTTGCCTACTGAGCCAAGGGCTTGGGTGTCGGGATGAGTGACGGTTAAAACTGGGCCTGTTTCGGTTAACCCATAGCCTTGGAGGAGAAAAAAGCCTAAAGATCGCCAGAAATATTCCACCTCAGGATCTAATGCCGCACCACCGGAAACAAATAAATGGAATTGGAGACTGAAGCGTCTATGTATGGGATAGAAATACCATTTCATCCAGGAGCGAGGGAGGAAAGAAGAAAGTTTTTGGCCAAAACGTAAATAGCCGGTGAGATGTTTATCCCGGAGTTGTTCCTCAATCCGATTTTTTAGTATAGTGAGAAGACGTGGAACTAATACCATGGCGGTCATATTTTTTCGGTGGAAGACATCAAAAATCGCCGTAGGTTTGAGTACTCGTAAATAGGTGATAGATACACCTCCTGCTAAAGGGACCCAAAACCCGCCGGTCTGTTCCAACGCATGACTCAAAGGCAGAACGGAAAGAAGATGATAGGTAGGTTCCACCGGGATGATTTTTAAAACATCGGTTACATTGCTGGCAATATTGTGATGGGTAAGCTGGACTCCTTTGGGTTCGCTGGTGGTGCCGGAAGTGTAAACGATCTCCATGAGATCGTTGGGGTGAATCTCTTCTTCGTTTTGCCAGTGGGGGAAGGACTCGAGGGTATCGAAGAGAGAATCGAGGAGGAAAGAGGGAAGGGAAAACCCGGGGTCTTTGTTTAACAATCCTCGGAATAAGAGTTTGGCTTCGGTTTCTTGGGCGACTTTCTCGATAAATTCAGGAGAGAGGCGGGCGTCGATGGGGATAAGTACAATGCCCCGTAAAGCACAGGCGAGATAGACAATCGCCCATTCAGGAGAATTGGGTGCCCAGATCATAACCCGGTCGCCTTTTGTGATGTCTTTTGTTTCGAGAAATGAGATACAGCGCAAAGCGGTGTCGTATACTTGAGCGTAAGAATAATGAAAGATGCGGAACCCATTGAAATAGCGGATGGCATCTCGAACGCCATGTTCAGGGAATTGTTGGACGATTTCTTTAAGAGTGTTGAATGCTTTCATAGTTAGTACAGTACACTTTCCATTTCATGATCTGAGGATATGGGATCTAGATTGGTTTCGATCATCTCTTTTGTAATGGTACCGGTTGGATGAAAGACCACCAATCGGCGACATAAATGTTGTAATTCACGGACATTTCCAGGAAAAGGGTAGTTTAACACAACTTGTAAACCTTCGGGTAGCACTCGCTGAAAATGTGTTTTTCCCATAAAGCATTGCATTAAAGAATGAATATCATTTTCACGTGCACGTAAAGGGGGGAGGCGGAGAGGAAACACGTTTAGGCGGTCGTAGAGATCGGGAAGAAATGTGCCCTGTTTGAGCTCGTTTTGAATGGGACGATTGGAAGCGGCGATGATGCGGGTGCGAATTTGCTTAGGGCGATTTGCACCGATACGGGTTATGGTTCCTTCTTGGAGAAAGCGGAGAAAACATCGTTGAACTTCAAGAGGGAGATGGCTGATCTCATCTAGAAACAATGTTCCTTCATGAGCGGCTTCTAGAAAGCCGATGTGTTGGCGGGTGGCTCCCGTGAAGGAGCCGCGTTCGTGACCGAAGAGGATAGACTCGACCGTGGTTTGGGGAAGCGAAGCGCAATCAACAATGACCATGCTGCCTCCTCGAGTGGGGCCGAGAAGGTGGAGGGCTTTCGCAAGGAGTTCTTTTCCGGTGCCACGCTCACCCGTAATGAAGACTGGATCGTGTAGAGGGGCGACCCGTTGGACGGTTTGCTCGAGTTTTTGCATGGCGGGGCTGGAACCGATGATGTGAAACTTGGATAAAGGATGTAGGGGCATAAGGGTTTTCCTCCTAATTACAGATATTTCGTGAGCTATCCCGGAATTCACTCGGAGTTGGGCAGGGATATACTCAGTAATTAGAAGATTAGTGAAGAAGAGGTACCAATTTCCTCCCCTTTCGGTCCCGAAAGAATGTATAAAGTCCACCTAAAATAGAGAAAAGACAGAAGAATGGCTCGGGTGTATCGTGAAAAGTGAGTATGAAGGGCTTGACGAAAGATGGGAAAAGAAAAAAATACGTAAGGTGAGAAAAAAAATTGAATATTGATTAGCGCCGGTGGCTCAATTGGATAGAGCACCTGACTTCGGATCAGGCGGTTAGAGGTTCGAGTCCTCTCCGGCGCG
>CAYQOX010000014.1:58451-93128 GCA_964419335.1 uncultured bacterium | reverse complement strand
CCTACCGCGACTCCAGAGCCGGAACCAACCGATACACCAGAACCAGAGCCCACAGCGACTCCAGAAACTCCAACGGCGACTCCAGAGCCCGAACCTACAGCCACGCCGGAAACGCCTACTGTGACTCCAGAGCCTGAGCCTACGGCTACACCTGAGCCGACCGCAACACCGGAACCCGAACCGACGGATACACCGACACCTGAGGGTACCCCAACCATGACTCCGTCACCAACCGAGGTTCCGCCGACACCCACCCCAACACCCATCCAAGTGGTTGAAGCAGACCGTGGCTTGGTGTTGCTCTCTCACCAAGACCTCGTAATCGAGCGGGGGACGGAAACCGGCACCCAGGTAGACCTCGAACCTGAAATCGTGGATCCCATCGATCTCGAACTTCGCGGCGATCAGTCCATGATCTTGACTCGCGGTGGGGAGGTCTTCCCTGAAGCCCTTGTACGTGAGCCCAATGAGTCCAATGAATTGGATCTTAGCCAGCTGAACGATTTCCTTGACCTTGAACCGCTCGGTGACAATACCGAAGGGTACCTGGTACTCGATCGCTATGGACGAGTTTTCGCCTTCGGTTCAGCCGTCTACCAAGGCCACGGCGAAGATAACGAAACCTTTAAACAAGTAATTAATACAGGACGCTTCCGCATCGAAAAAGAAGCCAAGATCGCGGCGGATCTTGAAGCCGTCGAAGATTCCGCCAATCCCGGCATGAATCAGGGATACTATATCTTGGTTGAAGATGGACGAGTTCTTGAATATGGCGCTGTACCCGAACTACCAAATGTGCCTCAAGGCTTCGGTCCTGTCGCTGCCATGGATTTGACCAACGACGCGAATGGTAATGTCAATGGCTACAAGGCTATGAATTACTTGGGTCAAATCCTCACGTACTCCATGGCGGATGATGATTTTGATGCTCCGACCATGCCCATACGTCAAAAGAATGATCCTTACGTGGTCGATTTCGTAGAAGTTGAGGATACGATCTTCATCCTCAACGAAGACGGCTACATTCTTGGACCTGAAGGCATTATCAACGATCCTGAAGCGTTTGATAACTTGATTGGCCCAAGAAAAGGATACTTTGATATCGAAGCAGGCATCATTACCACAGAAGAAGAAATCGAAGATGATGTGCCCGACAACAACGATGATGATCTCGTGAATGAGGATGATTTAGATAATAATGGGTAATGATGAATGCAAAAGCAGGAGGATAAATCATAGAAATGAGGCAAATAGGTATGAAACCGATTCGATCTAAATGGGGGTTGAATATGACTCGCAAATCTTTCCTTCTAACGATGCTAGGTCTGGTTGTAACCGCTTTGTCGGTTCCTACCATAACAAACGCCCAGAGCAACGACTTCGCGGCTCATTATAATCGCTATCTTTTCTTCGATAGCGGTTTAGCCACCCGGTCGGCTGGCATGGGTGGTGCTTATTCTGCCCTCCGCGGCGGGGAAATGGGATTTCTCGGAAACCCCGCTAGTATGGGCTTCGTCGAAAATCAGTATATGATCATCAAAGGCGGTCTCGATGAGGTCTCCAGCAACGCCAGCAGAGATTACTACGGCTCTGGGCCTGCCACAACCAACAATGAAGTCGATATCTGGGACGTTGGGGGTGGTTACGCCTACCCCTTCCAATGGGGGGCTATTGGCGCCTACTATAACTATCGCGAAGATGAAATCGACCAAGCCAGTTATAACTTCGCCAATCGCACCGCCTCTGAAACTTCCGACCTCGAACGCCATCTTGTCTCTTTAACAGGGGCTTATCGAGCCAATGAATTCATGTCCGTCGGGTATCGCTATTCCTACCACGATTGGGATTCTGACACCAAAGCCAATGAAATTGCGCCCAACCCCGGACCTTTATTTAACTATTCCGAAGATTTTTCCGGCCATAAAAACCATATTGGTTTACAATATGGCCTCAACGAAATGCTGTTCTTCGGCTTGGATGGCTATTACGGAATTGCTGATTGGGATGTTTCCGGCGGAGGTGATGGCGATGCCGATGATTGGGGTATCCGCGGTGGCGCCGCATGGCATTTGGCCACTGAAATGCCCATCACTTTAGCCCTCGACCTCAAATGGGAAAGCCGGGATGGCGATTTTTCTCCAGGAGATACCGACGAAGATTTATGGGGGGTTCACCTGGGCGGCGAAATCGAGGTTACCGAGGAATACGCTCTTCGCTTAGGTTACCGTTTCGAATCCTTTGATTACGAAGAAGATTTAGGCTATGACTCAAATCCGGATGTCAGTGGATACACCGCCGGGATCGGCTATAAATATGAAAATTATGTTATCGACTATGGCCTTATTTATACCGATACAGGCGATTCCGACTTAATGCACGTCTTTGGACTGACTTACGAGTTTTAATCAGAAATACTCACATTCCAGAAAAAAGGGGGTACCCAGCGTACCCCCTTTCGCATTGATATCAACGAACGATTATTGCGGCCCATATTCTTCTCTCCGGTCCATTAACTCAGGATAAGATTCATCCTCATCCCCCAACTCCTCTTTTAATTCATCCAATCTCGTTTTCAGCCGTTTCACTACTTTCTTATAATCCGGCTCATGATAAACATTCTTCATCTCATAAGGATCTCTCTCCAAATCATACAATTCCCAACCCACCTTGCTCGGTTCTTCTTGCACACCTGACATCCCTAAAGGTAATCCGTAAAAGAAAATCAATTTATACCGCTTCGTACGTATTCCATAATGAGCCGGGCGATTGGTATGCATCCAATAGCGATAATACATCGCCTCACGCCAATCTTCAGGAGCCTTTCCTTGCAGCAAGGAACGCAGGCTTGATCCCTGCATCCATTCAGGAACTTTCACTCCTGCGTAATCCAGAAACGTAGGCGCAAAATCCGTATGAATCACAATCTCCCCATTCTTACTTCCCGCTCGGATTTCCCTGGGATAGCGTACTAAAAAGGGCATTTGCAACGATTCTTCATACATCCATCGCTTATCAATATAATTATGCTCCCCAAGGAAATATCCTTGATCCGAGGTATAAATCACAAGGGTATTTTCACTCAGCCCTTTCTGATCCAGATAATCGAGGAGACGTCCTACGTTATCATCCACCCCCTTAATCGTACGCAGATAGCGCTTGAGAAATACTTGATAAGCCTTTTCAATTTTCTCTCGATGATTCAACCCCTCGAAATCCACCGGCCCATCCGAATGATAATTCTCCCTCTGCTGTCGCTGTGCCATATCCTCTAATGTATATCCATACTCTCTCGATCCCGGCGAGCGATCCGATCGATCATCCCACATACTTGCAGGTTTCGGTATCTCTTTTTCGTCAAGGTAAGAGTCGTATCGGTTGGCGTTATCCCATGGCTCATGAGGGGCCTTGAAATGGGACATTAAAAAGAAAGGCTTGTCCGAATCACGTCCCTCCAACCACTGGAGAGTCAAATCGGTAATCACATCGGTTGAATGGCCTTCATATTCTTTTCGCCCCGTACCTTTTTCTTTCAAAATGGGATTAAAATAGCGTCCTTGTCCCGGCAGCACATTCCAATAATCAAAACCCGTAGGTTCGGAATGCAGATGCCATTTCCCAATCATGGCAGTTTGATACCCCGCCTCTTGCAATAAATGGGCGACATGAGTTTGCTTTGGATCCAGCGCATCCCGTAGAGTATAAACCTGGTTCTTATGGCTATACTGCCCTGTAAGAATCGAGGCACGGCTCGGAACACAGATCGAATTGGTACAAAAACACCGCTGTAAGGTCATGCCTTCCCGAGCAATCCGATCAATATGGGGAGTTGGCGCAATCTCAGCCAGCCGCCCTCCGTAATGACTGATCGCATTGACCGCATGATCGTCCGACATAATAAAAAGGATATTGGGACGCTGTTCTTGACTCGCATAGGCAAGGGCAGGGAAGGCTAATCCAGATGCCCCCCAGGCTGCCTTTTGTAAAAAATTCCTTCGCTTCATACTTCTCTCCTCACTTATAAATCCGAACGATCGCCGCCTTCCTGACCTTGAAATCCCTTCCCCAAAATGCCGCTATCCGTCACCATGATATCCCCAATGCTGTTCATTCCATTGGAAGGATCATAGGCCATCCAGTTCATGAGCCGCTGCGGGCTATGAATGTACCACCGATCAGGACCAGGGCTGCGGGCGACATACATCGCCGTCGGGTGGGCATTGCTTTTCGAATTTTGCAGATTATTCTCGCGCATCACTCGTACGTTGCGATAATGAAATACCCCATCCATCACCGCTTCCCAGGCTGCCCCGCTATGGGGATTCTCCTGAGGCACAAAGGGATCAAGAAACGCGCTTCCATTGATATAAGAGGTAGGGGTGCTGAGAGGTGACCAAACCCGAAAGCCTCGTTGGTAAAAGCCCTGTTGGTTCCACTCCCAAGGGTCCATTATATTACGCCCGTTATCAACCGAATACATCCCCATCGCCGTACGAATACTCCGCAAATCGGCCAATGAACGCGCTACTTTTGCTCGTACTTGAGCATTCAAAAAGTTGGGAACCGCGATGGCGGCCAAGATCCCAATAATGGCAACCACAATAAGCAGCTCAATCAAGGTAAAACTGCTTTTATTCATTCTCCATTCCTTCCCCATAAAAAATAGATCATAATCTATCTTCTCTAAAAAGAAGGTTAAATGTCAAGCGGCTTACTCTAAGAGACTATTCAAAATTTTGTTGCTTTTCCTTTCTTTCACTTACAGAGCTGGCAACGCAGTAAATAAGTCTTTTTTCATTAAAAGGATCTCTTGATTCCCAGGATCGACAAAAACCCGCCGATAATAATTCCCTAATACATCCAATTCCTTATATAGAATTTCTCGTTTATCCAATTCTCTCCGAACCTCTTCAAGCACATGAACACATCGATCGGCTCCACCAATAAGAAAATACGCAAATGGGGCCTTGCTTATCAGTTCACGCTGATAAAAATCGAGCACTTCATGAGCATGATTATAGCTACCTATGCTGGTGGTATGCCCGACAATATGGGATAATGCGGCAAACTCATACTCCTTGGAAAACAAAATAATCGCAACACAACTCCCAAGGTAGGTTAATTGGGTTTGCGCTCCGTAACTTATTTGCCCCTGATAGATCACCGTCTCTGCTTGAAGCGAGTCCTGCGTTAAAGCGAAGTGAACAATTGCCATTCCCTCCATCAATTGAAAACTAAAGAATCATGGCATAATCGTAGTTCTTTCCATCCTTTATGCAAAGTGTCGAGCGAGTAAATTAAGGTTCTTCCTGTCTTTGAGTACATTTTAAGGAAAACAAGACATGATTCTAAAGGGAGCACCATGGCTATTTTCAATAGATATAAATCGAACCTGAACGCTGAGGGGGCTTGTGTGGAGCGGCTTGCGGAGCAAGTGGCCCTCAAGGCCGTGCGGAGACAAGCAGAACCCATCCCCGAGGCGTTTGTCCAAAAAAGGACTCACTTTGGTGATGAGCCTGAATTAAGGGCTCCAATCCCGGAACCGCTCCAGGACAAAAATATCATCACTCTGATCCAACATCTCATGCGTATTGATCGCCCACATATACGTGGCAGGCGGCTCTTCCACAAAGCCCACCTTTGTCGGCCACACCAGACCTGCGACTTGAGGTACATCGGTAATTCGAAGGCAGTTAAGCATCTCAATGGCTTCCCCCCGCCCGTTCTCGGCACTATGTTGGTCTTGCGTTTCCGGGAGATCTTGTAAAAGCAGCGTGTGAACCTCTCCATCCAGGAGAGCGGCATACAAAGCGATTACCGCCATTTCTCCCCGTGCCGCGATCGCTATCTCCGGCGCAATCTCCAATTCCCGAATCGCTTCCAAACAACGCAGCACATCATACACCCGCATCGAGGCCAGCGTTCGTCCCGTCCAAGCCGCAGCCCGTCGCACATGCCATTGCAATTCAGGCCCCCATGAGGTATCCCCCACGCCGCGTACCGAGAAGAATGCCCGATTCCATCCATCCGGCAGGGGCGAAGCAAACGATTCCGATGCGCGTCGCTCTTCTCCCGGATTCCTTAAAACCAGCACCAAAGGTCGTGATTCTTGGGAACTTTCCGACCAATGCCACTCCATTTTTAATCGATAACCAGGTTCACTCACAAAAGTATAACGTCGTGTGCCGCCTCGATTGCCTTCACCTCGAAACGCAAGTTGAGTATCCAACTCAGGAGGCGATTGGGGAAAAGCCCCAAAGGTTTTCTCTTTCAAAAAGGCAATCACTTCATTCTTCTGCTGTTGCCAATCCTCTTTCGAAATCAACTGCGGCGGTTCCGCCATTTCTTGAAAAGATTCATCGATCGTGATCGTGCGGTCATCTTCAGGAGCACCATCTACATACACTTCTAATTCTTCTTCAGAAAGAAGATTCTCCGAGGATTCCTCAATATCTTCAATTTCCTCCGGAGGAATCTGCTTATCCATCAAGTGTTGCATGAAATAAGAAAAAATAGCCTTCCGTGAAGTTTCATGATAAGAATGCCCACCCGGGGTCTCCATAAGATTAAGGCTCTCAGGAGCATCATACAAATTATAAATATGCTCTAAATATTTATAATTCTGACGCACCGATTCAATCACATTAAGCTGATCTCGCTCCGCAGAGGCCACAAGCAACGGCCGTGGCGCGATTAACGCCCCGATATCATGGAAATCTTGCCGATACGTGTTGATTGGCATCATACAATCACAATGCCCATCAATCGTCCGAAAAGCCAGATGAGATTCCACCGTGCTGGTTCCACACACCGGCGCCGCCACTTTGATCCGAGGGTCGGCCGCCGCTACATACCAACTGTACGCTCCCCCGCCTGAAATCCCCGTTACGCCCAAACGCTCCGAATCCACTTCCTCACGCTCGCAAAGCAAATCCAAGCCGCGAATGCTGTTCCATAACTCCACTCCGCCGGGGGTATAACCGCGGCTGTACCAATTAAAACGTCCCTCAGAATAACAGCCCCAATGATGGCCGCGTACTTCTCCCCATTGAATCGTCTCAATGATAAGGCATACAAAACCTAACTCGGCCCAGCGCCGCGGGTGAGCTTGATAATTTACTTTTTGCGTTCGTGAATGACCACAAACATATAATACCCCTGGCACCGGCCCCTCGAGATCATCGGGAATATACAAATTCGCTGGGACATAGAGCTGAGGTAGGGATTCATAATATAACTTTATTATTTTAAATCCTTCTTCCTGGATCGTATCCACAATCTCTACATTTAACGGTGGACGATCCCCATCGATAGGTACATCGGTCAGACTCATCATCTCCAAAAACTGCTGATAACGGCGCGGCCGCACTTCTTCCCAATCCTCAAGAGATTGAATCCCCTGAAAGGGATTGTGGGTGACTTGACTGGCGGCATGCAGCAGGTGATACAAAATATTGTTGGATTGGTCCATTTTGATAACCGGTTCTTCTGCTTGACTTGTTGGAACCACAAAACTCATCGAAAATAAAAGATACATAGAAATAAAATGATTGATTCTCATAATAAACCCCATATTCAATGCTTAATGAATTTTATTTATTTTAAGCATGATATCATAGATTCCAACCTGAAATGCAAAAAAATTAGAAAAAAATCTCTTGTGCCCTTTGTCTAATTCAAAGATATGATCTAGTTTAATAGGAATGTATTTTCTGTTCCTAGTCCCATCTTGAATTGGCTTGTTACGATTCTTTGGGATAGATGAACGAAATCTCCAAGCCTGGGGGGAGTTTCCCAAAAGAATTCCCATTATTTTCATGATTCATGAAAGGTAACCCATCATGCTTCACCGTAAAATTCTACTCTCAGAAGACAAAATTCCAACAAAATGGCTAAACCTCATCCCTTATTTGAAGAATCCGCCAGCCCCATATCTTAATCCTCAAACCTGTGAACCCGCTTCGCCCGAAGAAATGGGTGTCATCTTTCCTGAAAACCTGCTTCAACAAGAGATGAGTACAGAACCGTGGATTGATATCCCAGAAGAAATATTAGAAGTATTAACCATGTGGCGTCCCACGCCTCTCGTTCGTGCCCATTCCCTCGAGAAAGCCCTAGGGACACCCGCCAAAATCTATTACAAAAACGAATCCGTGAGCCCCGCCGGCAGCCACAAACCCAACACCGCCGTAGCCCAAGCCTATTACAACAAAGTGGCCGGGGTAAAAAGAATCTCAACCGAGACCGGGGCAGGGCAATGGGGTAGCGCCCTCTCTTTCGCTTGCCAAGTCTATGACTTGGGATGTACCGTCTATATGGTGAAAATCAGCTACCAACAAAAACCTTATCGTAAATCGATGATCAATACCTGGGGAGCAGAAATTTACCCCAGCCCCTCCGACCGCACGAACGCAGGACGCCAAATCTTAGAGAAAGATCCCGACTGCCCTGGTAGTTTAGGCATGGCTATCAGTGAAGCCGTCGAAGACGCCGCCACCCATGATGATACCAAATATGCCTTGGGTAGCGTCTTAAACCATGTTTTACATCACCAAACTATTATCGGCCTCGAAGCCAAAAAGCAATTCGAACAAGTCGAAGACACACCCGATGTCGTCATCGGCTGTGTCGGCGGAGGCAGTAATTTTGCCGGTCTCGCTTTCCCCTATATTGTGGATAAAGCGAATGGAAAAGACATCCAAATCCTCGCGGTTGAACCCTCCGCCTGTCCCACCATGACCAAAGGCAAACTCACCTACGACTACGGCGATACCGCCAAAATGACACCCCTCATTCGTATGCATACCTTAGGCCACGACTTTGTCCCTCCAAAAATCCATGCGGGCGGCTTACGCTATCACGGCGTCGCCCCCTTGATCTCCTGCGCTATCGAAGAAAACCTCATCGAAACTCGCTCCATCATGCAAAACTCGATTTTTGAAGCCGCCATCACCTTCGCTCGCTCCGAAGGGATTATTCCCGCTCCCGAAGCCTCCCACGCCATCGCTGCCGTGGTCCAAGAAGCGCTTCGAGCCAAAGAGGAAGGCCAAGAGAAAACCATCGTCTTTAACTTCAGTGGCCATGGCCACTTCGATATGGCCGCTTACGATAACTATCTGTCCGGCAACTTAGAAGACTACGAATATCCTGAAGAATGGGTCGATAAAGCCCTAGCCAATTTACCAACCGTCGGATAATCTTTTCTACGACCAATACAGTATAATAAGGCCATGGACGATGACCCTCCATGGCCTTACTTTATAAGTAAAGTTCTTTTTCGTTTGGTAATA
Source organism: uncultured bacterium (assembly GCA_964419335.1). Taxonomy (GTDB): domain Bacteria; phylum Hinthialibacterota; class Hinthialibacteria; order Hinthialibacterales; family Hinthialibacteraceae; genus CAYQOX01. The sequence goes on along the minus strand of CAYQOX010000014.1, from coordinate 83,841 downwards.
TAAAAATGCTTACACGAATTAAAACCTTTCTCCTGGGACTCTTGGCAACCGGTGGTATCTTCTTACTCTACCACGAATTAAATACTTACTTTCCTCTTTTTGTCCGCAATGTATTCATGGCCCCATGGAACCCCATGGAAATCCAATTCTGGGGATTAGGCCTAACCTCCTTTCTTCTTCTCCTCTGGCTCTCTTCCCGCTTTTACTTCTCCCAAGATGAACCCTCCAACCATCGTATTGCCGCCATGGCATTACTCACAGGATTGGCCTGCTCTTTTGTCAATATTCAACTTTCCTCTTTTAGTCTGATGATCTTGCTTGCTTATCTTGCTTTGGTGGGTTTATTTCAATACGTAATGATGCAGGATGACATAGCCTTCCACTGGATCTTAGGCTTAATCGCCGTCTGGCCAATCATCATTTTGTCCCTCAATACGGTCTATCTCAAACGCATCGCCGAACAGCAATTCGTAACCTGGTACATGATCGGCGTTTTTTCCCTCTTGTTCTCGATCTCCACCTTCTTCCAAGGCAAAGCCGAACGGATAGCCATCCCTAGCATCACATTTTTTTATTGGCTCTCCATACTCCTCTTATCCCACCATCCACTGGTCCGTTTTCTGGTCTCGGGCGAATCTCCAAGCGTTTCCTGGAATGAGAAATTTTTCACGTTCCTCTATTTCACTTCTCTCATGATTGCTTCCATCTTACCGGGTTATTTATTGCTCGCTCTTGAAAAAAAGGTAGGCAAAAAACGGAGAACCTCATTCGACCTTGAGTTTTAATCCCAAAACCTCTCAACCTTTCTCGGCGACCAGAATCGCCCGCTCACTCTCCGTTTCATAGTTCTCCCCCTGAAAATTCCCATACAATCCCACTGTCTTCAATCCAACCCGCGCTGCCAGCCAAGACAGCTCAAATCCATTAAACAACCAGGGATTATATAAATACTGCCGCTTCTCTCCATGTTGATCTGTCACCACAATCCGGTTATGCAAGCGCTTCTTATTATCTGTCAAGGTTCTTTCTTCCCGCACCCAAAGCCCCTTATGACGCGATTCAAACACCCTGTTTAACCGGGGTAGAATAAAATGCCGATTCATCACATCGATCAACACCTTCCCTCCAGGAACCAACACTCGCTCATATTCACGCAAAATGGCTAAATGATCCCCTTCTGTATCCCCATACCCAAAACTGCTAAACAGAGAAATCGCGTAATCAAACGTATTCGAAGCCAACGGCAAAGCCTGCAAAAGCCCGCGCAAAAAATAGGGATCGGTTTTTACGAAATGCATAGACTCGGCTTGCTGCTTGGCCAAGCCGGTCAGATAGTCAGATATATCCACCCCCACTACATGCAACTCCTCTTGCGCCAATGGCAGAGCATGCCGCCCCGACCCGCAGGGAGCATCCAAAATCCATTGCCCTTTATCCCAACCCAACACATCCTCACAAAAACGAAGCTCATACTGGGTACGCGTATCCCCGGTCATCTGCTCGTATATATTCAGATAGTCAGGACTATTAAAAAAACGAAAACACCAATCGTGCTTGGTCTTCATAAACCAATCCAGAAAAAATCGAGAATGCCAAACCTTATACTGTGTTCATCCCCCATCCCATCAACAAGGAACCACACCTTTCTTCAATAGGATATTCCCATATTTCGCGGTTTCCCCGGTCATAACCACGGCGAAACTCTTCTTCGCCCGTTCATAAAAATCATAGCGCCCAATCCGTGTGATTTCCGGTGCCTGCGGCTCATGCTTTTCGATCACCGCACGATACGATGCTTCCACCTCGGGATCAAGCCGATCCCCCTCGACCGCCTCCATCATAACCAACGAATCTTCCGCATATTGATCCAACACAAACAGTGACAGTATCGCTTCAAGCAAATCCACAATTTTTAGCCCATCCGCCCGAACCACCTCGGAATTGCAGCTCTCTCCCGGAAAATGCGCATCCGCCAGCACCAGCTCATCCCCATGCCCCATCCGGCTCATCACATAAAGAAGCTCAGGACTGAGCAAAGGAGAAATACCCTTCAGCATCTTCAACCTCCCTAAGATCAATCACGCTTACGGCCAACGCGTCAGAAATTTTAATAATAATTAACCTGAATCTGAAGCCGGAAACGATCTTCCGCTTTGGCTTCCGGTTTCCCTTTCGGCTTATATTCCATGATGAAGGGGGTCCGCCCTGCTGAGATCGCCTCAAGTTCGATATGAGTTACCGTTTCCCCCTTCTTATTCTCTCGCACTTCAGGTTCATGAACAAAACCCAGTACGGTTCGATCCATTTGTTCGACCATCCATTCATGCGTCTCAGGACTAGGATTCTTCAACGCAATCGTAATAATATCCCGCAACGAATATTGCACTTGTTCTTGATGATGCGCTCGGGTTAAAGGACGCTGTTCGAATAATGCGCATCCCCCCATTCCTACCAAAAGAATACCCAACAAGAAGGCTTGTCTCATGTTTTTCTCTCCCTTTCCTAATTCCAGGCTGTTATCCTGAATATCCACTCATCCCGCCCATCCCAATTCAGACAAAGTAAATCCTTCCATTTTAATACAAACAAAAAAAACACCTCCCCTAGAAGACACCTCCTCCCTATTATCCTTCGAATCAACACAAAGTTCTACATGCATCCTCAGGATACAAAGAAGTCCTCAATCGCACTCCAGAATAAAAATACGCGGGTAAAACAGGCAGGTTGTATAAAATCAAGAGGGAAGGGAAGCCGGCTAGTTTTCCCAATCGTAAACCGTTATATAAAACGGCACATCTTGAGTATAGCCATCCGACTTAATCGTAAAATGACCTATGTACGTTTCCTCAAAACCCTCGGGATTGATTTGCATATAGGTATGGAACACATAATCTTCACCAGGATTTGGATTTTCACGAATTTTCTGATCCACGAATTGAATATTTTTATGCTCACAATCAATATGAATATTTTCAATCGCAATACCACTTTGTATGGGAACCAGTTGAATAGGTTTCCTTATCTCAAAATCTGTATTTTGAGTCAAAACAAGGTGAACGATCTTAGGATCCAATTTAAAGTAGGTATCCCGATCTTCTACCAATCTAATCTCGATAATTTGATCATCTTCACTTACAATTCGAAGATTCCCAAGATTATATTTCCTATTGGCTCTTCTTGTGATATAAATCTCAGATTGATCCTCAATTGGATCGCCTTTCTTGAGATTGACATGATACCCTCTAGGCAGTTGTATATCGTTCACAATAAAAGGCTGATCCTTATTGTACTCAATCTGTACAGTTTCTTCATGGACATCTTCGATATTTTCTGGAAAAGTAATTACAGACTTGTAATCCAAGACTTTTTCCACTTCCGCATAAACTAGAAATGTAATTTCATTAATTTCATTATTATCTTCATCATAAAGCTTCACTGATAAAATCTGCTTTGTTGGTGCAGGCTTTCTTCGAATTGGATCAAATTCAATGATAATTGAAGTTTTTGACTGTGTGGGGATAGTTGCATTGTCAACAATTAATCGAGCACAACCACAACTGCTAGATATTGGTTGAATACGCACATCTTTTTCTAGTGAATTTCTTAATTCTATATTTTTTTTAACAACTTTATCATTACCAAATGCCCCTAGATCTACCTTGAATTTAATATTATTTAATTTATTTTTAATAATTATCAAATCATTTAATAAGGTTAGTTTTTGGGCAAAATAAATTGCAAAGATAACACATAGAATAATACAAATACCTATGAAAGTTTTTCTAGTAAACATTAATACCTCTCCTCAAAAGAAAATAGGTGCCATATTTTTTTATATGGCACCTACAATTATTTAATCACAATCATCGGTGTAACTCCCTGCTAATGTATCATCACAAGCGATATCATTGTTACCCGTTTCTTCTAAAAATTCTCCCATGGTGCATCTAGAATAATATTGATCACCACAACAATATAACCCACAAACGCCATTCATTAATTTTACTTCTGGCCTTGTTGCCCAACCTATCTTATAGTCATTCATTCCGGAATTACTTACTTGATAGGCACAATATTCCCAAATGCCATAATATGGATCACAATTGCCATTATCGCTGCAATATTCATGTGGGTTTTGGTATTTACTGCATAAACGGAAGCATTCCTCAGATATAGAGGTATTGTAAAAGAATAATATAGCAATAACTATAAATGGAATGATTGTTATAGTTTGTATAGTATATCTGTTCTTTAACATTGTTTATTCTACTTTTTTTAATGTTTTATTGCATAAATAAATATAATATATCACCTCCAATCTTTGTTATGTATTTTATTTAATGCATCACCTCCAATCATTGATATATTTTATTGCCCATTTATTGAAATCAACTATCTTGTTTTTGTTATTAAATATTACATATCTATTTGATCGACCACCACTACTTGTCCTCACTTCAGTACCGTTCGGTACATGAAATGTTATTCTTTCTTCATCGAGATTGTCAAAGTATTTAACATATTTTAAACGTATTTCCATTTGGCTTCTAAGATATAATTCATTTTTGGTTGGGTGGTTTTCATAAAAAAGTACAGTGGCTTGTGATGGTAACTTATAATTATCATCTGTTATATAATTCTTGAATATATATACTTGTCTTGAAGATGGCTTATTGTTTATAATTCTTAATGGTACGTAATCATTTGATGTATCAACTTTAATAGTAGATTTATTTCCATTGTTTGATTCGAAAGTTAATTTATAGATATTTTGGCTAATCTTTATCATCTCTGTTAATTGATAGTTATCATCTCTTACAATAGTAAGATCTGCAAAATAAATAAGTATAAGATAAATGCTGTCGTATATCCTTATTGCATTGGTATAATCAACATAATTCGTTTTTAAATTATTTCTTTGCATTCTCATATAGGTATTGCCGGTCGATGTAATCACAAAATCAAGAAAGGTTTTATGGTCATTGAATACTATATTTCTTTCTTGGACTGTAGTGCTTCCTTTGATCATTTGCTTTGCTTTGCGCTCTTTATCCATCGGTCGAGTCGTGTCTAAACTTTCTACATAACGAGTGGCCTTACCAATATCATCAAAGGTAGGATGATGCACACTTTTCTCTTCATACGTGACTATAAAATCATGCATCCGTTCATCCCGTGTACGTATTTTTTCTACAATCTCCTCTTCTTCAAGTGCATATACAATTGTTAAAGGCATAAAGAAATAAAGTATAATATAAATTACAGCTGTTTTCATCGTATTACCTCATTGTAAAAGAAGGTTGTTTACCCATAAGCAGGATTTCTCCAAGTTGAATGCTTTGGTTTTTTGTCGGATAAATGGGTATTATTTTAGGGTTATATCTTCTTATATGAATACTCAACCACAGAGGCTCATTGGGTACGTCCTGCAGCCGGAACCGACCTTCCTCATCCGTCTTGGCTTCAGGGAAAAAGTTTAATATCCGCCCTTGGTGGGGAGCAAAGTGTCCCAAATAGCCAAAACGAGTCGAGTAAAGTTTTTCTTTATAATCTGGATCCGTCATAAAATTAAGTTTAACTTTCGCCTCATGAATTGGCTCTTTCGACGCAGAGTCAATAACTTGGCCTGATAAGGTGATTGGATTTTCATATTGTATAACCACATCTTGTATACTATCTTGCTCATGCATAACGATAGGTTCACTCAATGCCAGTCCCCATTCTTCATTTTTTACGGCCAAATGAATCGGAGAATATTCCGGTTCGATATCCTTTAACAGGAAGTCTCCATTGGGTGATGAAAAATAGTGCCAATGATAATTGGGAACATGTCCATAAGTAAAGATAGAATCAAAACTGGATATTACGATGAGATCAAATTGCCTTAAAGGTTGACCAAAGACATCTAAGACTCTACCACGAATACTCCCTCGCTTATCATAATCCAATTGGATTGTAACCTGATCACCCGCTCGCACATTGCTTACCACCTCGGGACCATAAATACGCTCTGACCCAGGGACCGCTATTATTTTGTACATACGCGTCAGTTCACTTTGAATCGAACGAGGGGTATCAAACCCAAATTCTCCTTCTTGATTGGTTGTATCCACAAGCGTTGCATGCCGTAAACCACGCAAATCAAACGAATACACCTTTTCATCCTCCCGGGGGGCGGCTATCGAATTTTCTATGGATTCAATAATATACATATCAACATCGGCGATCGGTTCATTTTCCAAGGATAAAACCTTTCCCCTAATTTGAGCCTCCTCGTCAATGAGTACAAAATTTTTAGTCGTCGTTTGATTCTCAAGGATCTCCACGGTTGTATCTAGATCCTCTTGCATTCGATACCCATCAGCAAGCACTCCAATTTTCCACGTTCCTGGTGAACAATAAGTCGCATATTCTCCATTTTTATCCGAACGGGTATATCCTTTCATATCTATTTGATCTTTCATTTCCAATTTGTCTGTATAAAAAGGTTTTTTATCGACCGTAAAGAGAATCACTTCTGCATCGACGATCGGGTTTCCTTTCTCATCTTCAATCTTTCCCTTTATGTTATTTTTTAGTTCAAAAATAATTTCGGTATAATAATCTTTCTTCTCTTTTTCCAATTGAATACTGCCTGAAGATTTTTGATAATAATCTTTTGCAAACGCTGTCACGTAGACATTCGTGAAAGAATCTACGATATGAAAAGGAACCTCCATTGTAAATTTTCCTTCTTCATCCGAATAACATTGCACCGAAGTTCGATGATTCCCACCACCACTTGCATTTCTATTTTCCGCATGATAAGAAAGTGAAAGTTTTAACAGGATATCAGACATAGGCTTTTGATTAGGGTCATACACCGTTCCATGAATTTTATACGCGGGATCTAAATACAATCTAAAATCTTCAATATCTTCATCCACGAATTGAGATAGTTGACTCGGCTGTTCTGCCCCATAAAAGGCAGCAGATGGCTCTTTCCCCGAAATATATCCCTTTATTCGCTCCGCATAAATCGTATACCTTCCCACAGGAAGCCCATGGAGCTGAAAATCCCCTTGCCCATCACTTTGGACTTTTTTAGGAAACGCTTGATTGGCATTCTTCTGAGAGGCTTCACAAACGACCGTAACCGAAGCAATCCCTCGATGGGAGGATGAGTCAATCACCTTCCCAAAGATAGAAAATGTTCCTCGCTGGAAAAACAAATCCACATCCACTTGTTCTTCCGTGGCTTTCGCTATCTGGATTTGTTCAGTCGAAGAAGAGAAGGGAGCCGTCCCTTCAATCCGGTACTCCATCGGTACCATGTCTGTAAAAACCGCTCGGCCAATGGAATTCGTCAACTTCGAATCCGCAAAAAACCCATGTGTACCGGATGAAACAACATTGATAGAAGCGCCCGGTACGATCGATCCTTGCTCATCAAAGGCCTGAACCACCAATTTGAAATGATGATGAAGCACCAGAGTTATTTCTTCTTGATCCACATGCACTTCTCGTTCTGTTTGTAAATAGGAAGGATGGCTGGCTCGCAATAGGTAGGATCCATATCTTAAGGGAAAAATACGAAAACGCCCTTCTTCATCACTGCTTGTTTTTATAGCCTTTTCTTTCTCACGACTCGATACACATTCGATTTGAGCGTTTTCTATCGTCTCCCCCGTGGCCGAGACGATTTCCCCCGTAATCAGATATTTCCGGGGTAATTGGATTTCAATCGGCTCACCTAACCGGCTCTCTAATTCCACCGTGGCCGCTTCCACTGGAAAACAGGAAGCATGAGAGACCTGATACGTAATCGTTTCCTCATGGCTAGAAAATTCCGCTTCCCCATTCCGATTGGTTTTTAATGAGGTAATTGCATTTCCCGTAACATCTCGTATTTCGATACGAGCGTCACGTAGTCGCATATAAGAATCATCCCGGATCAAGAATTGTACGGGAATGGCTTCCACTTCCTCCGCAACCTCATCCGGTTCTCGTTCCTCCTCTTGAACCATGTCTTCCAAGGATTCGGTTTCTACTGGTATAACTGTCGAATCTTTGCTCGTGATAACAAAAACGAGAAGAGAAACGATGATGACCAAAAATAGCGCAACAATGATCGTTCTCATTTTTTAGTCCCTCGAAAATAATTTCGTTAACCATAGGAACAAACAAATCAAAGATAAATCACAACAGAATACTGTTCGAATAAAACCCATATTATTATTTTAAGTTTATATTGCAACAAAAAAAAACAAAGTCAAGTATTTTTTTAAAAAAGTTGCTTATTACGAAAATTAATCTATAACTTCAATCACCAAATCATTCTCTCTACTTCCCCATCCCTCCAGGCCGTTATCCTGCCCATCTCCCCATTCATCCAATAATCAAAACCCAAAGATCTTTTAAAACTCTATTGACTCTCCTCTCTCAAATAAGGTAACATAACTTTTAATAGTTCGATTGTTTAACAAGCAATTGAGCGATAAAAAAATGAGAGGATGAGATGCACCATTCAACCATCCTCTCTACATCCTACTCACCGAAATAAGGAGGGTTCTAATGAACAAAAGAAATGGTATGTGGTTTGTCTTCTTGATGGGCGCGCTGGTTGCGTTTTCTCCCGCAACCTTGGCGCAGGATGATCCCTGGGCTCCAGGATCGGTTTACTTCTGGCAATTTAACGAAGGCGAGGGTAATTCGGTCACCGATGAAGACTGGGGATTCACCGCTAGCCTGGGATTGCCTTACACCGATGAGGATATCCCCCAAAGCACAAGTGACAGTCCATCAGGGCAAAGCGGTGATTTGGCCGTAGAAGTCAATGACGGTCTCTTTGCCGACGATTCCGAAAATGCCGTGTTGGATATTACCGAGGGCCCTATCACCATGGAAGCATGGATCAAACTCGGCGCCCTTAATAATGTCAACGGCATCATGGCCTATGGCAGTTCCTACAAAATGGGCATCAATAATGGCTTCTTGCTCTTTACTTTTTATGGAATTGTCGACATTGCTAGCGAAATTCCCATGGACGCCGATAACGTTTGGCATCATGTCGCCTGTGCCTGGGAACCAGAGGTTGGCGTAACCTTTTATTTGGATGGGGAAGAGGCTGACTTCGTTGAAAATGCAGATGCGCCCCGCGATGTCCTCAACAATCGCCTCGATATTGGCTCCGAAACCAATGGGGCGGCTCCACTTCCTGGATTCATCGATCGCGCCCGCATCCACAATGCTCTCTTAACCGAGGCGGATCTCGACAGTGATCCAGCCAACCCCAAAGATCCGCTGGACAGCACGATCGCAGCCTATAGTTTTGACGAAGGCGAAATCCCTTACGAAAATCAAGCCGATGAAAATCTCCCCGCACTTAGTACCGCCATCGAACGCAGCGAACAAACGCAGCCAGAATTCTCCGAAGATGCCCCCACTGGGGAAGATGATGATTATTCCATCTATTTTGATGGGACCGATCAGGTCATTTTCGAAGATGAATTAGACAACATGCAGTTTATCGACGAAAGCTTTACCTTCGAAGCCTGGCTTAAATTTGATGCTGCTGAACAAGTCTCGGATCGCCCGGTTCTCATTGCCTACGGTATCGGTGGACAAAATGGTTATTCTTTCTCCTTCCGGGCTCGCCAAGCCGCCAAAGCAGTCGAAGATTCTCCTTCCGGCCAAGCCGGCGACTATTCCAACCGGGGCGTCCTCCTTGTCGATGACTCCATCGAAGATGACATCAACTTCGATTCCCCTTTAAATCTTATCGATGGACCCATCACCATGGAAGCATGGGTTAAACTCGATTCCTTAAGTGGTTGGACCGACATTGCCCGCTATGATTCCACCTACAAATTTGGCTTCCACGAAAACGGCAATCTCCTCTTTACCATGCTGGCGGTCGAAGATGTTGACAGCGGCGTACCCGCTCCCGTAGACCAAGAATGGCACCACATGGCTAGCGTCTGGGATCCCGGCGTCGGCGTGACCTTCTACCTCGATGGCGAAGAAGCCAGTTTTATCGAAACCGAAAATACAAACCAGGACCTCCAAGGCAATGGCCTGAGTATTGGCGGGACTTTGACAGGCGGTAGCGCGATAGATGGGGTGCTGGATCGTGTTCGTATCCATAATGCTGTTCTTTCCGCGGATCAATTGGATAGCGATCCCAATAACCCAAGAGAACCTCTCAACGATACAGTCGTTTCTTACAACTTTGAAGAAGCTTCGCTACCATATTCCAATGACGCCTCACCCGATCTACCTGCCGATACCCTCTTCACCGGCAGTCCCTTGACCGTCACCACCTTCGGGATTATCGATGCCCACTCGGATGACGCCATTATTCCGGATGATAATCAATGGCACCATGTCGCTGCCGTGCATGATATGGGAGTTGAGTTCCGCTATTATATTGATGGTGAATTGAGAGACTCCATGGATTACGACGGCGGGGTGCGTTTTGCTGAAGTATTCAACTACCACATCGGGAGTGAAGAAGGCGGTGGCCATGCATATGTCGGCTTACTCGATCGCGTCAAAATCACCCGCGATGCCTTAACCGAAGGCGATTTGGATTGGTTTGAGCCTGTCTTTATTTCAAATTGGGAACTATACTAATTGCTTGAAAAGTTAAAAAAAGGGGGGCAATAAGCAACCTGCCCCCCCTAACTCCCTTATAATGTTAGGATTAAAACTATGAAAAGAAGTGATGCATTCACTTTGATCGAACTACTTATTGTTGTCGCCATTATTGGCATTTTGGCCGCGATTGCGGTCCCTAATTTCTTGAATGCTCAAATTCGTGCCAAAGTCGCTCGGGCTGAAGCCGACCAACGCTCCATCGGCACCGCTCTCGAAGCCTACCAGCTGGATAATAACGCCTATCCCATCGGACAAGCCCAACCGGGTGATGGCTTTGGCCTGGATAAACTCACCAGCCCAACTCCCTATATGTCCAGCCTCCCCACCGATCCTTTCGAATTCAAAGGCGAAGTCACCGCCGGCGGGTTTGGATGGTTCCCTGCGGTAATTCCCAACTATGTTTATCTTTATCACAAAGGAGGCAGCCAGTCACTTAGCCGTGATTACTTTTACAACATTGGCCAACTTCAAAGTCCTAATGCCGCTCCTCCCCGCATCGTGGACAAATGGCAGCTTCGTTCTCTCGGCCCCAACGGCCAAGGTGATTATGCCTTAGCCTATGACCCCAGCAATGGCCTAAATAGCATCGGCGACATCTGCCGTTTCGGACCATAAAAACGGCTCGACCCTCACCACTTCGTAGTTCAATGCACCATCCAATTCTCTATGGAGGTACTGACCTTAAACACCAACTCACCCCGAGGGGCATTATGAAATCCGCCTTCTCCCATCTCGTTCCACGTAACTAAGGCGAGCCCCTCTCCTGCGGTGGGCCCATCGGTATAACCCGCCACATTGAATAGCCATATATCTTCGGGATGGACATAGACCCCATCTTCATCAGGCTCCATAATCATAAATTGCAATCCAGCATCCAAATCCTCAATCGTCTCCACATCAGGCAAAGACGAAATTCCTAGTTGAGAGAAGGGAATAGCCATTTCCAACACCGGCGAACCAACAATCTCCACGCCTTCTTCTGCATCTTCGACTAAGTGCGGAAGCGCGGCTAATTGAAATGGCTTAACTCCCGCTTCTTCAGCGGCATCCGGGTCAAAAATAGGATCCCAATCTCCCGGCATACTATCCGATCCGATATTTCCAGAAAAAATAAACGGAGGTCCTTCACCCTCGCGTACTCCATAATTTCCATCCGCATAAATAACGTCTCCCTCGATATCTGGCAATAAGGGGAAATAACATAGCTGATAAGCCGGGGGATTATTCTCCGCTTCATTCAAATAATCGACTTCTTCTTCGACCCAATTGGGTGTAAGGAAAAATTCAAAATCCAGGTTCTCTGCGATTCCCCAACCGGCATACCCCACGTCATCCTCGACCAGAGGGGTCACTAAATCTCCGGATCCTTCAGCCCAAACCCAACCATTGGGATTGATGTATCTCAAATTAGCATTGAAGAGCACATATAAATAATCATCATCCCACAAAGCCCGCCACCGCCACTCTAAATCAGTCGACTGACCTTGATAACTGGCAGAATTTGCACTGTGATTTAATCCATAAAAATCACTGGTCCATTCTGAACCTTCCCATTCTTCTTCGCTATACTCCCCGTCAATCGTGGGCGGTGTATCGATCACCTTGTTCACCTCATAAACCTTCACATCCTGCGCATATACCCCATAACTTACTAAGCCCAAAAACATGACGATTACAACTAACTGAATCAATCTCATCGTCCTAACCTCCCTTATTCATTAGATCGTTCGATTGATTATTTCATGATTTTGGAAAAATGTAAATAATATAATCGCACATACGAATGTATATTTACAATTTTTTACATGAGAAATGCGCACTATTGACCACCTTAGGCGGGATAAATTTAATCTCTCTCCCCCATCCATCCAGACCGTTATCCTGAATATTTTCGCATCCAGGGTATCCCGATTCAGACAAAGTAAATCCCCCAACACTCCAATTCAAACAAAGTAAATCTCATGAACCCAAACCACGGTGCTTAAGATTCACACCCTTCCATCAATCCCATTCGCTTGAACAAAATCAGGAACTTCCACCGCCTGACCGAAACACTATGTCACCTAAACTGTTTAATCCATTCGATGCCTCATAGGGAATGCCGCGATGGGGATCACTGGCTCCCGCACCAATCCCGAATTCTTTATCCGGACCGCTGCCAATAAATGCAAACTCTTCCAACCCCAAGGGTCTCAATCCCAAATTCTCTGCGATCCCTGGTTTGAGGGCATTGAAACTATGGTTGTATTCATTGGTTCCCGAGTGTCCCCGGTAAGCACCTTCATAATCCCCATATCGATAGGAAGTGCGTCCACCTTCAGGCCCTTCGAAAAATGGATCCAATGGGATCGAGGCCATATAAGGTGTTGGGCTGGTGAGCGGGGCTAACACCCCAAAGATACCGCGCCCATTAGGGCGGGGACAACCTTCGCCAGCCCCCACTTGGTTAAACAACTTTTCCAATCGCTCGCAGCCCAATTCCGAATCATCATCCCACCAGTCCACAGGATAGGCCCCGGTATCCACCCGCAGCGACATCACTGCCGTCGAGAGGGCTTTCATATCCGACTGATTCCGGGCAATCTTCGCCCGCGTTTGCGCATTAATAAAATTAGGCACTGCAATCGCAGCCAAAATCCCAATGATCGCCACCACTATCAGTAACTCAATCAACGTAAAACCATGCCTAAATTTCTTCATCATTCATTCCTTTTCCATTTTACAAAAGTAGAATCAAAAATTAAATAAATACAATTTCTCTATTATCAAACCATATTTTCTCCTTTCGCTAGAAGAGGCTTTATTCAGTGAAAAGAAAGAAATTATGGTTCATCCTGTATTTGAGTACATTTTAAAAAAAAACAGAACATGATTCTAAGCGAGACCCATGCCTTTTTTCAATCTTAATAAATCGAACCAAAACGCCGAAGGGGCTTGTGTGGAGCGGCTTTCGCAGCAAGCGGCCCTTAAGGCCGCGCGGAGACAAGCGGAACACATCCCCAAGGCGTTTCCTCCCCAAAAAGTAATCACTTTCGTGATGAGCCGAAATTATTATTCACCCACCATAATTTGCACATCTTCACGACGTTCTTCAGGATTTACGATTAATTTTTCTACTTTCCCGTTTTTATAAATCCCCTCGACAGTTGTCGCATAAGGAGCATGAAGTTTAAACTCCACATCCCAATCTTCCGGCCAAGCGGGAAACAAAAGAATCTTATCCCCAACCGCTTGCAGAAGCATCGATTGAAGAGCAATCATGGACACATTCCCATGATCCTGATCCGGGATCCAATCGAAGTTTGGTCCCCAAAACGCGGAAAAACGGCTCCCCTCATGCCAGGTCGAAAAATTCTGCACGGTGTAATTCTGAGCCGTCTCCACCAATCCAAGATAAGCCGCTTGGATTGGATCCTGGGTCCAACCACCCGTCCGTTTCACTCGCCGACGTTCGAAAGTCTCCCGGGCGATTTCTAGATCAGGTTGGCTTAAGCCATAAAGACGAAAAGGAAAAATCGCATACAGTTCAGGATTTTCCGAGTTTCTCAATTCATCAAACGTCTCTGCGGGAAGCAAATAGGTTTGATCTCCTTCGGTTTCCCTAGGCAAATCAGGGAGGTCCTTTTGAAGCCGCATGCACAATGTTTTCAATTCTTCGGGGATTGTCTCAAAATCCAACAGCCGCTTTGTCACATACTTCAAACCAGCCACTTCCGGCAGTGGATTCGTGGCTTTCTGCCAAGTCTCTAATGCTTGGGACGGTTCGATGTGTAGCTCCCCATCTTTGTCCCGTGGATAGTGCTCATCAAAAAATCGCAGCACCGATTCCGCAAAGGGATATAAAGTATTATGCAAAAACTCTTCCTTCAGCGTATAAATTGAGCGCTCTATCATCATCGCGATCAACTCAATTGCTCCGTTAAAATGATAGCGAATATAACGGTTATCCACATGAGAAATCGGTTTCCCTTCGCGCTCCCAGCCATAATTATCCATGGCATAAGTTCCCCAAAAGTACATGGTTTCTGGAAAAAAGGCCCCCGGGTGCTCGTAGTAAAGTTGGGTACGTTTCTTTGCAAACGGCAAGGCCTCGAGAAACATCTGAAACAAAGGATCCATCATTTCAAAATCTCCTGTTTTCAGCATCGGCCAATAACACAAACGTGTATTTTGAAACCAGTAAGGCCCGCCCCAGCGCCGATAATCAGCATCATAGAGAATCTCACCCTCTTCTTTCACATCGACCGTAAAAATCGTCCCATTAAATTTAATAGGATCATCACCACGCCCCGCACAAGCGGAAATAAACCGCTGTAACGCGTACCCCCGGGAAATGATGAACGCCTCACGATCCCGATCATTGGAGGAAAGCAGATGAATATAACTACGCTCCCAAAATTTTCTCCAATAACTTTGATGTTTCCTATACGCGGCCTGCCAATCTTTATTCCGAACCGCACGTGCCTTCTCTTTGATTTGATCTTCCCATGCTTCCGTACTTTCTGTTTGAGCCGTTAGTACATGAATCATTAGCCTATGCGCTGTGGCCGATTTTGAAGTTTTTAACGTATTTTTTTCATCTTCCTCAAGAACAAAATGATTTCCTTCCATCAACCCACCAAAAGTACGCTTCATCAGGGGATCTTCCAACTCCGAAATCAAAGAGCCCAAACCTTGACCGCGCAGGGTCAACGGCCAAATCGAACGCCGATTCCGGTGATACCATAGAACATGCTTCTTTTCCGCTTTCACCGTATCCGGCGAGACCTCTACTGGAAAAGGCGCATTCACTAGCCCATAGGCACTATGCAGCTCTTGTTCATCCGTCATCACCCGCTTTTTCGTTCGCCACGGCTGCAGCGAAGCATATACTTGGTACGGTTTTTCCCCTTGGGTTTCGATCCGAATAACTGGGGTATGCGCATCCACCCATAACCTGGTTGTGATCTCCTGACTCCCATCCCCAGCACGAATGACCATGCTTCCATCCTGCAGGGATAAATGATGTTTAAAATCTTTAAGATTCTCAAAGGGATTAGGATCAAATCGCAGCCGCACCAAACCTAACTTGAGCAGCCGCGCATTTTCACTCCATGCGTCGGTTTTACTGATATAAAAATAAATACTCCCATCCTCTTCCACCCAAACATTGATACCGATATCTCCATTGCCTAACGGCATCGAGCCGGAAGAATCCTCACTGGGCGTATTCCATACCACATCATAACGTTCCACCGTTGCGGCGTTACATAGTAACGCGGGGAAAACTAGCAAGACTCCAATAACAAAGATTGTTTTATTCATGAATGGTACTCCTTTTTAAGAAATCTTCTGTTGATAATGTTGTTTCACATTGCAACAATTTTTTCAAGTGCGCTTTTTCCCTAATAGGGATATTAGCCTAAATGGTTTTTGCTATGATAATTTGTTATGATAACGTGAATGATAATTCATGATCTAGGAGATAACGATGAACACCAATCGCCGCACTTTTTTATCCTCCCTCACGATGGGAACCCTCGCCGCTTCAACATCCTTCACAAAAGAACAAGATCTTCCCCGCGATGAACTGATCCAGGCCCCAATGGGGCCCATTCTCAAAACCGACGATTTCACTTCTCCCATCATCCTCGAAAGCGTGGACTTGCTTCACAAAGAAGGCCAGTATCTTGTGCGGGTAAGAAGCAAAGATGGTGCCGAGGGCGTCATCATTACCAATGACCACCGTCTGCGCTATCTCTATCCGATTTTTCTCCAATGTGTCGCTCCCTACTTTGTCGGCAAAGATGCGCGAAACCTGGATGAATTAATCGATGGCGTTTTTGTCTACCGCAGTAATTATAAATTACAGGGACTGGCGCTTTGGGTTTGTGTTGCCTCTATCGAAATGGCGATTTTAGAATTATTAGGCCGGATTTCTGGCAAATCAGTAGGGAACCTGATCGGCCAATTAACGCGTGACCATGTTCACATCTATCGTGCCAGCGGCAATCGCGGCAATACCGCCGAGGAAGAAGTAGAAGCCCTCAAACGCCTCGTTGAACAAACCGGCGCCGAAGCGATCAAGTTCAAAGTCGGTGGACGTATGAGCAACAATCGCGATTCCCGCCCAGGACGTTCTGAAAAATTAATCCCCTTGGCTCGAGAAGCCCTGGGCGATGAGATGATCATTTACGTAGACTCGAACGGCTCCTATGACGTCAACCATTCCATCCGCATCGGCAAAATATGCGAAAAAAATAACCTCGCTTTCTTCGAAGAACCCTGTCCCTTTGATCACCTGTGGGAAACCAAAGCCATCGCCGATGCCCTGGATATCCCCATCGCCGGCGGTGAGCAAGAAAGCAGCCTGCGCCGCTTTCGTTGGATGATCCAGAAAAACGCACTGCAAATTGTACAGCCGGATTTATTTTACTTTGGTGGTTTTTTACGTTGCATTCGTGTCGCCCGCATGGCCGAAAAAGCCGGAATGACCATCATTCCCCACATGAGTGGTGCCGGCTTGGGCTATCTCTATGTCATCCTCTTCGCTGCCTGTATTCCCAACGCGGGCAAGTACATGGAGTACAAAGGCAAAACCGAAAAAGTACCCATCTCCTGTGAAACTTCTTCTCTTTCTCCCCAAGAAGGAAAAATCAAAGTGCCAACGGGTCCGGGATTCGGCGTCAATATCGATCCTGAATACATCCAATCCACAGAAAAATTATAAACAATCCACAAACTTTTGTTTAAAAAAGTGAAGACAAAACCAATGGTTGAAGATTTAATTACGCCTTCTCCTTAACGGTTGATCTAATAAAATAAAGGGAATAAAAGTGCGATTAAAAAAACTCAACCCGTTTTGGCTTCTAAGGATCAACCTATGACAATTGTCCTCGCCCCTAATGCTTTTAAAGAATGTCTCTCCGCCATTGAAGTCGCCACCGCCATAGAACAGGGGATCCGCCGGGTTAACCAACACACCCCAGTGGTGAAAGTCCCTCTCGCGGATGGGGGCGATGGTACCACCGAAGCCCTGGTCGCCGCCCGTCAAGGCACATGGGTTGAACTTGAAGCCCATGATCCCTTAATGCGGCCGGTTCAAGTCCAATACGGCCTCATCGAGGATGGACGCACCGCGGTCATGGAAATGGCTTCTGTCTCCGGCTTATGGAGACTCCACGATCACGAAAAGAATCCCCTCTATACCACGACCTATGGTACGGGAGAGATGATCGCCGATGCGCTCCAACGCGGCGTGGATACCATCATCTTAGGCATCGGCGGGAGCGCTACCAACGATGCCGGTCTCGGCATGGCCCAAGCCCTCGGATATCAACTCTTCGATGAACAAGATCAGCCCATCGAAGCGAACGGGCAAGGCATGCTCGCCCTTCATCGAATTGATACCCGCGGCATACATCCACGTCTACATGAAGTGAAAATCTATGTCGCCTGCGATGTCACCAATCCACTCTTGGGGCCTGAAGGCGCAGCCCCGGTGTATGCTCCCCAAAAAGGAGCCTCCCCAGAAATGATTCCCCGCCTTGAAGAAGGGTTGCGTAATGTGTCCCAATGCTGGCAAAAAGATCTGGATGTCAATATCGGCGATTCTCCCGGCGGCGGCGCGGCCGGTGGCTTGGGAGCCGGCCTTTTAGCCTTTTGCAATGCCCAATTACGTCCTGGCTTTGAACTCATCGCTTCTTTCGCCGGCTTGGATCAAGCCCTAACCCATGCTACGTTGATAGTAACCGGGGAAGGGAAGATGGACGCCTCCACCTGGTTTGGCAAAGTCCCTGTGGGGGTTGCCCAAAAAGCGCAAGCAAATAATATCCCTGTCATTGGCTTAGCAGGCGCGATTACGGGAGAGAGGTCTCTCTTCCAACAGAAAGGTTTTATCGCCGTCTTTTCGATCGTGCCTTCCCCCATGTCACTGGAAAAAGCCATCAATACGGCCAAAGAGAATATAGAAAATACAACGGAACAGGTAATACGATTGTGGTTACGAAAAATATGAAAATAGTCATTATGGGCGCCGGTGAAGTCGGCAAAAAACTGGCCATCGGCTTAAACCAATACAATCACCAAGTTACCATCATCGATACCAACCAAGCCCTGCTTAAAGACTTGGAAGGCAAGATCGATGTCATGACCGTAACCGGCAACGGCGCCAGTGCCACGGTCTTGGAAGAAGCCGGGATCGAAAACGCCAATTGGTTCATCGGGGTTAGCAATAATGACGAATGCAATTTAATTGCCTGTGCGGTGGCGAAACAATTCGACACTCAAAAGACCATCGCCCGGGTTCGTAATGAACATTATATGATTCCCGAACGCAAATACAGCTGCTACAAAAATTCGATGAATATTGATTGGATCATCAATCCCGATGAAGTTGCAGCCTTGGAACTCTGTGATGTTCTTGAAAATCCCGTGGCTCTGAGCGTCAACGACTTCGCTAATGAAAGATTGAAACTTGTTGGAATGAAAGTCACTTCCGACGCACCCATTAGCAACCGCAGTTTAAAAGAATTACCCGAACTTAACATTTATGGCCGATGGTGTGTAGCCTGCATTGTCCGCGATAAAGAAGTCTACATCGCGAGAGGAGGAGATACCCAAATCCTTCCCGGCGATGAGGTGTATATTATCGCTGCTCCTGATGCCCTTACCGCGGTCAACCAGCTAGGAGGTGTTGAATCCCGCGAGTTACACAAAGTGGTCATTGTCGGCGCATCACGGGTTTCTTATTATATTCTGGAACGTTTTAAAAAAAGTAACACCCATATTATGCTGGTGGAAGAAGATGCGGAACGCTGCCAACAATTTGCATCCGAATTCGAACATGCGGTCGTTCACAATGCTGATGCCACCGATATGGATTTCTTAACCCAGGAACTGGGAATTCAAGAAGCCGATGGTTTTATCTCTGCCTCCAAGGACGACGAAACCAATGTGCTTTCCGCCTTGCTGGCCAAACAAAAAGGGGTTAAGCGGGTAATTACCATGATCCGTAAACCCCAATACATGCCTTTGCTTGAACACATTCGCCATATTGATATCGCCATCAATCCCCGCCAATCCACCATTAATGCCATTCTCCGTTATGTCCAGCAAGGAAAGCATCTCTCCATGGCCACTATGGCTGAAGATCGTGCCGAAGCGGTTGAAGTCGAGGTCATCCCTCAGTCTCCGTATATCGGACGCCAGTTGAAAGAAAATTTCCTCCCCCAAGATATTCTCTTGGGCGCCATTGTCCGTGGGGATGAAGTCATCATTCCATCGGGAGAAGATGCTCTCCAAAGCGGCGACCGCGTCATCCTGATCGCCAAGAAGAAAGTCGTCGATAAGGTCGATGAACTCTTCGCTTCACCCGAAAAAAGCAAAGGCTTTAAAAAATTTATGGATTCCGTCACCCATTCGGTCTCCAAAAAAGCTTAACTGATCACCATTGCATAATTCCGTTATTCCACCGGCTCGGGTTGTTCTTGGGTTTCCTTCACAATAACCGAAGAAAGAAAGATCAGTGCGATCAAGTTTGGAGCCGCCATTAGGGCATTCATCATATCGGAAAAACTCCATACGATTTGTATCTCTGTAACCGCGCCCACAACAATGATCATAACCCATACAATCCGGTAAGGCATGACCGCTTTAACCCCAAATAAGTATTCAAAACATTTCTCCCCATAATAACACCATCCTAAGATGGTCGAGTAAACGAAAAACATCAAGCCGATGGTCACGATATGCCCGCCCCACGTTCCTGGGAAAGTCAGTTCAAAAGCGTGCATCGTCATTTCCGTCGTGTCGATATTGGTCGACCATACACCGGTAGTGATAAGCGCCAAGCCGGTCATGGTGCAAACCACAATCGTGTCGAGAAACGTACCACACATAGAAACGAGCGCTTGCCGTTTAGGGGTTTTCGTTTTGGCCGCCGCCGCTGCGATCGGCGCACTCCCCAGCCCTGACTCGTTGGAAAAGAGCCCGCGGCTTACCCCGGACTGGATCGTCTCCCGAATCATGGCACCTAAAAACCCACCGGTGGCCGCCGTCGGACTAAAGGCATGCTTAAACACTTGACCAAGCGCATGGGGAACTTGTTCATAATTCACAAGTAAAAGCGTGGCCACTGCAATCATATAAATCACGGCCATAAACGGAACCAGATAACCGGTCACTTCACCGATCCGCTTGATCCCGCCCAAAACCACCAAGGCTACCAGTACGGCTAGAACGATCCCCGTGATCCAAGGGGACACCCCGAACGATCGTTCCATGGTGCCCGACATGGCGTTGGCTTGTACGATGTTTCCTATCCCGTAAGCCGCCAGGCTCCCAAACAAGGCAAACAACACCCCAAGCCACTTCATCCCCAAACCGCGTTCCAGGGCATACATCGGCCCTCCGACCATCTCTCCTTTTTCATCAATCACCCGGTACTTCACCGCGAGAATCGCTTCACTATATTTCGTCGCCATTCCCACCAGCGCCGTGATCCACATCCAGAAGAGCGCCCCCGGGCCTCCCGCGGCCAGCGCCGAGGCCACCCCCACTATATTTCCCGTACCAATGGTAGCGGCCAGGGCAGTCATCAATGCTTTAAAGTGAGAAATATCTCCTTGTGAATCCTGATCCGAGGGAGTAAAAGCCAGGTAAAGCGCCCGCGGCAAACTCCAAAATTGAAGGAAATTCAAACGCAAACTCAAAAACAAACCGGTTCCCAACAGCAGGATAATCATGGGGGCTCCCCATAAATACCCATTGATCCCATCCAATAGGGCCAATATCTTGGCTGAATTTTCACCCATAATAAGTACGACTCCAAAAAAGTTTTATAAAATGAATTTCTACGTAAAAATGATTCCCTTAACAGACAAAAAAAACCTACACTAGAGAGGCAATTCCATCTCTCCTACCATCCACTCCATCCTGTTTACGGATTAAACCTTAATGTATTATGAATCTTCCTTCTTCGGATAATGAGGTGAATACAATTGACGTTGTGGTCGTAAGGCTAATTCTCCATTCTTAACAAACTCTTCTCCTCGCTCGGATAAATGTTCGACCATCCGATTTCTCCATTTCCGCAATTCTTGGGAATGGGCGGGATTCATGGCGAGATCGCGCTCTTCACTGCGGCTATTTTGCAAATTAAATAATTGCTCTTCACCATCTTTGGCATGATAAATATATTTATAACGCCCATCGGTTAATGCGTTCCAATGATTTTCATCACTGTAACAAACATCATGCTCCAAATCGATATATTCCCGCCACTCGGTTTCTTTATCACTTACAAGCGACAGAAGGCTGGCACCATCGAGGTCATAATCCTTAGGATCTCCGGCTGCATCAAGAAACGTCGGCAAGACATCACGCAGTTCGACCGGTTCTACCCGGGTTTGTCCGCGTTCGGCTGAAATTAATCCCGAGGGCCACCGCATCACCATAGGCACCCGTGCCGACGCCTCATAAGCATAAGACTTACGCCACAAATGATGATCGCCAAGCATATCCCCATGGTCCGAAAGAAATAGGATCAAGGTATTATCCAGCATATCCCGCTTCTCTAAGACCTCGAGCATGCGGCCGATTTGTTCATCAATAAAAGTCACATTGCCATAATAGCCTTGACGCGAACGCCGCACTTGCTCCTCACCCAAATCACCCCGCCAGGTGTTGGATGGAAGATCTTTTCCACGCATGGCGTGACGTTCCGCCCATTCTCCCACATAGGCTTCAGGCAAATCTTCGTCTTTATAGAGATCCATAAAACGTTGAGGTGGGTCGTAGGGGCTGTGGGGACGGGCGAAGGACACCTTTAGGAAAAAGGGTTCTTTCCGTTTATAAGTCTCCAGAAAATGTACCGCGGTGCTGCCTGTCCATGAAGTGGGATGCAGCTCTTCCGGCAGGACATAAGCCTTGGCCTGGTAATCATTCCACCCAATACCGGTTTTATCAGGGTTTAAATTAGGGGCTTCACTTGCAAACCAACAACGGTAATCGCTCTTGAAATCAAACGATTCCACCCGCCCCGATTCATCCAAAATCACCTGATGATAACCGTGATGATGACGTTGCGGGTTATAATGATTCTTCCCAATCGCTAGCGTATAGTAACCCGCATTCCGCATCGCACGCGGTTTTTCTGGATCATAGCGATCCGCTACCCGGCCGTAGCCCAGCATGCCATGGTGCCAGGGGGACAACCCGCTCAACAACGCCGATCGCGCGGGTGTGCATGTCGGAGTCGAAGAATACGCATTCCGAAAATGAACGCCCTCGTTTGCGATTCGATCGAGGTTCGGCGTTTGAATTACAGAGTTCCCATCGCAATGAAGCGCATCCCCCCGGTGTTGATCGGTCATAATCATGAGGATATTGGGCTTCCCTTGGCCTGACTCAGGCTTGGCAGACACATGTTTCGCACTCGTGATCACCGAAAAAGCCGCCAGACCTGTTTTTAACGCAGTCCTTCGAGTAATACAATTGCTTGTTGAGTAACCATTCATAGCCTTGCCCTCTCTTCTTCCATCGTTTTGTTACTCTATCATGCCAGTCATCGATTAGCAAAGAGTTCAATCCCGGATCACAACCCGAAAACCGATGGCGGGGTGAGCCTGGGTTGGATCTAATCCGCTGCGATAAGCGCTGCGGATTTTTTCGGGCCCATCCTGCCATGATCCCCCTCGAAACACTTTCGAGGCACCGCTTGGTGGCCCGAAGGGATCAACCTTGGCTTCCTCTGTATATAGAGAAAACCAATCGCTGCACCATTCCCACACATTACCAAGCATATCATGCACACCATACGGATTGGCGGGGAATGACCCCACAGGCGCATAACCCGCATATCCATCATCACCCGGGAATTTGTTTACAAAGTTATATTCCGTAGTCGAACTTACATCCGCCACATTGGCATGCGAGACTGCCAATGTATTGTCCGCATCCTCACCCCAGGGACGCCGGGTGCTGGTTCCCCCGCGGCATACATATTCCCATTCCGCTTCACTCGGAAGCGTAAAGGTATATTCACTTTGTTCCGAGAGCCATTGACAAAACTCCATGGCTTTCTCCCATGACACATTGGCAGCAGGAAGAGTTTCTATTTCTTGCTCATGTATCCCATAATCCGAAACATGATGGTTCGGATTAAATAACTGATACATTTTATTTGTGATTTCATATTTGCTAATAAAGAAATCAGAGGTCAAAGTCACTGGGTGCTGTGGGCTTTCGTTAAATCGTCTGCCTTCCTCATCCTCTGGGCTTCCTCGCTTGTAACTTCCTCCTGGAATCTTCACCATCTCAAGCGTGATCCCATCTTCAATTTCAACTTCCACCGTTTCACCACTGGGAATCCCCGGCGCCGGCGTAGGGGTGGGTGTGACCATTGGCCCTTGTTCAACCTGCATGTAATAGATCGATTCCTTGTTTTCATCCTCGGTAAAAAACACCCCCATATCCGGCCCACTCTTTTCTAAATAAAGCCACTCCAGCGAGGTATTCCAGCCGGGAGGGAAAATACCAATGGGTCCGGCTTTTTGTGCCCCCTCTTCTGTAAACCCGTAAAGGCTGTGATTGCTCCCATCCAGGATCCACAAGAGTTCATCCTGCCATTCAATATCGATCACCTGCTCCACAGGTAAAATAGGCTCTACCTGCAGTTCCCCCTCGATAATCCGGTATAGCTGAGGACCAAATTCGTTCTTTCCAATAAAGTAAAAATTCCCCATCTCATCGCCAACAATCGCTTCATGAGTTAAATCGATGGATACCGTAATCGGTTTTTCACTAAGTTGAGTCCCATCCATCCTCATCGGCCAAATGTATAACGGAGCAGCGGAATGGGTCGCTGCATTGTAGTTGGAAGAATAGAAAAGAATGAGTTGCTTGCCACTAATCAAGGTTTTCACTAGATGTGGATCCGTGGGTAAAACATGGGGGGATTCAATTTCAGTGGTGCTCAACAAATTGCCTTCACGGTCAATAAGATGCACATTGATGAGATCAGGATAACGCAACACTGTCATTGCATACCCATCCTGCGAACCGGCAAAAGACCATTGAATAGCATCGGCGGCTAGATGATCCACTTGGAAAATCTCTCCTCGTTGGGTTTCAAGGTCAAAGCGTTCAAAGTAAAAGCGCCGGGTGTTGGATGGGCTTTCCATAAAACGACCAAACAAATCCCCCCCATTCACCAAGGCCAGCGAAGAGAAATCCGACCGCCTCACATTTAACTCGCGCGTATAAATTCGCCCGAAGCGGTCAAAGGTTACAAACTGCGGGTCGCCTTCTAAACTTTCAGTGTATACCGCATACCCCAACGCACTGGAAGCAATACCCTTCGATGAAGGCAGCTCCACCTGATTGAAAAAGAGAGAAAAAGCGCGGTGGATATTCCACTGTCGCACTGGTTCCGCTGGTTTGGACGTGGGGGAGGGAGTCGTAAGATCACTGGGTGTGGATTGCGGAGTCCTCTCATTATTGGGCGTGTTGGTGGGTGTCCAGGTAGGCTGAGCGGGGTCCCATGATGGCGTTGGCGTTAGCGTAGGCGTGGGGCTCCAGGAAGGATTTACCGTGGGGGTCGCAGTCCATGTAGGCGTTGGTGACCACAAGGGATTCACTGTCGGCGTGGGCGAGGGAGTCGTTTCATCCTCGGGCGTAGATTGCGGCGTTATTTCGTCCTTGGGTGTGTTGGTGGGCGTCCAGGTAGGCTGAGCGGGGTCCCATGATGGCGTTGGCGTTAGCGTAGGCGTGG
>CAYQOX010000014.1:0-58351 GCA_964419335.1 uncultured bacterium | reverse complement strand
GGCTCCAGGAAGGATTTACCGTGGGGGTCGCAGTCCATGGGGGCGTAGGCAAATTGGAAGGAGGTACCGTGGGTGTTTCTGTGAAAGAGGGAACAAAATGACTTCTTTGCAGTAACAGTAGTAAATCCTGAAGATCGACGAAGCCGCTTTGATCCAGATCTCCCTCTTCACCCGATTCTATGAATTCCATCCAATGCTGGGAGAAAAGATAAATCTCTCTCACCCGCTCTGAAATTTCTACATCTCTCGATTGCCCCTTAGCCAATGATACCAATTGGGAAATCAAAATGAATAGAGCGATAGAAAAACAAAAATATTTTTTCCGCATCATGCGGACCCTCAAAACAATATTAAGATTATAGGCATTATAATCTTAATAGGATAAATCTGATAGTTTAGATAGACTCTTTTCCATCATTCAAACAATTCACTCCGGGTTGAATTAAATGAATTGGAAAGAGAAAATACTAAAAAATCCACTTGCGAGGGAGTTCTTGTTATGAAATGGATAATTAACGTGTCAATCATTCTCGCTTTTACGGTTTGTCTTCTTCCATCTGGGTGGTGTGAAGAAGAAGGTTTTGTCTCGCTATTCAATGGAAAAAACCTGGATGGCTGGGTGATCGAAAACGGCGATGAACGAACCTTCTTTGTGAAAAACGGTGTGCTTTATTCACCGGGAGATAATAGTTATCCCGCATGGCTGCGCAGCGAAAAAAAGTATGAAAATTTTGATCTACGCTTCGAATTTCGTATGGAAGGTTGGTGCAACAGTGGTGTGTTTTTCCATGCTCCCTTGCATGGACGCAACTCCCGCGTAGGTTTCGAATTTCAAATTGACCACAAAAAAGGAGAAAAGATATCCATCAAAAGTTGCGGGGCTATTTTTGGCGTCGTTCCTCCCCAATCGGTACCCATCAAAGGCTCGGGCGAATGGAATACGGGGCGAATCTACATGGATTGGCCTTATTTAAAAGCATGGATCAACGGAGAACAAGTCCAAGATCTCAATGTTGAAGAACACGAAGAATTGAAATACCGCTTGCGGGATGGCTATATCGGCTTACAAGATATGGGCTACAAGGTTTGGTTCCGCAATATCCGCATCAAAGAATTGCCATCAAAAATCGAATGGCAATCCCTCTTTAATGGTGATAATTTAGAGGGTTGGTATGTCGAAGGCAGCGGGGCAAAATGGTCTGTCCGTGATGGGGTGATTCGTGCCGAAAATGGAACCAGCTACCTTGTCACCGAAGATGAGTTTCGTAACTTTATCCTCAAGATGTATATCCGCACGAAAAAGAATGCCAACGGCGGCGTCTTTCTCCGCTGGAAAACCCTCAAAGGCGGTGATCGCGGCAATGAAATTCAGATTGAAAATACTCCCGACTCCAACTATCCCACCGGCAGCTTATATAATATTGTCCGCGCAGAGCAAGCGCATTTTCGTGATGAAGAATGGCTCCCGATGCAAATCTTTTTGCATGAACGTCATTTAGTGGTACGGGTTAATGGAGAAACCGTCGTCAACTATGATGAATTTCCCACTCTACGCGAAGGGCATATCTCTTTACAAATGCACATGCATCATTCATGGATTGAATTCAAAGATTTCTTACTTCGGGATTATAAATAACCTATCCCGAAGAAGAGTGTCCATTTACGAAGAAGTGCATCTTAGGTTCCAGCCGTTTCCGCTGGAACCTTTGACTGTTGATTATGGGGTATTCGCAAGTATGATTTAAATACCCCGCTTTTTGATATATAAATTTGACTCTTATTTTTACTTAAACCGATCACCGCACTTTTGAAACATAATCAATGATTGGAATCGGTTGGAATGCAGAGGTGCTTGTATGTACGACTTGCAAGATTCCATGTTGGGTCGTTTATTGCAGCCGGAACTGCGAGCCATGATCCGGGAGAAAAACTTCAAAGAATTGCGCGCTACCGTGAGCGAACTAGACCCTGCGGACATTGCCGAGGCCATTTTTGCGCTCACCGCAGAAGAAAGCGCGCTTCTCTTTCGTATTCTCCCCCGGTCTCTTGCGGCCGATATTTTTGAGCATTTGCAATTCCAGGATCAAGAAGAACTTCTGCGTTCCTTGGGGCAAGAACAGGTCGCTGCCATTTTGAACGAAATGGATCCCGACGATCGAACCGCCCTGCTGGAAGAACTTCCCGGTAAGGTCACCAACCGCTTACTACGTCTACTGACGCCGGAAGAACGCTCTATCGCGGTCAATTTACTTGGCTATCCTGAAGAATCCATCGGCCGGCGGATGACGCCCGAATATGTCGCCGTCGGTGAAGATTGGACCGTACAAGAGGTTTTGGATAATATTCGCCGTTATGGAAAAGATAAAGAAACGGTGAATGTGATTTACGTCGTAGGAGAAAATGATGTTTTGATTGATGATATTCGCCTGCAGACCATCATTGTCTCCGATCCCAACACCAAAGTCTCCGAATTAATGGACCGGCAGTTTGTTGCACTCTCTGCGATGGACGACCAAGAAACCGCGATTGAAGTCATGACCCACTACGACCGCTTCGTTCTCCCGGTGATTGATACCCAGGGAGTATTGGTCGGGATTGTCACCGCCGACGATATCTTCGATGTTGTCGAAGTCGAAACCACTGAAGATATTCACCGCTTGGGTGGTTTGGAAGCCCTCGATGCCCCATATTCAACCGTATCGTTTTTTACTATGATCAAAAAACGAGCCGGCTGGTTGACCGTCCTTTTTCTCGGCGCCACCTTTACCATTTGGGCGATGGAAATGTACCACGAACAAATCAGTGAGCTCAGTGTATTGACATTTTTTATCCCTCTCATTATTAGCAGCGGTGGTAATTCAGGATCTCAGGTTACCTCCTTGGTGATTCGTGCTATGGCGGTGCAAGAGATTCATATGCGTGATTGGTATCGTGTGTTGGGACGTGAATTAATGACCGGGATTCTTTTAGGTTGTATTTTGGGAGGGATTGCTTTGGCACGCATTTATCTGTTTCCTGACGAAGGAATCTCGGCAGAACAGATTTTACATATTTCCATTACAGTTTCGATTGCTGTCATTTGTGTGGTTGTTTTTGGAACTATGGTAGGATGCATGCTGCCTTTCGCTTTACGGTTGTGTGGATTTGATCCTGCCTTTTCGTCTGCACCCTTGGTGGCAACAATATTAGATTTGATGGGCGTTATTATTTACTTTTCGGTAGCCAAATTTATACTTTCGATGTAGTTGGACTGATGCAAAAAAACGAAGTGTTTTCCTTGATAGAAAAAGTCAAAGACACCTTTTTACGCCACGAGATGGCTCCCCCGGGAAGCCGCCTTTTGTTGGCCGTTTCCGGTGGGGTCGATTCTATGGTGATGATGGATGGCCTCTATCATCTTAGGGATGAATTGAAATATGAACTTGGGGTGGTACATGTTCAACACGGCCTGCGCGGCGAGGCGTCTCGTGAAGATGAAGAATTCGTGGTGAAGTGGAGCAAGCGCTATGATCTACCGCTGACCGTGCGCCGCTTCAATCCCGAAGAAATCGAATCATTGCAAGCCAATAATCTCGAAGACGAGGCCCGTCATCTACGTTATGAAAAAATCATCCACACCGCCCAGGAACTTAACTACACCCATATCGCGACTGGCCATACATTAAACGATCAGGCCGAAACGGTTTTGCATCGCATCATGCGTTCGACCGGGATCTCTGGCTTATGCGGGATATGGCCGCTAAGAGTTGATACTCAAGTTCCCATTATCCGCCCCCTGATTGAACTCACCCGCGAACAAATCCAGAAATACAGTGAAAGCATTAATCTGCCCCACCGGGAGGATGCGACCAATCAAGATGAACAGTTTACCCGGAACCGCATTCGCCATTCCTTGTTGCCCAACATTCGTGAAGAATTTAACCCCAACATTGATGAAGCGTTGGCGCGTTTTGCGATGATCGCCCAACAGGAAGAACGCTTCTGGCAAAATTACATTCAAAAATGGATCGCGCGTCACGGCAATGCCACCGCGGATCATCCCTGTGATCGCTTGTTTTTCATGAACTTGAGTCAGGCAGAACAACGACGGTTGTTCTATGCTTTTTGCCGTTCTTTCGAGATCTCCGCTTCCTGGAAGCAGATCGAACATTGCCTCTCCTTACTTCGTAGTGAAAACTCTCAAGCCGATTATCATCTTTCTGGCGAGTATACCTTCTACCTTCGCCGAAACGAGTTTTTTATTTCTAAACCAATCGAAACCAAGCTAATCGAAAAAGAATATCGCATAAAAATTCCAGGACGAACCTTTGTGGAAGAACTCGAACTAGAGGTGCTCGCTGAATTATCACCCCAATCTGTTGTTCGCTTAACTCCACCTTCACTAACCGCGGCGGAATTTGACGCGGATCAAATTGTCGAACCGATACTCCTGCGTGGACGGCGGGATGGGGACAAAATGATGCCCCTGGGGATGAATTCCTACAAAAAAGTCAAGAAGATCATGCAAGAAAGTGGCATTCCAGTAGAAGCAAGAGGGATGACTCCCATCATTTGTTTCGGGGAAGAAATCGCATGGATCCCCGGCTATTGTCAATCCGAAAAGTTCCGCGTTCATGAAAATACCAAAACGATCTTACGCTTAACCCTGCGCGGGGAAGCGTCGTGACCTAAAAAAGCCCCTTGCGTTTTTGATTCATGAAATCCACAAGCAAGTAATGGCCTAAGGTCTGTGGGGAAGTGAAGTAGGCTTTCCCTTGGGTAATCTGGGTCATCTTATGCACGAACTCAAGCAAGATGGTTTCCCGAGCAAGCATAAAGGTATTGATCTTTATCCCTTTATTGCGACATTTTTCCGCCTCCCGCAGGGTCTCATGCAAAATCCATGGATCGAACCAGGAATGCCGCACGATTTCTCCCTGATGCCATATCGCCGAAGGTTTCCCATCGGTAATCATGATGATTTGTTTGTTCTCGCTCTGATGACGTGCGAGAATCCGCTGGGCGAGAGCGAGTCCCGCTTTCGTATTGGTATAATAGGGGCCAACCTGGGTATTCATTAATTGCTCAACACGAATTTCCTTGGCTTCGTCAAAAAAGAGCACCAGGTTTAGCGAGTCCTGCGGATACTGGGTACGAATTAAATGCGATAAAGCCATCGCCACTTTCTTGGCCGGGGTGAATCGGTCTTCACCGTAGAGGATCATACTGTGACTGATATCCAGCAGGAGCACCGTTGCGCATTGAGCCTGGTGTTCGCTCTCGATAATCTCCAAATCATCCTGCTGTAATTCCACCGGCAGCTGCACCCCTTGGCGCACAAACGCGTTTTGATAAGTGCGGGAAATATCGAGATGGAGGTGATCACCATATTCCCAGGGACGGGTTTCATAACTGAAAACATCTCCCGAACCTTTGTGGGTCGTTTCGTGATGGCCGGTTCGGCTTTTTTGGATCGTATCGAGCAATTGCTCCAGCGTTTTTTCACTCACGTAGCGCAAGGCCTTGTCACTGAGTTTTTTGAATTTCCCTTGGTTGTCGACAAACCCCGCTTCTTCCAAGGTATTGAGCAGCTCTTGCGCCCGCCGGTCGGCTTCTTCCGGATCGTCTCCTAATTCACCCGCCTCTTTCATCATCTCGATCGCTTGCGATACATCCCCGTCGCTGTAAAACAAATAATCCATGAGACGGTTCATGTACTCTTGAGCGGTTTCGAACAGATCATTATCTTCGCTATCGCCCCGGTATCTCGTATATTCAAAGCGTCGCATCAAACACCTCAACTGTACCGAACATGGTCTTCCATTTCGGTTTTACTTAGCATCTTGTGGGCGTATAACCCTTCCAGCATGAATTCGATTCCCGAAGCCAACACTTCAGGCCGGTCAATCTCTTCCTGTTTCAAATAAGCCTTGACACGCCCCACTAAACCACGGACTTTTTCGGACTGAGCGATTAATTCACGCGCGGAAAGGGTATCAGTGATGGCGAAGGTTTGGTTGCCAAGATGAAACCAGTCGATTGTGCTTTGACAATCGTCATGGCCGAAATATTCATTAAACACAATCCGCATCGCTTGGCGGACCAAGCGTTTAGCCACCATATCGGCTCCACGCTCTTCACCCGAATAGCTCAACTCCATTTTCCCGGTCATGGCGGGAAACGTGTACATGAAATCGCTGGCACGCGGGCAAATGACTTTTTCATTATTCATCAAAGCCCGGCGCTCGGCACTACTGATCAAGCTTTCCATACATGTAATGGAAAAGCGGGCGCTAACCCCAGAACTTTGCTCGATATCCTTACTACTTCGCGCTGCCCGTGCGATTTCTTCCACGATTTGCTTGATGAAATGGGGAATAATCACTTCCATGCCATCACGGTGATAGATATCCGCTTCTTGTTCGGTGATTTCCATCCCCAGTTCTCGAGTTTCGGGGTAATGGGTACGAATTTCCGAACCAATACGGTCTTTAAGGGGAGTGACGATTCGCCCCCGGTTGGTATAGTCCTGGGGATTGGCGCTGAACACCATGGCAATATCCAACGGGAGCCGGATGGAATAGCCACGAATTTGAATATCGCGCTCCTGCATAATATTGAATAGCCCAACTTGAATCTTGGGAGAAAGGTCGGGCAATTCATTGATCGCAAAGATTCCCCGGTGGGTACGGGGAACGAGGCCAAAATGAATTGCTTCTTCATCGGCAAGATCTAGATGCCGTTTCGCGGCTTTGATCGGATCGATATCCCCAATCAAATCGGCAATCGTCACATCCGGGGTCGCCAGTTTTTCAATAAATCGCCGCTCACGAGGAAGCCAGTCTATGACGGTGTGATCGCCATGTTTTCGGATTTCATCGCGGGCGTATTTGGAAATAGGGTGAAAGGGATCCTCGTTGATTTCACTGCCCGCAACGATGGGGATTTCCTCATCCAAAAGGGAATGAAGCGAGCGAATGAGCCGGGTTTTGGCTTGTCCCCGCAGGCCCAAGAAGATCATATCATGCTTGGATAAAATCGCATGGATGATCTGTGGAATTACGGTATTCTCATAACCCACAATCCCAGGGAAAAGGGGTTTATTGTTTTGTAATTTATGGATGAGATTCTTCCGTAATTCGTATTTCACTGGAACCGACTGGTATCCGGATTCTTTCAGTTCACCCAAAGTACGTGGTTTAGACATACGTCTTTGTTGACCTCCAAGAATAGTCTTCTATGAAGTATGATGCACTTTAGCCATGTTGGCAAGGATATTTTTTTACTGTGTGATAACAGGATTTTTTTTATTGAGTGGGATGGAATGAAAACACGAACGATTCAATCACATATTGTAATGAGCCATAAGGCCTATCCGCCTTGGGTGGGTGGGGTCGAACGCCATGTGGGTGATGTGAGTGAGGCTTTGGTTCAGCGTGGTTGGCAAGTGACTGTCTTAACGTGTAATCATGGCAATTACGAAACCCGGGAATGGCAAAATGGTGTGCGGGTGATAAGGGTTCCACGATGGGGCACGTTTCTCTCTCAACCTTTGGTAACCCGTTATTTTAAACGTTTACGTGAATTAGAGGTCGATTTATTTCATGTGCATGTGCCTTTTCCTTTGGGCTGGTTTGCGGCCAACGCAATGTATGATCGAGCCCCGATTGTTTGTACTTGGCACAGTGACATCATCCGCCAACGCTTTTTGAAACCGTTCTACGCACCGTGGGAACAATTGTTCTTATCCCGCTGCAATTGCATTCTTACAACATCCGAGCCTTTGCAGCATTCGTCCCGCGCTCTGCGGCGCCACCAAGACCGCTGTCAGCCCTTACCGTTGGCTTTGCCGCCGAAAACGGATTCTGTGATCCCCCAAGAAACCGTAAGGCGCCGGTATGCGATCCAGCATCCCATGGTATTGTTTGTGGGGCGCTTGGTTAAATATAAAGGCCTTCCTTACTTGCTGCACGCCATGAAGGAGGTGCCCGCCCATCTCTACCTTGCGGGCGAAGGACCTGAACGCCATTCTTTACATCGGCTTGTAAAAGAAAACCAGTTGGAGAATAAAATCCATTTTCTTGGTTATGTATCCGAGGAAGAAAAACAGGCTTTATACTGTCTCGCGAATGTGTTTGTTTTGCCCTCGATAAATCGCAACGAAGCCTTTGGGTATGTCCTACTCGAAGCGATGGAAGCGGGCTGTCCGGTGATTTCTACCCAATTACCTACCGGGGTCTCTTTTGTAAACGTCCATGAAGAGACCGGCTTTGTGGTCCCTCCGCATAGTGAGGAAGCCTTGAGGAATGCGATCCTTAGAATCATCTCGGATGAGACTTTGCGCTCGTACTTTTCACAGCAAGCGCAACAACGCATAAAATGTCAATTTCATTTTGAAAAAAACATCGATCAACTCGAAGAGGTTTATGATTCGGTGTTGACCTTACCATCATCACGATAGAGGCAATCATGAAACTGGTCGTCATCAAAGGAACCTACCACAACAATGGGATTATTAGTACGTTAAGTGAAGTGTTTATCGAAGGGTTTAAGAGCAAATGTTTGGATGCTGAAATTCAAGTTTTTGACTTGATGCAATATGAGATCGACTTTTGCGAGGGATGCCGCGCCTGCTGCGTCAACGATGGGCAAGAACTAGGAACGTGTATCAAAAAAGATGAAACCAAAACCATCCTGCAGGAAATGCTTCATTGTGACCGTTTACTGCTTGCTTCTCCGGTGTATGCGGCCGGTATTACCGCACGTATGCAGCGCTTTGTCGAGCGTTGTATTCCTTCGGTTGTGTGGGAAAAAGAAGCGCCTGAGCCCCGAAATCCAACTCGGAAAGTGAAGCGGGGCATGATTCTAGTGTCTTCGGCAACTCCTTCTCCATTTAATCGAATCCTGGGAACCACTCGACACCCGATAAAGGTGTTGAGCAATATGTGCAAACTCTATGGCTGCGGAAAAATCGACAAACTCACACCTGGCGGCTTAGAAGCCAACGACGAAGCAAGACGAAAATATTTGATCAAAGTGCATAGAGCAGGAGCAACCTTTGCGAAGCCCTAGCCGGATTCCATTCGTTCATCGACGATTTGGGTGGTGCGATCGAGCTCTGTTTGAAGCTCGAGAATCTTTTCTTCTACGTTGTCTTCTTTATTCACCATAATTTTACTTCCAAAAATAATCATGATTCGTGAAAAGGGGAAGGGAATTATGGTGCGATCCCAACTGTGCACCCGGTAGTGACGGGAACAGTGCAGGGTAAGGGGTACAATCGGCAAGCCTGACATTTTCGCCAAGTGCACAATGCCTGGCTGGATGGTTTCTCGGGGACCCCGGGGACCATCCGGGGTGATGGCGACGCTCACTCCGCGGCGGGTTTGACGCAAAAGACCTAAGAGCCCCTCGGCGCCATTACGGGAGGCGGAACCCCGCACGGTGTTTAAACCAAAACGATTCATCGTTTGGCTTATGAGCTCGCCGTCCTGACTTTTGCTAACCAAGGTGGTGACCGGTAAATGGCGAAAATAAAAAAGAGGAAGCATTAATCGATTATGCCAAACAGCAATGATGATGGGCTGTTTCTTGTTTTTGATCAATGGAAGATAATTCGTCCCTTGAATTTCAACCCGTGAAGTGCGGGCTACGATTTGCAAATACCCCCATGCCAGCCAGGACAAAGGGATTGGAAGATAAGGTTGGATCGCTTTTTTCACCATTTAAAAGATCGTTCGCGTTTCATCTCGCGTTCCAGATCCCGCCTCTTAATATCCTCGCGCTTATCGTACTGCTTCTTCCCACTCGCAAGGGCGAGATTGACCTTGGCTTTCCCCCGAGTGAAATAAATACTCAGCGGCACCAGGGTGAACCCCTTCGCTTGCACTTTTCCAAAGAGGCGAACAATCTCCCGTTTATGCAAAAGCAATTTGCGCGAACGCGTGGGATTATGATTGGCATAACTCCCCGATTGATAAGGGCTGATATGACATTCATGAAGATACACTTCACCTTTTTCGATGCTGGCAAAACTATCTTTTAGATTGACTTTGCCTTCCCGCAGGGATTTGACTTCGGTTCCTTGCAAGGCAATACCCGCTTCGGTGGTTTCATGAATGTGGTATTGGTGCCGGGCTTTTCGATTCCGCGCAACAATATGTTTTCCCTCTTCAGAAGAATTTTTTTTATTCATTGGAGTAAAAGGTTTCTATGCGGATTCTATAATTTGTTTCTCTTATTATACTATCTACAACTTCAATCGTAAGAAGAATTTTTTTCCATTTTCCCAACGGTTGGAAGAAATCAACTCGCTCATACTACATAGGTGATATTACACAGCTTGACGAAGATTCTTTACAAAAGCAAGATAAACTCATTCTTGCTTCAGAGTGAAGCGAATTCATCTCTCTAACGTACCACGTTAATTTAGACAGGAAAGATCGAAACCGTCAATGAATGGAAATGGCATGACAGTAAAGAATTCTTTAATTCAACGCATTCAAAATCGAAAGGCAACCGCTGGTATTATTGGATTAGGATATGTGGGGCTTCCCATTGTATTGGAAACCACACGTTCAAAGTTTAGGACCATCGGCTTTGACATCGATGCAAATAAAGTCGAACAATTGCAGCAAGGCCAATCTTATATCCATCATATCGACTCTTCCCTGATTCAAGATATGCAAAGCAGCGGTTTATTTGAAGCCACATGCGACTACTCACGCCTAGGGGAAGTGGATGTCATTATTATATGCGTCCCCACTCCCTTGGATATCTATCGCGAACCGGATTTATCCGCCGTCGATGCCACTGCGGAAGCCATCGCCAAAACCTTGCGTCCGGGGCAGCTCATCATTTTAGAAAGTACGACCTACCCGGGAACTACCGAAGAGCGTATTCGTCCCCGCTTGGAAAGCGACGGTTTAAAAGTAGGAGAAGATTTCTTTCTCGCCTATTCTCCAGAACGCGAAGATCCAGGACGTAAAGACCACACCACCCGGACGATCCCCAAAGTCTTTGGCGGCACCACACCCTCATGCCTCGAGGTGGGCAAGGCGATCTATGAATGTCTGTTTGACCAAGTGGTCTGTGTTTCCTCGACCCAAGTGGCAGAATTGACGAAACTTTTAGAAAATATCTATCGCGCAGTGAATATCGCCTTGGTTAACGAATTAAAAATGCTGTGTGACCGTATGGCGATCGATGTGTGGGAAGTCATCAATACCGCTTCGACCAAACCCTTTGGTTATCATCCGTTTTATCCCGGTCCCGGTCTTGGAGGGCACTGTATTCCCATCGATCCGTTTTATTTAACCTGGAAAGCCCGGGAGTATGATTTTTCCACTCGGTTTATTGAGTTAGCGGGTGAAGTCAATACCAGTATGCCCAATTATGTAGTGGTCAAAGTGGTTGAAACGCTATCTCACCAGGGCATCGCCGTTAAAGGCGCAAAGCTCCTTGTCCTCGGTGTGGCCTATAAAAAAGATGTGGACGATGTGCGTGAGTCTCCCGCTTTGAAAGTGGTGGAAAAACTTCGTGACTGGGAAATCGAGGTCCATTATCATGATCCCTATATCCCGGTTTATCCCCAAACCCGTCGTGGTACCACCGGTCTTTCTTCGATCTCCTTGAGTCAAGAAGAACTTCAGCGTCATGATGCAGTCTTGATCCTAACCGATCATTCCTGTATTGATTACCAATGGGTGACTGATCATGCCAAAGTGGTGGTCGATACCCGTAACGCAACCAAGGATGTGACCCACAATCGCGATAAAATTGTGAAGGCTTGACGGACGAATGAGTTATCAACCGGATCAAAAAACGAATGAGGAACTTAAACGCTATTACCAAACCAGTCAATCGTATCGTGACGACCTTCTAACTCACGATACCGAATTTCTTCGTCCGTTTCTTCTATTGATTCAGCGCTATGTTCGACCCCCATCGACGGTTCTAGATTTGGGCTGTGGAACGGGGTTATCCACGCGCCTCTTATCAGAGGCCGGTTATGAGGTTGTCGGCGCTGATTTATCCACTCTCTTCCTCCTCGAAGAGAAGCGGGTGCATCCTGCGACCTCGCTGCTTGCCTGCGATGCGTTACAGCTTCCCTTCGCGGAGGAGACTTTCGACGCGGTCGTGGGATTCGAATTTATTGAGCATATTCCCGATATCCCCGCATGTTTACTAGAAATGAAACGGGTATTGAAGACGTATGGGCATGTAATTTTACATTCGCCCAATTTACTTTCGCCCTACTTGCCTGCGTTTGATTGGATACGTATGTTTTTTGGAGGAGAAGGGCGGCCGGTGTTTGCTGAATCACGAGCCCAGGCCTGGCAATGGTTCAAAAGCAATCTTTCCATTTCGTTAAAGAAAAAATGTTCCAGAAATCCCCGCTTCTTGTATCGCAAACCGGATTTGAGTGAACGCCATATTGGGGGCGATGCCGATAGCGTCTATCTCGCCAATCCGATGGATGTCGCCCGCTTTCTTAAACAAAACGGCTGTGAGATAAATCAAGTGGGACATGCTATGAGCTTAAAGAATAAATTGATCGTAGCGCTTACACCCAATTTTGCCCCCTACATGGGGGTGGTGGCGTATAAACGGCCATTGAAAGCATAAAGGGGATACAAGAATGGGAACCCTTAATGGTGAACATTTAGTAAAAAATTACGGCTCCAAGACCGTTGTCAATGACGTTTCGCTCAAGGTATCTCAGCATGAAATCGTAGGACTCCTGGGACCCAATGGCGCGGGGAAAACCACGACTTTTGGCATGGTTATGGGGATTGTTAAACCCGACGCGGGGCATATTCTCCTTAATGATCATGCAATCACCGAAAAACCCCTATCGCAGCGGGCGCGGCTTGGCATTGGCTATCTCTCGCAAGAACCCTCCATTTTTCGCCGTTTGACAGTGGAACAAAATATTCTAGTGGTGCTGGAGAATATGCCGTATAAGAAAGAGCAACGCTATGAGCGCTGCCATCAGTTGCTGGAAGAAGCGGAACTCACTCATTTGATTCACCAACAGGCGGTCACCTTGTCAGGAGGGGAGAAACGCCGATTGGAAATATGCCGGGCGCTGGCGGCTAATCCCCGCATCTTGCTCTTGGATGAGCCCTTTTCCGGAGTTGATCCGATCGCGGTGGCCGAACTGCAGGAAATTATTATCAACCTCAAAAAGCGCAAGATCGGAGTCTTAATTACGGATCACAGCGTGCGGGAAACCCTGGAAGTGACGGATCGCGCCTATATCATGCATCAAGGAGTTATACTTACTCAAGGAAGTGCATCTGAACTGATCGACGATCCGGTGGTGCGTGAAACTTATCTTGGTGAAAAATTCTATTTCCGGGGTGAGCAAATATCGAAAACAGATTAGCCGCTGGTATCCAGTAGGTTTAAAACATCTTTCAACTCGGTTTTAATTTCTTGGAGTTTGGAGTTCGTTTTGTTTTCCGGGTTGACAAAAAGGCTATTGGGATCAGCATTTTCCTTGACGGCTTTGAGCGTAGCTTCTTTGGCTTTGCGTTCGGCTTTGAGGGCGTTTAACCCCATCTTCAGCTTGCGTTCGGCGCCGTCGAGGGTATAACCTTCAAAATGAAGTAAATGAACGATTTCATAAAGCAATTCCAGATCATTACGGGTATATTTCCGTTGGTTTCCTCCCACACGCTTTGGATTCAATTTCGAAAACTTGGTTTCCCAATAGCGAAGGACATGAGGTTCAACCCCTGTGAATTCACTCGCCTCACTAATGGAGTAGTAAATCTTCTTCGGGATTTCCTCCAGCGGAGTTGGAATAGGATGGGATTTATTATTATTAGTTGTCATAACGTATTGAATGATATAATGATAAAAAGGCTCAGGTCAAGGTTTTTTTCAATTATAAACCATTATTTTTTGTTTTAGAAGTTTTTGTTCAATAAAATGTACCCTAGAATCAAGTAGGTAGGAGAGACGGCTCTTTGTTTATATCATTATAAGTCTTTCTAGTTTTTTGACTTATGATTAAAATATTTAAATGAAAGATCAATTTATTTTATTGAATTTTTTTTTTGTTTATCTTATACATATTAAATTTTTTCGTTAAATCTTCACTTCAAAGGTTGTTTTATAAATGTTATCAATGGAGAAATTTGTTAAATCGGAAGAAGAATTGCGCGAGATTGCGCATGCGATGATGCGATTGGTTCGTGATAAAAAGAAGAGTATTTTACGCTATCGGCAAGTGGTTTTTGATTCCGTATACATAGACCGCGGTAGAAAGAATGTGAGCCATTGTTGCTTAAGTTCAACCTATAACGAAGAGGACATGGATGCCAGGATCTATTCTTCCGTCCATGGCGAAGAACTTTTTACCTTCAATCTTCCCCAGTTTGAGGAATGGAAACACCGTAGCGAAACTCCCTATGTTTTCACCCCAAAGGGATTTACTCTGCCTTCGGAGATCTTCTTCGATGTAAGGGAGATTCCAACCAATTTTGAGCAGTGGGATGATGAGTTTGTCGCTTTCACACGCGATTATAAGAATGAACGCATAACTCGTGATTTTGGAGTGGAACAAAATATTGTTGTTAACTCAAATGGCGGGATGATCGTTGAGTCTCAACCGTATTTATCAATCCACTATCGACAAGGTTATCATCCTTATATGATTACTCGAAGTGTTGGAGCCTATGTTTCAAATAATGAGGAAGTTAATCGCCTTCCTTTACTTATAGAATACCTCCCTGATCCTACCTTGGAACAAGAAATTCGTAAATCCCGGAACTTTACCGATGCGTTCGCCCGACTCCATGCGATTTCTCATCATGTGGATGAACCTGATATAGAGAATTCCGGTTTATCCGACGATTTAACCCATGATGTGATCATGCTCAGCGGGGTACCTATTCATGAAATCTTTGGACATCAATTTGAAGAGCCGGTGCATCCTCTTCAAGTGGGTCAACAATCTCTGTTTCCGATAGGAAAAAATGTGCAGAATTCGAACCTCATTTTGAGGGATAATCCACGGCAAAGAATCGAAGGTTTGGAAGTCATTGGTTCTTATTCTTTCGATAGTTATGGCCGCCCATCGCGGGAAAAGATCCATATAAAAGATTCAAAGGTGTATGAGCATTTGGGCAGTGAGTATATCGATAAGAAGAATTTGAAGACGTTTCTCGGCGTTGAGAAAAGTGATTCTATTGGTAATTCACGTCAAGGGGATGATGGATACTTCCCTCAAGCACGGATGTCATGCACGGTTTTGGAGGGAAAAGAAACGGAAGCGGTGGATTGGCACGGCAAGGTGTTGATGGTTCCATTTAATGGTTATGTGTTGGATGGCAATTTCTTTAAGGTGAATTCATCCGAATGTTATTTAATGCAGGATAATGGAAAATTAAAACGCTTGGGAGCGATGGAAGGCAGCCGCGCCATCTATGATGCCATCATTGGAATGCATGTCCTGCCTGGAATATCACACCATATTGGTTCATGCAGCAAACCTGGAGTTATTGAAGACGGGTATGATGCTGAAGTGACGGTTTCTTTCTTGACGAATCATCAAATGTGGGAACATCTCACCCTGCGTTCGATTTGAACCGGCCTCCTGTGGAGAGCTCGACCGGAGAAAGATAAAATTTTCTTATGAAAATTTTAATTCGTGGGTTTCTATTAAAATAAATTTTATTAGATAAACTCCATATCCGGTTCTCTATTTCAAGACTCCGTTTTTATTCAATACATAGATTTGGGTGCATAGGGAATAGGTTCCGTTTAAAGGGCTGGGGTAGATGCATTCGATATAGAAGGCTTTGAAACCCTCTTTTGGTAGAGGGATTTCTTGGTTGAATTGGGAGGGGGGGGCGATCGGAAGGGGTTGGCTTTCCCATTTATCGTTGCGAAAATCACGATCAGGAGAGGTGGAAAACCATAAATTTGCTTCTTTTAGCGAGTGGTCTGCCTGCACTCGCAGTGTTACCGTATCCTCATGTTCTATTAAATCCCAGGAAAGATTTGGAAGTTCTCGTTCTTTGGCTATGGCAGCAAAAAAAGCACCGAGAGCGCAGCCGGCTTGTTCTCCCCCGGCTAAATCATGTCCCGCGTTGGGGACATTGTGAATGTATTTTTTTCCTTTGAGATCATTGAAATAATTTTTTACTGCGTCTACTGGCCAATATTCATCGTTGGTGCCAATGAAGATCAGTTTTGGCATGCATAAATACTCGCGATAGGAATAAGGATCAACTAACGAATGTAATTTTTGCCCGCGAGTTTCATTAATCCGTGCGGGAAGATTTTTTTCGGTATACTCAAAAATTTGCTTACTGTACTTCCCCCAGGATTCGAGTTGATATTGCATTTGTAGATTTAAGTTAAGGATATCGATCACCATGGGGCCAATGCCTGTCACTCGGGGATCGTTGGCCCCGGTGAGCCAAGTCGTCCAACCCCGTTTGGATGCCCCAGCAAGAACAAAGTGCTCGATTTTATGTTCTAAATGTGTCTCGCTCCATTCTTGGATTGCGTCCATGGCTTTCACTGCGCTTTTGACCATGGGAAAGAGAAGAGGCCAGGTGGGATCTTCGCTTTCAAGATATTGGACAAAGGTCATCGAGAGGAGTTCATCTTCGGTTTTATCGCCAAAAAGAGGTTGATTGGGAACTTGCCGCAGGGTCGCAACAGGGCAACCGCTCTTGTGCGCGATTTGCATTAAGGTAGGGCTGAAGCCATGTTCCCATTTGGGTTCACCCTCTTGATTGGAGCCGCCTGAAATAAAAAGAAGAGCGTGATCAGAGGGATGTAATTTCTTCGGAACGAAGAGAGAAAGCTGGTGTGTCCATATGATTTCTTTCCATGTTTGAGAAATAAGTCGTAGAAAGTAGAGGTTTCCTTGGTCAGAATCTTGCTTGTTGTGGATGGTCCAAGAGAAAATGGGCTCTTGGCGGTTGAGAAAATGTTGCAATTCGTTTTCGGCACGTATATCAGCACTTGTTCCCATAATCAACACAATAACGAGCCCCCCATTTCATCCAGGATAAAAGGATGCTCATAGATTATCCTTTCATGAAAATTGTCAAACAATGTGGTCTCAGATGGAATTCAAACAGTTGTGGGGCCAGATGAACTGACCCCACACAATGAACTATACTCGTAAAAGCGTGATAATTCTATTGTTTACTCATTAAATTTTAGGGGGACATAGCGGCTGCGCTCACCTTGTTTGATTAAAAGAAGCATATTGCCTCTCTCTATTGCTTTTTTCGCAACAGAAATGAATTGATCTACATCCGCCACGGGTTCACGGTTGACTTCGATAATCAAAGTGCCGGGTCGAATACCTTGGCGAGCCGCGGGAGAATACGCTTCCACCTCGGTTATGATTACGCCTTGTTCTTCATCATAATCGAATTGTTCCGCTAAGTCAGGACTCAGGTTTTGGACGTTAATACCAATTTTATTTAAGATGGTTTTATCTTCGGGTTCTTCTCCTTGTTCTCGAGAAGCGATGGCTGATTCATCACGTTTGGCAATGGTGGGAGTGAGTGTTTGTTTTGAACCATTACGAATGACAACCATTTCGATCTTGGTCTCTGGAGAAATCATGGCAACCCAGTTTCTAAGGTCGCCTGCACTTTGAACCGGTTTGCCTTCAAATTCAATGATCACATCCCCGGTTTGAAATCCTGCCTCAGCCGCGGGGGAGTCAGGCACCACCTCAGAAATGACGACGCCTTGATTTTCATCTAAATCGAACGATTCGGCTAATTCAGAAGTCAGGTCTTGCATCCAGATGCCCAAGTAGCCACGGGTAATGGTGCCTGTATCTTTCAACTGTTCGTAGATCACCTTGGCCATGTTAATGGGAATGGAGAAGCCAATGCCCATATAGCCGCCGCTGCGGCTAAAAATAGCGGTATTGATACCGATCATTTCTCCTTGTAAGTTTAACAAGGGGCCGCCGGAATTCCCGGGATTAATGGCAGCATCGGTTTGGATGAAATCTTCATAATCGACAATGCCGATATTGCTGCGTCCCTTAGCGCTTATGATTCCGGTAGAAACAGAATTCGACAAGCCGAAGGGATTGCCGATGGCGACTACCCATTCACCAACTTTGATATCGTCAGAATCGCCAAGAGGTATGGGTTGGAGGTTGTTCACCTCGATTTTGATCACGCCCACGTCGGATTCGGGATCGGTGCCAATCAACTCCGCTTCGAACTGGCGTCCATCATTTAGTTTCACGGAAATTCGATCAGCTTCACCAACCACATGATGATTGGTTAGGATATATCCATCTTCCGAGATAACAACACCCGAGCCTTCGCCTTCTTGCCTATATTCGCGCTCGCGGGGAGAGCGATCTTCTTCTTCTTTTTCTTCGTCATCTCGAAATCGTTCTGGGAAGAAACGTTCAAAAAAATCACGCCCAAACATATCGAACGGGTTTCGATGCTGGGTGATGGTTATGCTGCGTTCAACTTTGACATAGACCACGGAAGGGGCGGCTTTTTCTGCGATTTTGACAAAGGTTTGGGAAGTTAAGGGCTCATCAGGTTCTACCGCATCAGTGGCAAGAGAAAAAGAAAATGCGAGGGTGAGGATAAGAGATAGCGCTAGAATCCGGTGATTCTTCATTAAATTCTTCATTCGTTATACTCCTTTCTTGGAATTAGTATCATTGGATGAATAAAGCAAAAAAAATGCCATTGCTTTTTATTAAATAAAATCAATATGTTATAGTACGATGAAGCCTGATTTGTGTCAGGTTGGCGCAAACGGGCTTTCTCTGGATTTCAACGATTTTACA
Organism: uncultured bacterium; assembly: GCA_964419335.1. GTDB lineage: Bacteria > Hinthialibacterota > Hinthialibacteria > Hinthialibacterales > Hinthialibacteraceae > CAYQOX01. The sequence continues at coordinate 39,561 of CAYQOX010000014.1, read as the reverse complement.
CAGTCATTGTGTTTAAATTAAACTTAAAAAAAAGAATAAATTCTGTATGTTTTGATTTTTCCATTTTGTTCTTATATACGGTTCAAAGAAATAGAAGTAATGGGGAGAGAGAATATTTTTTGCTTTCATCATTGAGTGGGAGTGTTTGAACTCCCACTCAATGAATCAGCGGACAGATGAGGTAAGGGAATGGATTCAGTAAGGTTATGATTAAGCCGCTTCACGGCTCACTTCGCGCGCAATTTGTTGAATTGGGATTTCGGGTTGCTCGGCATGAATGGCTTCCACAATGAATTTCGGTGGATGCCAAACCGAAGGCAGACCTACGTTTCCTTTCTTGAAGAGTTCTTGCTTCATACGAACTAGCCAATCCATATACATCAGTTTGAGGGAATAACTAGGTAACCAACTCAGCACTTTTTTGGTGAACCAAAAGACACGTGGATAGCTGGTGAAGAGATGGGCACATTGCCCGATCTTTTCAATCAGTTCTTTATTCTGTAATTGAATACTGTCGGCCAAGCGTTCCTGATATTCCCGGGGGAGTTCATCCAGATCGCCGCTGAAGCCGTTATCGGATTTGCACATTTCTCCTAAAGCCGTCCCGGGGAAGGGTTGGAAAAAGGAGAACATGTTAATGTGGGTGCGGCAATTGATATTGAGTTGGATCGTGGATAGCACCGTATCGACGCTTTCGCCGGGAACGCCGATCATGTTTTGTCCCATGACCCGAATGCCGTGCTGGTAATACAAATCGCAGGCGCGTTGGATTTGTTCGGTGGTAATGTTTTTGGCTAGAATCGTGCGGCGCAATTCATCGGAGCCATTTTCGATTCCCATGGCCACGCGAATACAGCCGGCCTCGGCGAGCAGTTTTGCTTCTTCTTCGTCGGTAAGATCGCCGCGCACATTACAGATAAAGGGAAGCCCGATTTCTTTGCCATATCGCGGCAGGAAGTTTCGCAGCCAGCGGCGATTCAAGATGAATGTGTCATCTTGAAAGGCAACATAGATAATTTTGTAAACATCCTTGAGCCACTTTAACTCGGCGAGAACGTTATCCACACTACGTTGTCGCGTCCAGCGTCCTTCTTGGGTATCACGCGAGGTATGGTTAAAGCAGAACGTGCAGTCGTAAGGGCAACCGCGCCCCGCCATAATATAACCTGTCCGTTGTTTCCAGACGGCGAAATCACGAATTAATTCGCGATCGGGGAAAGGGACATCATCTAAATCTTTTTTTGTAATAAAAGGGCGGTTGGGATTCTTAATGATTTTACCATTAACATTGAATTGCATCGTATCGACGACTGTGGGATCTTTGCCTTCTTCCAACTGGGTGAGCAGTTCTAAGGTGGGATATTCACCCTCGCCGGTACAAATGGCGTCGACCCCTTCTAATTCCACCATCTGAGGGAAAAAGGTAGGGTGGGGTCCGCCGAAAAGAGAAAAACAATCGTGTTGTTTTTTGATTTCCCGGTTCACTTGTAGGTAGCGGGGGTTATGGCTGGTGGTGGAAGAATAGGCGATGACATCTGGGTTGAGTTTTTTGATCTTTTCCACATAATCCGGGCTATCATCCAAGTTGATCGCACTCACTTGGTGTCCCGCTTCTTTTAGCACCGCCGAAATGTAACACGCTCCCAAGGGTTGATGGCTTAAGATTAAATCGTCGAATATGAATGTTAGATGCATGCTCGAACCTCGCAACGATTTTAGATTTAACCCATGCTACACCATCTTTTTTTGTTAGGCAAGATAAATTTTACAAATTAGGTCATATTTATTTTGCAAGGTCTTTTATCCGGGGGGGAATTATTGATCAGGATTCTTTTGATGTAAGAGGAGGGCGGGAAACTGGTTGAATGGGAACTTCGGGTTGGGTATTATGCATAGCCTCTTCGATGAAAGCGGGGCGATGCCAGATGGAGGGGAGAGCGATTGAGCCTTTTTGGATGAGTCGGTTTCTAAGGTTCACGAGAGCGCGTAAATAGGAATGTTTCAAGGCGTTTGTGGGCAGCCAGGGAAGAATGGCTTTGGTGAACCAGAAAAGCAGGGGATAACTGGTAAAGAGGTGAGCCGCATGGCCTAAATCTTCAATGATTTCACGGTTTTTCAGGCGGATGCTGGGGGCGAGTTGATCCTGGTACTCGTGAGGAATTTCTTCTAGTTTTCCACTGAAATTGTTTTCTTTGGTGCAAAGATCGCCCAAGCGGGTGCCGGGATAAGGTTGGAAGAAGGAGAACATATTGATATGGGTGCGGGCGCGGATATTGAGTTCCAGGGTGGCGAGGGTGGAGTGCACGGTTTCGCCGGGAACCCCGATCATATTTTGCCCCATGGTCTTAATACCATGTTGATAATACAGATCGCACGCTTGTTGAATTTGCTGGGTAGTCACATCCTTGCTTAATACCTCGCGGCGGAGATAATCCATCCCGTTTTCGATGCCCATGGCGACGCGTAAACAGCCTGCGTCGGCCAATTGGGCGACGATATCTTTGCGGGTGAGGTCGGCGCGGACATTACACATAAAGGGTAAGCCAATTTCGTCGCGATAGCGGGGTAGAAATTCTTGCAGCCAGCGGCGATTGAGAATAAAGGTATCGTCCTGGAAGGCAACATAAAGAATTTTGTAGCGCTCTTTAAGCCATTTGAGTTCGGCGAGGACACTATCCACGCTGCGTTTGCGTACCCAGCGTCCTTCTTGCACGGTTTTGGCTACATGGTTGAAGCAGTAGGAACAATCATAGGGGCAGCCGCGTCCAGTGATTACATAGCCGGTACGTTGCTTCCAAATAGGCTGGTGGCGGATTACTTCACGATCGGGAAAAGGAAGTTGGTTAAGTTCCTGTTCGGTTAAGAAAGGGCGAATGGGGTTTTTGATGATGTGACCGTTTTGGTTGAACCAGAGGGAATGAATATGGGTATAGTCACCCCCTTGTTCCATGGTAGTGATCAATTCGAGGGTAGGGTATTCGCCTTCTCCGATGCAAATGGCGTCGATGCCTTCGTCTTCGATCATTTGCGGGAAGAAGGTGGGATGGTGTCCACCGAAAAGAGAAAAGGCGGGATGAATTTGTTTAAGTTCTAGGTTTAAGGCGCGGTAGCGGAGATAATGACTCGAGGTTGTGGAAAATAAGAGAATGTCGGGAGAAATTTCGCGATAGCGATCAAAGATGTTTTCTTCATCGACATTGATGACAGAAATGGAGTGGCCTTGTTCTCGTAAAAGAGAAGATAAATAGCCTGCGCCCAAAGGTTGATGACTTAACGTGAGATTATCGAAGAGGAAAAGAATGTGCATCATGAAAGAGGAAAACTTGTTTTAGGGTTGAAGCTCCGCCTGTATTTAAGGAGAAAAATCTTTTACAATAAATGAGTACAAACCGGTTTAGTCGCATTTGAACTTTTTTTTTATTTTATGCTAATTTTAATGAATTTCTAGTATTTTATTACGATATAATCGCTTACTCATAATTGTAAAAACGTGTCTTGTGATTCTACTATTGCTCTATCTCACAACCGCCTTACTCCTGGCTCTGGGTATTGAAGCCGTCGGTGGATTTATCCTACGTGTATTGAATTATCCGAACAGCGTACCACGTATATTTCATTGGGCTGTAGGTGCGGTTCTATTTACATGGGTGTTGATCGGTTTGGGGATAATCGGTTTCTATGTGCCCGGAGCAATGTGGTGTCTGTGGTTTTTATTGCTTTTGTTGTCGATTCCAGTCTTCATCCGCGAATATCGGCGATTTCGTTCTGAAGCGAAAGGTGAAAGTCAGCAAGCGAGTTCCATTCTGTATGGAATAACGCAAGTGTTGGTGCTTGTGCTCTTGATCGTATGCTTCTTTTCGGTGATGACTCCCGAAACCCGTTATGATCCCTACGATTATCATTTAACGATTCCCACCCTATATTTAGCCAATCAGGAGATCTCAGAGATTCCCTGGCATGTGTTTGCGTACATGCCAAAAAACGGTGAAATCCTTTATGGATGGGCGCTAGGGATCAAGGATGATTCAGTTGCCAAAATGATCCATTATGGTTTTGGGATTCTCTGTTTGGTGGCGGTTGGGACCTTCATGACCCGTCTGGTCAATCGAGAGGTGGGGTGGTTTACTCTTGGTTTGGGATTGAGCTTGCCTGTTTTTACCTTTGTGGCAACCTCGGCTTATATCGATTTGATCCGTGCGTTTTGGGAAATCATGGGGTTGTATGCTCTTTATTTAACGTGGGAAGCAACCGAAAGGAAATACCGTGTTCGCTATTATTTCCTCGCGGCACTTTTCGCGGGAATGGCGATGGGAACGAAATACGTAGCCTGGCTGATTTTCTTTATTCCGTTTACGGTATTATTTTTATTAACCTTGAGGAAGTTTGAACCGCGTCAGTGGAAATGGCTTGTGCCATCGGTGATGGTGATTGGTTTTTCTCCTTTATTGCCATGGTTGATTTATAATGTATTTTGGACGGGGAACCCCGTGTATCCATTGCTTCCCTCGATTTTTGGTCAGCATATCCCACCGGCACAAGAGGCGTATGAGTTTATCCGAAGTCATGCTCCTTCGTGGGACCATGTGTTTTCCTTCTCGGTCGTGACGCTGATTTCTGATCGGGTTTATCGTTTGATGTTGGATGGGAATGCATTATTTGTGGTGGGGGCGGTGGCTTTGGTTAGTAGTCCATGGTGGATACGGCGTTCGATTGGGGTTTGTTTGCCCCGGTATGCGGCGGTGGGATTGGGGATTTATTTGGTCATTTCCACCTTGCTGTTTATGGTGGGAGTGGATAATGATGATGGGCGTTTTTTTCTATCGAGTTTGATTCTGTTCTCGATTCCCGCGGCATTGGCGCTCTACGTAATTCGAGACAGTATTTATGATTTGAGTTTTATTCATCGAATTCTTTTGTCGGGGGTTATGGTTCTATTTTTTATTAATGCGATTAGTTATCGTTTTGGTCAGCTGCAAGACCTTAATGAAAGTGCAATACCCCTTTTGACGAAGGAACAACGGGATTCTTTTTTGTTGCGGCATTTTCCCCGATATGCTTGTATTGAGTGGGCGAATAAGAATTTATCTTCGGATGCCTATGTCTTAGGGATCGGGTATCCCCTACGGCATCGCCATATTTCCAACTTGAAATATGGGTATATTCCCTTTTTGCAGGAGGTTGATTCTGATATCAGGGCGGAAGAATTGGTGAGGAAACTCAAAGAAGGAGGAATTACTCATATCGCTGAACCGTTCCCCTCGTTTTTGCGGGAGATCGATTGGTCCATGTTGCAGCCTGATTCTTTGCAGCCGGTTTTTCGCCATCGGCGGACTACCTTGTATAGGCTGTTGGATGTTGAAGAAATGCAATAGTAAGAGATGTGAATGCGATGGGGCAACGACGCTGGTTGATCATTCGGAATGGAGCCATCGGGGATACCGTATTGCTTTCCTCGTTGATTCAGACGATTCGCAGTCATGAACCTGAATCGAAGATCCATGTTGTGGGAATCAAAGAACGAGTGGAATTGTTGGTGGGGAAGGGAATGGCGGATAAGGCGTTTTCGTTTGAGGAAATGGGGATGAGTGGGCTTTACTATTCCGAGAGGCCGTGGGATGAGAAGACGAAAAGATTTCTAGAATTTTATGATGGGATATTGGCGTTTCTAGCGGGTGAGGGGAGTGAATTTGAGCAAAAACTCCAAGTTCGAATGGGGCAAATAGTACGAGTACGCCCGCCAATGCCTGGAGGAAACCAAAGAATCCATATCACAGAACATTATAGGTATATTTTGAAAGATATATTTCCTCTTGAGGAGAATCCTATTCCACGGATCGCGTTATCCGATGAAGAAAAGAATATCGCGCAAAGGTGGAAGGAGGAAAAGAGGTTGGATGACGATTCTTTTCGGTTGGGATTGCATGTGGGGGCAGGCAGTGAGAAAAAGAGAGCATCACTTTCAATATTTCATGCGTTGGTAGATTATATGCGGGAGCGTTTTTCCGTGGAATTGATCTTGCCGCAGGGGCCGGCGGATTACGAAACCGTGCGGGCGTTTGTGGAGAGGATTCCCCATGCTTATGTGATTGAAGAGATGAACTTGCGAATGCTGGCTGCAATCTTGCAAGATTGCGATCTTTTTGTAGGCAATGACAGCGGGATTACGCATATAGCGGCGGCGGTGGGAACTCCGACAGTTGCTCTGTTTCGGCAATCAGACCCAGAGGTATGGGCACCCCGCGGGGAGCATACAAGGGTGTATCGTATTGAATATTGAGGTCCTGTTTGTAGTTGCTTACGAGTTTTTTTTAGTGTAGCGCTAGTTTGGCGCAGTGTTGGTCGACTAAATCGACGAGATTGTCAATTTCCGGTTTTGTGACTTGGCCATCGACTCCCACGCTTTCTCCTTTGACCCGATTTTCATGGCTGATGATTGAAGAGAAAATAAGAACCGGGATTTCTTGTAATTGATCATGGCTTTTGATTAATTTGATCAAGTGAAAGCCATCCATTTGGGGCATTTCTATGTCGGTAATGACGAGGCTGAGGTCATTGCTGATAGGCTTCCCGGGTTGGCATTGGTTTAATAAATCTTGGATTGCCTGCCAGGCTTCGGCGCCATTGTTGTAGCATTGAGGGGATTGATACCCGGCTTTGGTGAGGGTTTCTACTAATAAATTACGCATGACGCTGGAGTCTTCTACGATGAGGAGATTGTATTTGGAGCGATCGAGATGGATGGAACTTTCGCCAGCGGCGGGCGTCATTTTATCCGGCATAATGACTTGGACGACTTTTTCGAAGTCGAGCATCATGACGATTTCATCGTTAATTTGAGCAACGCCGGTGAGGTATCCCGCCCGGCTGGTTTCTTCGGGAGGGGGAGAGATGTTTTCCCAGGAGACGCGGTAAATCATATCGACCTGATTGACCCAAAACCCCAACCATACGTTATTAAATTCGGTAACGATAACTCGATCCTTGTCTTGCATGTCGCGATCGGGTAAGCCTAACCATTTTGCAACGTTGATCACGGGGATGACTTTTTCGCGTAAGGTGAAGACGCCATGGACATAAGGGTGGCGATTGGGGGGGTGGTTGATTTTGGGAGGACGGACGACTTCCCGCACTTTGGCGACATTGATGCCGTATTTTTCTTCCTCGACATTAAAAACAAGGATTTCCAGTTCATTGGTCCCGGCTTCCATTAAGATATTCTGTTTTGCGTCCATACGATCAACCTCGCTTTTGTTCCGCATTACCTATGAATTATACCTCATTAAAAAAATCATTATACTTTTTTTTGAAAAAACTTTATAGTTCAGCGTTAAAGTAGATAATATTTATAAATATTATAAGGTTATTCCTTGCATTTTGGGGCTCTATTGTCTATATTTTATATAGACAATTAAGTTAAAGACTAATTACGGGTGGTTCTATGAAAGAGCTGGAGCTTGAAAGAATCAATAAAGAGCTTGAAGATTATACGCCTCAAGAGATTATACGGTGGGGGTATGAAACATTTGGGAATCAATTATCGATGCTTTCCAGCATGCAGCGAACCGCTTCCTGTTTGATTCATATGGTGCATGCGGAGGGGCTGCATGAGATAGAGATACTATTTGTGGACACGGGGTATCATTTTAAGGAGACCTTGGAGTTACGTGATCGCATGGTGGAAACGTATGGAGTGAAGATAAAGACTCTGTATCCCAAGTTTACGCCGGAAGAGCAGTTTCGGCGTTTTGGGCGCGAGTTATATTTGCGGGATGGTGATTATCAGTATTGCTGCAAAATGCGGAAAGAGGAGCCCTTTTTGGAGGCGGCGCAGTCGTATGAGGCGTTGTTGTCCGGGTTGATGCGTTCTGAAGGAGGGGCGAGAAAGCATATTCCGATCATATCGGTAGACCCGCGCATCGATGGATATAGAATACATCCTTTAGCGAACTGGACGCGGGAAAAAGTGGATAAATATAACCGTGAGAATGAAGTGTTGGTTCATCCCTTGCATTTTCGTGGATATCCCAGTATTGGCTGCCAACCTTGCACCACGCCTGTGAAGATTGGTGAGGATGAACGAGCGGGACGTTGGCGGCATATACGGGAAGCATGCTCGGGGGGTGAACAAAAGCTTTATTGTGGGATCAATTTTAGTGATACGCGAGAAGCCTCAGGTACGAAAAAAGAAAAGGAAGAAGCAAAAAGTCTATGAAATTTCAGCCACCTTGTATTGAATGTTCGAAACGTCAGGGCGTTCGTATTTATCATATTGCGCGGCAGAGTCAGAAGAAGGAGAGTTCGGAGGAGGTCGATCCAGGTATGCTACGCGAGTTGGAAGAGACGATAGATGGAGCGAAACCGGGGATTAGTCCTGCGCAGTTATCACAATATGCGATTCGGATTGCCCAGAAGTATTCGCAATGTGATGATCCTTTTGTGGAATTCAAGAAAGCCAATAATCAATTGGCATGGGAACTCTATTCTTCGTTAAAGAGGCGGGTGGATGGGAGTGAGGTCCCGCTGCATGTGGCGAGTCAACTTGCGGCATGTGGGAATATCATTGATTTGGGGATCCATGATGAGTTCGATATTTTGGCTACCATTGACAAGGTTTTAGGTGAGGGATTTCGGAAAGATGATTATGAGGAATTTCGAGAGAATTTAGACCATGTGCAGGAGAGTTCTGGTTGCCCGCAAGTTTTGTATGTTTGTGATAATGCGGGGGAGATCGTGTTTGACCGGATATTGATAGAGGAGATGTTGCGGCGTTATCCCGGAGCGGAGATCAAGGCGATGGTGAGGCAAGCGCCGGTGCTCAATGATGCGACCTTGGAAGACGCGAAGGAAGTTGGGTTGGATCAGGTCTGTCAGGTGGTGGATAATGGGAATGATTGTTTAGGTACGGTTTTAGAGAAATTACGGCCAGAAGTCCGTGAATTTTATGAAAAGGCGGATGTGATCATATCCAAGGGGCAGGCGAATTATGAGACGATTTCTCATGAGGATGCGCGGGTTTTCTTTATTTTGAAAGCAAAATGTGAGGTGATCGCAAGTTCTTTGGGGGTGGACATGTGGGACGCGGTGTTTACGCGGGTGGCGAGACCTTAAAAGACCTCGTTTAAGTAGATTGAAAATCAAGGAGGTTGAAGTTGAATTATTCAGGGGGGATATGGTCACGATGGATGAGGGCGTGTTTTCGGATAAGGGGTAGATTTTCCTCGGTATCGCGAATATAGATGACGTACCCCCCATTTTTATTGTACATGATTATATCGTCATAGATTAAATGCCATCCACGAAATTGATTGCGTAAATAGATGTCAATGGGCTGACGTTCATAGCTGATAATAAAGTTGACATTGTATTTATCGAGTACCCATTTCCAGTATTCTTTTCCACTGTCAAACCAAGCTTGCAATTCAGGTAAATCCTTGCGCATATTGAGTAGTTGGCGGATGGATTTGCGGTTCCATTCGTCGCCGAACTCTACGACCCAATTGCCCAGCTCGTCATAAGCGCCGACGGGGAGAGAGCGGGCTTGGTAGACGCCGATTTTTTCTTTGGCGTAATAACTACCCCAGAGATCGAAGCGACTGTCGGTGAAGAGTTTTCGTTTTTCGGGGGATAAGCGCCAGATGAGGTAGCCGGCGAAATTATCGTCGTTAAACATGGGGCCGGGGAGTTTGTAATGTTCGATGAAATCGACGGCTCCTTTGGGGTAGCGTTCTTTGATGTAGCCATGAGACACGAGATGGTGGAAATCATGAAAGTTACGAGTCCAGATTTTGCCCGGCCGTAATCCAAAGGTAAAAGCGAAGAGGAGAAAGATGAGAATAATATCGATTTGGTGATCGAGGAGCCATTTGATTGCGAGGTAAAGGCGTCCCCAGATACTTTTGTATTCGCGGTTTTTGTCGTGGATGGGCATGAGGGCTTGGCGTTCTTCGGCCAAGGCATTGAAAAGGGGTGGGACGGCGACAAGGGCGAAAAGAGGGATATGGCGAAGGAAATTGAGGGCTTGGTGGGCGAAGAAGACAATCGCGAGTCCTTCGTAGACCCATATAGAAGCCGCGCGGAGCATGGGTAACAAAAGTAATCCCAGGATGATGGCTTCGAAGGCGTTGGTGTAGTGCATGTTGGGGGATTGGAGTTCGCCCAGGTTGCGAACCAGCCAGTTATCGTTCATGACATTGAAGGGAAGCAGATGGACTTCGTAGGTGAAAGGGTTGATGAGGGAAGCGAGGGTGACGCAAATGAGAACCAGGGTGCTGGTGCGCAGGCGTTTGAAAGAGGGGGCGGTGGGATTTTCGTTGATCCAGGTGACGCAGCAGAACCATAGTTCGCTGAGCCACCAGAAAAAGACCAGGAGGATACCAATGACGGCGCCGCCGTGGAGATTGATCCAGAGAATTTCTGCTAAGATGGCGCCGAAGAAGGCCAGTTTGAAATGTTCGTTTAGTTGGAAACATAAAATAATGTGGAGAAAAATGACGATGAAGAGATAAGTGAATATAGGGGGGCGAAGGAAGAGGGTGGATTGGGAAGCGAGCAGAGCAACGATGGCGCCGGTACAGGCCATTGGCCAACTGACGCCGTTGCGTACCATGTAAAATATTAACAAAGCGATGGTGAGAGTGATGAGGAGTGATTTAAATAGGATCGTGCCTTGGAGGCCGCTGAATGCGTAGACTGCATAGAAGATGAGATCTGCCAGCCATTCGTGATTGATCCAGGGGGTTTCTTCGCCGGTGTAGGTGAAGACGTCGTATTCGGGGAAGGAAAAGCCTTCGGTTTGGAAATGTTGCCAGAGAACCTGGCCAGTTTTGAGATGCCACCAGGGATCGTTGCTACCGCGGATTGGAAACAATCCTGCCCAGAAGGCACCCAATAGGGTGAGTACCAACAGGGTGGAAGCGATGAGGCGGACAACCCGAGGGCTGGTGAAGTTTGTGGGCTGGTGGTTTGTTTCTTGCATGGAATCCCGCCGGGTATCTCGTTTCTATGAGGGCCGGGTGAACGTTTTAGGTTTCGACCGAGTATAAATGGGTATAAAAATATGAGCCATGATACTGTTATGTTGGTGTTTTTTCAAATCCTGCGTGTAAGAATTAGGGTAAATCGGAGTTCATGGGTCTTGGGTAGAGGGTAAATCTATGATGCTTATTGGTTCGGCATGGCTACAATCGCGTCGATTTCGATTCCTACACCTTTGGGAAGTTGGGCGGCTTGGATGCAAGCGCGTGCGGGTTTGCTTTCTCCAAAATATTCTTCGTAGAGTGCGTTGAGATCGGCGAAGAAGTTAATGTCGAGTAGATAGATCGTGATTTTGACCACATCGTTTAAGGTGGCGCCAGCGGCTTCCACGACGCTTTTGACATTTTCCAAGGTTTGGCGTGCTTGGATTTCGAAGGACCCTTTGACAAACTCACCGGTTTGGGGATGGAGGGGGATTTGTCCCGAGACAAAAAGGAAGCCGTTCGCGATAACGCCGGGGGTATACGGTCCGACGGCTTGAGGGCCATGGGGGGGATGTACGAATTGTTTGTTCATTGATCTTTTACTCCCTATACATGAAATTACGTGGATTATAGCCGAAGAAAAAGATTTAGAAAACGTGATAGAGGGAATTGAAATAGATAGAATGGTGCAACCCTATTTGGATGCACAGATAGGCCTTAATAAGGTGCCCCGCCTCCGCCTGAAAAGCGGGGCACCTTTGTATTACGCAAGGTAGAAGCAAGTCTAAGAGTACAACTGGTTATGTTGGGCGCCCAACCTTTGGGCATGGTTGCCACTTTTTTGGACCTAATCCGAAAGGATACGGGATTAGGACTCCCCTGGAGTAGGGGAGGAAAGAACTCAACCAGGGCCATGCTTCCAGCGATTGGTATGATCGCCGTAAACACACAGTCTTATCGGTTGCAACGTCTCCTGGAGTTCATTCATTTTGTTTGTTTGGGGTTAACCAAACAGGGCCTTGTAGGCGTGGACTTATTGCCCAGACACGCGTGTCGCTTCACTTATGTAGAAGGGGTTGCAAAATGGGAGTGATCTTTTTGGAAAAAGGGAGAATGAAAGGATCAAGTAGGAGCGTGGAGCCTATTTTAAAGGCGGGCTCCACGCTCACGGTTGAGGAGGTAGAAATTAAGAGCGCGGGTTGAAGCGGGAAACATTTTTGAGTTTTTCAAAGGCTTCGCGTTCTTCCTGAGTAAGGTGTTGGGGAACGGTGATCTTGAGATGTAAGAGGAGATCGCCGCGCTCATGGCCCTTTTTGGGCAGACCTTTTCCTTGCAGGCGTAGTTTTTTGCCTGAGCTAACACCTGCAGGGATGGTTATATTGACGGCCCCTTCCATGGTGGGGGCTTTCACTTGGGCGCCGAGGGCGGCTTCCCACGGGGTAATGGGCAGATCGGCTTCGAGATTATAGTCATTGACGCGGAATTGGGGATGGGGTTGGAGACGAATCTTCAGATAGAGGTCTCCGGCTTGGGTCCCCCCTAGGCCTGAGCCGCCTTGGCCGCTGAGGCGAATACGGGTTCCATCCCGGGTACCGGGAGGGATTTTGACGTCAAGGCGTTTTGTGTAGGGGACCCTTTGTGCCCTTTCGTTGGGTTCGCGTACTTGCAGTTCAATGGATTTGGTAACTCCCTGGTAGGCTTCTTCCAAGGTGATGGTCAGCTCGGATTCAACATCCTGGCCTTTCATGCTGGGTTGAAAGGTAGAGCCTCGGGAAAAGGGATCGGAAGCGAAGGGATCGCTTGCAAAGGCGGTTCCAGTGCCAAAGGCGGAGCCTAATCCCCCATCGCCGAAAAGAGTTTCAAAGAAATCACTGAAGCCGCTTGAGCCAAAGGAGAAGGTGGCATCGTGTCCCCCGTTTCCACCTGTGTGGAAGTCAAAATGTACATTTTCCCCTCCGGGTGGAGGGGTAAAGTCTTGTCCCGCGCGCCAGTTGGAGCCGAGGGCGTCGTATTTCTTGCGCTTTTCGGGATCGCGCAGGACTTCATAGGCTTCATTAATTTCTTTGAATTTCTCTTCTGCGCCTTTTTCTTTATTGATATCGGGGTGATATTTACGTGCTAGGGTGCGGTATTTTTTTTGGATTTCTTCTTGGGAAGCGTTTCGATCGACCCCGAGTATATCGTAGTAATCTTTATATTTCGTAGTCATCGTCACCCCTTTTTTTCACCGTCAATTTTTTGGTTTATCCGACAAGTGCGTACTTACATTGAGGTAAAGTAAAGATAGATCATCACGAAAGTGAGTACTTTGTTTGGGAGAAAACGCCTTGGGGATGGGTTCCGCTTGTCTCCGCGCGGCCTTAAGGGCCGCTTGCTCCGAAAGCCGCTCCACACAAGCCCCTTCAGCGTTTTGGTTCGATTCATGTAAATTGAAAATAACCATGGTTCTCACTTTAGAATTATATTCTGTTTTCTTTTCAATGTATCAAAAAGTACTCAAATGCAGGATGCCCTACATTTTTTCTTCTTAATAAAGAATTTTGTTAAGAGGGGACTGGCTCGGGAAGCAAGCCAGTCCCTGCGTAGAAGTTTAGTTTGATTTCGAGTATTCAGCATCGATAACATCTTCGTTATCTTGCTGCGAGCCGTCTTGGGCGCTACCGCCGGAGGCTTGTTGTCCGCTGTCAGCGGTTTGGGAAGCGGCCTGTTGTTGATAGACCGCCTGGCCGATGGCTTGCGCTTCACGCTGCAATTCGTCCATGAGGCTTTGCAGTTTTTCTTTCGGTGCCTCTTGTTTTACGGCTTCTTGAATGTCGTTGATAAGTTGTTCGCATTTGCCTTTGGTTTCGACTGGGGCTTTGTCGCCCAGTTCATTGATTTGACGCTGCACCTGATGGGCGAGCGAGTCGGCTTGGTTGCGAACTTCGATGTAATCACGATGTTCGCGGTCTTTCGCTGCATTCTCTTCGGCGTCGTGGATCATACGTTCGACTTCGCTTTGATCCAAGTTGCTGGACCCGCTGATGGTGATCTTTTGTTCTTTGCCGGTTTCTTTATCTTTGGCAGAAACATTCAAGATGCCGTTGGCGTCGATATCGAAGGTGACTTCGATTTGAGGAACGCCACGCGGTGCCGGTCGAATGCCTTCGAGGCGGAAGCGTCCCAGCTGTCGGTTTTCACGAGCGATTTCGCGCTCTCCTTGCAGGACCACAATATCCACGGCGGTTTGGTTATCCTCGGCGGTGGAGAAGAGTTCGGAGCGGCTGCAAGGAATGGTGGTATTGCGTTCGATGAGTTTGGTCATTACGCCGCCCAAGGTTTCCAGACCAAGGGAGAGCGGGGTGACATCGAGTAATAAGACATCCTTGACTTCGCCGCCGAGCACACCGGCTTGCAGGGCAGCACCAATCGCCACCACCTCGTCGGGGTTGACGCTTTGGTTGGGTGATTTGCCGCCGGTCAACTTCTTCACAAGTTCTTGCACTGCTGGAATTCGGGTCGAGCCCCCGACCAAGATGACCTCATCGATATTGTTTTCGGTTAAGTTGGCGTCTGAGAGTGCACGTTTGACCGGATCCATGCAGCGTTGAACGAGGTGTTCGGTGAGGGCGTCGAATTTGGCCCGGGTTAATTGATAATTGAGGTGTTTGGGTCCGGTATTATCCGCGGTGATAAAGGGCAGATTGATTTGGGTTTCCATCACCGAAGATAATTCGCATTTGGCTTTCTCGGCCGCTTCGTAGAGGCGTTGGAGAGCCTGCTTGTCGTTTTTGAGATCAATGCCGTAATCTTTCTTAAATTCTTGGCACAGCCAATCGACGATGCATTTGTCGAAGTCATCACCACCCAGATGGGTATCTCCTGAGGTGGAGCGCACTTCGCATACGCCTTCGCCGACATCGAGGATGGATACGTCGAAGGTTCCGCCTCCCAGGTCGAAGACGAGGATGGTTTCGTCCTTCTTTTTATCCAGACCATAGGCGAGGGCAGCGGCGGTGGGTTCGTTGATGATGCGTTTGACGTTCAGGCCGGCAATTTTCCCTGCGTCTTTGGTGGCTTGGCGCTGCGAATCGTTGAAGTAAGCCGGCACCGTGATGACGGCGTCGGTCACTTTTTCGCCCAGATAGGCGCTGGCATCTTCGGCCAACTTGCGCAGAACTTGGGCGGAAATTTCTTCAGGAGCGTATTGTTTGCCTTTGACGTCGAAGCGGACAGCGTCATTCTCACCCTTTACGACTTTATAGGAAACAATTTTGCTTTCTTCATCAACCTCGTTATAACGGCGTCCAATAAAGCGTTTGGCAGAATAAACTGTGCCTTCTGTATTGACAACGGCTTGACGTTTGGCGACCTGGCCTACGTAGCGTTTGCCGTCATCCTGAAAAGCGACCACAGAGGGGGTGGTACGATTTCCCTCGGCGTTGGTGATCACGGTAGGTTTACCGCCTTCGACTACGGCAACGACCGAGTTGGTTGTGCCTAGGTCAATTCCTACGACTTTTCCCATGATTTATTACCTCCAAAAGAGAAGATTCTTATTATCGTTTACTTCAAATAATTTCAACTGCATTTTTGTTCACTATCAATCATCATACCAATTTAAATTAATGAAAAGGAAATTGTTTTTAAGTGTTTGAAAGAAAATGATTTATTTATTTTGGGGATAATAATAAATCATTAGGAATTTTGGGAGAAAAGATTAATTTGCGCCATTTTGACTCGTTTTAAGGGGGAGAATATAAGGAGAGTTTGTTAAATTTGCAGATGGGGAGGAAGTGGGGGGATGTACTTTGTCTGAATCAGGATGAGCAGGATAAGGGCATGGAGGGATGGGGTGGAGTGGATAGGGATGATGTATCAAATATTCACTTTAGGAATAAACTAAAATTATATATGGGTGCTATACTGTAAGCGGTGTGTAAGATTACGAGAAAAGAGGTGATTTCATTGAATCAAGAACAAGAACAAAAACAAATTGGTTATGAAGAACTGCATGAGAAAGCAGAGCAAGCAGCCCGGGAGGGAGGCGATCTTCGTGAGACGATCCGGACGATGGTCATGAATGCGCTTCGTGAAGGACGTTTGGAAACAGAACGTATTCGCCAGGTGATAGATTCGGTGCTACAAGGTGTGCGTAAAGGGGCGGAAGAGAGGTCGCAGGAGGAGCATAAAATTAAACATGCGATGAATGAGGCGATCCAAGGGGTAGATGAAGCGCTGGCGGCGACCGCGTTGGCTTCGAAATTGGCTTTGCAAGAAGTAAAAAGCCGGTTTGATCATTTTAGTCAAAATGATCTTGCTAAAGCCGAAGAGGAGTTGAAAGCGTTGGAAGAGATGTTTATCGAAACCCTGGATCAATTGGTACGAAGCGCGAGTCAGCAATTGCGGGAGATGTTCGCCCATTTAGTGGAACATGCCAAAACGACGGGAACCCGCGTGGGAGAACAGGTAAATCGTAGTTTGGCTGATTTAGGGGATCAACTGCGGCGAGAAGGAATGCGGCAGGTGGATAAAGGGGTGCAAAGCGTGAAGAAGACGGGTGCCCAAGTGAGCGATGTGGCGAGCGGTTTTGTAGCGAGTTTGCTCGATACTTTCCGGAAAGATAAAAACGAATAAATGGATTTGATCATCAGGGATAGAAAGAGCCGGTCAGTTTAGGTATGAGATGGGATTCAAGGCGTATTGTGCACGATCT
The DNA here is from genome assembly GCA_964419335.1 of uncultured bacterium. Lineage (GTDB taxonomy): Bacteria > Hinthialibacterota > Hinthialibacteria > Hinthialibacterales > Hinthialibacteraceae > CAYQOX01. The sequence continues at coordinate 22,908 of CAYQOX010000014.1, read as the reverse complement.
GGGGCGATTGTATGAAATCGCCTCGGTTTTTATTCAGTTCGGGTTTGGCGATCTGGTTCACCGGCTGGATTTGGGGAAATATTTGCAAAAAGCGGGGAAAGTGCTGGAATGGAAGCAAGCGGAGGAATATTGGAATCTCACCCCGCCGGAACGGTTTCGTAAAGCCCTCGAGAGTTTGGGACCAACGTTTGTGAAGTTGGGGCAAATTATGGCCAGCCGGGTGGATATGTTTAAGCCGGAGTGGATTCGCGAACTCGAAAAACTGCAGAACCATGCACCGCCGGTTTCTTTCGAGGAGCTACGTCCCCAGATGGAAGAAGATTTAGGGGCGGCGCCGGAAGATATTTTTGTTGAGCTGGAGACGGAGCCGATTGGTTCGGCTTCGATTGCTCAGGTGCATCGTGCCAAGTTGGTGGATGGGACGCCGGTGGTTTTAAAAGTGCGCCGCCCAGGGATACGACCCAAGGTGGAATCCGATTTGCGGCTGCTAACTTATGTGGCCGAAATGGCCGAGAAGAATAGCAATGAGTTGCGAATCTACCGCCCGGTGGAATTGATGCATCAATTTACGACCGCGATACGCCATGAGCTGGATTTAGCGATTGAGTGCCGCAACGCAGAACGGGTGGCAGAAAACATTCGGGGAAACGATGTGGTGGTGATCCCTAAGGTTTATTGGCAGTGGACGACAGAACGTCTTAATGTGCAAGAATTGATTGAAGGGATTCCCGGTTATGATCTCGAGGCTGTCGATCGCGCGCAGATGGATCGGAAATACATCGCGCGTCACGGTTCAGCGATTGTGATTAAGATGATCATTGAGGATGGATTGTTTCATGCGGATCCACATCCGGGAAATATCATCTTTTTGCCCAATAATCGGATCGCCTTTATCGATTGGGGGATGGTAGGGCGAATGCCGGAGAAGCGGCGGCATCAAGTGGTGGATCTCTTGTTTGGACTGGTAAATCGGGATGCGGAGACCGCGGTAGAATTGATTATTGAGTGGTCGGATGCGCAGCATGTGGATGCGGAAAAGTTGACCTATGAAGTGGAAATTACGTTGGATAAGTATCATGGGGCGAATTTACAGCGCATTGATATAGCCAATTTATTTTCGGATATTACCCGTTTGCTGCATAAATATAAGCTGACGCTGCCGCCGGATTTAGCGATGATGTTGAAAGTGTTTGTGACGTTAGAGGGCTTTGGGCGGCAGCTTGATCCCGATTTTGATTTGGCTCATGAGGCGAAGCCCATATTGCAAAAAGCATTGATTGAGCGCTATTCGCCTAAAGCGATTGCTAAGAGGATGCAAGGGCTTATCGGTGAGATTTTTGATCTGGCGACGGGGCTGCCCAAGGATGTGCGACGTTTGCTGAAAGCGATGAAGGAGGGATCGCTGCGAGCTCAGATCGAGATTCTTTATTTGAAAGAGCTTACGGATCGGTTGGATCGCGCCTCGAGTCGTTTGTCTGCTAGTTTTGTTACCGCGGCATTGATCGTGGGGACCTCGGTGGTGGTGGCTTCGGAGCGAGGACCGACCATTTTAGGATTTCCTTTATTTCATATTTTTGGAATGTGTGCGTTTGTCGGTGGGGTATGGGTGTTGTATTCGATATGGCGGCACCGGTGAGGTAAAAAAAGGACTTTCATGTCCTACGTCAATGCTGCTTTTGTAGAAGCGGGAGGCAAAAAATCGATAGGCCTCCCGCTATTACTGACGAATGTGATTGTGTTAATTATATTAATCTTTCCAAAAATCCATCGTTCCTCCGGAGAGTCTTCGCATAGAATCATAGCGACTGGGGCGGGGAAATTCGGGAATTTGCTTTTGAATTGATTCGGCGTATTGTTTTAAGCGAGCCAAGACATCGGGATGTTCTTCACTCAGATCATGCTGTTCGGAAGGATCTTCTTCAAGGTTGAAGAGCATCATGGATTTGGGATCTACACCCCCCATAACCCCGGGATAGTTGCTTGGTCGGGCTTGTTCATACTGGGCGATGAGGGTCACCCCATCGGGTCCGCGAGGATCGACCCAATCATCACCGCGATTAGGGATGCCGCCGGGATTTTGGATGTGAAGTTTCCAGGGACCGCTGCGAACGAAGGCGAGGTTGGTGCCTCGCATGCCATAGACGGCTTCATGCTGACTAGAAGCCTCGGAATGGGTTAAAAGCGGCATGAGGTCTCTCCCATCGATGGTTCGATCGTTTGGAAGATCAACCCCGGCGAGTTTTAGGAAGGTTGGGAAGATATCGATGCTTCCCGCCACCGAGGAGTTGGTGATGCCCTTGGGAATTTTGCCTGGCCAGCGAGCAATGAAAGGAACGCGATGGCCGCCATCCCAAGTTCTGGCTTTCATCCCGCGTAGACCGCCGGTACTTCCTCCATACCAAGGCCCATTGTCGGAGGTGAAAATGATTAAGGTATTTTCATCGATGCCTAAATCTTTTACTTTTTTGAGCACTTGGCCAACTGACCAATCCAATTCACGAATGACATCGGCATAAAGGTCATCGGGAGTCTCGGGTGTGTAAAATTCTTCCGAAGCCGCAAGAGGCTTGTGGGGCATGGCATGGGGGAGGTAGAGGAAGAAAGGCTGGTTGTTTTGGTGACTGCGTTCGATGAATTCGAGCGCCCGTTGGGTATACTTTTTGGTGAGATTCGCTTGAATGACGGGGTATTCGGCGACATGTTCATTTTCGACCAACTGCACGGGGCGCATATCGTTCGAGTAGAGGATCCCGTAGTATTCGTCGAATCCTTGACGGCGGGGAAGATATTGATCCTTATGTCCTAAGTGCCATTTGCCTATGCAGCTGCTGACATAGCCCGCTTTCTTCAACGCTTCAGGGATGGTTATTTCCTCTGGAGGGAGACCCACATCATGGATGCCCGCATCCGGTGCGGGGTTATGTACTACCCCGTTGCGGAAGGGATAGCGGCCGGTGAGGAGACTGGCGCGGGATGGAGCGCAATAGGGAACGGGAACATAGACGTGAGTGAGTTTTGCGCCTTCACTGGCCATCCGTTCCAAGTGGGGGGTTTCGAAGGGAGATTTCTTATAGCCGAACCCAGAAATTTCGCCATACCCAAGATCATCAGCGAAGATGAAGATAAAATTAGGCTTTTCTTTGGCCAAAGCTTGGGTGGAAAAGAAGGAGGCTGCCATTCCTGCCCCAAGCGTTCCTAAAAAATTTCTTCGATTCCATTTTTTCTTCATGAGATTCACCTCAATTCATTTTCATTAGTATTTCATAGATATTTACTCAATGCAATGTTAAATTAATGATATTCAATCAAACCGTATAGTATGATAGGATCAAGGTCGATCGTATGAAATTCGAAGAGGAGGAATATTATGACGCAAATTACACGTCGTCAATTTCATAAATTAGTAGGAACAAGTTTACTTTCTACGGCGGTGTGTCCCGGAGGTTGGAGTGAAAAGAAACGGAAACCCAATTTGGTGATTATCATGGCGGATGATTTGGGGTATGGGGATCTTGGTTGTTACGGGAATGAGGATTATCAAACTCCACACATCGATTCGTTGTCTCAAGGAGGCTTGAAGTTTACTGATTTTCATTCTAATGGCTCTGTTTGTACACCAACACGGGCAGCATTGCTTACTGGGCGTTATCAACAGCGTAGCGGATTGGAAGGCGTTATTTATGTCCGTGGAGAGACGCGTGAGGTGGGAATGCCGCAAAAGGAAATTACATTTGCGGAAGTGTTGAAAGAGGCTGGTTATGCGACGGGTATCTTCGGAAAATGGCATTTGGGTTATAAGAAGGAATTTAATCCCGTGCAACAAGGATTTGATGTGTTTCGTGGTTATGTCAGCGGAAATATTGATTATCATTCGCACGTGGACAACGCAGGGATTCCCGATTGGTGGCATAATGTAGAGAAGGTTGAAGAAGAAGGGTATGTTACCGATTTGATTACGGATCATGCCGTACAATTTATGCGTGAAAATAGAGAGAAACCCTTCTGCGTTTATCTCGCTCATGAAGCGCCGCATTGGCCTTACCAAGGCCGTGAGGATAAGCCGGATCGTTTCCCGGGAGAGGATTTTCCTGCGCATGGAACCCGTGAAGACAAACACAATGCTTATAAGGAAATGGTCGAAGCGATGGATGATAGCGTAGGACGGGTGATCGAGACGTTAGAGGAACTTGGATTGGAAGAAGATACCTTTGTATTTTTCTGCTCCGATAATGGAGCTGTGCCTCAACTAGGAAACAACGGTCGATTGCGTGGGGATAAAAGCTCGTTGTGGGAAGGAGGGCATCGAGTTCCTGCGATTGCTTATTGGCCAGGAAAGATCGAGGCCGGTACGAAAACACCGGAGACGGTATTGACTATGGATTTGTTTCCAACGATGGCGGCTTTGGCGAATGCTAAGTTGCCTGAGGAAAATCAACTCGATGGGAAAGATCTATCGCCGGTCTTGTTTGATAACGGCTCGCTCGATTCGCGTGATTTATTTTGGCGCTACCGGAAGCAGAAGTGTATGCGGCGCGGAAATTGGAAATTACTAGTGGATAATGGCACTCCAAAACTTTTTAATCTGGCTCATGATCTTGAAGAATCAAAAAATGTGGCGGATGAATATAAAGAGCGTATGAAAGGAATGATGAATGCTTTGTCTGCCTGGGAGAAGGATGTACTTTCCCATGGTGAATTAATTACGAAATAATCAGAAAATAATCAGATAAAAGAGGGGGACAAGAATATCCCCCTTCGCGTGATTCTGCTAAATAGAGTTTATTGGTCAATAACCGATTCAACAATGGGTTCGAAGAACGGTTTCAGTACATCATAATGGGCATCAGAGGTTCGTTCCCATGATTTACCCCGCACGTGCCACCACAATATCTAAACTAGGCGAAAGCCAGGGCGGTGGCGCCGAACGATTTGGTGGTTGAGTTTAAGTCATAGGTTTTTTGAAGATCGCCCCCGTTCATGATTAATTTCCCGTGATGGGTTATATAGCCCGAGCCGTCGCCGGTGAGTGCATATTCTTTGGCTTGCTGTAATCGTTCTTTTTTCATTCCCACGTCTGAAGGATTGGCTTTTTCCCACTGCTCTCCGGGATAGATTGTCTCGGATAAAGTGATATTTTCATAAGAATCTCTATTCTTAGATGATGATTATTCTGTAAACCTCATTTTGATGGTGTCTTGGGTTTTCGATTCTAATGTTTTTAGTTGAATCCGATAGATTTGTTCTCCCCAGATACTTTTTAATTTTCCATCTTCGATATGAACCTCTTCAAGAATGGCTTCGCATTGATCCGGATCGAAATGTAATTGTAAGGTTTTTGAAGTAGAACGATTTGTGATAGAAATAACACCTTCTTGTTTGATTTGGACCTCACAGGGAGTGATCAGATTTTCTTCGATATTATCCGAGGTTTGATGAAGAGTAAAGTCATCGATTATTTCAACATTTTTACCACGGTTTAATCGAACGGTTCGTTTCCAGGTATCTACATTGGCAGAATCGGGATAGGCTTGGGCGATATCCATATTGAGTTGGGCCTGTGCATCGTTCGAATGATAATGAATATCGGTGGCGCGGTATTGCCCACCAGCTTTTTGCATAACGCCATTGATGGTTGGGAGGTTATGGAAAGCGGATTGAAACGCCCAGATTTCATACCGACGTCCGCTGAAGGTTTGGCGCGTGTAGGTAGGACGCCCCACGTCGATCAGGAAGGGGGTTCCGTCATAGTATATAATAAAATTGCCGACGTCATTGTGGTTATGGCTTTGACCGTTATGAGCGCCAAATGCGGCTAGGAAGAATCCATCCGTAGTGCTACCTTGGTCACGAGCAGCCATGAGTTCCATATCTTGATCACCCAGCCATACATCACGCAGCCAAGGGCGAGTATCCGATTTGGCATTGAGCAATTCGGCTGCGTTGAAGACGGCAAATAGCAGGCGACCGAAATAGCGTTGTTTGGTAATGCTGTTATGAATGGAATTCTCGGTGACTTGATACGCGGCGAAATCCATCATGGCCTGATCGTTAATTCGTTTGCCATAGCGGTAAACCAAATCTCGCTTAATCGAGATGATGGGATCGCAATCACCGACGTTGATGAAATACTGATCGGCGATATGGGTGCGATAGATGAACTTACCGATTTCTTGAATGATGTTTTCATCGAAGACATCGAATTGACCGTTTGTGGCAAGGTAGAGAATCTCGAGGTTGTCGTATAAGCTGCCGCCTGCATGTCCCCAATAGCTGGGTCCTTCATCGCAGCTGCCGTCGCTGGGGTAGGGGACTAAAAAGTTATCGAGGCTGCGTAAGATTTTGTGGATTAGCTCAATGCGGCGTTCGTCATTGTCTTCTCCAAGTAAGGTGGAGGTGAGAACGTTAGAATTAATCCAAGGATTCCAATTGTTCGGGCGTCTGCCGCTGCCAAAGCCCATCCAGCCGAAATCATCACGTTCGAGATAGGGAGTAAGGATACGTTCGTCGATTTCCCGTTGTATCCGAGGAACAATCAGGGGGGATACGGTGTCTAACTTTTTTCCAATGAGATGGGCCGTCCATGCGAGGGTGCTGGCGGTTTCGGCGGAAAACAGAGCCACGATGGGTTCGGTGGTGTCAGGGAGATCAACGCCCGCTTTTTGTCGACCGATGTGAGCGGGAAAGGTCCAGCTGGATTCTTCACACACCGCCCAAAGGACATCGGTTAAAGGGTCAAGAAAGCGGCCTTCGTTTTCGATACATTCGGCGAGGGTGAAATAGTGGATCATGGTGCGGCGTTCAAACCACACGCTTTGGTAATTGCTGCGATTGCCGATTCGTTTGAATTCGAGATACAACGTAGCCGGTAAAGCGGGGACATCCTTGTCGAGATATTCTTCGGCTTCGGAGAGAATCGCTTGCTTTACGTATTCTGGAAGTTGATTCCATGAATCGCGATTCTCGATTTTGGGGAAAGGGAAAAAATCTTTTTGTGAAAGCAAAATGCTTTCAAGTTTTTCCTTGGGATAGAGTTCGGCTAACGAAATGTTTTGGTTGTCTGAATACGTAAATGGGGCAATAAAGAGCAACAAGATAATCAATAGTATCGATTTTTTGGTATGCATAGAAATCCTCCTTTTCAATAAATGAGTTTTCGATGGAGAAGAAGCCTATTCAAGATTAGGCTCGTTTTCGCGTTATCCATTTTATCAAAACTTGCTATAAGAAAGATATGCCTAGAGGATGACTAGGAGAAAATATCTGTTTTTGAATACAATGCTGTACATAAAATTTCAAGAATGGAGGATTCTATGAAGACAGACCGATTTTGTTTAACCTTTATTGGGACTCTTTTGTTTTGCAGTTTTGCTTGGAGCGAGGAGATACCCCGTCCTGAACATCCCCGGCCGCAGAGGGTTCGATCGGAATGGATCAACTTGAATGGTGAGTGGGAATATGCAGAAACGAGGGATAATGAAGAATCGTTTCTGGAAGAGGAGGAATATCCCGAAACGATTCTCGTTCCTTTTTGCCGAGAAAGCGAATTATCGGGGATAGGTCGAACCGGTTTCATGGAGAATGTCTGGTATCGACGCACTTTTCAGGTGCCTTCGGATTGGGAAGCCGAGCGTATTCGTTTGCATGTGAACGCCAGTGATTGGTTGACACGGGTATGGGTGAATGGAACCTATATGGGAGGGCACGAGGGCGGTTATTCGCCATTTGCCTTTGATGTGACCGAGGCCCTAGGGGCGGGCGAGAATACTGTGGTGATTCATGCGTTTGATGACAGTGCGAGTGGGTTGCAGCCTTTGGGGAAACAATCGATTCGTGAGGAAAGTTATAGTATTTTTTATACTCGTACCACCGGTATCTGGCAGACGGTATGGTTAGAAGGGGTTGGTTCGAGTTTTGTTTCTGATTTTAGTATCACGCCTGATCCGGATCATTCGCGTATCCTCTTGCAAACAGCCATTGATGGCCGCAGCCGTGGTTTGGAAATACAGGCTGTAGCCTATGCCAATGGGAAAAAAGTAGGTGAAGCGCGACAGAAAGCGGATTGGCGGAATGATTATTTTGTTCTTGATTTATCAGAAAAGCATTTATGGTCGGTGGAAGATCCCTTTTTGTATGATTTGAAACTGCGATTACTTGATGGGGATCGTATTATGGATGAGGTAGACAGTTATTTTGGTTTGCGGAAAGTGACGATTGAGGGGAGATCCATCTTAATCAATGATGAGCCGGTATTTCAACGGTTGGTGTTGGATCAAGGTTTTTATCCCGATGGAATTTGGACGGCTCCAACCGATGAGGCTTTGAAGCAGGATATTGAAATGGCCAAAGCGGCAGGTTTCAATGGAGCCCGTTTGCACCAGAAAGTATTCGAACCGCGTTTCCTTTATTGGGCGGACAAGTTAGGGTACTTGCTTTGGGATGAGTTTCCTAGTTATGGTGCGGATTATTCAAATCCTGAAGTCAACCGGCCTTTTATCCAATCGTGGAATGAAATCGTTTTGCGCGATCGCAATCATCCTAGCGTGATTGGTTGGTGTCCCTTCAATGAAACGCCTCAGTCGGCTGGCGAGTTACAGATCACGGTGCTAGAGATGACGCGGAGTATTGATCCCACGCGTCCAGTGATTGAGACCAGTGGTTGGACCCATAGTCATCCTGATCCCGAAGTTATGGATGCTCATGATTACAACCAAGATATCGAAAGTTTTCGTGAAAGATGGGAGCAAGCGATGAAATCAGTTTCTTTGCCAGAGAGGTATGGGGGCATTGAAAATGTGAATATTCCATTCTTTATAAGTGAATTTGGGGGTATTGGCTGGTATGAAGATCAGCAGGAAGAATCCTGGGGATATGGGGATCATCCCCAAAGCAAGGAAGAGTTTTATGAACGCTTTGAAGGATTGGTGAATGCTCTGTTGGATAACCGGTATATGTTTGGGTATTGCTATACCCAATTAACCGATATAGAGCAAGAAAAGAACGGTGTATTTACTTATGATCGCTCGGAAAAATTTGATGCGGAGCGATTGCATCAAATACAAACACGTACAGCGGCGTATGAAAAGAATCCTCCCCTGAAAATCACAGAAGAGAAAGTCACGTTTGAGGTTCTTCTTGGGGGTGCACCCGATGGGCTTTTCGATTGGAAATATACTACAGAAGAGCCGGGGGAAGGCTGGAATACACCTGACTTTGATGAGGGTTCCTGGAAAACGGGGAAGGGAGCCTTTGGTCAGAAAGGTGGGGTGGAAGAATTTATTCATACCCGGTGGACAAGCAAAGATATTTGGCTGCGTCGAACTTTCGAATACGAGGGGCAAGATTTCAATCAAGCCATCTTGGCAATGCACTACGATAACGAAACCACGGTCTATATCAACGGGAAACAGATATGGCATCGGACGGGATGGAATGACCGTTATGAAGGTTTTTCCGTGACCGATGAATTAAAAGAGGCTTTGCAAGAAGGGGAAAATGTCATTGCGATTCATTGCCATCAAGATGATGGCGGGCAATTTATCGATGCTGCTATATTAATTGAGACAAAGTAGTCAAGTAAGAGCGGTCTTATTAAAGAACGAAGAGGCGGGTGAGTGTTGAAGCATTCACCCGGTTTTCATGTGTATTGGATGAAGAAACAGGATATGTTAACGTGAGAGCATGATCTTACTAAAAGGAGGAAGGAACGATTATGAAAAAAGGGTGTTGTATTGGAATCATGCTTTGGCTGGTTGTCGGTGGGTTTGGTGCTCATGCAAGTGAGAACCATGATCTACGACTTTGGTATGATCAACCGGCGGAAGAGTGGGTGGAAGCGCTCCCCATAGGTAATGGAAGTTTAGGCGCCATGGTCTTTGGGGGTGTGGAGCGAGAGAGAATTCAATTCAATGAAGATACGCTGTGGACGGGGGTCCCGAGGGATTACGTTAATGCTAAGGCTTTAGAAACGTTGCCCGAAGTGCGCCAATTGCTATTTGAGGGTAAGCAATCTGAAGCGGAGGATGTGGCTTGGGATATGATGAGCGATCCTGTGCGGCAGGAAGCCTATCAGCCCTTTGGCGATGTGATTCTGGAATTCGCTGGGCATAGCGATTGGACAAATTATGAGCGGGAATTGGATTTACATGAAGGGATCACACGTGTGGGTTATGAGGTGGATGGTGTGAACTATACCCGCGAGATTTTTTCCAGTTATCCCGGGCAAGCCATCGTGATGCGGATCACCTCGGATCAATCCGAAGCGCTTGATTGTGATTTAATCAAAAAATCTCCTCACCCTGAAAGTGAAGTTCGTTGTCGAAAGGATGGGGAGGGCGGCTTAATACGTTTGTTTGGACAGGTGCAAGACCGGGAAGAAGGGGATGCGAAAAAGCCCTGTGCTTTGCGCTTTGAGTCACGATTGTGGGTGGAAAGCGATGGTGAGATAACAGAAAGAGATGGACATCTCTCTGTAAGGAATGCTAGTCAAATTGTTTTAAAACTATGCGCCGGGACTAGTTATAATAACTATCGTGATATCGATGGAATTCCCGCCCAAAAGTGTGAGGAAAATCTGGCCCCGGTTCAAGATCAAACGTATGAAGCTTTGAAAAATGAACACATAGAAGATTATCAAAAACTTTTCCAACGGATGTCATTGGATTTAGGTACAAGCGAAGCGAGTGAGAAACCTACAAATGAGCGGATCGAAAATTTTGCACAGCAAAATGATCCTCAGCTGGTTGAGCTTTATTTTCAGTTTGGACGCTATTTGCTTATTTCCAGTTCCCGTCCAGGAAGCCAACCGGCGAATTTGCAAGGCATTTGGAATGAAGAAATGAATCCTCCGTGGGAAAGCAAATGGACTGTTAATATTAATACGGAGATGAATTATTGGCCGGCAGAAATGACGAATTTATCCGAATGTCATGAGCCTCTTTTTTCGATGCTGGAGGATTTAACGGTTACTGGGGGGAACGTTGCGAAAGAGCATTACGGCTGTCGAGGATGGGTCCTGCACCATAATACCGATGTATGGCGCGGGGCTGCGCCCATCAATGCAACGAATCATGGTATTTGGATGACAGGTGGCGCGTGGTTGTGTCAGCATTTATGGTTCCGGTATGACTATACCCAGGATGTTGAATTTTTGCGGGAACAAGCGTATCCCATCATGAGGGGCGCGGCTTTATTCTTTTTGGATTTTCTCATAGAAGATCCTGAAACAGGATGGTTGATCAGCACGCCTTCGAATTCGCCGGAAATTGGCGGTTTGGTGGCAGGACCATCGATGGATCATCAGATTATCCGTAATTTATTCTCGCATTGCATTCAGGCGAGTGAGATTCTCGGTGTTGATGAAGATTTACGTGAACAATGGAGAGAAAAGATCGAGCGTATTGCTCCCAATCAGATTGGCCAATATGGGCAATTGCAGGAGTGGTTGGAAGACAAGGATGATCCCAACAACAAGCATCGTCATATCTCGCATCTCTGGGCTTTGCATCCAGGCAATGAAATCACCCCACGGGGGACGCCAGATTTCGCGGAAGCGTGTAAAGTGACTTTGGGACATCGCGGTGATGGCGGCACCGGTTGGAGCAAGGCGTGGAAGGTGAATTTTTGGGCGCGTCTTCATGACGGAAATCACGCCTATAAGATGTTTTCAGAGCTAATCAGCAAAAGTACGCTGTCTAATATGTTTGATACCCATCCACCGTTTCAGATTGACGGTAATTTTGGTGGAACTTCGGGGATCGTCGAAATGATTGTGCAAAGCCATACTGGGGAAGTGGATTTACTTCCTGCGCTTCCGGATGCCTTGGCTCATGGAGAGATTCAAGGTATTTGCGCCCGGGGTGGTTTTGAATTGGATATCACCTGGGAAGATGGGAATTTGAAAAAAGTTATCGTTCATTCCAAAGCAGGGAAGACGCTCTCCATGCGCGATGGCGAGGAGACGATCCAGATAAGCACCAATGCGGGTGAACGTTATACCTTTGATGGGGAGTTGAATCAGATTTAAGGATTAGAGAGTTTCTGGTCAATGAAGGACCGGGGAGATGGCCGAGGGCTGCTCTCCGGTTTTTTTATGGCTCAAAAAAAAAATGAACAAGTTTGTGATAAGTATTTCATGTTTGGGAAAAGTTTGATAGGTTGGAGTGAAGTGAAACTTCCAAACCAATTTGTGAGGGAATTATGAAGCGAAGGAAATTTATAAAATCTATGGGAGCAGGCGCGGCGGCATTGAGCTTGCCAGGGGTCATACGCAGCAGCCATGCGGACAATGAGAAACCGAATATTCTTTTCTTGTTTACTGATGATCAAACATTTCAATCCATTGGTTGCTTGAACAATCCCGCGGTAAAAACGCCAAATATTGATCGTTTGGTGAAGCGTGGAGTTACGTTTTCTCATTGTTTCAACCAGGGTTCTTGGACGGGAGCGGTATGTGTTGCCAGTCGGGCGATGCTCAATACTGGCCGGTATATTTATCATGCACGGAAAGACATTAACAATGAAGAATGTCCTCTGTGGGGAGAAACTTTTACGAAAGCAGGCTATCAAACGTTCATGACGGGGAAATGGCATAACGGGGATAAAGCCTTGCAGCGAAGTTTCCAACATGTTGGCCCCCATGGTGGCGGGATGTATCCTTCAACTCCCACCGATGGTGAAGCCTATCGGCGTCCTGCTCCGGATAATGACTGGGAACCGTATGATCAATCGCTGAGTGGGCATTGGCGGGAGCAAGAAGATGGGAGTATTGTTCATAGCAGCCGCCTATGGGCGGATGCGGCGATCGAATTCTTGAATGGGACAGCGAAGGAGAGTGATGATCCTTTCTTTATGTATGTTGCGTTTCATGCGCCCCACGATCCACGTCAATCACCGAAACGCTTTGTGGATATGTATCCCTTGGATGAAATTGAAATCCCGCCGAATTATGTGCCGGAACATCCCTTTGATCAGGGGTCGCGTTATACCTTACGGGATGAAATCTTGGCCCCATTTCCACGCACTGAACATGCGGTGAAGGTGCATTTGCAAGAATACTATGCAATTATAACCCATGCCGATTATCAAATAGGCCGTGTGTTGGAGGCGTTGGAGAAATCAGGACAAGCGGATAATACCATCATCATCTTTTCGGCCGATCATGGTTTGGCCGTGGGACAACATGGCCTCATGGGGAAGCAGAACCAGTACGAACATAGCATCCGTATGCCTTTAACTTTTTGTGGACCCGGGATTGAGGAAGATGTGATCAACGACTCGATGGTGTATCTGCACAGTCTTTATGCCACCACGTGTGAAATGGCGGGAATTGAGATTCCAGCTACGGTGGAGTTTCCTAGTCTAATGCCATTATTGAATGGGGAGCAAGAACGATGGCATGATGCGATTTATGGCTCCTATACCGATGTTCAGCGCATGGTTCGTACCGAGGATTATAAATTGATCCGCTATCCCAAAGCGGAAGAGGTTCAGCTCTTTCATCTCCAAAAAGACCCGTGGGAGAAGGATGATCTTGCTGAAGATCCAGCGTATGCGGAGGTGATAGCGCGGTTAGATAAACGGTTGCGGGAACTCCAGAAACAAGTGGGAGATACGCTGGAATTGGATTAATCTGTTCGTTGATGGTAGTGGAAAACCTTTTCTTTTTTCGATCATCACGAAAGTGAGTACTTTTTGTAGGAGAAAACGCCTTGGGGATGTGTTCCGCTTGTCTCCGCGCGGCCTTAAGGGCCGCTTGCTCCGAAAGCCGCTCCACACAAGCCCCTTCGGCGTTTTGGTTCGATTCATTAGGATTGAAAAAAGTTATAGGTCTCGCTATAGAATCACGTCAGGTTTGCTTTTCAAGGTATCAAAAAGTACTCAAATACCGGATAACCCTTTTTTATTTTTACAAAAAGTTAAGAATAGTGATTGATTTTTATGATTGATTATTGATATGCTTATATCAAGAAGCGAGTAAATTATGTTGTAGTGGGGAAAACAAATGAACAAGCGAGCCTTTACTTTAATTGAGTTGTTGATTGTTGTAGCCATTATAGGGATTCTTGCTGCGATTGCGGTCCCGAATTTTCTGAATGCGCAGCAAAGGGCACGGTATGCGCAGGTTATATCGAATATGAAGGCGTTAGGTACGGGGATGATGCAATATCAAGTTGATTGGGGATCGATGCCGTTGCATCCTCCCGCTCATCAGACAAATATTTGGAATAACGCGTTAACCACGCCGGTCGCGTACTTAACCACTGAGCCGATAGATATTTATCAATCCTATCTGAATTCGCAATCAAAGATGTATAATGCTGAGAATGCCCGTCCGGTGTTGCACCCCGAACCCTTTTATACCATAAGTGGTGGGGCTTATGGTCATCCTGCCTTGGATGGGAATATACCGAGTCCTGGATCAGGGGGTGATTTAACATTGCGTTTTGCTGATGCGCCTGATTTGCGGCAAAAGGCCTTGAGTCAATATAAAGTTGGCCGCTATCTCGTGAGTATTGGGCCCGATTTGGTGCATAATTACCCCGGGACGTATGATATTTCCAATGGGTTAAACAGTTCAGGGGATATTATCTGGGTAGTACCGTAAGCAGATGAATTAATGTGAAAGAAGCCATAAGGGCGGAGAATGTTTCCTCCGCCCTTGATGCGTATTTTTATGGCTTTAAAGATTGGTAATAGTCTTTCAAAATGGAGGCGACTTCAGGTCGAGAGAATTCTGTGGGTAAATCTTCACCCGCGGTGAGCAACTCTCTTACTTTGGTGCCTGAGAGAAAGACAAAATCATCTTTCGTGTGATCAGGTACACTGCTCATCATAACGACTTTGTTTAATTTTTTGGACCAAGCGGTATGATCGGCTTCGAAAATATCGATTTTTAAAGCATTGTTAGGCACTTCTTCGCGGAATATCTTCTGGGCATCAAAGGGGCCATAGTAATCACCCACCCCAGCGTGATCTCTGCCTACAATCAAATGAGTACATCCTGCGTTTTGGCGGAAGACCGCGTGAAGCACCGCTTCACGGGGGCCGGCATATAACATATCAAATCCATACCCGGTAATCATGACGGTGTTGGGTGGGAAATATGCTTCTACCATTTTTCGGATGCAGGCATCCCGAACCTCGGCGGGGATGTCGCCGGGTTTTAATTTCCCGAGTAACATATGAATCAGAATACCATCGGCACCCACGGCTTCGAAGGCCATGCGGCATAACTCTTCATGGGCACGATGCATGGGATTTCTTGTTTGGAAAGCAACGACTTTTTCCCAACCGCGAGCCTTTATTTCTTCACGAATTTGATAAGCCGTTCGAAAAGTTTTGGGGAAATCCTTTTCAAAATAAGAGAAGTTGAGTACGTGGATGGGTCCCGAGATTAATTTATTTCCCGCTGATTGGAAGGTGGCTACCCCGGGATGATATTGATCTTTCGTGCGAAACACTTTTTCGGTGATGACTTCCATTTCTTCGGGAGTCAGTTTTTCAATGGCTTCAACATCTTGAATCGCGAGCACGGGATTCCCTTCAAGGTTGGGATCGCGTAAAGCGATACGGTTAGCCTTCTTGATCGCCGAAGTATCTTCAACAATATTCAAAATGGGTACAGGCCAGAATAACCCCTCTGTGGTATACATTTTTTCTGCCACACTTAGCGCATCCGATTTATTCATCATGCCTTCTAATGGATTGAAGTAGCCTCCACCCAGCATGACTGCATTTGCTGCGGCAGCGGAAGAAACAACAATGGATGGGAGGTTTTCTGCTTCTTTAAGACGTTGTTCCCGTTCCACGTCATCGAGAATAAATCGTGGATTTAATGTGTCTGAACCATGAGGGTGAATCATAACTGCACTCCTTTTTGTGTTTTTGTTCTAAGGTATGATAAAAAAACGGTTAACGATGATAAATGAGCCTGGTTTACGGCAGGGCTCTTATAAAGTGTATTTTATATTCTACCTTTATAGTAGAGAAACGCGAGGTTCTATGGGTTTGTTTTACAATGAAAACCTATGAAACCATAGATTTAATCCGTAAGAAAAATAATTATAGCCTAGTCTAAACAAAAAATGAGCCTTTCGAAGATCAAGGAGTGTACTATCAGACTCGCGAAATTAACAAGAAGTCCTATCATAAGAAGGGAAGAAGAAAACTCAATGTATTGGGATTATAGATCGTGAATACTTATGATTTTATCATCGTTGGTGCTGGAATTATTGGTTTAAGTAGTGCGTATGAATTGAGGCGGGAAGGTTATCATGTTCTGCTTGTGGAACGTGGCAAGGCGGGTATGGAGTCCACCTGGGCAAGCGGAGGGATTCTTTCACCGCTCTATCCTTGGCATGAGAAGGAGGCCGTGAATCAATTATCCCAATGGGGGCAAAAACTTTATCCTGAATGGGTGCGGGAATGGACTGCAATTAGTGGAATTGAAAGTGAGTGGTATAAAAGTGGAATGATGATACTCGACCATGAGGAAGAAATTTCAGCCTTAATTTGGGCCGGGAAATACAAGGTTCCTATTGAAATCCTCCATACCGAATCTGTGATGCAAATGGAGCCTGGTTTATCGCCTGTATTTGTATCGATTGTATATCTTCCTCAGGCGGCTCAAATACGATCACCCCGGTTAATTCGTGCAATACGAGAAAGTTTTCACAAGCAGGGGGGTCATTTGTTGGAAGATACGAAGGTAGATTCACTTGAAGTGGAAAAGGATCGGGTTAAAGGAGTTCGAACGGAAAGAGGGAAGTTTCAGTCTGAATGTGTTATTCTGACGGCGGGGGCTTGGAGTGCTGAATTGCTTAAGTCCATAGGGGTCGTTTTGCCGATCGAGCCGGTACGTGGTCAAATGATACTTTTTGATGCAGAAAAAGACCTGTTATCCCGGATGGTGATGTACAAGAAGCGTTATCTTATTCCCCGTCGTGATGGGAAAATCCTCGCGGGTAGTACCCTTGAATACGCAGGATTTGATTGTTCAACCACAGAGCAAACGCGCGAAGATTTACTTCGCAGTTCTGTGGAGCTCGTGAGTGATCTCGAAAAATATGCTGTGGTTGCTCATTGGGCGGGCATACGTCCCGGTATACCTGATGGAATACCACGAATAGGTGCGGTTCCCTCAATCGAAGGGCTATATATCAATACCGGTCACTTTCGGAATGGAATACAGATGGCCCCGTCCTCGGCTCGTTTGTTGGTTGATCTTATTCACAATCGTGAATCTATGCTGGATCCCTCACCTTATCAATTATAGATCATCATGAAAGTGAGTACTTTTTTGGGAGAAAACGTCTTGGGGATGGGTTCCGCTGGTTTCCGCGCGGCCTTAAGGGCGGCTTGCTCCGAAAGCCGCTCCACACAAGCCCCTTCGGCGTTTTGGTTTGATTCATTAGGATTGAAAAAAGTCATAGGTCTCGCTATAGAATCATGTCATGTTTCCTTTTCAATGTGTTAAAAAGTACTCAAATACAGGATGAACCTCACTTCTCATAGATTCGGATAATAGGCAACACAGGTTACGGGTTCTCCTTCAATAAACTTTTGCATACAACCTTCCACTTGTTTGCAGTCTTGAATGGGCTTGCCTTCGATAAATTTCTTGGGTGTCCAAGGATCGGCGAGGGTTTGTCTTCCGAAACCGATAAAATCGGTATGTTCATTTTTTAGGCAATATTCGGCGACGTAAGACCAATCACTCCCCATCGAAGAATTTTTTACATTCAGCACCTTCAGTGGGGAATTCTGGAGTTGATCTTTAACCCAGCCGGCGAGTCGCATCATAGGGTGTAATTCATAATCATTTTGTGGATGGGTGCTGTATTCATAAGCCCATTCGGGAAAGGGTTTACCTGTGACGCTCACGATGTGATACCCATAATCGTTTAGTAAATGGAGCATTTTCGTAGGTTCGTCTAAATCGAAATCGGTTTCCTTGGGTCCTTTTGTGCCAATCCCGCCGGTGGAACCTTCATAAATAAAGATACGTGACATAAGGAGAAGATCCTCGGCCTCTTGTTTTATACCATCACTGACTTCACGAAAGAAGCGGGAGCGGTTTTCGAAATTCCCGCCGTATTCATCTTGCCGAATATTTCGTGGGGCTAAAATCTCACCGCCAAAGAATCCGGGACATTGTTTGACGTCTACACCATCAAATCCAGCGTGCTGGGCTAATTTAGCGGCTTCGATGAGACTGTCGCGGGTATACTGTATTTCTTCTTTGGTCATGAGCCGGGTGTGTTCGTCTTGGGTTGGTGCGGGACTACAACGCCGGCCAGTTTCTGGTTTGATTTGAGGGCCATTGTGTGAAAGTTGAATAAAAACCAGAGTATCAGGTTGGATTTGTTTCATGATTTCCACGAGGGTTTTAAAGTCATCTACGGTCTCGTGGTTAAGAACTAATTGGGGATGATCTGGACGCTCTGCATCCATTACCGAGGTACATTCCACGCAGAGGATTCCCCATTGTCCTTCGGCCAATGAGGAGTAACGCTGTATGGTGGCTTTGGATGGTTTTCCTTTTTCTTCGGCGGTGTTGGTTTCTACCGGATGTACCGCTAACCGATTAATAGCTGTTTGATGATCTATTTTAAGTGGGGACAAACAAAGATGGTTTTCAGTCATTTGGCTCTATGAGGTTCCTTTCTCAAGATAGGTTACTTTCATTCATTTTATCGCAGCATATGCGATAAAGCCACTGCTTTTTCATAGCGAGTGGGATATTCTTCGTCGGATAAAAAATCCAGCATGGCATCGGGTGCTATGGTAGGGACACCATCTGAGTCGACAGTGTGGCAGGCTCCACATTTCGTTGGTCCTGCTGAGTTATCGGGATTGAGCCTGGTGGCTTGCTGATGGGTGGTAGGATCAGGGCCGAGAGGATTCACCGGGTGTAATCCATGGGTTGATTCGTGGCATGATTGGCAGGCTAAACCGGCATGTCCTTTGGAGAAGCGCATCAGTGAATATTTCTTTTCTTGATCTACTGGGAAGTAAGAACCCCCCAGGCTTTCTACAAAGGGAGGTTTATGGCAATCCGCACATTTGGGTTCGCCTGCTGCCAGCCAATAGTCTCCAGCGTCACTCACAGATTTGTACGGTTCGACAGGTTCATCCAACCATACGGAGCTAACCCGGTCTTCGGGAGTCACTTTGGGGTCAAAGAAATCTTCTGCCGAATAATGGCGGTACTTTCCATTTTGCATTTCTTGCAAGGCTTGGACGATGGCGTCCATCGATTGATTTCGTAAGGTTTGACTTTCGTTTTGATCGTAGTTTTCTAATTCATCCAATTTGTAAAGAAGGCGGGAACCCAGGTTATGACAATTGGTACAATACATCCCGTTGCCATCATCCATGACATTGTTAAGCATCCATTCTCCGACGTTGTTTAAGTGGCTTTGGGTGGAAAGCATTTGGCGAGAACGGGGGTTTGAATGCACATCACGTCCTAAGAAACAACCGCCCCAGTAGTCACGAATATCTCCCGTACGAACGCCTTTGAAACGTCCATGAAGATCGACTGGATAATGATCCAGGGTTCCGCTTTGCCAATGGGCGGGATGGCAGGCTTGGCAATTAGCGGGGCGGCCGTGGCGGTCTGGTTCAGGTGCATTTTTCATATGGCTAAGATGAATATCAACAGTCAAGGGTCGTACTGGTTTGTTGGTTTCTGGATTATCTGCACTTTGGAGAATGCCGAGTATGTTATCCGCGTGGCAATCCTGACATCGTATGGGAGAGCGCCCCAAGCGGGTGGTCGAGGCGCCCGTGGTGTCATCGGGATTGTAATTGGCTAGAAAATTGGTTCCTTCGCGCTTATCGTGTATCTCTAACATGCTAATGGCAGCGGCTTTGACACGGGCATAATAATCAGAGGTGTTTGAGAAGTTATTTTTCCAGAAAGCATATTCTTTTTCGTGCAATTTGAATTCATCTCCATTGGCTACATAGCTGGAATGACAGCGTGTACAAGCGGGAGTATCGATGGGATTGGTTCCCGTGAATGAGACCGGTTCACCGTGGCTTTGCTTTATGAGGGTTAATTCATTTACTTCGATTTCTTCATTGTCATTTAGATCATCCCATTTTTGCAATGAAACATGGGGGATTTGATATGGCCGGAACATCTCTTCCTTGATGGCTCGTATATGAGGGGTTGATCCGTCAAAGAGGGCAGTGAGAGGCAAACCCAGGGCTTCCCAAAGATGCCGCTGTCCCAGGGGGATTGCAATCTCTGTTTTGCCATCATTCAAAACTGTATAAACAATCGTCCCTTGGTCACCGGTGAAATCAAGCACATCATGGCTAATGGGTTTTCCTGTGGGACCATGATCTTGGGTAAGAGGGATGTCTTTACCAATGTATAATTTTTCGGTCGCGCCTTCGGGCTTCTTTTCAAGCGGTGCTTCTGCATACGTATAAAGTTGGCTGAACATATAATTCGCGAATGAATCGATGGGATCGATGGTGGTCCCATTTTCATTCACATCGTAGGGGACATTCCAATAGAGCATTTTCGGCCCTTCGGAAAAAGTATTGTTTTCATGCTCATACCAGAGGACGAAGTTGTCTTCTTGTAAATCCTCTTCGGTAAGAATTTTGGGGGTATCACTTTCGTTTTCGGCTGTTTTGACTATTTGAGCAAGGACACTATTGTAGGGGGGCAGAATGCAGCAGTAGGAAAGATCGAATCCGGTGCAGTGCATTCCCAATTCATAAAAGACAAATATATTGTAATCATTGGGTGGACTCCCAATTTTTTCTTGTGCGTTTGAATGGATCCCTATCATGAAAAGCACGAATAAAGCCATGAAACCATTTCTCATGAACATCCTCCTTCGAACGAGATGGTATGTTCAATGTAGCATTCTCATTATAAAAAGAGGAGTGAATATAAAAATTCTTTGTTGTAATAGCAAACAGGGAATATGGATTATTATGAGGAAAGAGTCTTTTTTTTTGAGGATTGATGAGGAAATTAGGTTTAGAACATAGTGTGTGATCATCGGGAAGGGAATGAGTCGATAAATTATTAAATACGTGTGTACCCATTCTTTTTTGGCTCATCACGAAAGTGAGTCCTTTTTTGTCTATTCAATGAATTGAAAATGTGGTAGGTTAAAAGAAAGATTTCATGGTGAAAGAAATCGAATTAAACGATCAATCTTTGGGGGAAAAAATATGAATCAGACGAAATTATCATCGTTATCCTCGTTCCAACTCAACCGGCGCTCCTTTGTGGGTGGATGTGCGGGATGCACTCTTGGTTTAACGGCGATGGCTCACGCGGCTGCGCCCTTGTGTACTCTTTCACGCAAGGATGTTTTACCTGACGTTAAAGCACGGGTTCGGGTGGTTTTTACCCATGAACCGCCTGATCGTCCAACTTGGCCGAATGTTGGGTACGATTATGAGGGGAGGAAAGAAGTTTTCCTTAAACAACTTCGTAATTATTGTAAAGACGTCGAGTTTTTGCCTGTCACCGTTCAAACGGAGGAAGAGACTCAAAATTTGTTAGCCGAGGATGAAGATATTGATGGGTATGTCAACATCATTCTGGGTTTATGGACGCCTGTCTCCCGGGTGTTAGCGGCTTCAGAAAACCCGCTCATCATGGTGGATGATCTGTACGGAGGTTCGGGTCAATTTCTTGTCGAGTATGCCCGTGCTTTGCGAGAAGGCTACCCGGTCGTAGGGATCTCATCGACGGATATCAAGGATCTCGTTCGCGCGATCCGCTGCTTTACGACGATGAAAAAAATGCGCGCGTCCAAGATTCTTGATGTGACTAATAAGCCCGAGGAGCGTCTATGGGGTGGGGTAAAGTTGGAAAATATCAAAGAGCGTTATGGTACCGAGGTCCAACTGATTCGAGGGAATGAACTTGAAGAGGCGTATCGAAAAGTTGAAAAGGAAGAAGCCAAGCTGTGGGCAGAAAAATGGATCAAGCAAGCGCGGATGGTCATTGAACCCAGTGACGAGGAAATTGAAAAATCGGCGGCGATGTATATTGCATTGCAAAATCTCATGCTCAAACATGAAGCCCAGGCGATTACGATCGATTGTCTTGGTTTATTTTATGCCGATAAGATGTCGGCTTATCCTTGTTTGGGGTTCTTCCAATTAAATAACGATGGACTGGTCGGTGCGTGTGAAAGCGATCTCCATTCAACCTTGAGTATGCTTCTTATGGGATATTTGGTTGAAAAACCGGGGTTTATTTCTGATCCTGTCATTGATACTTCTAAGAACCAAATTATTTATGCTCACTGTGTGGGGATGAATCAAGTCGATGGACCTGAGGGGAAAAGTAATCCTTTTGATATCCGTGATCACTCTGAGGACCGCAAGGGAGCCGCGATACGTTCCTTAATGCCTTTGGGACGTATTGTTACCACTTTGGAATTCCGTTCCGATCGTAAAGAAGTGATTTATCACCAAGGGCGGACGGTGGCAAACATCGATGAAGACAAGGCATGTCGTACCAAACTCGCGGCTGAACTGATTGGGGATATGGACAAGCTGATGCGTGAATGGGATCAATGGGGATGGCATCGGGTCACATTCTTTGGCGATTATAAGAAGGATGTGGAAAACTATGCCGCGCTTAATGGAATGAAAGTTATTCATGAGGCTTAGTTTGACAGGCCAGGGAAGAGGATATCGCATTTAAAAATCACGTTACCAAAGTATTTTGGCAGCGTACTCCTTTTTACAGAGCGACGTGAAGTCAGGGGGGTTTTTTCTGATTGGTTGTTCATGAGGAAGGGGACGCTGTTTTTCCATTATAAATTCAAAACTTTTTAACAATAGATCATTACGAAAGTGAGTACTTTTTTGGGAGAAAACGCCTTGGGGATGGGTTCCGCTTGTCTCCGCGCGGCCTTA
>CAYQOX010000013.1:61759-93405 GCA_964419335.1 uncultured bacterium | reverse complement strand
CGCCCTCTACTCAATCTGTTTTACGGTGATGATGAGTCAAGCGATATTAAAGCGGTTGAGGCTTTCGAAATCTGTGAATATGGTAGGCAACCGAGCGTCGAGCAACTAAAAACGTTATTCCCGTTTTTCCCTGAATAATTTAATCATCCGTTTGCTTGTATGGGATTAAGGAGACGAAGCCGATGGGGAAATTTTCCATTAGGAAAGCGCTAAGGGCTTTTTCGTTTTCTTTGCTTTCTATAGGAACTTTTATTATCGTTGGATTGGGAGTATCTAATATGCCTGGGGCGGCTCACGATTCACTTCGCATTGCTCTATGTCAAATTTTTTGTTTGGATGGAGATCGCGCAGGAAACCTGACGCGTATCGAACATGCCCTTGAAGAAGCCAAGGAAAAAGAAGTCCATCTGGCTTGCTTCCCCGAAACGGCAATCTATGGCTGGGTAAATCCCGAGGCCCATGAACGAGCCGATTCAATTCCTGGTAAAGATTCGAAGGCTCTATGCGCTCTCGCCAAGAAATACGAGATGTACGTTTGCGTTGGCTTGGCCGAAAAAGAGGGCGATCATTTATATGACTCGGTCATCCTGATCAATGACAAAGGCGAGATCCTTTTGAAACATCGCAAGATGAATATTCTCTCTCATCTGATGGATCCTCCTTATACCCCGGGAAATAAAATTCAAGCCGTGGATACAGACATTGGAACCATTGGCCTTTTGATCTGCGCGGATACTTTTGTCGGCGAATATTTGGAGCAAATGAAAGAACTCCAACCAGATTTGGTTTTAGTTCCTTACGGTTGGGCGGAGCAAGAAGAAGCCTGGCCGCAACACGCTCAGTCCCTCCATAATACCGTGTCCAGCGCAGCAAAGGTCATAGGCGCACCGGTAATGGGCACGGATTTGGTTGGTGAAATTACCCATGGACCTTGGCGCGGGTATGTATACGGTGGACAGAGCGTAGCGGTTGATAACAAGGGTGAAATCCTGGCTGTCGGGAAAGACCGTGATCGGCATATCGTGTTTCTCTCTATTTCAAAAAAATGATGAATAAAATGAACAAGCCGCTTTTCCAACCTCTCCATCCTTGGTACGATTTCAACATGTGAAATTAGTTGGAGGTCAACAATGAAATACCAAAAAGGATTTACCTTAATCGAGTTGTTAATTGTGGTAGCGATCATTGGGATTCTTGCCGCGATTGCGGTCCCCAATTTTTTGAACGCTCAAGTACGTGCAAAGATCGCCAATACCCAAGCGGATCATCGCGCTCTCGCGACTGCGATCTCATCTTATAATATTGACAATAATATGTTCCCACCGACTCCCGACACTTCAGGAAATCTACGCTTTGCCCGTCTAGCGAGATTAACCAGTCCTGTGCCCTATATGAGCAGCGTTCCCTTGGACCCATTTCGTCAAGGGGCGGATCCGAATAACTCGGGTAATCTTTTTCAACCTGAAGACAGCGCCTATCCTCTGTGGGATCCCGATTATGCCGATGGCCGGCGTGGAGGAAGCGTTTTTAGCATGATTCCCGAACAGCAAAATAGAAAAGGCGGCTGGGTGTTACATGGCGCCGGCCCTGATACTGATTATGAAGCGGCTGTGGGAATGCCCCTCCATTTTTATGACTCGAGTAATGGCGTGCGCAGTAGCGGAGATTTTTATCGCTTCGGTTCCTAAACAGAAGGTGCAATTATGCCGAAAACCACAAGAGAGATGACTCTATTCAAATTTCTTGTGGTTTTTTCTTGTGGATGATAGGAAAATAAAATAAATACTCTCGTTTATCGTAGGAGATTAAGCATGAAACGGTTTGCTTGGCTTTTATCGTTGTTGGTCCTTTTAGGTATTCCCGCTATTCCGAGTTTTTGCCAGATGATTGAATATCCCATTATATGGATGGAAGCAGAATCGTTCGAAGATGCCGGCGGTTGGGTAAATGATCCTCAGTTTATCGATATTATGGGGTCTCCCTATTTGCTTGCCAATGGGGTGGATGAACCGGTTGAGGATGCTGTCACTCATCTTGATATCCCCACGGATGGAACTTACCAACTCTGGGTGCGTTGTAAAAATTGGCTGCCAGAACATAGCCCCGGCCGCTTTCAAGTTATCATCGATGGAGAAGCAGTAGACAAAACCTTTGGTGAGCATGAGAGCGGTGAATGGCGTTGGATCAATGGCGGTGAGGTCTCCTTAGAAAAAGGTTCCTGCGAAGTGCGTTTGCATGATCAAACGGGATGGTGGGGACGATGTGATGCCTTGGTTTTATCGGCCGATCCTCATTTTCAGCCTTCCAATGAATTACTCGTTCTTGAAAAACAGCGAAAAAAATATTACCAGCCTTACAGCCAAGCAGATGAAACGAAGTCTTACGATGTTGTCGTTGTTGGCGGTGGCTTAGCAGGCAGCGCGGCGGCGATTTCCGCCGCCCGCCATGGAGCCTCGGTTGTCCTAATCCAAGACCGCCCGGTTCTAGGTGGCAATGCTTCTTCCGAAATTGATGTCGCTCCCGGCGGGGATAATTCTAAGGAACCTTTAGACCCTGGCGAAACCGGGATCATCGAAGAGTTTTATAGCAAGCCCGATCGTGGTTTTGATCACGACTGGTCTCGTGCGATCGAAAAAGTCGTGCGACAGGAACCTAACATCGACCTACGCTTAAATACCCGCGCCATCAATGTCGTTATGGAAAATGAATCCAAAATCGAAGCGGTCATCGCCATGGATGTGCATTCCGGGAAACGCTATCTCTTCCCTGGAAAAATATTCATTGACTGTACCGGAGATGGATGGATTGGATACTACGCCGGCGCCGAATATCGCCAGGGAAGGGAAGCTCGAAAAGAATTTGGCGAATCCTTGGCACCGGCCGAAGCCGATGAAAAAACGATGGGAAATACCCTCATGGTCGCCCGTTTCGACGAAGAAGAAAACGCGGAGTTTACCAATCCCGAATGGGCTTATCATTGGAAGACTCAGGATGATTTTGAAGATGCGGGCTTGCATTTTGGATTGGATCGAAAAGAGTATTCCGTATTAGAAAAGCAAGAACAAAGTGACAGCCGCTTTACCCATGGCGCTGGGTTTTATGGCAAGCAATTTGTCTATGATCCTCCCGCTGAAGAAGAAGGCGAATTGTCCACCCAAACCCTGCCTGTAACTCCCGATCACTATAAAAAATTTGAAAAAGGAAAAGGTTATAAACCGCGCAACCACCATGGCGGCTTTTTTGAATGG
This sequence comes from uncultured bacterium, assembly GCA_964419335.1. GTDB lineage: Bacteria > Hinthialibacterota > Hinthialibacteria > Hinthialibacterales > Hinthialibacteraceae > CAYQOX01. The sequence continues at coordinate 90,157 of CAYQOX010000013.1, read as the reverse complement.
TGGGTGGAATTCGGGGGGATCATGGACACCGTCTATGACGCTGAATACATCCGCGATGAGTTATTCCGCATTAACTTAGGTCTATGGAATTATGTCAAAAATCATGATCCCGAAGCCAAAGAAAAAAACAAAGACCGTAAATTAACTTGGATTAACTATGTTGCTGGAAAACGTGAATCCCGCCGTTTAATTGGTGATTATATTCTCACCCAATGGGATTACGAGGAAAACTTAGTCCATGATGACAACGTCGCCTATGGCGGATGGGGAGTGGATATCCATCATCCCAACGGTTTTTGGAAATCAGGCCCCATGTATTACTCCGCCTATCGGGGCGATAAGATCAGCATTCCTTACCGCACTTTATATTCCAAAAACATTCGTAACTTATATATGGCGGGACGCAATATTTCCGTCTCTCATGTAGCCCTGGGTGGAATACGGGTCATGCGCACCACCTGTTTGATGGGGCAAGCCGTAGGAACAGCCGCCGCCCTGTGTGTGGAAAAAGAGACTCAACCGCGACAGGCGGGACAAAAACATATCCACCAAATCCAGCAGCGCTTATTGAAAGACGGGGCTTATGTCATGGGGCAAAGAAATGAAGATCCTGAGGACTTGGCACTCAACGCTACCGCCTCCGCTTCCAGCAATGATCTCGCTCCGGATTTAAAGCGAATTTCTTCGCTTACCACACCTTCTTCCCATGATTTAAATATGCAGCGGGCTGTGATGTTTCAAGCCCCTGACGACAAAATTGAATACATCGCCCTTTATTTACGCTCGAAAAACCGCCTCCGCACCCCGGTTAAACTTACCTTGCGTCATGCCGAAGAACTTGGTGATTTCTCCTCTACAGACAATATAGCCACTACGGTTGGCTTCGTAGAGCCTGAACGCGATTATTGGGTGCGATTTACCCTCAACGCAGAAGTGGAAGCCGGTGAGTTCTATTATGTATTTTTACAACCGAAGCAGGGCATCCAATGGGATCTCTTCCCCGAACATCAAGAGAATACCTGCCGCGCTTATGGTGGGCCGAATTGGACGGTTCGTTACAATGAAACCTACTCCTTCGTCTTCGATACCCGTAGAGCAAAACGTTTGATGGAAATCCCCAACGTTCGCTTACAACCCCATTTTGTGATTGATGGATTCAACCGTGCCGTAAATGGACACTATCATTCTTGGGCGCCTAAAAAAAGAGAGAACTACCCTCAATGGCTGCAGCTAAAGTGGGATGAAAAAATATCATTTAATAACGTGCATATCACTTTCCAAAATATCCCACTTTGTGCCCCCTCCTATGAAATCAGAGCCTATGTAGATGATACCTGGGAAACGTTGGAAAAAGTAAATAGCAATCGCCTCCGGAGGAACGAACATACCTTCAAACCCGTCGAAACCGATCGCTTACGTTTAGTCTTACATCGCGGAGCCCTGCGTAATCCCAAAGACCCACCCCATATTTGCGAAATACGCGTCTATAACGAAGAGGAAAATCAATAATACGACCAATGGGTTAACACAAAAATCTTAAAATAGAATATTTTATATCTGGGATCCTGATGGATCCTTTTTTTTATCCTTTTCTATGAATAATGGCAAGTTTTTTTAAGTTAATTATATATAAATTATAAAATTAGTCGTATATATCCATTTCCTGAACTTAAACTATCTAACTATTGAAAATTAAAGTATTTATAAAAGAAAGTTTATATAATTGATTAGATAAATTATTAGCCTTTATAGGAATTTTTTAAAGTTTAGTATATAGATAAAATATCTTTAAAGTGTAATCCTGTCCGTAAGCAATAGATAACGTTTTATCTTTTTTAAATTTAGATATATTTTTCTAAATTTTTAGAAATTTCTACCATGGTTGATTTTATTGAAAAAACACTTCTAATAGGGGAAATGTAAGAAATTCGCTTGATAGTTAAATTTCTTCTTGACGAATATAGCATTAAGTCTATAATTGGATAATAAAACATCCATAATATTAGTTAATTTTACTCTTTTCGGCGGTTTCGTTTTAAGTAGTAAGGCTTTATCATGGGAAGGGAGTAACCCTCTTATGAAATACCATCATTTTTGCAATTGCGGACCCCACTTTCACTGTGGGCAACCCATCGTGCATCGGGTGTGTGAAGTATGCGGTGATGAATATCTCGGACCGGATTGCGAGGTTACCCGGCCTTTACCAGTCATTATCTGTGAAGACGGCTCCTGTTTATGTCGTACATGCTATAAGAAGAAAAAAGAGAATTTAGTTGTTGCCGTCTAGATAAGGGACCTTGAATAAGGCATTAGTTTTTTTGCGATGAAGGAATTCTTTTAGGTCTTGTTGGCTGAACAAAACTTCATCCGTGGAGGATATCTATCCTATGCATATCGTTGTCTGTGTCAAAATGGTTCCGGATACAACCTTGGTTCAGATTGATCCTGAAACCAATACGCTCATCCGTGAAGGGGTTCCCTTTATCATGAATCCCTTCGATACCCATGCCGTCGAAGAAGCCCTTCGCATCAAAGACCGTTATGGAGGACATGTCACGGCGATATCGATGGGCCCGCCCAACGCAGAACAAGTTCTACGCCAAGCCTTGGCCATCGGCGTTGATGATGCGGTGTTACTCAGTGATCGAGCCTTTGGCGGTGCGGATACCTTGGCAACCAGTTATGTACTCGCGGAAGCCATCCGTAAATTGGATCAGGAAAATCCTGTCGATTTAGTCTTCTGTGGTATTCAAACCATTGATGGAGATACAGCGCAAGTGGGACCGGGCATCGCCTGCCGATTACGCCTTTCTCAACTTACCCTGGTGGATCAAATTAAAGAAATCGACCAAGAAAAACGGATCATCACCGTGCGGCGAAAATTGGAAAGCCATTTTGAAAGAATAGAAGCTACGCTTCCCGCTCTCATCACCGTTGTACGGGAAATTAATACACCCCGCTATCCTACAGTTCCCGGTCGTCTGCAAGCCGATCAATGTAGGCTTCCTATTTGGTCAAATGATAATTTGAAATTAGAGCGAGAACGTATTGGTCTACTGGGATCTCCAACCCAGGTTAGAAAAATATTCGCTCCCGAACGCGCTAAGGGTGAAATTATTGATTCGATGAATGGTCAACGACAAGAAGCGGTTGAGATGATGCTGAACAAAATGGAAGAGTGGGATATTCTTTAACCACCATACCAGAACGGTAAGGGAGACGTAACGATGTCGGATAAGAAAAAACGTCCACGTAAACCTAAAGGCATTGCTCAATATATTGAAGGAAAATGCATCGCCTGTGGGGCTCGCTGCCAATCGGCATGCCCAGTTGATGCGATCGAAATGAATGAAAATGATGAACCCATCATCCTGGCAGAAAAATGTATTGGGTGCAAAAAATGTGTTAAAGTATGCCCTTCCGAAGCCATCGAAATGTATTACACGCCCGATGAACAGAAAATCTTGGCAGAATATAGCCGTGAAGAATTGGAAGAAGTCGAATCCATCGCCGATAAAACCCAAGAATGGAAAGGCGTCTGGGTCTTTGTCGAACATACCGATGGGACACCCCATCCTGTTTCTTGGGAACTCTTAGGCGAAGGCCGGAAACTGGCCAATGAACTTAACACCACTTTATCCGCCTTTATCTTAGGCGAAGATATCCATCCTTTGGTTCAAGAAGCTTTGGCTTATGGAGCCGAGTACGTCTATTCCATCGAGGATCCTCTCTTGCGTTATTATCGCACCTCCACTTATCTCCAAGGTGGATTGCAGTTAATTCGTAAATATAAACCAGAAATTGTCCTCATTGGAGCGACTGGGCAGGGACGTGATTTAGCAGGGGCTATGGCTACAGAACTGCAAACGGGGCTTACCGCCGATTGCACCGGATTAACCATTGATCGTGAGCGCCGCTTGTTGGAGCAAACCCGACCAGCCTTTGGCGGCAATATTATGGCCACGATTCTGACAGAAACTGCCCGCCCGCAAATGGCTTCGGTTCGCCCTCACGTCATGGCTAAACCTGAGTACTATCCGGGAAGAAAAGGCAAAGAATTTCGAGAAGTTTTTTATCCTCCCGAAGAAAAAATTCTGACTCGAATTCTTGATATGATTCCTGTTCAAACCGATAATCGTGTTAATCTGGCAGGGGCGAACATCATCGTCAGTGGGGGACGAGGAATGATGGGGCCTGAAAATTTCCACTTGATTCAAACCATGGCGGAACTCCTCGGGGGTGTTGTTGGTTGTTCGCGTGGGGTGGTGGATGCTGGTTGGATGCCACAATCGCATCAAGTGGGTCAGACGGGGAAAACGGTCAAACCAAAACTGTATATCGCATGTGGAATTTCAGGAGCGATTCAGCATTTGGTCGGTATGCAAACATCGGATTATATTATCGCCATCAATAAAGATCGTAATGCTCCGATCTTCGATGTTGCCCATTTAGGCATCGTCGGCGATGTCTTCGATGTACTCCCTCCAGTGATCGATCGATTGCAGGCCCAAGGTTCGGCGCAACGCTCCATTGCCTGAGTTTTCTATCTCTGGCATTGGTAGGACTCTTTGACTGAGTCGGTGACACCATGAGTTTACAACGCATTGGATTGGAGTTGCAGAATGGACTTTGGCCGCGTGATTTTTGCTCTACTTTTTTTATTTTCCGTACTTTTCTTTCTATTTAATCTCTACCGTTTATTTGCCATCTTATGCCTGGGCAAATGGGAGAATCGCTTTGACCATTTGTTATCTCGCCTCAAAGATTTATTGGTCTATGGATTTGGCCAAAAGCGGGTTGTTCAAAAAGGCTATGGCATAAACCACTTCCTCATTTTCTGGGGCTTTATCCTTCTTCTAATTGTCAACGCTGAATTCTTAATCGCAGGTCTATTCCCAAAGTTTTCTTTCGCCTTTTTGGGTACATGGCTTTACGGATCCATCCTTTATATTGCCGATATCATCTCCCTGGTTGTAATCGTTGCGGTCGTTGTTGCCGTGATCCGGCGCCTGTTTTTTCGTCCAGAACATATTGAAGCAAACCCCGATGCTTTTCTCATTCTCGCCATGATCGCTTCACTAATGATTGCGTACTTTGGTTGTCATGCAGGAGAGATACGTTTAGGTGAAACGGAGTGGTCCTCCTGGATGCCGATAAGTTCCCTTGTGGCGCATACCCTCTCCTCATGGAGCGATAGCGCAGTTCATCTCTTCGAAAGAACTTGCTGGTGGATACATGCGATTGTTTTGCTTGCTTTTATGAATTATCTTCCCTACAGCAAGCACTTACATGTTATCACCGCTCTCCCCAATTGCTTTTTCCGCAGTCCCGAAATCGTTAAAACGTTACCGACTCTCCATTTTGAACTGGGCGAGTCGTTTGGTGTCTCTACTATCACTCAATTCACGTGGAAGCAATTATTAGATTTCATGTCCTGCACTGAATGTGGCCGCTGCCAAGAAGGCTGTCCTGCCTACCAAACGGGTAAAACCTTAAACCCCAAACATATTGTCCATCAAGGCAAAGTAAATCTCTTTACCAACGCAAAACCTTTGATAACCTCAAAAGCCATGGATTCATTAGGCGTCCTTCCTGATTCCTATGAATTCCAAGCCCCTTTAATGGGTGAGGGAGAATGGAGCATTGCCGAACGCGACTTATGGGATTGTACGACGTGTGGAGCCTGTATGGTAAACTGCCCTGTGTTTATCGAACATGTTCCCGAAATATTAGAAATGCGGCGTCATTTGGTAATGGAAGAATCACGCTTTCCCCAAGAACTCAACGGGTTCTTTGTCAATTCAGAACAGCGCTTTAATCCTTGGGGGCTCGCTCCTACCGACCGGGCGAAATGGGCGGAAAATTTGGATGTAAAAATTCTGGATGAAGAGGAAACCGTCGAGTATCTCTTCTTCGTGGGATGCTCGGGAGCATACGATACACGCAGCCGTAACATCGTAACCGCCATCGCGAATATCTTCAACAAAGCCGGTATCTCATGGGGAATCCTGGGAAATGAAGAGCGCTGTTGCGGCGATTCCTTGCGTCGATTAGGAAATGAATACGTTTTCGAGATGATGGCAAAAGAAAATATCGCTCAGTTTAATAAACATAAAATCAAAAAAATCGTTACCCATTGTCCCCATGGCTATAGTACCCTAAAAAATGACTACCGCCAGTTTGGCGGAGAATTCGAAGTTCTGCATCATTCTGAATTAATTCTGCAATTAATTCAAGAAAATAAAATTAAACTCAACCCAAAAACTAACGAAACCACCGTTTTTCATGACTCATGCTATCTTGGACGTTATAACAATATTTATGATGACCCTCGCGACATCGTGCGTCATTCTTGTGGTGGAACGCCTCCCCGGGAGATGGAACGTACACGAGAAAAGAGCTTTTGCTGCGGTGCCGGCGGTGGACGCATGTGGCTAGAAGAAAGCACTGGTAAACGTATCTACCAAGAACGAACCCAAGAAGCGTTAAAGCAAAACCCCTCGACCATCGCGGTGGCCTGTCCCTTCTGCATAACCATGTTCGAAGATGGCGTCAAACATGAAGGGGTACAGAATGAGGTTATGGTAAAAGATATCGCCGAAATCGTAGACGAGGTCATGGAATAAACCCCTCGCTTTACTCTGAGGCGCTCGAATAGCGGGGCAAATGAACCGTGTAATGCACGGCATGCACACTCCCATCCTTGGTCATGGCCGATACTTGGTGTTGCCCAGGGGTTAGTTCTATATACAAGTCTTTACTCGAGGATGATGTCCCAATGTATTGATTATCGAGATACCAGTGGATTTCTTCTTTTTCATCCCAAGAGGATTTTAATCGAATTCGATCTCCCCGCTCTTCACCCGTAAGTAAATATTCCGCATCCGGCGCCGGTTGGACTATGCGAAACGTCTTTTCACGTGAGGATTGGTTTTGCACAAAAGTTTTGTATGGCGTATCTATCGAGGCCAAATTCCATTCTTGCGCCGAGGCCGGCCATCTCTCTTGAATTTGCTGCTTTGCTTGATCCCCTCGTTTAAAATAGTGCATATCACAATTCCGATGAACATATTGTTCCCTTGGAAGCAATACCGTCTTACGACGTGGGCAGGAAGGATGTGCCGGAAGTCCGCTTAAAGTACACACTTCAACCCGATGGAATAAATCTGCCGCTTTAGGCCATCCCGATTTAACTTTGGAGGGTAAGGAGCGGAAGATTTTCGCAGCTAAAGGAAGTGCCGATTGAGCCCCGACTAAGTGAGAGGAAGCACGGCTATCGTTATTTCCCATCCATACGGCAACCACATAATGCCGGTTAAACGCATAAGTCCAAGCATCACGATAGCCCTGCGACGTCCCGGTTTTCCATGCGACCCGGGATTTGGTATGAACGGAGGTAATCGGAATATCGGAAAGTTCATGAGGGAAAGGTTGCTCTAACATCCGGTAAAGTTGTACCGCGATCCCCTTGGATAGGATTTGCTTCTCCGGCTTTTCTTTCACCATTTGTTTTTTCCATGTGATTGGTCGGTGTTTCCCCTCTGCGGCCAACGCGGTATAAGCTTCAGCCATATCTTTTAATTTCACTTCACAATTGCCAAGAATCATTCCCAGGCCATAGTCTTGAGGATTGCATGAAAAAGTTGTCAAACCCGTATCTTGAAGAAAACGGCAAAAAGGATCTAACCCAATTCGTTGCAGCACAATAATCGCAGGGATATTTAAGGAATGCTGCAAGGCTTCTTCGGCGCTTACTAACCCGGTGTAGCGCAAGTCAAAATTCTCAGGTTGATACTTCCCTCGATCCCATGGCCCATCGTAGAGCGTTTCATTGGCATACAGCCGATTCTCTTGCATCGCCAAGCCATAAGCAAAAGGTTTAAGCGTAGAACCTGGAGACCGAGGCGACCGACAAACGTCATACTGACCTTCTAATGTTTGCGAAAAGAAATCCGCTGAACCGGCATAGGCTAGAATCTCTGCATTCTCAACATCCACAACCATCGCCGCTGCGTTTTCAATCGTTTCATATTGCTCTACCGTTGTTTGCAATTGTCTTTCAAGCCTTGATTGAATCTCGAGATCCAGTGTTGTATATACCGGAATCGAGTTTTTCGCTTTCGTCCGCATGGCCAAATGCGGCGCATGCTGCGGGAACGAATGAAAGCCTGCACGCAATGGCTTCTCTACCGCTTCTTGATATTGTTGCTTGTTAATGTATTTTTCTTCTAACATTCGTTGTAGCACATAGTTGCGGCGAGTCATGGCATTTTCAGGATGTCTCAACGGTGAGTAAATAGCAGGTGCCTGCGGTAATCCTGCTAGCGTGGCCGCTTCCGTTAAAGTTAACTCACGGCAAGGTTTTCCAAAGTAACGACGGGAGGCCGCTTCGCACCCGATTAAATTCCCTCCATAAGGAGCATGATTCAAATACGCTTGAATGATTTTTTCCTTATCGAGGCGTGTTTGAAGTCGCACCGCTTGGATGGCCTGCATGAATTTATTACAAGTTTGGCCATGATGGCGATAGGCCATTTTCACCACTTGCATCGCCAGCGTTGAAGCCCCTGAAACGATCCGTCCATGACGTAGGTTTTGCCAAGCCGCCCGTATCACCGCGATAGGATCCACCCCAGGATGATTGCCAAAGCGCTGATCTTCAGTAGCAATGACCGCTTCGATCAAATACGGACTGATTTGATCATACGTGCGGGGAATGCACCAAGCGTCCTCTTCGTTAAGAAACGCATGAACTAATTGTCCATGCCGGTCTTGCATCTCCGACGAGGCTTTCATTTCTGTGTAATAGTCCACCTCCATGGGGTACCAAAGCATGGCAAGCGCCATGAACAAAGCGCATACGCTCATAGCGCTCGCCACTCGTACCCATTTATTCGTGAACCACTTTCTCAAAAACATCATTCCTCACTCGGACTAAACTCTTCCACCTTCATACTCGTTAATTCCGAAGTCCCATAAATCGTCGGTAAATACATGCATTCCGCTTGAAGCCGTGGATATTGATAGGTTCCCGGTGTGATCGCACGAACGATGTAATAAAAATGATTTTCTCCCTCCTCAATTTCATCGAAGGCTAAGACCACCCGGTCATCACGAATTTCCAAATGGGTAGGTATTCGCGAATCTTCAAAGAAATCTTGAGGAGCCGCGCTGGGATCAAGGCGGGGATTTTCAACCTCAAAACCAGCAGGCAATAAATCAGCCACAATCACGTTTTTCAATTTTTGATCGCATTGAACTTGAAGATCGACAATATAAGATTCACCCTGAATAAATTCTAATTGATTCCACGTCTCACCTTTGCTATTGAAAAATTCACGTCGTACTTTGATCCCCTCATCGACCGGCTCTTTTTCGATCACCAAAGGAATGCCTCGCGTCGTGATATTCGCGATCAGGCGAACTTCGCCGGTATTCTCAATAACAAAGGTACCTCCCTTACCATCATGTTTCTCTTCGTAAATATCCTCCCTTTGAATAATACGCTCACTGGTAGCATCTTCATGCTGATATTCAATCCGAGCTTTAGCCTCCTCCAAATTCTGGCTTTGACGACTTAAGTACTCTCCCAAGGCGGTCACCACAAAGGCGGTTTCCTGCGTATTCCCGTGATAATTTGTTTGCAGAAACTGCACCAGTTTCTGCACCCGTTGGGTAATCTCAGTTGGCTCTCTCTCCATCTCCAAAAGCGAAATTAATTCAACCGCGGTATTGCGTATGTCGGAGTTCAAAGTCTCATCCGGCTCAGATACGCGATAAGGTTTGGAAGGCGTTTCGGTTAAATAGCGGGCTACACGGTCTCGATCCTGGGTGGTTTTCATAATCGCTGCGGCCAAGAGATAGCGCGCAGCCCGGGGGATGGAAATCGTGTCAAAGCGATGGATTTGCTCGATCGATTCCAGATCGCCGGCCAAGGCAAGGGTAAACGCCGCGTAGGCGCGTAAGTATAAATGCGACTCCGAATTGCGGCTCCAATGGGTCCCCAATTCTTTGACATAGTCTTTTAATGCGTTGTAACTCGTTTTTGGTACATCAAATTCACGCTCATTGTTAACCAAAGTCAAGAAATGGAAGGCATAAACCGAGCCATAAGCATACGGATGATTGCTCCCCGGCCATGAACCTAAACCACCATTATGAGTTTGCATGGAGAAAAGTTTATCAATGCCATTTTGAATATAAATATCCAACTTTGTTCTTTCATCCAACGTCGTATTCATTAGGTTGGCATTTTTTCTTAAGAGATACATTGGCATCAAGCGCGAGGTGGCTTGTTCCACGCATCCATAGGGATAGCGGATCAAATAGGACAAGGCTTCCTGTAGTTGCAGTGAAGCATGAGCCCCCACCGTAATCTCGATCTCCGCGAGTTCATTATCCACAAACCGATTATTCCGAACCACGAGAGAATCACCTGGCTCAATCCATTGGCTTTCGAAATGAGACTGAAATGCCGCCGGTGGCTCAACCGGAATGGGCGAAATTTTTTCCAATCTCTCAATCACACGCCCTTGCTCATCCTCAAATATGGCTTCCCAAGAAAGGGTGCCTTGCCCAGAAAGATTCCCTCCCGTAAGAGGGATCACCAAGCTATTTTCTCCTTGGGCTGGAATCATCAACTCTTGCTTTCCTTGCTCATTTTTCAATGCGCCCTCGGTTTTCCATGACAATTTTGCCTGGCTGATTTGATCGCTATGATTGAAGAAGGTCGCATGGATTCGACTCTCATCCTTTGGTAAGAGAAATCGCGGCAGACTGGTACGTATATCAAAATCTCGCCGCACCAAGATGGCTTCTTCATACGCGCCTACCGAATCCTCATCATACGCCACGATCACCAACCGTAATTCACCTGTATATTCGGGAACATCAAAGGTAACAGAGGCTTCCCCTTCAGAATTTGTTTTCACAACCCCTGACCACAAAGCAACCGGCTTAATCCAATTTTCTAAACTCGAAGAGACTCGCTTCGCCATTAAAGCCCCATCACCACCGGGTTCCCATTTGTCAAAGTCATACACAACATTGTCGTAATAATGAGTCCGGCGAAAATCAGGACGGCGTGAACGCCCAAACCAGTCATAAGGAGCGGGGCTTTGATAATTGGTAATCATATGAATCCCCTCATCCACCAGGGCCACCGTGAGTTTGGATTGAGCCGGTGCATGATCCATCTCAGTAGATTTTATATCGACGGTTAGAGACGAAGACGGTTTGATTTCCTCCGGCAGATTGTCGCACGTAATCTTCAGTTGACGTTGCGGATGATCAACCTCCAGATTCTCAATAGCAAAACTAGAATAAGGATAAATTTGAGGTTGCCCGGCTTCTACATAATGAATCACCGTGGCTTCAACCCATACGTTGGGATAATCTTCTTCCGTAATTGGTAATTCAAATTCAGCCGCTTTATTCTTTAATTCCTGGGAAAAGATCTTTCTGATCTCTTCATCTTGGATCGCCACAACCGCGCGTCCATCAAAGGGAGATTCCACCCGGATACGCGCCGTATCTCCCACTTGATAACGGCTCTGATCCACGCTCAGCGTAATCAAACTCGGCTTTGCATCATCAATCACATTGCATCGTCCCCCATACGCATAAAAAGAGCGAGTGCTATACACCTCGGTTTGATCCGAATGCACCCGAACCCGGTAATATCCATATTCTTCAGGAGTAAAAGAGACGGAGCCGCGCCCTTGCGATAGAGAGACTTCTTTCGTTTCCACTTCCCGGAACGATTCCGTAAAATCAGGCTGATTGTGGCTGTAATAGCGGCGCACATAATAGTCCCACACTTGGCGCTCGAGGGTAACTTTCACCTGATCCAAATCCGCCGCCGTTTGATCCTGATTCACGGCGGCAATATGCACCTCCATCCCTTTCCCCCCGGGCAGGGGACTGGTCATCAGCCCCAATAGCACTTCCGAAGGTGAAACCATAATGGATTCGCGCGCATTAATAGATCGCCCCCCAAGTTCAAATGCTCTCCCCACCACATAGGCGGGAATCGGTGAGGTTAGTTTGAGATCCTTTTTATAGGTATAGTTAAGTGAGACTTGTCCCTCTTCATTCGTACGATGCTCACCAAGCGAGATTCGTTCCGGCGTATAATTTGAATCATTCCCGAAGTAGTATTCATTCCATTGATCCAAAGTAACCTTCTCTCCTGACCGGAAAAACAATTCTGCTTCGCATTTACGATCCACTGCCGGGGCCCCAAAAAGATGTCGTGCTTCGATCGTAACCGATTCTGCCTGCCCCGCGACCCAATGATCGCTCGAGGTCTTTACATCAACCTTCATACGATTGGGCACGAATTCTTCTAAGCGAAATCGGTAGCTGCCAATGGCTTTCTCACTCCCAGGAATAAGGAGATTGGCTCGATATTCTCCTGTGGGGTAAACATCCTGCGTCTGAAAATCAATCCCCCCTGAGCCGAACTCATCTAATTCCACCGCTTCCGTCAAGATTTCCTTCCCATTGGGTTTCAGAATTTTGAGTTGTAATGGAATAGCCCCTACAGAATCACCGTAGTTCCTTCGAACAATCCAATGGAGATGAATCGTTTCTCCCGGACGGTACAAATCACGATCCGCATAGATAAAACCATCATAGGCTTTTGCCGAATACGAAGATTGGATCGCGTTAATTTCATTACGCCCCTCTCTCCGTGGATCAAGTTTTAAAAATGTATAATCATCACCATGTTCGACCACGAGTACATGGGGCAAACCCAAGCGGGTATCGAGATCGTTAATTTGAACCGTACCTTCATAACCCGTTCTACCCTCGCCCATAATTTGATTTTTCGAAGAATAGAGCGTGACTTTGGCATGATTGGCTGGCGTCAGCGAAAAAAGATCATGCACAAAGACTGCCAGTTCCTGATTACGCCAATGCGCTAAAACCCCTGTATCCGTAAAAAGAATTAAGCGGGTATCTCGGTAGCGGTTATCCCCATCATGGGCGGATAAACAAAAGACCCCACGTCGGTCGGAAGGGAGAAAATCATCTATATTGATAAGCGTTTCTTGGGTTTCATTTCCTTTAGGTTCAAGGGAAATTTCCTGACTTGAAATTTGTTCACACCACTTCCGGTTAAACCAATCGCCGCCTTTCCCGTTATTCATGTTCTCGACCGCCACAGCAATGTTGGAAGGAAAGAGGCGGTACAAGGTCACATCGAGACTCTCGATTTTTCGGGTTTTTAATGAAATCCCCATCCCATCACGCAGGGGGTAATAATATTTCCCCTGCTGATCAAACTGAAGCCAAGGGCGTACTTCCGGTGCTTGGGTTTGAGTAGAAAGGGCTTCACTCAACCTCGCCAGCTCAGAATGTTTTAATCCTTCTGTAAACTGGACTTCATATTGCAGCCCTTCTTCCCATTTCCCCTTTATATTAATTTCGTTATAGCGGCCAAATTCTACATCCTTCTTCTCTATGGGAGGAAAAATTTGTACATGCTCCTTCAATTCTTCGGTTGTATTAAAGGGGGTGATGCTTTTGTTGAAACGAATCTGCAAGACATTCCCCTCTTCTCCGTATGTTCTCCATCGTATGGAAGCGATCCGAAGAGGATCTTCACGATGATGAAGAGTTGTACGATAAGGAACATCCAACTCTCTCCCGCGCTCACTCTGCAAGCCTTTATCAATCTGAATCCGGATCGTCATATCGCCGGGATTGGGAGTGGAGATACGAACCGTATGGCGGTCTAACAACCCTTTCGTAGTCACAGTGGCATCCAACCGTTGGCGTTCACGCGCCTGAATAACTTGTAAATGCTTCGCCAAGTCATTCGCCCTGACCGGATAATTGAAGGTAAGCGTAAATTCTTGAAACTCCGGGTTGATCTCGCTCCAATGCACCTGTTTTACGGCCACAAAGCGATCTTCGGGATACTTTTTAACAACCTCGTTTTTAGTCTCCAGGTGGCCGGTTTTATCAGGCAATCCCGCTTCAAAATGGAACGAGATCGGCCAATCCTCTACTTGCGTAATGGTGATTCGTACAAGATCTTCTGTCTTCCCCGATTCAATTTGATACGAAATCTCCTCATCGTTCGCCTTAATTGAAAGATACTCTTTCACTTTTTCTGGATTGACAGGGTAGGGGAAAATTGCCCCGAAGGTATACTGGTGGGCTTCCTCTTCAATCAACCAAACATTCTTTACCTCCATGTTGGCTGTCGACAAATAAAATTCACGTTGATCAGGATTGATGGGATCACCACTCTTCGACTTGAGTTCAGGGTGAATCGTAACTTTAAACAATTCATCCTCGGGCAGTTTTTCGGGCTTAAAAGAAAATCCATTCTCAAAGGTTTGCCAGTGCCCATCAATAATTGGATCAAACGAGAGGGGAGAATCGGGGATTTCAATCTCTTGATCAAAGAATAATACCAGCCGTTCTTCCCAAACTTCATCTTGCAAAGGAATTCGCCCAACCACATTAACATGATTGGGCGATTTGCTCTGCAGCCATGACTGGGTAAAAACTGGATAAATGATCGTTACAAGAAGCAAAAGAGCAATTCCATATTTGATATGAGGGGTTATTTGGGGGCGCATGATCTTCTCCTGGGATATGAGAATTGTTGTGATTCATGTTATTAACGTATCAAACTCGGATGAGTCATCAACCAATCTACATTATTCCTGATTTTACCATGATCTTTTCTTGAACGATATAAGATTGATAAGATTGGACTTTCTCTCAAGAATTCGGTAGAGTGGTTTTAAACCGATCAATACAAAGAAAGGGATTAATCATGCGTACTGTTCTTATCGTAAGCCTAGTTTCACTGCTCATTCCGCTCAGTTTCGGGGAGGATCTGGATGTATTGCCAGAAAAAATAGGTGATATGGAAACCACCTCCATGATCACCCAATATTGGAGAAATTTAACCTATGAAGCCTTTGATGAACGGAATCAAGCCTATGAGGAAATGAAAACCGAAGAAGATATCCAAAACTATCAAAAGAAAATGAAAGATTTTTTCTATGAAAAAATCGACGGAAAACCTCCTCAAACACCACTTAATGCAAAAGTTACAGAAAAACAAGAATTTGAGGATTACCGGATTGAAAAAGTCATCTACGAAAGCCACCCCCATGTTTACGTAACCGCCATTTTATATCTTCCCAAAACCGAACCTCCCTATCCTGGCGTCTTGTTTCCCTGTGGCCATAGTGGGAATGGCAAAGGAGCCGAAACTTATCAGCGGGGTTGTATCTTACTTGCCAAAAATGGTTTTGCCGTCCTCTCCTATGATCCCGTAGATCAAGGCGAACGCTACCAATTACTGGACGAAGAAAACGAACCCATCATAGGAGGCACCACAGGCCACACCATGATGGGCGTTGGCAGTATCTTAGTCGGACGCAACACCGCTTCCTATCGCATTTGGGATGGAATGCGCGGCATTGACTATCTCCTCACCCGGGACGAGATTGACAAAGATCGAATTGGCTGCACCGGCAACTCCGGCGGCGGGACCTTGACGAGTTACATCATGGCTCTGGATGAACGTGTCGATTGTGCCGCTCCCAGCTGCTATATCACCACCTTGAAAGATCAAGAACCGCAAGACGCAGAACAGGACATCCACGGCCAAATTGCATTCGGTATGGATCATGCCGATTATATCATGATGCGTGCTCCCAAACCCACCCTGCTATGTACCGCTACCCATGACTTTTTTGATATCGAGGGCTCATGGTTCGCCTTCCGTCAGGCGAAGAGATTCTACACGCGCATGGGATACGCAGAGCGAGTCGATTTAATCGAAACCGATGCCCAGCATGGTTTCTCCAAACAGTTGCGCGAAGGGATGGTGCGTTGGATGAGCCGCTGGCTCAAAGGCGAGGATAAGGTTATCTTTGAACCTGATTTTTCCATTTTGAACGACGAAGAAATTCTATGCACCGAAGAGGGACAAGTTGTTCTAATGGACGATGCGCGAACGGTATATGATCTAAACCTGGAGTTGGAAAAAGAATTAGCGAATAAACGTGAACACTTATGGAAAAACGAAAGCCAACAAACCCTGCGCGAAAAAATTCGAGATATCGCGAGCATACGCCAAGCGGATGATTTGCCTGAATTGGAGGTTGAAAAGAAAGGTTCCCTCGAGCGAGATGGGTACACCATTCGTAAACTTATCCTCAAACCAGAACCCAATATCATGCTTCCTGCGTTATTCTTTACCCCCAATGAATCCACCAAAGACGCGGTGCTCTATCTCCATGGCGAAGGGAAAAATGCCGAAGCCAAAGAAGGCGGTGCGATAGAGTCCTTGCTAAACAATGGGCATACGGTGTTAGCCGTAGATATGCGCGGTATCGGTGAAATTCGCGAAACCTCCAATCGTGGAGCGATGGTCAAATATTTTGGCCAAGAATGGCGTAACTTTTTCTCTGCCTATATGCTCGATAAATCCTATCTTGGTCTCCGGGCTGAAGATGCTATCCAATGTGCTCGCTATCTCCAGGATCACCCCGAAAACTCATCTGGCGTGCAAATCATAGGCATTGGCGAAATGGGGCCGGCGGTCTTGCATGCAGCCGCCCTGGAACCGGATTTATTTTCAAAAATCACTTTAAAACAATCGCTTGGCTCATGGTCGAACGTCATCCATTCCACCATCACAGAAAACCAACTGATTAATGCAATCCATGGTGCTCTAAAAGTCTATGATCTTCCTGATCTGGTTTCATTACTCCCCAAAGATAAAGTACAGATTGTTGAACCCGTTGATGCTGTAGGGAATCCACTATAGTTTTTGGCTTGCACTCAATCGAGGTTGTTCTTTGATGAGCGTTAACGACAAGGAGAATGCGTGCCATTTAGGCACAGATGGCTTCTTGGCTTCTGGCCATCATCCCTATGTGTAAGATATAAACTTGGTTGTTCAGATTATTCATAATTTCAATCATTAAGGGAAGTTGCTTAAACCGCAACTTCCCTTTCTTTGTGCTTATGTCCCGCTTTAAACAGAAATGGAAAGCAGACCCTCCTAATCAAATAAAGCAAAATCCGTTGCTACTTCTTCTAGATTGAATATCTCCCTATCCTCTTTCCGCTGGGGCCTAGGAACGGTATCATAATGCGATACATACACGGATAAATCGCGGTTGAAGAGTACATTACAATCGATTGAAGGATACCTACAACTAATTATGAGAAATATACGCGCCGCCTCGGTTCAATTTCAAAGCGCCAACGGGGAAAAAGAAACCAATTTAGAAATCGTACGTGGTTTTATCGAAACGGCAACAAATCATAATGTAGAATTAATCGCTTTCCCGGAGTGCTGCCTTACAGGATATTGGTTTTTACGGAAACTAAGTCGTGACCAGCTGATGGACTTATCAGAACCGGTTTTTGAAGGTCCCTCTAGCGTTTCGGTAAAGCAATGGTCGCTCGAATGGGGCATTACGATTGGCGTAGGTTTGATCGAACGCGATGAACACGATCGCCTATACAATACTTATATCGTCGCTATGCCGGATGGCACCATGCAGCGTCATCGTAAGTTACATACTTTTATTCATCCCGAGATGGATTCTGGAAATGAGTATACTGTGTTTGATACGCCCCATGATTGCCGTGTTGGTGTGCTGACTTGTTATGATAACAATCACGTAGAAAATGCCAGGATCAACGCGCTAAGGGGAGCCGAGATTCTTTTATCTCCCCATCAAACGGGTGGATGCGCAACAAAAAGCCCTCATGCTATGGGGAGGATCGATGTCTCTCTCTGGCTCAATCGAAAACAACACCCCAGCGCTATCGAAAAAGAATTTTATGGCGACAAAGGCCGAGGATGGCTGATGCGGTGGCTTCCAGCGCGAGCACATGACAATGGCTTATTCCTCATTTTCAGCAATGGAGTAGGGCAGGACGATGACGAAGTCCGTACCGGGAATGCGATGATTCTCGATCCCTATGGCCGCATCTTGGCCGAAACCTGGAAGGCGAAGGATGATATGGTTATCGCCGATCTCGACGCTTCATTACAGGAGACTTCAACCGGCCGCCGCTGGCTAAAAACCCGACGCCCAGAACTCTATTCCCCTTTAACTCAACCTACCGGGATAGAACAAGACACCCGCACAGTGCGTTTCGGTTTAAAAAAAGAGTAGGGAGAAATCTCCTGGACGTGTTTCCCAGTAAAAACGCGCAATTTATATAAAGCCGTTTGTTTGTTAATTTCTTTCCACTGCAAGTACACTATCTTCATTAGACAAAACCGATTAATGAAGAAGGAGTCAAGCGATGAGAATATATGGAAGAGGGTTGATATTAGCTTTTTCTCTTACCATGGTTCTGGTGTCTGCCGGATGGACAGGGGATAAAGAAGAAAAGAAAGATCCCAAAAAAGCCAAAAGCATTCATGAATTTACAGTAAAGGACATCAAAGGCAAGAAACATGAACTCAAAGAATATGCCGGTGATGTTGTATTGATTGTCAATACAGCCTCCGAATGTGGCTACACCAAACAATATGCCGATTTGGTAGAGCTATACAACAAATACAAAGAAAAAGGCCTGGTGGTAATTGGCTTTCCCGCGAATGATTTTGGCAAGCAAGAACCCGGGAATAATGAAGAGATATTGGAATTCTGCCAAACCCAATTCAATGTAGAATTCCCCATGATGGCTAAAACCGTTGTCAAAGGAGAAAAACAAGCACCGTTATTTCAGTATCTAACCCATGCCAAAAATGAAGATTTTGATGGCGAAATTAAATGGAATTTCGAAAAGTTTCTACTTGATAAGTACGGTAAGTTAATTCATCGCTATCGCAGCAAAATGAATCCCATGGACAAAAAAGTTGTTACCACAATTGAAAAAGCCTTAAAACAAGAGTATAAAGAAGAAAAAGATGAACCGAAGTCGTAAGACCAGTGGAGGGTAAATAAAAAACGCCCTTTATGGTGAATCACCATGAAGGGCGTTTCTGCGTTTAAACTTAACTTTATGATTTCAGTGCGATAGCCGCTGCAGGGTCCAAAACCCGGAAGGTAAAGGATTCCGTAATGTAGAGTTCGATATTTTTCTTATCATGGATCGCATAACCAATGGATAAATCTTGCCCCACCGTAAGTTCGAAATCGCCACCTCGGGTTGACAACAGCAGTCCCCCTTGCAACACCGGACTACAAATAATATCCCCCCCGATATGATCCTTGACCAATTTTTGAATCGGATAATTGGGTTGGCAATCCAACTGCATCAGGGATTGATATTCTTCTTCCCCAAGGACGAGAGTATAAGGTCCATTCACTCCCGCTAAATCTAACTGGTTAACCGCCTCCATAATCCGTTTCGGATATTCACTCGCATTCGTGGGAATTGAGAGAGGATCATGTTCTAAAGAGGGAATAATTCCCTGAATTCCGCCTTGATCAAACCCATTGAATATTGTGTCATCTTCAAAACGTGCGACTTGTACCGCGGTCTTTTGCAGCGGTTCGAGATCAACATCATCACAACCACGCTCGATATTGTCCAATTCGAATTGATCGAGGGTAAACGGGGATCGGATTTCAATAAGCGGTTGAACGATTCTTGCCCCCCATTCAACCCCATCTTTCGCAGTATTCTTAGCAATATCCAATCTTCCTGTATTCACCGCGGCATATTCCCAACCGTGAGGACCATCAAAATTCACTAATGTCCGAGCTACTAAATAATGTTTGAATATTTGTTTCGCTTCCGATTCAATTTCATCCCACGCTTCATCCACAATAGGAGCCATTGAACGTCTTAGCAGATCAACCATGTGTTATTCTCCTTTTTTTAGATTTCCTATCCCGAGATCCGAAGAAGAATTCTCTCCTCCTGCTTCACCAGAAGTGGCTTTTTCTTCTTGTTCGGTAATCGGGCCCTCGGTGAATAAGTAAGTTTTCAATTCTTCGTCAAATTTTGGCATCATCCGCCGAAGCCACTCTAACGTCATCGCGGCGTGCTCTATTTCTTCATCACGGTTATGAGCAAGAATGGCTTTAAGCTCCTCATCCTCCGTTACATCCACACGCTGATGGTACCAATCAACCGCTTCCAATTCTTCAATTAAACTGGTCAGGGCGCGATGAAAATTCTTGGCTTCACTTGATAATGCATTGACATCTTCATGATAACCTGTACCCATTAAATGTCCTCCTTTTAGTATGTTGCCTTCCCTAACTTCACTTTCCTATAATTTAACACCAACCCCTCCTTATCATAAGGATTTCATAATAATATTATCGCTTTCTGTTTTTTCGATTGCCTTTATCCGATAGACACCCATACAAAACACTTAAAAAATATTTTTGGTTCATCCGGTATTTGAGTCCTTTTTGATACCTTGAAAAGGAATCCTGACGTGATTCTATAGCGAGACCTATAACTTTTTTCAATCCGAATGAATCGAACCAAAACGCCGAAGAGGCCTGTGTGGAGCGGCTTTCGGAGCAAGCGGCCCTTAAGGCCGCGCGGAGACAAGCGGAACACATCCCCAAGGCGTTTCTCCCTAAAAAGTACTCACCTTCGTGATGATCTTTTGTTTTTTTTTAGTTTGCTCAAATTTTGATTCGATAACGAAGATAGAAATGATGGAAATAAGAAGAAATCAAACTTTTATAGAATGTATTTTTGCTTCCGGTCCCATGATGCGTAGGAGTTGCTTGAGGTAAAGCGTATGACCGTGTATGATTTCAAGCATACGATTCATCCCATGAATCATCGATCAAACGATTCGCTGTACATTTATTTATTGTTCTTCAAGCGAATCATGGGGCTTTGTAGCATGCTTACGGTCAACGATATTCTTCAGCAAATAGCAAGCGGAAACCTCACCGAAGAACAACGAAAAACCGCACAGGAAACCTTGTCGGATATCTTGTTCGCACAATTAATGGAAAAATCGTGGTTTCCCGCCGATGAACGCTGGGGACAAAAGGTCGCGGATAAGACCGCCCGTCATATTCTAACCCGCTTGATGAATCTCCAAAAAAAGGGACAAGAAGCCTTCTTCAATAAATTTACCAATGAATTATTAGGCAATTTGGAGCGCCAAATATTTTTTATCCCCGAAGTTATTCAACTTATCTACTCTCCCCATTCCCCAGAGTATGATGCGTTGGTGAATGAGGGGGTGGATCATCATTGCCGTTTGATCCGCCGTGCGGTCAATAATGTCGTGCGAAAAAATGCCAGCGGCCTTCGTCACCTTTCCCTGGAAATCGAAGATTTGCAGGATGAACTATGGGGACTGGTGATGGAAGAAATCCTACGCTGCATGAGCGATAATTGCTCACGAATATGGAATCAAAACGCAAACCAAGCGATCCAATTCCCCCCGGAGGATATGAATTCACGCAAAAAAGGCATTATGACCCATGTGGCTTTGTCCAAAAGTGGCCATCGCTTGGCTTGTATCCGCTCCGATACCATGATCCAAATATGGGATGTTCCTACCAAAACCTTGATTCGCTCCCTGGATGCGAGCGATTTGCTCGAAAAGCATGACTCAACCATCGGCAGTCCCTCTGTAAATCGCTTGGTCTTTTCACAAAAAGGAAATCGCTTGGCCCTGGAGACGGCTACAAGAGTGTATGCGATCCCCTTAGATTCCGAGCATGCGGATATACGGGAGTATGATGACGCGAATTCCCAAGCCTTCTTACATGATTTTGGTATTCCCTATCTACCCGAAAAAATCAGTGTGGATGCCGCTGGGTTTTCTTTCAAAAATCGCCAAGGGGAACTCCTTTCTTGTTTGCAATATATTGAATCCGTTTATGATTGGACTCATGATGCAAAATATCTTCGGATCGCGACTGCGAGCGAGAAATATCGGGTGCTTCCGGAATGGATGATCGATGCCGGCTTTGAACGGGCTGTTTATCATATTGCGCATAAGCGCTTGATTGATCTTATTCGCAAATATACTCATACAAACTATGCTTGCTGGCGATGCGGTTCCCTCAGTTCCAAACCCTCCGATACGCACTGCCGAAAATGTGGGGTCGATTTCCGTGAAAATCCATTGGGTGAGTCGCATGAGGTCCCTGTAGCAGCCGAGAATCTTTGGCAGGCGGAAAATGGCGTTCCTTCCCGTATCCCGCTCTCTTCCATCGAGGTGAGAATTGAAGATTATATCCCCGATCCCCGCAGTACAGAACAAGGTTGGGAAAAAGCCCATGATATGGAAAGAATTTTAGATGTCCTGCAAAAATATACGATAACGTATAAAGGAAGACAGGTCGCTTGTGACGACCTGGTTCGTTGGAAAGCAGATGGTTTAACCAATGAGGATATCGGCAACAAACTGAATATCCCCCGTGGTTCGGTCGATTACGTTTGGAACCAATGTAAGAAAGTGATCCTCCAAACTTTTGGAGATCAATGGTAAAACGGTTGGTATCATGAAAAAGAAAAAGAATGAATTCTTACAATCCTACGCTCATGATTCCTTATGGGATCAAGTGGATCGTATTATTCAATCCATGTCTTCCCCCGCCGAGGTGGATGAGGGCGAACTATGGAGTATGACATTTGATAATGAAGCGGTCGATCAAAGAGACCGAACTGCCTTTTGGCACGCCGTTTCTAAGGATTTTTCCCCATCAAACCATTCTACGCACGGTTCCTTGATTGAACGTTGGGTACAAGAACATCGCCGCACTCATTGGTTAGCGCGCATGCGTGAACGATTGAGTCATTTGGAATCGATTTCTGAAACATGGAAAACTCAAGTTGAACCTCTCTTTTCTCCCTTGGAGAATGTGCTGGCTGTTTTGGGGGAACGCATGGTTCTCGCACCCGCTCATCGCAGTGCCTCTCTCAACAAAGAGCGTGTTTACCAGCCACGCCGGCGTGCGATTGAACCTGCGGATTTACCCGGCTTTAATCCTCTCTTCTGTACCGCAGTCGCCCCCAACAGCGGCCCCATTTCTCTTTCTGGATTATCTGTCAATACCGCATACCGTTTTCTCGTCCTCGATAGCCAGGATAGAGATAATTTTTATGAACAAACGCAAATGGCGAGCGAGGAAGGGAAATTACAGATTGATTTACCGACCCTTCTTGCCGCTTTGCAAAGTAAGAGTGGGGAACTGCGTGATTGTGTGTGGTTTTTAGAAGAGAATGGAGAAACTCCACAAGGCTCTTGGACTTCGGGCTTGGTATGGCTAGAAAATGAATCTACTCACTCGAAAAGTCAACAAGCCGAGAAAATAATCAAGAAAAGTGCAGCCAGCGACTCTATTGAATTTTCAATCGATACCTTGTTTGATATTAACTTATTAACGGTACGCCAATACTATATTCAGGCCTATGAAAAAGCCCGACAGAGCCTCTTATTCACTCCCAAATCCTACAAAGAGGAAAACCAAATTCCTTTCAAGGAGTCTCTCTGGCAGTTTATCCAATTGCAAATTAATGAAATTGTACACAGACTCGAACAGGCGGAAGTGGCCTTTCGCCAGATACGTCCTCAATGGAAGGCGGTTGAATCGCTGCGGGCCCTGCAAAAACGCTTGACCGAGTGGGATTGAATTACTCACTCTTCTGTTTAACCTGATTGATTTGTTCGTGAATCATTTTTTCCATATACTCAATGGATTTTTGCACTTCATGGGCGCGGGGACTGCGTAAAAAATAGGAACGCCACTTGGCTTCTCGTATATGATTATCGGCTTTTTGCAGCATCGTGAGGTCACCTTTGTCTTGCCCAATACGTGCTTCTACCCGCGCCAAGGTATCCAAATAGGCAAAATTGTGATTATCTTTTTTAACCGCATAGGCGGCTTTTTCCCGGGCCTCCTCATAACGGTTCATTTTTTCTTCTTCATCATCGATCAATGAAGCGTAATGAAGCTGAGCCATGGCAAAGATATTGCAGTAATAATCTTTGAATTCTACCTCCCGGTTTTGTTCTTTGCTTATATTTAGATACCGTAAACAATTTTCCAGATAGGTAGCCAGTGAGTTTTCTCCATTTTGAAATGCTTGGTAAAGCATATAATCCGCATAGACTAAACTGAGTAACCAGTCTTGATCCACTACAAATTTTAAACTATCAGGCACCTCCCGAATGGCTCGTTCACGTAAAGCCCGTTCTAAGATTTTTTCATTGCGGGGATCAAACTCCTCCTCTTCGAGTGCCTCTTTTCGTTCCAAAATAGCGTTTTGAATAGTATGCTCTTGAAATCGTACCGATTCTTCCAGCAAGTAATAACATAAAATCACCAGCAGCACAGCTCCAAGCAAGGGAAGCAATTTTTTCCATGAAAGATAGGTCGTGGCTACGCTTTTTTGCGATGCTCGCCAGGCGATCTCTTTCATCATTTTTGTAATCGCTACCGAGTAGGCGATCATGTTGCAGAGTAGAAAAGCAACCCACCCGGCGGTACGATAAATGCTGGAATCTTCCCCAACAAATAGATAAACGATGTATGTACCCCCCAAAATTCCATACATCCAGAAAATAAAAAAGAAACTCTGATAAGAATGGAGGGTTTCTTTTTTACGTAAACAAGCCCAACTTGATAGTAATAAAGAAAAACTCAATATCCCAGTTAAAAAAAGATTAAATCGATTCCAAAAAGCATGAATCGGCATATCGGTCATGGAAGCAAACACCGTCGTTTGCGCCGTGAGCACATCGAGCCGAGAAAAAGAATAGAAAAATAGGAAACTGAAAGCCGCACTGGATAGTACGATGATTGGTAATAGTTTGATCCCATGCCATAACCATCTTCCCCACAAGATTCTTCCCGGAATAAGCATCAAGAAGCGATGATTTTGTTGAGTGAGAAATGCAATAAAAATAGCCGCAGCTAAAAAAGATAAAGGGCCAATCAAAAAGATTCGCGTAACTTCACTCAATATTTCCTGATACGTGATATGGCGGCTCAATACCGATTCGGGAAAAATGTACGCCAAATTCGCTAGCCCCATCAGGATTCCGAACACCACCGCGAATTGCAGCCCTATAGAGAGATGATCCGTGTAATCGCGTGGATTCATCCAGTGTGAAAATTGGCTGTAGATTTTCTGGATCGTTCGTTCTAGAAAGCCGCGTCCATAAACCGAAAAGGTGATTTCTTTAGGAAGATAGGCGCGAAAACTTCCCCATGCCGGTTTATCCTTTTCTGTCTCATCATGCAATTTTTGTCGGGCTGCCCCAATCGCGGTGATAACGTTTGGAGGCGAATGAGGATGGCGCAGTGATTGTTCCATGCACAAAGATTTGTAAAAACTCTTGGCCGCTAATAAGGGTTTCCCATCATCATAAATCTCGGTATGAAAGCCTAATACGCACATTCCCAAGTCGTGTAAACCCGAGGCAAAACCAGACGAATAACGCCCTCGGCTAGAAGATCCGCAAGCGTTTAAAAACAAAATAGAAGGCGGCTCAATGCGTGGATGTGAATCCTGAAGCGAGAAAAACAGTTTTCTCAGCCGTTGCACTGAAACATAATCGACTTCTTCTTTTTCACTTTCAAAACATAAACAAGGTTCCTCGTCATAAACCACCCCGTGGCCAATGAAGTGGATCATTTGAAATGGATGGTTGTAACGATTATAAAGATAGGTTTCTAACTCTTGAAAGGTGGTAATGCCGCTTGGATCGTTGCGGTAACTTGGTGGTTCAATGTGAATCAATCCGTTGGTCTCTTTTTCCAAATCGCGAATGAGTTTTACTTCTTCTCGCCCCTGTTCCAAAATATCCAAGCCCAGCGATTCACATTGTTCTTTTTGGGCAAACACAAAAGGGGAAACGAGCAAAATTCCCCAGGCGTTGACTTGAATATCGCTTGGTGTGGTTTGATAAGTATCGCGTGAATGCCCGCGTATGATTTGGAGTGAATATCTCCAAACTATAAAATCCTCTCCATCATGCAACAATTCCCACGGGAGATCTTCAAGGGCAAGGCACAATTCACGGTTTTCCGAGGTTGGGGGAGGAAATTGGAGACACAGCACCCGGATCGAATGTTCCTCATTGAGGTTGGCGAACGTACGTATGAGCGATGTCTGCGCGTCCTTGCCTAGTAGATCATAGAGTCGTTGGCCTGCTTCAGGCGTCTTGGTGGTTAAATCGGTGTAAGGAAATGTTTCAGACTCACTCTCCATCTGGATAGGTAAATCCCCTGCGCCATTAAAATGCCGCGTTGGCCACGGAAGAACCAATTTCTTATGTTTTCCCGTTTGGTAATAGAAATCGGTGACCAGACGTCCGTTCTCTTCTCGTGGTTCGCCGAAACTCCACCATAATCCTTGTTTCATCTTCGTTCTCAACAACTCGATCAATGATGCGCAGGATGCGCTTTCAAGGAGTCATTCTCCATAACTTGTAAGATCTTGAAACTTGGTTAAATATCCCTTCTATCTAGATTTAATTGTAGCGGTTTGCCGATCATTTCATACCATCTGTAACGTGAAAATCAAGTAAAATGAAAGTGTTCTTGTGAGACCAACACAACCTTGCCCTGGTTTTAGCATACTTTAAAGCAGGAGAAAACCCTATTTAATCGATGACATAAATAGGAAAATCTTTTGTTTTCTAGCTTCCAACTCATTATCGTACGATAATATAAATAGAAAGATAATTCGAGCATGTGGAAGGAGATCGGAAAATGAAACCCAAAGTAGAGGTTACGTTTCTTCATGCTTTTTTCCTTGGCATCATTCTTTTGCTATTTCCTCAGGGCTATGCCTTTTCGGATACAGAAGAGGAGATCGCTTTACGCGTCGCACGGGTGTCTTCTATCGATGGACCCGTTACCGTGCAGCGGGTAAAAGATGAAGAATGGAAAGACGCCACCATCAACTCCCCATTGATGGCGGGCGACAAAATCTTCACAGGAAATGGGGCCCGTGCAGAAATCCAGTTCGATGATGAAATCATTCTGCGCATGGATGAAGACACCTATCTTGAAATCCCCATTTTAGATGACGCTCTTGGTCGAGTGGGGATCGTCAAAGGTCGTATTGCCGTGAGTGCGCGCAATGTGCCCTATGCTAAGCCGCCTTTCGAGATCATTTCCGATCAATTTACCGCCATCATCACCGAAAATACCCATACGGGAATCGAAGTCGAAGATAAAGGCCCTTCGTTCATTCGTGTGCGCCGAGGTACCATCCGTGTAAAACAAGGGGATAGCCAAATGGTTGAATTAAATCGCGGTGAACAGTGGCGAATTAACAGCGATGGTTCAGCTGAGGCTGAATCTTTGACCGAGGGGGATTCGTTTGACCGTTGGTGTGATATGCGGGATGCGATGCGTGCTGTCGCGAATGCCGAAGAGCAGCCCGTCACCAAACGCGTGGTTGGATATCGTGACTTAGATCATCACGGGACCTGGATCGAAGTCAAAGAGTATGGCCGCGTCTGGCGTCCACGGGTGACTGTGGAACACTGGGCTCCTTACCGCGATGGCTATTGGGTTCGACGCGAGCCCTACGGCTACATTTGGGTTTCCAATGAACCGTGGGGATGGGTGCCTTATCACTATGGACGCTGGGTCTATGTGGATTCCTATGAGTGGTGCTGGGTACCCACCGAAACGGTACGCGTTGTTCATCATCGTGTTTATCATCCTCGGCCTGTGTGGCGCCCCGCATTGGTTGCCTTTACCTACGCGCGACATCATAAATCATTCCATCTCGCTATCCGTGATGGAGGGTTTTCCTTCAGTGCCTCAGTAGGTTGGTTTCCCTTGGGGCCGAGGGATTCGTTCCATCCCTGGTATCACCCGCGGGGACATTATGTACGGCGAGATCATACCTACATTCATAAACCCACTGTGGTAAACAATTACATCACGGTTAATAATGTGAATGTGAACAAAACAGAAATCAACAACTACCAAAATGTAAATGTGCGTAATGCGGTCACCATTATGGACGAGCGTGACTTTAATGAGGGACGCAAATCTCAACGGGTAGCGGCTACAGTGAAAAATACACGGGCCGAGGATCTGAAAATGGGTCAAGAAGCCTTGGTGGCCATCGCTGAAAGACGTGACTCTTCAGCCAAAGCCAATCGCCAGAGCCGTAACGATGAACGGGTGCAGCCCAAATCGAATAACAGCCGGAGTAAGGCGGTAAGCCCAGCGCGCCAGGACGCCGAAGGCTCTTCGACTCGTGAAAAAAGCGTTGCCAGCCCTCGCTCGGAGACACGTATAAGCGAAAACTCAACAGTAAAAGCACGTAACTCAAATCCAGCGAATTCTCAAACAAGAGGCTCGTCGGATAAGAGCCAAGAGCGTAAACTCGAGTCCCAATCGGCTCGTTCGAATGAGGCGGCACAGCGCAGTCGCTCTTCTGCTGAACGCTCTCAAACCTGGACTCAGCGCTCCAATCCATCAA